>CAZVTM010000018.1:0-31209 GCA_964630205.1 uncultured Helicobacter sp. | reverse complement strand
TGGTCGTCACGCATTTTGACGAAGGGGTGCCGGAGTACTACAAAAAAAAGGCAAAAGAATACGGTATTAAAGGGGTTTATATAGTTCCGCTCAAAAGCAGTAGCTTTAGCCAAGAGCCGCTTGGCGTACTAACTATTTGCACGGCTCTAGAGGGTGGATTTAACGTGGAAGTGCAAAATATGATAGAGGAGCTTGCCGGAGATATAGGGTTTGCCATTAACTCATTCACACAAAAAGGGCAAATAGACAGGCTGCACGAAGAAAAAGTAAAAAGCTATCAAAACTTTATAGACGCACTTGTCAACATGATAGAGCAAAGAGATACGTACACGGCGGGACACACAGAGCGTGTGGCATACTATTCGTCACTTATAGCGCAAGAGATGGAACTCCCGCCAAAAGAGATAAAGAAACTTATAGAGGCGGCAAAACTTCACGACATAGGCAAAGTGGTCACGCCTGATTCCGTACTCTTAAAGCCGGGGGCTCTAAATAAGCTAGAATACGAGCTAATCAAAGAACACGTTTCGGCGGGATATGAGCTACTATCCGCCATTCATTTATACAGGGAGCTTGCGGAAATAGTAATAACGCACCACGAAAAATACGATGGAAGCGGCTATCCAAACGGCAAACAAGGGGCAGAAATCCCGCTTTTGGGGCATATTTTGGCTGTCGCAGACTCATTTGACGCCATGACCACAAACAGGATTTATAAGCCTAGAAAAGATGTATCCGAATCACTCAAAGAACTAAACGATTTGAGCGGCAAGTGGTATCATCCTGCGGTAGTCAACGCCGCCACAAAAGCGCTCGGAAATATAGACATAGACACGGAAATAAACCAGCTCGGCTCAACGCCGCTTGACGAAGAAAGGCTAAGCTATTTTTTCAGGGATAGATTGACAAAGCTATACAATGAAGACTACCTAACTCTAACGTTAAACGGACGCTCAAAGCATAAAAAACCGTCGAAACTGCACGTAATATCGCTTACCGATTTCACAAAATACAACAAAGAACACACCTGGGAGGGTGGCAATTCAGCTTTGGCAGAGTTTGCCGACTATCTACTAAAAAACCTTGTCGGAACACTAATATTTAGAGTTTTGGGGGATCGCTTCTTGATTGCGGATTATGAGGGTGATATCGAGCAGCTACTAGAGTCATCGCCTCTAAGCAGGCTTGGAATTGCCGGCAAAGTAAATATCGTTACGGAAGTACCTTCTAGCACAAAAGAGTTGCTTCAAAAAATATCAACCCTATGAAATGCCAAAAAATTTAAACTCTCAATGGATATCATAAGAATAACTACATTTATTAGGGTTATTGCTTGAAAAAAATATTTTTTTCTCTTTCTTTATCGTCTCGCAATTAGCCGCTGTCAAGCTAAACCCAAAAGGCTACCTAAAAAGATAGGGGCTGCCTACAAGTCAACGGAAATATATGCCGCAGCGGCAAAAGTGAACGACTCAAACGGTAAACTGGACAAGAATATGATGAACGTATGGGCCGGAATACCTCAATATACTGTTTTCAATGAGCATGTCATGAAAAGTTTTGATACTGACGGAGCCAAGCTATACAAAGGTTTTTTGGGTCACAAATTCAGATATGATATAGAGGCGAGCGCTAGCCATATATACGTCGACAGTAGTGACAAACGGTCGGTTGCGGATATCAGCGTTACGCAACTTAGCCTCTCAAGGCAAACCAAAAATTTTTCCATAAACGGCATAGCCCTTCTAAGAAAAGATGGCGGGGACTACACGAGAACTATACTCAAATCTACGATAGAATATAGGTTTTAGGAGCTTAGATGCGAAAAATAATTCTTTTGGCGCTTACGGCATCGGCACTATTTGCGGCCGAGAGCTACCGTATAGCCGCACTATTTTGGTCTATGAATATAGAGGGTCAAGTCGCCATGAAAAAGGGGCTTGAAGCGGAAGTTGAAAAAATAAACAAAGAGTCCGCAAAAAACGGAACTAAAAAGATAGAACTAATCAAATACGTAGCCGGGGATGGCGAAGCTGGCATGGAGAGGCAGATAGGGCAGTTTGAAGAGGCCATAAAGCTCAAAGTAGACGCAATAGTAGTCCAACCGACGGATAACGCCGCATTATCGCATGCATTGATACAAGCCAACAAAGCCGGGATACCTGTGATAGCCTACGATCAATATATAGACGGCGGCAAGCTTGATTCGTTTATCACGAGCGACAACTATCAGGCTGGTTTTTTGAACGGCGAATACATAAGCCATAAACTAAAAGGTAAAAATAACATCAGGATAGCGATAGTAGAGTATCCACACGTATCATTTACCGTGCACAGAGTGGATGGATTCTTGGACGCCCTTGAGAGATACAAAACACCATACAGGCTGGTAAAGAGATATGAGGCTGTGGAGCCTGTAAAAGGTAAGCAGGTTGGGCAGCAAATACTTAAAGATTTTCCAAAAAAAGGCTCCCTAGATTTGATATTTACCGTAAACGACGGCGGCGGACTGTCTATAGTAAACGAGCTAGTTAAAGCGGGAAGATCCGACATAGGCGTCGCTACGGTAGACGGCGATCCAAAATCTGTAGAGATAATAAAAAAGAAGGGTATCGTTCAGATAGACTCCGCACAGTTTTGCGGTCCGATGGGTGCAGTCGCCCTAAGAACAGCATACGACAAACTAGAGGGTAAAAAAATCCCGAAAGAGATATTGATACCGGTATTTCCCGTAACCAAAGAAACGATAAGCCTATATCCGGGCTGGCTTGGACCCATCCCCTCAAACTTCAAAAAACCTTGGCAAAGCGCCGCTCCAATTTGGCAAAATCGCCTAAAAACGAGATAAACGGATGACTTATAAACAAAACGACGACTTTTCAAGAATAGACCGCAAGCTATCGCTATCTTTCGGCGTTTTGATATTCGGACTTATGGCCGTTATTTTTTTCTCATCCATAGCGTACTTCTGGCACATAGTAAATCAAGAGCAATATAGACTAGGTTCGGTAATTGCAAGCAGTATAGGCGACTCCATTAACAGAGTTAGCTTCTCAGGAAAATATCAAGCGCGACTTCTTATCGAGGATTTGAGCAAGAAAAATCAAAATATCTACGCAATTATGATACAAGAACCGTCCGGGCTCGTAATAGCACATAGCCAAAAAGAGAACAACGGTGCAATCATCGTGGACACACACTTTGAAAAAGCCAAAACCGTTATCGGCGGGCAAGAATTTTTAATCCAGAACATTACTATCAAGAAAAACGGCGAAAATATAGAACTGATAGAGATAGATATGCCTTTTAAAAGAGGGTATGAAGAGGCAAACGGCGGCATCATAAGGGTATTTCTATCCACAGACATGGCAAAAAATCTCTCCGACAGAGGGATACTATATCTATCGATACTTATAGCCGCCTTATCTATATTGTCTATCTTTGTCGTAAGATGGCTCTCAAACAAAATAAGCTCTCCAATCAAAAATCTGGCATACCAACTCAAAGGAATTTTAGAATACGCCCCACTATCGATATATATATCGGATAGAGACGGAAACATACTTGCCTCAAGCCTCCAGTATGACAAAATAAACAAGCTTCTAACCAAAGAGATAGAGGCTAGAGAGGCTGAAGAGCATAAGATGGCGGCAAAAGTATTCGAAACCGGAAAAGTACAGATATACGACTATACAATCTATGCAAATAACAAAGAAAACTACTTTCATGCAACCAAGTGCCCTATAGCCAAAGATCAAAACGGCAACATAGCCCTTGTATGCACGATAGCCCTAGATATAACTGAGCAAAAAGAGTACGAGAAAAAAATAGAGTTTTTACTTGAGGAGCAAACAGCTTTTTTCCAAAACGCCGTTGCAGGAATCATACACCTCAAGGGACGCACCTTCGTACATTCAAACGAGGCATGGGACAGAATGCTTGGGTATGAACCGGGAGAGCTAACCGGCAAAAATAGCAAAATGATATATACGTCAGAAGAGGAATACGATAAGCTCGGCAAAGACGCCTATACCCAGATGTTAAAAAGCGGACACTATACAACGGAACAAGTATTACAAAAAAAAGACGGCTCTACCATTACCGTACTGCTTAGCGGGGCATACCTAGACAAAGGGGATGTATCCAAAGGGTCGATATGGGTCGGCATAGATATAACGGATAGAAAAAAGGTTGAAAACGAACTGGTGCTCGTCAATAAAACGCTAGAACAAAGGGTAGAACACGAAACCAAAAAAAGGCTCGAAGCGGAACATATCGCCATGCAGCAAAGCAAGATGGCGCTCATGGGAGAGATGATAAGTGCAATAGCGCATCAATGGCGACAACCGCTAAACGCTCTGGGTCTAACCGTGCAGGATATCAGAGAGGCCTATAAATACGGCGAGTTAAACGATGATTACCTGTCGCAAGCCGTAGATATATCCATGGACAGAATACAGTTTATGTCAAAAACAATAGACGATTTTAGAAACTTCTTCTCTCCAAACAAAGCAAAGCAGGAATTTTTTATCGAGGATGCCATAAAAGCTACCGCCAATATAGTCTCCGCACAACTCAAAGACCACAAGATAAATCTCAGCTACAACGGTAGCGGGAAAACTCCTTTTGTCGGCTACCAAAACGAGCTTCAGCAGGTTCTTTTGCACCTGATATTAAACTCGAAAGACGCAATAGATTCCAACAATTCCACTTTGCGAAAAATAGAGATATCCGTTATGAATACCGACACAAGTATATTTATAACGGTAGAGGACAGCGGCGGCGGAATTCCGCCCCATATTCTTGACAGAGTGTTCGAACCCTACTATACGACAAAAGAGCAAGGCAAGGGGACCGGAATAGGTCTTTATATGTCAAAACAGATAGTAGAAAGACACATGGACGGGGAGCTTGGATGTGAAAATTCAGACTACGGCGCCAGATTTACAATAAAGCTGCCGCTACATAGATAGAGGGCGAAACAAAGGGGACTCTATAAGATTTTATCCTCTGGTCGTCCAAGATGATAGCCTTGTGCGAGAGTGACGCCTATGTTTTTGAGTATCCCTAGCGTCTCCTCATCCTCCACATATTCCGCAACCGTTATTTTTTCCAAATTCCTTGCTTATCTCGTGGATGTGGCGGACAAAAATCTCGTCTTTGTAGCTTGCGGCTATATTTTTAACAAATGCTCCCTCTATTTTTACGATATCGACATCCAAATATTTTAGGTAGATAAACGAAGAGAAGCCTGAGCCAAAATCATCCAGCGCAAATCTTATGCCGTATTTCCTCATCTTATCAATAAGCGGAATAAACTCCGTAATATTCGGCACAGCCTCCCTTTTTGTTATCTCAAAGACGATATTGCTATCCTTGATTTGTTGCCCCTCATCCAATATACGCATAGTATCCTCGATAAACTCATTATCATGGAAGGCTTTTCCGGAAAGATTGAGGAGTAGGCATACGTTCGGACTAGGACTTTGTCTTCTATCCTCTATTGCTTTTTTCAAAATTATTTTGTCTATTTTTCTAGTTAGATTGAGATCCTCAGCTATTTCTATAAACTGCCCTGCCCCTATGAAGCCTTCTCCATCAGGCTCCTTGATACGGGCCAACACCTCATAGGCATATAGCTCACCAGTCGCAACATCTACTATAGGCTGATAAAAAGGCAGCAGCCTATCGTCTTCTATAGCGTTTTTAATAAATTCGCCTGTTTTGAATATCTCCTGAGAGAGGAAAGCATCATCTTTTTCAGCCAATGCAAGCGCACTCTTTCCGGCTTTTTTGGCTTTATACATAGCTATGTCGGCTCCGGTCATCAACTCATTGAACTGCATAGCTTGTCTAGGAAACTCTATAAGTCCAAAGCTTGCCGTCACTCTTACCTTGCCGATAGGTATCGCTATGTCCGTCTCGGATAGTCTCTCTTTTACCCTGTTTACTATGAGGGCACCCTCTTTTTCATCGGTCTCCACAAGGATAACGGCAAATTCATCTCCGCCTATTCTGGCGACTATATCTGAATTTCTAAGGCTATCGTCAAAAATCATAGAGACCTCTTTTAGTACGAGGTCGCCCGTCGGATGCCCATAAAAGTATCGTTGATAAATTTGAAGTTATCGAGATCTATCATAACGACGCAAAATTTATATTCGTGCCTTGCAGCCCTACCTATCTCATACTCCAAAAACTCCTCAAATTTTTTCCTGTTATAAAGTTTTGTAAGAAAATCTTTATCGGAGAGCTCGCGTAGCTTTTCATAGTAGTCTTGCAAGCTATCCAAAAGCTTGTTAAAGAATGTCTCTATATTTTTGACCTCTTTGATTTTTGTAGTTATCTCAACCCTCGTCGTCAAGTCGTTTTTATGGATTATCTCTCTGATGCTATCTATAAAAGACTCTATAGGACGGACTAGAAATCTGCTAAGGTTAAAATATAAGGTGATAAATATAGCTATAATGAAAAGACCGAAAAATACAAGGAATGAATTTAGCATCAACGTCAAAGAGACCTTAACCTTCTCTATAGGATAAGATATATCAATAACTCCGTTTATATCGCCGACTTTTGAACTTGCATGGCATCCCGCGCACTCGTCTTTTACGTATATAGGATACAGATACCTGATTGTCTCATCGTCTCTGGTAATTAGAAGCTCTTCACCCTTCATAGCCCTGGTAACTTCCGGATCCATCTCTCTTGCTATCTTATCTCTTTTGATATCCCCGTATTGTAAAGCCACTTTCTCACTTCGGTATATATTAACCGCCATATTCGGCTCTATCTTATTGAGCCTCTCTATAATGTCTTGCAATAGGACATCTCTTTTTTAAAAAACATATTTTATTGCCGCCGTCCAAGTGTAAGAATCAAAAAATCTCATCTGATTTTTGCTCATTTGCAGTTAAAACTTGACGTCGATCATGAATAAATGATGTTTTTTTGTATAAAGTTGGGGCAAAAAGTGAGTTTTTAATGATTTTAGACTATTACGAGAGCCCTTTAAAGAGAAAATACAAGGCGGTACTTACCAAGCCACATCAACCTTTTTTTATTCTTGGCGTCATTATCGCTATTTGGAATATAGCCGTGATAGGTTTTGCCGTAAAAGGGAGGCTGGATATCGATACGGTAGCATTCCATACGTTTGGCATGTCTGCCCTTATGCCTACCGCTTTGTTTTTGGGGTTTTTATTTACGGTGCTTTATAGGTTTTTGCTTGTTATGCCTTTTTTACAAAAGGAGTATATGTCTGTTTTTTGGACATTGACGGCGTCAACACTCATATCGCAAGTGGGTTTTTTTACGAACGGCTACATAACTTTGGTAGGAATGTTGCTACTGACGGCTGCGCAAGCTATGGCGCTAAGGATATTTGTATCGGCATACGCTAAGTCCACAGTGAAAGACAAGGGCGAGATATTTTTGATTTTGTCGGCCTTTGCATTTGGCATAGTCGCAAGCGCACTATTTGCCGCCTCAATCCTATATCCAGCCTTTTTGTCGCTTGCAATAAGCATCTCTTTTTATGTCTATGCGGTTGGCGTCGTATTTATGGTCGCCCAAAAAATGATTCCAAATTTTTTCACTATTTATTTTGGCGTAGAACAGCCGCAAAAAAGCATCCCGGTAATAGCACTCTTACTGACCTCTCTAATCGGCGTAGCAATAGCCAGGGGGGCTTTATCGCAAGAGATTTTAATTGTCTCAAACGCAATCGGACTTGCGGCCACCACGGTAATTTTTTGGAAAAATAGATTTATCTTTCGCAAAGCCCCTCCGATACTATGGGTTTTGCAGTTAGGCTCAATATGGCTATGGATTGGTTTTGCCGCCGGAGTTGCCGAGGGGGTTGGCATAGAATATTTAAATAATTTGTCGCAAGCACATATATTTGGAATAGGCTTTATAGCCACCCTTATCATAGGTTTTGGTAGCAGGGTTAGCATGGGTCACTCCGGTAGAAAAATAGTGGCCGACAAATCTACGACTTTTATATTTTCACTTATGTTTTTGATGGTTCCAGTCAGGCTGATAGGTATTTATATACCGCTATTTTTAGATATTTCCGTTGCCCTATGGTCTTTTATATTTATTTTTTGGACATACAAATACCTGCCGATGTTGCTTAGCGACTAGGGCGCATTATTTTCGCATTCAAAAAGCCTATCATTGGCTTTATGAAACGGTTAAAAGCGCTGATTTTATTGTTGTTTTTTGCTGCCATTCCAGTTCGCCGGCTATTATGCCGCACTCGAAAAGGGCTTTTATAAAGAGGCTGGACTCAACGTCAAGATGGACGAATAGGATAGCAAAATAAACCGGATTGAAAGAGTATTGTCAGGCTCTGCCGAATACTGGGTAGGAAATAGCGACTTGCTTCTTTTTAGAAACAAGGGGTATCAGCCTGTGCTTTTGGCTGTTTTTCTTCAGCGTTCGCCGCTTGCAATTATGGTACATAAAAACTCCGATATCAAGACGGTAAACGATTTTGTCGGCAAGAAACTGCTTTTCGAACCAAACTCAAACGAGCTCAAAGGGTGGCTACAAAGGGCTGATTTGAGTGAAAAAAACGTCACGCTCATATACGAATCCCACAAACTAGCAAGATTTATCAACAAAGAAGTTGCAGAGCTGATAGAAGAGGCAAATGAAATAGAAAAATACATGGAATCCTCAATCATAGAACCCGGATACTACAAGGAAAGAAGATGGATGCATATCGCCGATACTTATTTGGAGCTTGGAATGCTCCCAAAAACCGTATCTTTCGACGGTTTTTTCTATGAATCATACATAAGCAAATATCCGGAGTAGGTGCTAAACGGAATGCATACCGCCGGAGTCACATTTGTCATTTTACTAACCGTGCTAGCGATATTTTACGCACAACAAAGAGCGCTAAGGGTAAGTGAAAAAAAATATAAAGATTTATATGAAAAAGCGTCTTTTGGGTAAGCTCGCAATCGAATATTGGTCCGACATGTTCGACAGAGAGGTGTATATCAAAGAGCTCAAAAAACGTGGATATTTAGATAATTTTGAAGTGATGTTCAAAACAAAAAACGGCAATACGTACTATCAATCCACTGCAATAGCGCCCGTTTTTATATCTATGTATTCAAGATATATCGGAGCAAAAAGAGCTTGAGCAAAGACTGGAGAGGCTAGCCCACTATGACCCGCTAACCACCCTTGCAAACAGAACTCTATTTTTTGAATATTTGGATGAGAAAATGGGTGAAGCTACCGAAATTAAGCCGTTGGCGCTCCTGTTTATAGATCTTGACGGATTCAAAGAGGTCAACGATAGGCTCGGGCATGAGAGCGGGGACATCGTGCTAAAAGAGGTATCCGCAAGAATACGCGATTATGTCGAAGATACTGGCTTTGTGGCAAGAATGGGTGGAGACGAATTTACGGTAACGCTTTGCGACAATATAGATATGAATGGTCTCAAAAAATGTGCCGAATGTATAATAGATGCCGTCAACAGGCAATACGGCGACATCTTGGCGGCAGGTGAGCTGGGGGCTAGCATAGGCATAGCTATATATCCGCATTTTGCAAAAGACGCAAAAGCTTTACTCGCAAAAGCCGACGAAGCTATGTATAAAGCGAAGGCAAACGGCAAAAATAGATATTTTATATACGCCGAGGGGATTTAAAACAAAAGTTAATTTTTGTAACGGACTAATTTAAGATTTCTTGATACAATTACACGATTTTTTTCTTTTAACTATTGCAATAAATAATCGATAATTCAATATTAAACGGTAGGGTAAATATGCCGAATGTGCCTGAAGTGGAAAAACTAAAGAAGTTTTCCGTGCTAGTAGTAGACGACGAAGAACAAGGCAGATCGCTGCTGGCGAATTATCTAAAACCTTACGTCAGAGACGTTTTTGAGGCCGAAGACGGCGAAGATGCCATCAAAGCTATCAAAACCAAAAAACCTCCAAAGACTACATAACTACAATGCCTGGAATAGGCGTCAAAGAGACAAAGTAAAGACAAAACCCGCCACTTTTCAATCATAATCCTGTAAAATCTCCAAAAACTACACGGATATATGATGGAAGCGCTTATTTTTATACTTTTTGGATTACTTGTCGGACTTGGCATCGCACTGTTCGTATACACCGGCTCAAACAAAAAAATAGACACCCTCCAAAACGCCCTACTTTCACTATCCACTGAAAACGCAACGCTAAGGTCAGAGGCGCAGCACGCCAAAGAGTATGCCGCAAAGATGAAAGATGAGTTTAAGGCTCTAGCTGCCGAGGCGATGGCAAAGCAAGAAGAGCAAAACAAAAACTCGGTAGAGCTAACGCTAAAACCGCTAAAAGAGCAGCTTGAGAGCTTTCGCAAAAAAGTGGACGACACCTATAATGCAGAGTCCGCAGAGCGCAAACACCTATCTATCGCCATCAAAGAACTAAAAGAGCAAAACCAAAAGCTCGGAAACGAGGCGCTAGCCCTAACAAACGCCCTCAAAAGCCGCTCAAAAACGCAGGGAATGTGGGGCGAGATGGTGCTAGAGAGCATCCTAAACGCCTCGGGACTACGAAAAGATATAGAGTACACCCTGCAAGGCGGGCACACGGACGAGGAAGGCAGACGGATAATCCCAGACGCCATCGTCAATATGCCCGATAACAAAAAAATCATCATAGATAGCAAAGTCACCCTCCTCTCATACATGGACTACTGCGAAGCGGACACCGACGAAGCCAGAGCCGTCGCCGCAAAAGCCCTACTGGCATCCATCAAAAAGCACATTGACGGACTCTCGGCAAAGAGATACCAAGACATCGACAACGCATTTGAATATGTGTTTATGTTTATCCCGCTTGAGGGGGCATATATGACCGCTATCGCCGAGGATAAGGGGCTGTTTGAGTACGCGCTAGGCAAAAGCGTAGCCCTCACCACCGCAAGCTCTCTGATGACGACGCTAAAAACCGTCTATATGATATGGAGGTCTGAACGACAAAACGCTAACGCCGCCCTCATAGCCAAGGAGGCTGGAGCGGTGTACGACAAAATGCACGGGTTTCTCACAGAGTTTGACAAGATAGCCGTAAACATAGAGAGAGCGCAAAAAAGCTACACCGAAGCCCGCAAGCTCCTAGCCACAGGTAGAGGCGCTGCGCTTGCTAGACTAGAAAAGCTCAAAGAGATGGGGGCAAAGACAGGCAAAAGCATCGAAGAGCATATCGAGTTCGTGGATGTTGAGATGACGGATAATGAAAACAAATAATCAACAAAACAGAGAAAGAGAGCGAAAGAATATAGAAAAATTTCTAGAGCTTTATCTTAAAGAAGAATATGACCCTAAAAGCAAAGTCTTGAATATTAGCTATAGAGATAAGCCAGATGTGATTTTTTATCTAAATGAAAAAAAGATAGGCGTTGAAGAGACAACATTAAATAACAGAGAAAGCCCATCGGAAAAAATAGAGAACTCTCACAAAGATTTACTAAAACAGTTAAGAAGTGATTTGAAAGATTTTAACTTGGGCATAGCTATACTTTTTGACGGCAATGCGGAAGCCATAGAACTAAGAAAAACTTCCAAGGTTATTTCCGAAAAAATAAAATCAAAGCTACCGCAAAGCAATAACACTATTATTATACCGACAGACGAGCTGCCAAGATGTATTCTCGGCATAAAAACTTGGAATGAGCTAGAGGAAACGCAAGTCATGAAGTCAGCTATATCTAGCACCATGCTCACCTCCAGCAAAATGATAAATTCAATTATTGAAGAAAAAAACAGCAAGCTAGAAAATTATGATAAATGCGACGAGTACTGGCTTTTGCTTGTTCTCAAGGATTATAACCTTGCCAAACAAATAAATTTTCATTCGGATTTTATTGCAAGTTCCAACCTAATGAAATCTGATTTTAGCAAGGTATTTATTCTTAACACCACTAACTATGTAGATAGGTTAGAAATAATTAAAAATTAAAATAAATTAAGCCAAAAAATAAATAGTACGATTTATAATACTCTTAAAAGTACTATTAAGGACACTATCATGGTCGTAATGGCAAACGAAGTAAAAACAAAAGGGGTTTCACTCTTTGACAAGCTCTTTGAAAAAGCTTCCGAAGTAGTTATCAATGTCCGAGGTAAAAATAAGTATGTAGTCATTGACATCGAGAGATATAAAGAGATGAGAGCTTTGGAGCTTGACAGGCTATACGAAGAAGCTCAAAAAGAGATAAAAGCTGGGCGCTACACCACAGACCTTGACGAGCATCTGAGGGAGCTTAAAGAGCTAGCCAATGAAGTATGAAATACGATTAACGGATGATTTCAAAAAACGAGCGGCAAAGTTTATCAAACAGCACAAAGATATGTACGATAGATATGAAAAGACGATGAGAGTTTTGGGAGAAAATCCGTTTCATCCATCGCTTAGACTACACAAATTAAAGGGGTGTTTGGAAGAGTACTACTCCATATCCATAAACATGGACTATCGGATAATAATGGAATTTGTAATTGTCGATAAAGTTATAACGCCCATTAACATCGGTACGCACGACGAGGTATATTAAATGACTTTTAGACCCCTAACCCCCGAAGAAGAGAGAGTGATAATCCACAAAGGCACAGAGTATCCAAATACTGGCGAATATACCGACTTTTTCGGTGACGGCGTATATCGGTGCAAGCAGTGCGGAGCGGAGCTATACCGCTCATCCGCCAAGTTTCATTCGGGATGCGGATGGCCTAGTTTTGACGATGAGATAGAGGGTGCGGTGCGCAGGGTCCCCGACCGTGACGGCAGACGCATAGAGATAGTGTGCGCCTCGTGCGGCGGACATCTGGGGCATGTATTTGAAGGCGAAGGGTTTACGTCCAAAAACACGAGACACTGCGTCAACTCTATTTCGCTAATATTCGACCCAAAAATCGCCACGGACAGCCATGAATAAAACCGCATTTTCGCTACTCGCCGTCTGCCTCGCCGCAAATGCTCAGACAACGCTCAAAGACGCCTTGACAGACGCAAAACTATCGCTTGACGGACGACTGTTTTATTTTGATAGAAGCTTTGACAGACCAAACACCCCGAACTCAAAGGCGTTGACGGTGGGCGGGATAGCAAAGCTTGAAACAAAAGAGATTGGCGGAGCCAAAATAGGCGGGGCATATTACGGAAGCTATCTTCTTGGCTTGACACGACGAAGCGAAGGCATATCCAGCGGACTTTTAGAGCAGACAAACGGCAACAATATCTCGCTTCTCGGGGAGTTATATCTTCGGCAAACGATAGGCAAGACTACATTCACGACCGGCAGACAGAGGCTTTTTACCCCTTTGGCAAACGACCATGACCTTAGACTGTTGCCATCCTCCTATGAAGCGATAACCATAAAAAACGAAGATATGCAGCAAACCTCTATCGAACTGGGACACATAGCAAGATACACAGGTTTTGCCTCAAAATATAACGCCTTTAAAGACGAAACACACATTTGGGGCAAGAAAGGGCTAACATATGCCTACATCCAAAACAAAGGCATCGCGGATACACTGCTCAGGGCACAGTATGCAAGAGCTTTGGACGACAAGGGCGTAACGACTATAGACTATAGGTACGCAGACGCTGAATACAAAGCGCCTTTAGGTACAAACAGCTTTATAAAACTGCAATACGGCGGGAACAATCACAAAAACGCCAACGACTCCACAATGTACGGCGCCACGGCAGAGACTACGGTCACGGCTGCAAGCATAGGGCTATTATACGACAAGATAACAGGTGGAAACTTCAAAGCAATAGAGTCGGGGCCGATGTATAGCGACTGGCAGCAAGGCTACACAGACCACGAACCGAGCGAAGCCGTAGGTGGATATGTGATTCTAAGACCGATTGAGGGCATAAGTCTCAAGATAGGCAAGGTGTGGACTCGAGCCTTGGGTGCCTCAACAAAAGAGGACTTTACGGAACAGAACATAGATTTTTGGTATGAGATAAATAGACATAGCAAACTTCGAATAAGGCACTCAAAAAAAGACCAAACACCGTGGACAAACATCGAAGACAGAGAAGATTTTAGGGTTGCGTACTACTTTAGTTTTGCAAAACCGTAGCCGCTACCCATGTGTTGGAAATTAGTTTAAACTAGCATTTGCCTCTGCTTTTGGCGTCTCGCCCTCCTCTTTTGGTGTCTCCTCGGTCGCATTTGCCTCGGTCGCCGTTGCGTTGGCATCCTCTTTTGTTTGCGGCTTCATCACATCGTCAAAAGCTTTTATGACAATACCTCTTTGCATCATGACACGGTATAGATACGCCGATTTTTTGGCGATTCTCCCTTTTTGCTCTGGCTGGTATATGATAGGGTTTGGAAGTATCGCAGCTAGTTTTGCCGCCTCCATAGCTGATAGGTTTCGTGCACTTTTGCCGTAGTAGTGGCGTGCTGCCGCCTCGATACCGAATATCCCGTCCCCCCACTCGGCGCAGTTGAGATATAACTCTATTATCCGTCTTTTTGAAAGAGTTTTGTTCATTCTGTATGTCAGTATCGCCTCTTTGAGCTTCCTGATTGGGTTTTTGCTCGGAGATAGATAGATATTTTTGGCAAGCTGCTGTGTAACCGTACTGCCGCCGGAGACGAACTTACCTGCTTTGAGGTTTTTCTCAAAAGCCTGCATCATCTCCTCTTTTTCAAACCCGTCGTTTTTCCAAAAGCCGTCGTCCTCGCTGATAAGCACTGCTTTGACAAGATAAGGGGATATGGAGCGAAAATCCACCCATCTTTGGTCTATCGCCTTATCAGGTTTGCCCTCATCTGCCCACTGCGTCTTGCGATACTCCATAAACGCCGTAGGTATCGGCTTTTCAACGGCCAGTGCCGACACATTCGGATAGACAAAGTATCTGCCTATATCCACCGTAAAAAACAAAATAAGTCCAAACGCCGCATATTTGATATATTTTTTCATCAAACCCCAATTCTAACCGCTAAAAGTGTAAAATAAAACAAAAATTATACTAGGAACTAAATTGTTACAAGCAATAAATATAACTATGCAATTTGGACAGCGAAAACTGTTCGACAAGATAAATCTCAGACTAGATAAAGGCAAAAGATACGGTCTCATCGGTGCAAACGGTGCGGGCAAATCAACGTTTCTAAAAATCATATCGAGAGAGCTAGAGCCGACGGAGGGCGAAATATGGACGGAGCCGGGCGCCAGAATAGGCGTACTAGGACAAAATCAATTTGCATTTGAGGATTTCACTCTTTTTGATGCCGTACTTTGGGGCAACAAGAGACTTTTTGACGCGGTAAAAGAAAAAGAGAAACTATACGCCGAGGGCGACCTCTCCGACGATAAGGTCAATGAGAGGCTAGGCGAACTTGAAATGATATGCGCCGAGGAAGATCCGACATACGAATACGACGTAAACATAGAAAAAATACTAGAGGAACTAGGGTTTGACTCCAGTCTCCATCAATCAAAAATGAGCGAAATTACATCGGGCGAAAAATTCAAAGTCCTTTTGGCACAAGTGCTATTCCCAAAGCCAGAAATACTATTTCTGGATGAGCCAACCAACAACCTCGACATCAAAACGATAGGCTGGCTGGAAGAGAAGCTAAAACGCCATGAAGGTACTATGATAGTTATCTCGCACGACAGACACTTCATAAACTCAGTAGTTACGCATATACTAGACGTGGACTTCGGTACCATCAGAGAGTTTACGGGCAATTACGACGACTGGTACATAGCGGCAAATCTAATCCAAAAACAAATGGAAATGGAGAGAGAGAAAAAGCTTGGAGAAAAAGCGCAGCTAGAAAACTTCATCAGAAGATTTAGTGCCAACGCCTCAAAGGCAAAACAAGCGACAAGCCGCCAAAAACAACTCGATAAAATCCAGATAGACGACATGAAGCCTTCATCCAGAAGAGAGCCGAGTATAGTATTCAAACCAAAAAGAGAGATAGGCAACGATTGCCTAATGGTCGAACACATCACATTCGGCTACGAAGATACCCCAATCCTCAAAGACTTCTCCTTAAGTGTACTAAAAACCGACAAAATAGCGCTAATCGGTCAAAACGGTATCGGTAAAACAACTTTGCTAAAAATTCTAATGGGTGAACTAACCCCGCAAAGCGGAAGTGTCAAATGGGGTGCTACGGTACAAACGGGCTACTTTCCGCAAGACACAACCGATGTGGTGCAGGGCGAAGAGACGCTATACGAGTGGCTAAGGGCATATGATAGAAAAGCAGAGCTTGGGGAAATCAGAAACTGCCTAGGAAGAATGCTGTTTAACGGCCAGGAGCAGGAAAAGCCTGTAGGTGCAATCTCGGGCGGTGAAAAGCATAGAGTTATGCTCTCAAAACTAATGCTAGAAGGACCAAACTTCCTCGTGCTAGATGAGCCAAACAACCACCTTGACCTAGAGGCCATCATAGCTCTCGGCGAATCACTATATGAATACACCGGTGCGGTAATATGCGTAACGCACGACAGGGAGCTAATCGACGCATTTGCAAATCGAATAATTGAACTTAAGCCAAATAACGAGATAATCGACTTTAGAGGCTCATACGAAGAGTATTTAGAGGCTCATGGAGAGTAAAAATCAAGGAGATTTAATGTTAAAAAAACTTATACTGACCGTTGCCATCACTGCATCTTTTGCTTTTGCAGGCCCTTGTTGCAAAGTAGCCGATTCTAATGCTACCAGAGCTTGCGACACGAACGCCACCGTAGCAAAATGCAATCTCGGCAAAAACTGCCCATGCGGCGCAGAGTGCAAATGTGGCGATAACTGCAAATGCAAACCAATGAAAAAATCAAAAAAAGCTAAAAAAGGTTGTGAAGGCAACTGCTCTAAATAATCATTTAGCTAGGGTCTATGCCCTAGCCCCTATCACGACAATCTACCCCTATAATCTTCATACCCGAAACTCTTAACTACATCCAACTGTCCATCCAGTCTCACCACGGCAAGGCTCGGCAAATTGATACCGTTGAATGTCGTATTTTTCACGAACGTATAGTGGCATTGGTCTTCAAATACTACCCTATCGCCGATTTTTAGCGGCTCATCAAAGCTGTAATCGCCGATTATGTCCCCTGAAAGACAAGTATTTCCGCCTAGTCTATATGTGTGCGCTTTCTCGTTTGGTTCCCCTGCCCCTCTCACCGCTGCACGGTACGGCATCGCAAGGGTGTCTGGCATATGCGCCTCCGCCGAGGTATCCAGAATGGCTATATTCATGCCGTTGTGGATAATATCAAGCACTCTGGCCACCAGAGGTCCAGTCTGCCAGCCCACCGCCTCGCCAGGCTCCAAATAAACAGTTAGATGCGGGTAGCGGGATTTGAATGATTTTAGCACCGATATCAGCCTATCGACATCGTAGTCTGCACGTGTAATATGGTGCCCACCACCGAAGTTTACCCACTTCATTCGACCCAAAAATTCACCGAACTTCCCTTCAAACGCCTCGAGCACAGACTCCAAAGCGTCTACGTTTTGTTCGCACAAGGCATGAAAATGAAGCCCCTCTATACCATCTAGCTTGTCCGCCTCAAAGTTTGCCCTAGTCACCCCAAAACGGCTAAACGGTGCGCATGGGTTATAAAGTTCTACGGGGGCGGTCGAACGCTCAGGATTTACTCTAAAACCGCATGAAATGGTGGGATTTGCGGCAAACACCTTCTCTTTAAATCTCCCCCACTGCGAAAATGAGTTAAATACTAAGTGGTTTGAGATGCGGGCTATCTCTTCTATCTCCTCATCTTTATAGGCGGGTGAATAGGTGTGCACTTCCAGCCCAAGCTCCTCACGGGCGAGTATCGCCTCATGCAGACCGCTCGCACACGCACCTTTGAGATACTGTTTCACAAGAGGAAAAGTAGCCCACATCGCAAAACCCTTGAGAGCAAGCAGGATTTTAATATCTGCTTCGACCATCACTCTCTTTAATATCTTTAGATTTTTCTCTAATAGCTCCTCCTCGCACACATAGCACGGCGTAGGCACTTTGTCAATATAGCTCATTTCGCACCTCAAAATTTTTTCGCCATTTTATCTAAGCGGCGTTAAGAGTGCGTGACAAAGCGGCAAAATTGTATAATTACGTTAAAAATAGTATGACGAGGGATATATGGGACGAGCGTTTGAATACCGGAAAGCGGCAAAATTGAAAAGATGGGGGAATATGTCCAGAATATTCCCAAAACTAGGGCGCGCTATCACAGTGGCGGCAAAAGAGGGTTTGCCGGATCCGGCAATGAACGCCAAGCTAAGAGCGGCAATAGCCAACGCAAAAGCGGAAGGGATGCCAAAAGACAACATCGATGCCGCAATCAAAAGAGCAAGCGGCAGAGACGCCGTAGATTATAGCGAGATAGTATACGACGGCAAGGGTCCTTACGGAACTCTCTTTATAATAGAGTGTGCTACGGACAATCCCACAAGAACTATCGCAAACATCAGAGCGATATTCACAAAAGCCGGCGGGCAGATAGTTCCTAGCGGCTCCCTTGACTTTATGTTTTCTAGAAAAAGCGTATTCGAATTTGATAAGCCTTCAATGGATCTTGAAGAGCTGGAGCTTAGCCTGATAGATGCAGGGCTTGAAGAGATGACAGTCGATGAAGATACGGTATATGTGTACGGCGATTATACAAATTTTGGCTCACTAGCAGCAGCTTTGGAAGAACTTAAAATAGAGGTTAAAAAATCGGCCCTTGAGAGGGTACCTACGTCTCCTATAGAAGTAACAGACGAGCAAATGATTGAAATAGAAAAAATCATTGAAAAAATAGAGGACGATGACGACGTCCAAGCCGTGTTTACGAATCTGGGGTAATAAATGGCAAACGAATACCCGGTAAATACGTCGCAGCTGATAGTAACCAAGACCGATATCGACGGGCACATAGTACATGCAAACGATGTATTTTGCGAAATATCCGGATACGACAAAAGCGAGCTACTCGGGGAAAACCACAATATAGTAAGGCATCCGGATATGCCGCATGTGGTATTTAAACTCTTGTGGGTAAAACTTTTAGACGGCCAAGAGGTGTACGCTTTTGTCAAAAATCTCAGAAAAGACGGTAGATACTACTGGGTATTCGCAAATGCAAAGCCAACTACTGATAAATACGGGGAAATCAACGGTTTCATCTCTGTGAGAAAAGCGGCAAATAAAAGTGCCGTAGTCCAAATAGAAAAACTATATAAAAAACTAAACACGCTAGAATCTCCAGGCAGATACGGAGATGCGGCGGTGAAGCTGAAAGAGCTTTTGGAGTCAAATGGGATCAAATACAACGACCTTGTCAAAAGACTACAAAAAGGTGAAAGATTACTCTGATTTTAATTAGTATACTTATGTATAAATAAACTTTAATTATTAACTAACTAAAATGACGCAAATGTTACTCTTTTAAGGTCGGTAAATGCCAAGAACGATGTTGCTTTTGATATTTGTTTGGCTCGTAACGCTAAATGCGCAGGATATCAAATTTGCTCCGCTACCTAAAGAGAAGGTAGAGACGCTGGAAAAAGAGTATAAACCGTTTCTTGAATGGCTATCCAAACAAACCGGCGACAATTATACCCTTGTGATATCGATAGACTATAACGACCTTGCGAATAAAATCAAAAAAGGTGAGGTTGATATGGCCTATTTGGGCCCCCTGCCTTATGCTATAGTCAAACAGTATACAGACTCCATAGTGCCTATACTAAAATTTTTAGACAAAAACGGCAATAGCACCTATACTTGCTCAATCATTGCCAGAAAAGACTCCAATATCAAATCTGTCAAAGAACTCAAAAACAAAAAAATATCCCTGACGCAAAAATACTCCACTTGCGGATATTACAATGCAAAAATAGCATTCGACAAAGAAAAAATAGATCTATCCAGATATTCATTTGACGGCACGCATTCAAATGTGGCTCTCAACGTGATTACAGGTGAGAGCGACGGAGGTTCTTTGCAGACGGCTTATTTTGACAAATACCAACATTTGGGGCTTACAAAAATATACGAGAGCGAACCGCTTCCCGGATTTTTGCTGGCGGCAAACAAAAATAAGCTAAGCGAAGAAAAAATAGCTAAAATAAAAAAACTAATAATCAAGCTTTCTCCTCTGTCCAATCCAAAAGACAGGGAGATAACGAGCAGTTGGAGTGAAAATATACGCTATGGCGCAGTAGAAGCCAAGGAGCAAGAGTATGCCCAAATAGTAAAAAATTTCAAAGGGATGGCCGCCCTTAGATGAGAGAATTGTATAAAAGCACACTTTTTAAAATTATCGCCCCTATATTGTTTATAGGGCTGGCGGCAATATGGATAAGCGAAACGCTAGTAGGCGAAATAGTAGTAAGACAGATCTCAAAAAGCGCATCGAGCGAACTTAAGGCCAGCATATACCGTGTATACGGAGCCGCAAAAAATAGATACGATGTGCTATTTACAAACTATGCCGCAAATCCTACGGAATTTAGAAGTATGGAGCCACTCGTAAAACAGGAGGCGATAAGGGATATACAAAATATCTGCAAAAACGACCAGGCAACTATATATCTATATAACGGACAAGAGTACGTCAAGTTAAGCGACGGCGGGAAAAATATCGACTTTAACGACACTACAAAATGGGATGAAAACGGGTATATAGGGCAAAATATATACGCCAGCAAAGAGTTTCTGCCGTGGGGCTGGAGATTTATAGCGGTTTACGAGGATGCCAAGCTAGAGGCTGTTATATCCACAAATAAAAGAGCTATCGCAATCATCATCATAACTATGTCACTTTTGATAGCTGCCGCTATGATTTTCATGCTTTACAGGGACATAAATGTGCCGTTTCAAAGAATATTTGCTCATTTGGACAGAATACAAAACGGCGAATACGAGCAGTTACAGATAGACAAAAAAGCTACCAGAGAGATAAAAAGTCTAATAAAACACATAAACACTATGACTAATAGCCTAAAAGAGCGCAAAGAAGAGAGTGAACATCTCATAGACAGGCTCTCAAAAGAAAAACAGTACACAAAAACAATTCTGGATAGTCAGACCAGCATAGTAATAGTAACAACCGGAAAAGAGCTTCTAACCTGCAATAAACCGTTTTTTGATTTTTTTGATGCTTACGAGAGTATTGAACAGTTCAAAAAATCACAACACTGTATATGCGCTTTTTTTGAAAGTTATGACGACGGCGAACAACGCTATATAGAGCCAAACGAAGAGAATTGGGTACAAAAAGCCATAGGGCTAGAACAAAAAGCAATGATGCGCAAAAACGGTCAGGAGAGGCATTTTGGCGTAAATGCAAAAAGATACGAACAAGACGGCGAAATCCTGTACATAGTCACTTTGGACGACATAACCTCGCTTGTAAGCCAAAAAAACGAGCTCAAAAAAAGGCTTTATACGGATACTCTCACCGGACTCCCAAATCGTAGGCAGCTCCTAAAAGACATAACAGACGCCGAATCCCCTGTCCTTATGCTAATCAACATAGATTCTTTCAGCCAAATAAACGACCTATACGGCTACAAGATCGGTGACGAGCTAATAGTAAATCTGGGCAAAAAACTGCTTAGGGCCATATCGCTTATTATTCTCGGGTATAAATTTGAAAAAGTGTCACAGGAATGGCGACTATATAAGCTAGCAAGCGACGAATACGTACTATTTATGCCGTTTGCTCCATCCAAAGGGGAACAAGAAAAACTGGCTTATTCGCTTTGCCACCTAGTCGAACACTCACATTTTTGGTGTAAAGGGGTGGATATAGAGATAGGGATATCGATTGGTATCTCCGATAGCAGTAAAATCATTCTAGAGGATGAAAAGAGGGCAAAAACCATACTTGCCGATGCCGATATGGCACTCAAAAAAGCAAAAAAAGAGGGTCTTAGGTTTTTATTTTACAAAGATGAAATGGACCTCAAAACCAACTACGCAAACAATATAGCTTTTGCAAAAAAGCTTAAAAATGCGATTGCAGATGATAGAATCGTCCCCTATTTCCAGCCTATTATGGATATAAAAACCGGCGAAATCAAAAAGTATGAAGTGCTAATGAGACTAATAGACGAAAATGGAAGAGCAATAAGTCCACTACCGTTTCTAGGCATAGCAAAAAGCAGCAAACAGTACGCCAAACTCACAAGAATAATCATACAAAAAAGCTTTGAGTGGTTCGCCAATAAGCCACATGAATTCTCGATAAATATCTCTTACGATGATATCACCGATCAAGAGACGATAACCTACATAGAAGAGATGCTACTCAAATACGGCATAGGCAACAGGGTTATTTTTGAGATACTAGAATCCGAAGGTATCAAAAACTATGAGGATGTTAAAAAATTTGTAGACGATGTCAGGAGATACGGCTGTAGATGCGCAATAGACGACTTTGGTAGCGGGTACTCAAGCTTTGAACACATACTCAAACTCAAAACCGACTTTTTAAAAATAGATGGCTCAATCATCAAAAATATTCACAATGACTCAGATGCGAAAGCCATTACAAAAGCGATAGCTTATTTTGCCAAGAGTCTCGGTATAAAAACCGTCGCCGAATTCGTCCACTCCGAAGAAGTAATGCAGGTTATAACCGAGATAGGGATAGACTACGCACAAGGCTATCTAATATCGGAACCAAAACCCTCGACTCACTAGAGGACGAGCACTCTTCCGTTTTTGACTGATATTTGACCATATAGTTCAAGCTCATACATACGCTCCCCAAAGCGCTCAAAAAACTCTGCTGCGCTAGGCGATGAAGCTGCAAAAATCATTGCCTCGTCGTCTTGGCTTGATATATTGCCGCCAATAGAGCGAATAAAGCTATCGATGTCAAATATGGGCTTTGCGACACCCTCTTTTAGTAATCTGTTTGTCCCTATACTCTCATCTATTCTGTGCGCTAGCACAAAGAGTGGAATATCATATTTGAGAGCATACTCTGCCGAACGCATGGAGCCGCTTTTTTCATCCGCCTCCGTCACAACGACCGCTTCGCTCATACCGACTACCAGCCTGTTTCTATGGACAAAGGTGTAGTTGCGAGGCATTTCGCCCTCTTCGTATTCGCTAAGGGCAAGAGAGTCTTTGTGTATCTTTTCAATTAGGTTTTTATTCGCTTGTGGATAGCATATATCAAGTCCACACGGCATGACCGCTATGGTATTTTGCCCTGCTCCCTCGTGCGCCGATGCATCTATCCCCTCGGCTGCGCCGCTCACAACGGCAAAACCGCAAGAAGAAAGTTTGTTTGCAAGCAGATATGTTTGGGTTTTGGCGTACTTTGAGGCTCTGCGGGCTCCGACTATCGCTATTTTGCGTTTTTGAAGCAGTTGCGGCAATCCTCTAGCGTATAGCTTTTGCGGCTTTTCTTTGTCTGGGAGTTTGTAAAAAAGTGTTTGGATGGTCTCGTCGGATAGTAGCTGCATATTAGCTTTTCCATGTCGAAGTGCGGAGAGGTCTAGCCTCCCCGTAAGCGTTATCTGTCTAGGAGTATCTCTAGTTCTATCGTTTCTATGTTTTGGTTGTTTTCGGACTTGATTTTTACATCTTTGACTTTGGTGTACTTCTTGATAACTTCCAAAATCTCTTTTTTCATCTCGTCCATATGCGGCAACGCATTTGAGCCTCTCTCGGTAGCTAGCATGATAGTTAGCCTATCTTTCGCTACGCCTGCGCTCGCCTGCCTCTTGCCAAAGAATATATCTATCAAGCTCATTTAAAAAGCCCTTTTATCTTGGCAAGGAAGCCGCCTTTTTCGCTGAGGTCGAGGAAGTCCACCTCTTCGCCTAGCACCCTTTTTGCTATTCTTCTGTAGGCTTCGCCGGATTTTGAAGATAAATCGTGCACCACTGGCTCGCCAGTGTTTGTGCTAGATATTACCTTCTCATCATCAGGTACTACGCCTATTAGCGGGATAGCTAGGATTTGGAGGACATCTTCGATTGAGAGCATATCGCCTCTCTCTACCATGCCGGACTTAACACGGTTTACGATGAGGAATTTTTCTATCTCTGAGCCGTTGATAGCTTTTTCGCTTTTTGCATCCATAATGCCTATCACCCTATCCGCATCTCTGACCGCCGATACATCGGGAGTAGATACGACCAGAGCTTTATCGGCTAGGAATATCGCATGCTCAAATCCGCTCTCGATACCCGCTGGAGAGTCGATGATTACAAAGTCAAACTGCCCTTTTAGGTCTTCAAAAAGCTTTCTTACCTTCTCTTTTTCGAGGATGTTTTTGTCTTTTGTCTGGGAAGCGGGGAGGAAAAACAGCCCCGGAGTCTTCTTGTCGGCGATGAGGGCTTGCGACAGGTTGCAATCCCCCTCCATCACATTGACCACATCGTACACTATGCGGTTTTCAAGACCAAGTATCATGTCTAGGTTTCGTAGTCCGATGTCAAAATCGACCGCAACTACTCTTTTACCCTCTTTGGCTAGTCCCGTGGCAACATTTGCGGTAGTCGTTGATTTGCCTACTCCGCCTTTTCCGCTCGTAACCGTGATGATGATACCCATAAAAAAGCCTTTGTCTCTTAGTTTTTAGATTGGTCTACTATTTTGTTTGCGTTGATCCACGGCATCATAGCTCTTAGCTTTCTACCCGTTACTTCAAGCGGATGGTTGTATAGGTATGCTCTCTCGGCCGTCATTCTCGGATACCCCGTCATACTTTCAAGGATGAAGTCTTTTGCGAATTTACCGTTTTGGATCTCTTTTAGGATTTCTTTCATTGCCGCTTTTGAAGTCTCGTTGATTACTCTTGGACCGCTCACCATATCGCCGTACTCAGCTGTATTAGAGATTGAGTATCTCATATCAGCGATTCCGCCTTGGAACATAAGGTCAACTATCAGTTTTAGCTCATGTAGGCACTCAAAGTATGCCATCTCTGGTGGGTAGCCGGCCTCTGTTAGCGTCTCGAAACCTGCTTGTACAAGTGCGCTTACACCGCCGCAAAGTACCGCCTGCTCACCAAATAGGTCAGTCTCAGTCTCGTCTTTGAATGTTGTTTCGATGATACCGGTTCTACCGCCGCCTATCGCAGATGCGTAAGAAAGCGCAAGAGCTTTTGTAGAGCCGCTTGGGTCTTGGTGTACAGCGATAAGGTCAGGTATGCCGCCGCCTCTTACAAATTCGCTTCTTACCGTGTGACCGGGAGCTTTTGGGGCTACCATCATTACATTGATGTCCGCTGCAGGTTTTACTCTTCCGTAAAGGATATTAAAGCCGTGACCGAACGCTATAGTTGCGCCTGATTTTAGGTTTGGAGCTATCTCGTTTGCGTAAACCTCCGCTTGAGTCTCATCTGGTAGAAGTATCATAATCACATCAGATTTTGCGGTAGCTTCGCCGACTGTTAGTACTTCAAAGCCTTTTGCTTCAGCTTTTGCCCAGCTCGCACCCCCTTTTTTTAGACCGATACATACGCTCACACCGCTATCTCTTAGGTTTTCAGCGTGTGCGTGACCTTGTGAGCCGAAGCCTATCATCGCTACTTTTTTGTTTTTGATTATATTGATGTCGCAATCTTTGTCGTAATAAACGGTCATTGACATGAAATTAATTCCTTTTTCGTAAAAAAATTTTGAGCTAAGTGTACAAAAATAGAGCTTACAAAGGAGGTCGGACATGCTAGTTCAAAAAGAGTAGATTGTTTGGGTGCGACTTATAGAAGTGTCAGTATCTCTTGTTTTAATTTGGGTATTTTGTGTTTGATAATATCCTAAATCTCATCGGCGTCAATACCGAAATAATCGTGGGCGATAATATTTCTAAAATCTTCGATTTTTTGCCAAGGGATTTGGGCGTGAGCGCTTTTAGATTAAAACACCTTAGACATATACGGCGTCTCTCATTATTTGCTCCCTTGCATACGGCTTGAGATACTTCTCTCTAGCTATATCCACGCCTCTACACATGGAGTTTGACAAAAATTGTTTGAGAGAGTATTTGAGTTCATGTATGTCCGTTGCGCTATCGTCAAGCTCTATTATGAGGTCTAATCGCTATTTGCCGTCTGCTCGTCTCTGGCAAAAGAACCGAAAAGCCCTATTTTGGATATGTGATACCTCTCGGTCAAAAGCTCACGGTTTTGTCTCAAAAACTCTATAACTTCGTTTTTTGTATTCATGAGGTTTATTTTAGCACAAGAACAACAAACTTTTTACCGCAAAATCAAACCTTTCGGTCGTAGCAATAAAGGTGCGGAATATGTAAGTTTAGTTTTTCTTTTGTTCATTTCCGCCCTGCTGCTCTTTTGGTTTCTCCGGTACATTTTGACCCCTGTCGTCCGTTTGGGTAGCTGGTGCTTGGACGACTGGTTTTTCTGGCACATTATTGCCTTCTGCTAAAATTTTGTTCATTTGTTTTTCTCCTAAATTAAAATATGCAAACGCAATCATCGAAGCAAGCCCGACAACAAACAGCAGTCCTGCTGAGAAATTCAAAGCAGAAGTCCAAAAATCAGACTTATTTTTTGTTTCGACACCATTATCTAAGTCTTTTATGGCTTGCCTCATGGCTAGGCGACTTGAGTAGAACGACCAAAGTACGGCTGAGCAGCTGAGCGTCCAAGCGCTCCATGCGATGATGAGAAGCCAAATATGTATCGCACCATCAAGCGATACGATGTCTTTTAGAAAAGTAAAAGACACGCCAAGTGCGCCGCCTGAGAGCATAAGCACTGTTTTGTCGTATTGCTCTTGTGCTTTTGTTTCTAGGTCTTGGAGGAGTTTTCTGTATTCTTCACTCATAGATTACTCAAAAAGCCTGCCGCTAGCCATCTCTTTTGTTAAGACCGCAACTTTTGCAATATCCTCAAAATCAGCACCATTTTTGCTCAAAGTATAAAATCTCGCATCACTCAAAATCAAATATTCCCACTCCAAATTATCTCTACTTTCTGGCAATAGATTGTTTATTTGAGATACAAACGACAAAGTAGATTTTTGTTTTTGCCTTACATTGGCATCTGTCACATCTTTGTCTGCTTTGGTCTCCACTATATATACCTTGCTTGCCGTGCGCACCACAAAATCAGGACTATAGTGTGCCATAAGCCCGTCCGCCCTTATGTATGGGATAGATGCAAAAGTATGTTTGAACTCTACTATTTTAATAAACGCCTCGACTGCGCTCTGTCTATCGAGAAAATTTAAAAAATCTTTTTCAAACTCGCCTTTGTTTGACGGGTATGCCGTTCGCTCATATATAGTTTTTGTAAGTGCTAAAGAGTAGTTTTCACGAACACTTAGCTTATCCACTTTTGAAAAATATATTTTTTCTATTTGGGCATCACTTTTTTGCGTGCTTTGTTGAGCGTCAAAGATGAGTTTTGAGATTTCTTTTATGATGTGCTCGCTTACTCCTCCGGTTTTGAGCAAAAGTATTCGCCAGTTTTCATCTTCAAACGGGTTAAATGGCTTGCCAAATAAGCTATTTCGGATATAGCTATCGATAACAGCTGCGATTTTTGGCAGATTTATCTGCATATTCGGCAATTGCTTAAAGTGCCCTCTAGGACTCAATCTGTCTAGTTTGTTTGTGATGACAGCTAGCAGTTTTTGGAGATATTCGTTGTAGCTTGTGGCTTTGAAAAAATCAACTCCAACTTGATATTTACCAAATACCGTCTCCGTCGTTATCTCTTCCGAGTGGAAGCTCTCCCCTTTTGGCGTGAAGCTCTTGAGCTGTTCTAGCGAATAGTATGTAAGGGGGCTGAGGTGTGAACCGTCAAGTGCAAAATCAGCCAAAAGCTCCTCTTCGTCTCGCACGATTTTTGGCCAATAGAGGTCGTATTGCTCGTAGTCCTCTTTTAGCCCTACACTCATTATGTCACCCGTTACCGCTCCGCCCTCTTTACCGCCGTCTATTTCAGGAAGATTTCCGCCGATTAGCTCTTCCAAGTCTGCATAAAACTCTATAAACGCAGGGTGCTCTATGATGGATAAAAGGTCGAGGTAGTTGAGAGGCTCTAGCTTTTGCACAAGTAGTCGCTCTCTGTTTTCAGCCTTGAGGGAGGCAAATTCCGACTCTCTCCACATTAGCCGCAGTCCTCGCCCGATGGTTTGCTCTAGCAGTATTGGAGCTTGCGAGCTTCTTAACGGCACTATGACGCAGATATTTGAGACATCAAAGCCCTCGCGAAGCATCAAAACCGATATGATGACTTTTGGTTTTTCTAGCGTGTCGATATTGAAGACTTTTTGTTTGAGGCTTTGCCATTCCTCTTCTTTTAATTCCCCTTTTTTGTTGGAGTGTATCCCGACATATTCCTCATCGTTTAGCCCGATGTCACGCAGATACTCCTCTACAAACGGCACGACGGTCGTATCTTCGCACATGACGAGCATTTTTGGATGTTTGTTGTTTGCTACTTTGACAAAGCTATCTTCTAAGATTTGGAGCTTTTTTAGCCCAGCCTCAATCATCAGCTTTTGACCGTCCGATATGCCGATGACCTTGTTGCCATCATCTCTTACGGCTCTAAAATCAAGCTCGCTTGACGCCCACTCCTCTCTTTTGTCTATCGCTATCATCTTGACAAGCCCGTTTTTGATAGCGGTATCAAGTCCGAAGTTTACGATGGTATGCGGAAAATAGTGTTTTGTCCTAGTCTGTCCGCTTCCCGTGATGTCGTATGGAGTCGCCGAAAAGTCAAACTGCACAAACTGTGAGCCCTTTCCGCTTGCTATTTTGTCAAGTGCTTTTTGCCACTCCACCTCTTCTACTATTCCAGCCGTTTTGTTTTCGTGGATATGGTGCGCCTCGTCGTTGATGACGATGAGGCTATCGAGATTTGCCAGATACTCTACCGCTCCACCTCCTAAAAAATTGCCATCCAAGCTCTCAAGACTATTGCCCCCACTAGTGCCTGGGCGAATAGGGAAAATATCTTTGACAGCTCCGACTACACTCTCATCCTCTATCTCTTCGTCTTTGTCCATAAATAGATGCCAGTTTGAGATGGCTATCATCCCGCCACCGGTGATTTTGCGTCCTATCTCATCCTTTTTGACGACGCTACTTTGCAAAAATCCAAAAATAGCGCTCTCATAATGCTCAGGCACAAAAAGCTCTCTGTTTTTGTACATATCGCTAGTGCGAAAGTCCCTCTCGCCGTTTGCGTTTTCTTTGCCAAGATAGCTATCCAGTAGCCTCTCATACACGATAAGACCGGGTGTTACGAGCAAAAAGTTTGTACAAAATCTCCCGCTTTTCTCCTCTTCAGCCCTAGCATTTAGATACTGCCAGACGACTATGGCGTTCATCACCCATGTTTTGCCGGTACCCGTCGCCATTTTGAGGGCGTATTTTGGTATTTGATATTTTGGACGAGACAAAAGCGAGATGTCAAATTTTGGTGGAGTTAGTAGCTGCGAGCCTGCTTTTTCGTATATTTCAAAGACGCTTTTTACCTGCAAAATTTCATGCAGATAGACGGTGTTTAGTATCGCTTGTTTCTGCCCTTCGTGGAAGTTTATCGCTCTGTGCGTATGAGGCTCGCAAAACCAGTATTTGAGTAGTTCGGCGGTGGTTGGTGTGACGCTTGCCAGTAACTCCCCACTCTCCCAAAGGGTGTTTACCCTCTGCGTGATGGATGCGGCAAGTTCGAGCGGTATATTTCCCGTGCCGGTATTTATCATATTTGCCACTAGAGCACCTCCACCGTGACGACCGACTCAAAGCCAAACACATCGACAGCCTTGACGCATACGACTCTTTTGTCTTTTGGCTTCACCTCTAGCGTGATGCTTGTCGATACTCGCCAGTCCCGACTAGCACCCTCTCTGTTTTCACGGTAGTCTTGCCATAGACTGCGGAATGTCTCGCCGTCAAAGTCGGGGTCTATACTCCAATACTCTATGAGAGCTAGAGGGTCACGGGCTATGAGGTTTTGAAGCGTCGCTTTTGCCCTGTCGTCTAGCGGTATATTGTCGGGGCTTAAGAGGATATAGTTGTCAAGCTCGATTGTCAGCCTATCATACTCGCCGCCCCTCTCAAGTCTCGGGGGTTTGATAGTAAGATATTGAAGTGAACTAAACCGTACACCACCAGTTTTGACTAGCTTGTCATAGCTACTTTTGGTCTTTAGCTTGTCCAGTAGGTCTGGCGGGATGACGAGGGCTTCTAGCCTTGTGTCGTTGAGTGTAGCGATAGAGCTTGAGATGTCAAAGGCGAAGTTCCAACCAAGCACGACTACCTTGTCCCATCCGCCCATGTAGTTGTCTCGCATCTCTATCGCTTTTTTGAGCGTGGCTAGGCCTGTGACTTTGTTTGGACTATCGGCGAAGACTAGCGTCTTTGTCCCTTTGATATGCCCCAGATGAGGCATAGATGCGTCGAGCGGCAATGCGCCAAACAGCCCCACGACTACGGCGGATAGGTCGCCGACTCGTTTGTAGAGTTTTGCGCTTGCAAACGCTTCTTTGGAATAATCACCGATAGCTTGATACAAAAACGGCTTTGCGTAATTGTCAATGAGCCTTTTGCGCTGTATCATGATGGAGGGTTTACCGATGTCTGAGCTTATCCATCTACGCCCCAGCTTCTCGGCTACTGCAGCGGTCGTACCACTACCGCCGAAGAAATCGGCGACGATGGAGTTTTCATTTGAGGAGGCTTTTATGATGCGTTCGAGGAGTTTTTCCGGTTTTTGGGTTGCATAACCTACATATTCGCCGTAAACAGCATTTTCTCTGATTATTGGAATATCATCCCAGACATCTTTTATAAAACTACCAGCACCATAATCTCTGGCAATATCTTCATCTTTTGGTTCATATCCGTTTTTACTGATAAAAGAATCAGTTGCTTTTTCTAGTTCAAGTTTATCACCACTGTTTCGTAAAGTTCCAAATGTAATTTGATAGTTTTCATTCATGTACTTTAGAACACTTTCGGAAACTTCCCCATTGCGCAGGCGCAGGATGGGTGTATTTGTTTTTGTATAAAACATCAAATTTCCATAATTTCTTGCGAAATTACTTTTGACATTCGTTAAGCCTTTGCCACCAAAAGTCCATACAATCTCATTCCTAAAATTTTCTTTCCCAAAAATATCATCCATTAGCACCTTGACATAATGTCCGACATGCCAGTCGATATGGACATAGATGGAGCCTCGCTCACTTA
>CAZVTM010000017.1:0-35846 GCA_964630205.1 uncultured Helicobacter sp. | reverse complement strand
TCGAACCCACGACCCTCAGAACCACAACCTGATGCTCTAACCGACTGAGCTACACTTACCGCGCAAATCTCAAATCTAATGGTCGGGGCGAGAGGATTCGAACCTCCGGCCCCCTGGTCCCAAACCAGGTGCGCTAACCAGACTGCGCTACGCCCCGTACTCAAAAAGAGAGCGAAATTGTACTCTCTTTTTTCTTTTTTGTCAACACTTTCAGATTATATTTTTAATTTTTTGATATAGCTTTGTTAGTTTGAAGTAGTTGTTTTTTTGTATTAAAGACTTCATTAGCTCATGATTTGAGTGTTCTATTGCGTATTTGAGTCTATTAAATTCTTCAAATTGTTTAAACACGGTTTGGAGCACCAGTCTTTTTTCGCCTATTTGCATGTAGCTTTGCGCCATTTTTTTGGCGGCGTCCATTTTCCCATCCTCTATATCATGGATGATATCGGAGAGGCTCATTTGCCAAGCCTCTTCAAGTATGGAGAAATTATCGTCCTCTTTCAAAAAAGGATTTGACTCAACCAGGGAGTAGGCTTCGGCAAAATTTCCGCTCATGAGTAGCTCTTCTAACTCTTTATTATCGGAGTCAAGTTCATATAAAGATATGGAGCCGTCCAGACATCCGACGAGAAGGATATTTTCGGAGTGCAGATATGCCGAGCTTGCGATACTTTGGGTTTTGATTATGTTTTCGCTCAATTCGTCGAATGTATGGGCATCGAGTAGTCTTATATTCCTTTCTCTGCCGCTTATATAGATGCAGCCTTTTGTTCTTTCGAATACCGAGACGCCGTCATTAAGCTTTTTTGGACTCGCCGTCGTTTTTTTTGCAAAAGCGTCAAAAACAAGTATTTGCCCCTCTCTATAAAAGACTGCAAGTTCTTTTTCGCTCAAAAATTCGGCTCTAACTATCGGCTCTTCAAGCCCTGTTATGGATATGTGATTTTCGGTGTCTGAAATATTGTGTATACGTATCTCTTTGTCATACCCGGCTATGGCTATATGTTTTTTGTTTGGGTTCCATGCGAACGCCGATATAAAGTCGTTTCTAATGCCGTATGTTGGGGTGACTTTTTTTGACGCAAAGTCAAAAACAAAGCTTTTTCCGTCCATCCCACCGCTCGCAAGCTTTTGTTCATATGGGGAAAAGTTGAGCGAGTACACCTCGGCGCTATGCAGACGCGGAACTTCCAAGACCATTTTTTTGAGAGCTATATCCCATATTTGGTACTTCGGTGTTCCCTTGACCGAAAATGCCAAGTATCTGCCGTCATAAGAAATATCAAAACCGTTTGTGTATCTGAAAAAATCAGCCCCCTCGGCTTTAAATACACTCTCTTGTTCTAATGTTTCGGCATTCAAAATTGTTACATTGCCGTCTTCGGTTATTGCTATCACTTTATCTTTTGTGCTTTTGATTCTGACAACCGGCGCTTCAAGTCGAATGCTTTGCTTTGCTTTCAAATTAGCCTCTTGATTATTATTTCCTATATTATAGACACAAAAAGCCTGCTAAGCAAGGTTTTGCTAAAATTCGGCCTAAAATTTTGTCAAGGAAACAGGTTGAGAACCCATTATTGCGGCGAAGTCACGTTAGATGACTTGGAAAAAGAGATAACCGTATGCGGTTGGGTAAATAGCTACCGCGACCACGGAGAGTTGATATTTATAGATCTTAGGGATAAAAGCGGACTTGTCCAACTAGTATGCGATCCAAAGGACAGCGCGGCGGCACATAAGATTGCTAGCGACGTTAGGGATGAGTTTGTGCTTATAGCAAAAGGAAAAGTAAGAAAAAGAGGTGCCGGGCTTGAAAATCCAAAGTTAAAAACAGGCGCGCTCGAAATAGTGGTGACGGAGCTTGTGATTGAAAACAAATCTCCAACTCCACCTTTTCAAATAGGTGATAGCAAGGTAAACGACGAGCTGAGACTAAAGTATAGATTTCTGGAACTTAGAGACTCTAAACAGCTAAATAATTTCATCACTCGTTCGAAAGTCACAATGGCGATGAGAAACTACTTCGACCAAAACGGATTTTTGGAAGTTGAAACGCCTATACTTACGAAGTCTACGCCGGAAGGGGCTAGAGATTATCTAGTTCCTAGTCGTATCCACCCGGGCGAGTTTTTTGCTCTCCCTCAGTCTCCGCAGCTGTTCAAACAACTTCTTATGGTTGCTGGATTTGATAGATATTTTCAGATTGCTAGATGTTTTAGGGATGAAGACCTTAGAAGCGACAGACAGCCGGAGTTTACTCAAGTGGATGTGGAGCTTAGCTTTTGCGACGACGAGATGGTCATGGCAACTGCTGAGGGCGCTCTTACCGCTGCATTTGCGGCGGCAGGTATAGAGATAAAAGCACCGTTTAGAAGAATGAAATACTCCGAAGCGATGGAAAAATACGGCTCCGATAAACCTGATATGAGATATGCGCTTCCTTTGACGGATGTTATCGATCTGTTCGAAAAGACAGAGCTAAAAGTGTTTGCGGAAATCGCCAAAATGCCGCATGTTAATAGAATAAAAGCGCTAAACGTAGAGGGCGGCGAACGGCTCACCAGAAAAGAGATAGACGCCTTGACTGAGTATGTAGCTAAATTTGGCGCAAAAGGTCTTGCATGGCTAAAAGTTAAAGAAGATCTCACCCTTCAAGGCCCTATTGAGAAATTCCTAAGTGATGCGGAAAAAACAGAGCTTGTAGCAAGGCTCGGCTCAAAGGCGGGCGATTTGATATTCTTCGGTGCCGGCAAAAAAGCCACAGTGCTTGAATATATGGGCAGATTAAGACAAGAAGTCGCAAAACTAATGGGGCTTGTCGACGAAAACAAATATGAGTTTTTGTGGGTTGTCGACTTCCCGATGTTTGAAGTAGAAGAGGGGAAGGTAAAAGCTCTTCATCATCCATTTACGATGCCAAAAACCCTTGATGACGAAAATCTGGAAAATATAAAATCAGTAGCATATGATATAGTCCTAAACGGCTACGAAATAGGCGGCGGTAGTATCAGGATACACAAAGAAGAGACACAAAAAGAGGTGTTTAGACTCCTTGGTATCGGCGAAGAAGAGGCAAAAGAGAAGTTTGGTTTCTTGCTAGACGCTCTAAAGTTCGGCGCTCCTCCGCATGGCGGTTTTGCGCTAGGGCTTGATAGGCTTCTTATGCTTATCACGAAGTCGGAGAGCATAAGGGATGTTATAGCATTTCCTAAAACGCAAAAAGCGCAGTGTCTAATGACGGCGGCGCCTAGTTGTGTCGACGATGCTCAATTAAAAGAGCTATCAATCAGGGTAAGCAAAATAGAGAGTTGAAGCTAGCGGACGCAAAAGAGGGCGATTTTATCGAGATTGAGGAGTTTTTGGCTCCTTTTTGCGACATAGAAAGCCGGATTTGTTCGATGGGCGTAACTAAAGGCGAGAGGGCGAGGGTCGTCTCAAATTCGTTTTTGTCTCCGGTGCTTCTAGATATAGACGGCGCCAAGATAGCGATATCTAAGACGGAAGCAAAAAAAATAAAAATAAAACTTATAAGGAGAGGATAAGTAATGAAAAAACTATTTCTGATAATCGGAGCACCTGGAAGCGGTAAGACTACTGATGCGAGCATAATCGCACAAAACAATGCGGCAGACATAGCTCACTACTCAACTGGTGATTTGCTAAGAGAAGAGATTGCGAGCGGCTCTGAACTTGGTCAAACAATTGACGGTTTCGTATCAAAAGGCAATCTTGTGCCGCTGGAAATCGTAATCAACACCGTAGTAAAAGCGATAAAAGGTAGCCCAAAGAACATAATTCTAATCGACGGCTTCCCAAGAAGCGTTGAGCAAATGGAAAAACTGGACGAAGTACTAAGAGGTGAAGCTGAAGTTGAGCTAACAAGCGTAATTGAAGTCATGGTAAGTGAAGAAGTGGCTAGAGATAGAGTGCTAGGACGTGCTAGAGGCGCTGACGACAACAACGAAGTATTTAACAACAGAATGGCCGTATTTATGGGGCCGCTTGAGGCGATAAGAAGCTTCTATAGCGCAAAAAATATCTACCACACGATAAACGCTGAAAGAACTATCGAAGAGATAGTTGCCGATATGGAAGCTTATATCAAAACTAAAATCTAAAAAATAGCAAAATTCCGCCGTACTTGCGGCGGATACTTTTGTTTTTGAAGGTATAAAATGAACTTCTACGCTTGCATTATAGGCACCGAACTTCTAAACGGACGCCGAAAAGACTCACATTTTGAATTTTTAAATAACGAACTTCTAAAAAGAGGTCACGAGCTAAAAGCTAGTTTCGTCATCAAGGATGAGCCGTCATTTATTGAAGATGTATTCAGACTAATCAAAAAAGACGAAAAATCTGTAATGTTCTGCTTTGGCGGGATAGGCTCAACGCCGGATGACTATACAAGAGAGGTTGCGGCAACGGTATTTAGTGACGGATATATGGAATACAACGACACAATGCTCAAAATAATTACCGAAAAATTCGGTGACAAAGCTTATCCAGATAGAGTAAAGATGGGGTATTTGCCAAAAAACGCAGGGCTCCTCTCAAATCCAATCAATCAAATATCAGGCTTTTATCTTGAAGATAGATATTTTTTTGTCCCTGGATTTCCGCAGATGGCACACCCAATGATTGTTGAAGCATTGGATAAGTTTTATCCGAAGGGTGCGCAAAAATTTAAAAAAACTTTTACCGCTTTTTGTTCAGAAGGGGAGCTAATAGATATTATGCAGACACTTCCGTCTTCCGTCGAGTTTTCTAGCTTGCCTATCATGGACGGGGATAAAAGAGCCGTTGAGTTGTATTTGGCATCTCCTAGTTCTTGCGTGACCGAAGATGTTTTTGAGCATTTTGTGACGTTGACCGAGAAAAAAGGATACAAATGGAGAGAGGGCGGATATTTTGATGCGTAAGGCGGCGATTGCTTTTGTCCGTTTTTATCAAAAGTTTCTATCTCCACTGACGGTCGGTTCGTGCAGGTATTATCCAAGTTGTAGTGAATACGCCATTTGGGAGTTTGAGACAAACGGTTTTTGGCGAGCTTTTTTTGCTTCTCTGCTGCGCATTCTTAGATGTAATAAGCTTTTTGACGGCGGAATAGAATATCCAAAAATAGTGTTTCAAGCGCCAAAAATAACGCCTAAGATGCAATTAGGATACAATAACTTTAGATATTTCATAGTGCCGCAAAAAGATTATTTTGTGGCCGTTAAAGTTTTAAAAGATAAATAATTAAATAAGAGGCTTGCTTTTGGTTTCTTTGGATTTTCTTGCCAGAAAAGATATTTTGATATTACAAAAAGATGCCAAGATAGCAGAGGCTCTAGATAAAATAGAGAATTCTGCCTGTAAAACAGGCGTATTTTTGGAAGATGGAAAAATAGTAGGGATAATTACGGAAAGTGACTTTATAAATGCCTTTTTAAAAGGTTTTTCATATTCAGACAATGCGTTTGATATAGCAACAAAAAGCGTAGTTTGTTTCCACTCCAACCGCTCCCTTGAATATGCAGTAAATATACTAATATCAAAAAATCTAAAGCAAGTTCCTATAATCGGCGTAAACGGCGAATTTGCGGGGCTTTTGATGCAAGATGCGGTAATAGAATATTTCGAGAGCAAAAACGACAGACTAAAGCAAAAGGCTATTAACCTGATAGCCAAAAATAGCGTTGTTTGCGCCGACATAAAAGATAGCGTAAAGCACTGTGCATCTTTGATGAACACCTATGGTATAGGATTTTTGCCGATATTCGATTCCGGTAGGCTTGTCGGATCGGTTACCGATATAGATATTTTATCGGCCATAAAGCATCCTGAATCTTTTGGCGAGCCTGTTTCAAAGTTTATGTCCTGTGATATAGGCATTGTAGATGAAAACGCAAGCGTAGAGCATATATCGTCACTTATGAAGCAAAAAAATATAACCCATGTCGTTGTCTCGGGATGCAATGGCGAACTTGTCGGCGTATTATCAAAGAGAGATTTAACTAGAAATATCAAAGATAGCTACCAGTACCTACTTGAAAAAAAACTAAAAAGCGCACGAGACTCTTTGTATGCGGTACCCACCCCTATTATAGAAATAGAAAAAAGCTACGGGGGCTATTATGTAGTTTGGCACAATGCCGCCGCAAAAGCTATTTTGGATGTGGAGCTTTTCGATTTTAAAATAACCGACATAGTGACCTGCGATAGTTTTGCAAAAAGCCTTGAAATTATAGATGGCGGCGGAAGTGCAGGAAGTGCCGAGATAGACATAAACGATAAGAGCTTTACGGTCTCTATTGCAAAGATAGACGACAGTATTTTACAGCTGGTATTTCATGACGTTACCTATATAAAAAAAGAAAGCGAACGGATAAAAAAAATCATCGATATCCTTCCGGAAATTATTTTGGTTACAAACGGCAAGAGGATAATGTCGTCAAATAAGAGTCTATTAGATTTTTTCGGTGTTAAAAATATAGACGAATTTTTGCTTTCTTATAGTTGTATTTGTGAGAATTTTTTGCCCCATGAGGGCTTTTTGGCGTTTGACGGACAAGATACGTGGATCAAAACGGCCCTCAAAAATACAAACGCATCGATTGAAAGTCTTGCCAAAATGTTTGACAGAAACAGGGGTGAAGAGCGAATATTTTCAGTTAAGGCGATAGACCTAAATTCGGCTGACGGCGGGATACTTGTTTCGTTGTTTGATATAACTGAGCGTTATCTGCAGAGGGAGCTTCTGGAAAATCAGACAAAGGAGCTTGAAAAGCTCGCTACTACCGACTCTTTGACAGGAATTTATAATAGAAATAAGCTAAAAGAGATTGCTATATACGAATTTAAAAAGTTAAAAAGAGAGAAATACCCGCTCTCGATGATACTGTTTGACATTGACCATTTCAAAAAGATAAACGATACGCACGGACACAACATCGGCGACTATACGCTAAAGGTGATAGCCTCTCTAGTTAGTAGCTCTATACGTGAATCAGACACTTTTGTCAGATGGGGCGGGGAGGAGTTTATAATACTTGCCCCAAGTACAAGTTTGCAGAATGCAGGCATTTTGGCTGAAAAAATAAGAGCGTCGATAGAATCTTATGATTTTGAAGTGGTTGGCAGGGTGACGTGTAGTTTTGGCGTAGCGGAAGCCGATAGCAGACTTGAATTTGACAGACTTGTAGAGCATGCGGACAAAGCCTTGTATGCTGCCAAAAAAGGCGGTAGGAACAGGGTGGAGTATTTTTTAGGCTAGCCTTGCAGCTATTTCGTCGGCCAAAAAAAAGTCCATACAATACACCCTTTCCCCTGACTCGCTTAAAAGAGAGTTTTTGACTAGCATTTGTACCGTATCGCCCTTGTCCACAAGCAAGCTTTTGTCTACCCCTACAGCGCTTCTTAGCCCCAGAAGAATCTTCTCTGCTCTCATATCATCGGAGCTTAGCTCTTCCGTCTCGGCAAAAACCGGATTTTTGACGTAGTCCTCTATTTTTGTATGCGGATATATTCGCCTTTCGCCATCGAAGCCTACAGCTCCGGCGCCAACCCCTATATACGGTCTATACTCCCAATAGCCGAAGTTGTGTCGTGACCTGATACGCCCAAAGCTAGCAACCTCGTAGTGTTCATATCCTGCTTTTTTGATTTGCTCGGCTATGCTTTGCGCTGCGTTTGCGTCATATCTTGTTTTAACACCGTTTTTTTCAAACGGCGTCCCTTCTTCTATCGTTAACGAATAAGCCGATATATGGGCGGCATCCAATGAAATGAAGTTCGCAAGTTCTTTTTTTATGAATACTTCGTCGTCAAACGGGGTGTCGTACATAAAATCCACGGATATGTTTGAAAAACCAGCAGATATACTATATTCATAAGCTTTAAGGGCACTTTTTGAGTCGTGTACTCTGGATAAAAAGGATAGTTTTTTATCGTCAAGGCTTTGAACTCCAAGACTTAGCCTGTTTGCGCCCATAGAAAATACCGCTTTTGCTTTCTCTTGATTCCAACTTGACGGGTTTGCCTCTATGGTTATCTCCGTATTTTTATCGATATACGGCACTATTTTTTTGAATATTTTTTCAAAATCCGCTATCTTTAGCAGCGACGGTGTCCCACCCCCAAAATATACGCTTCGTAGCTTTTTTGTCTCCATAGCGACTAGCTGCGACTCTAGTTGCAAAATAAGCGCGTCAACGTATTTGCCTATCATATCCCCTTTGCCGGCAAAGGTGTTGAATGCGCAATACCCGCATCTTTTCTCGCAAAAAGGGATGTGCAAATAAAGCAGTTTTTATCCTTTTTTTGATAGCATTTTAACCAGAATAAGTTAGGTTTACACGTAGACCAAAGAGGCGGCAAATGGCAGAGAAAATATATCGACCAAACGTTGCCGCAGTAGTTTTATCATCCGAATATCCGGCGCAGATGAAAGTTTTTATCGGCCTAAGAAGCGATATGAAGGATGTTTGGCAGTTTCCGCAAGGCGGGATAGACGACGGGGAGTCTCCGAGAGAGGCGCTTTTTCGCGAGCTAAAAGAGGAGATAGGCACTGATAACATAGAGATTATCTGTGAATACCCGGAGTGGGAGTTTTATGATTTCCCGGAAGGTGTTGCCAAAAACAAAAAGTTATATAACTACAGCGGTCAAAAACAAAAATACTACCTTGTCAGACTGAAAAATGACTCTGAGGTAAATATCAAAACCCAACATCCGGAGTTTAACGAGTATAAATTCGTCAAGTTCGATACGGTTTTCGGGTTTATTTCACATTTCAAAAAACCAATATACAAAAAAGTCCTCTCCTATTTTAAAAGAGAGGGCTTCATTTAATTTTTTAAAAAGAGTTAAAAGATGCTGATAGTTCAAAAATTCGGCGGTACTAGCGTCGGAAACCTAGAGAGAATCGAAAACGTAGCAAATAGAGTAGCTAAAAGCGCAAAAGAGGGGCATGGTGTTATAGTCGTAGTCTCTGCAATGAGCGGTGAGACAAACAAGTTGATAGAGTACACCGAACATTTCACAAAGACTCCGGATAAAAAAGCGATGGACTTTGTCGTAAGCTCTGGCGAGAGGGTAACGGCTGGACTTCTTGCCATTGCACTTGACGCCAAAGGTCATAAAGCTATGGCCATGAGCGGCAGACAAGCGGGTATAAGAACAAATGCCGATTTTACCACCGCTAGAATTGCCGATATCGACCCTACCAATATGAAAGCCAAGGTTGCCGAGGGCTATATCATAGTAGTTGCGGGCTTTCAGGGTATTACGGAAGACGGCAGCGTAACCACTCTCGGGCGAGGCGGGAGTGACCTTACGGCCGTCGCTATCGCTGGGGCTGTCGGTGCAGACCTGTGTGAGATATACACCGATGTTGACGGCGTATACACTACAGACCCTAGAATTGAGCCAAAAGCAAAAAAATTAAACGTTATAAGCTATGACGAGATGCTAGAGCTGGCGTCAGCCGGGGCAAAAGTGCTCCAAAACCGCTCCGTAGAACTAGCCAAAAAATTAAACGTAAATCTAGTAACAAGAAGCAGTTTCAACGAAAACGAAGGAACGCTTATTACAAAGGAAAACGACATGATGGAAAACGTACTTGTAAGCGGTATTGCGCTGGATAAAAATCAAGCGGTGGTAACGGTAAGAGGGGTGGATGATAGACCTGGAATCGCAGCTGATATATTTAAGGCTCTTTCCGATGAAAATATCGTAGTTGATATGATAGTTCAAAACGTTGGGCAAGATAGCAAAGCAAACATCAGTTTTACCGTTCCTCAAAGTGAGCTTGAGAGAGCAAAAGTGATAATGAAAAGATTTGAGAGCGCTGGTGCTATTACTACTTACGATACTGACGTTGCCAAAGTATCAGTGGTTGGCGTGGGTATGAAAAGCCACAGCGGGGTAGCCGCAAAAGCTTTCACTACTTTGGCGGCAGAGAATATAAACATACTGATGATAAGTACCTCTGAGATTAAAATATCTATAGTTATAGGCGAGAAATACGGCGAGCTTGCCGTTAGGGTGCTTCACGAGGCTTACGGACTAGGAAACTAGGGTGAAAGAACTTCTAGACTGGACGCTTGCGACTATAAGGGATAGAAGCGAGTACGGCTGGCTTGAAGAGAGGCGTTTCGAGTGGGTTCCTCTCGCTCAAAACTGCCTTAGTACCGTGATGAACGGCTCTGCGGTTATAATTATTACAGACAGGGATAGAGGCTGGTTTGCCGATTATCTTGTTAAGACACTTAACAAGCCGTCCAAAAATAGACCTTTTTTGCCGTTTTTTTCAATAAAATGCATGCTTCCCGGACTTGACGGTTTTAGCACGAATGAGACTTTTTCCGCTTATACCGATATGCTTGATATCAGTTTTAAAAATTATATTTTCTGGTATATAGGCAGGGGTGACGACAAGATGGCGACTTTTGCAAAAGAGCGTGGAGACGGCTTTTTATGGATATTTGACGAGCAGATGCCAAACAGCTTTTACCTAAAATCATTCGACGAGGCGCTTGACAGTAAGCTTATATCGCTTGCTTCGATATTTGATAAGACTATCGATGCGGTGATGTTTTCAAAAATTAAACTAGGCTAGATGGCCTTGGCAAGAGCATTTACGACCGATGTTTTTTCGGCAAACGGTTTTGTTGCGGTTTGTAACGACTATGAACACGCGATAAGCACGGTTAAGGGTGCTTTTGACGGAACAGTATTTATATTCCCAAAACCTTTCAAAGAGCAAAAAGATCTCCTTGTGGAAGATGTGGAAGAGCTGATGGAATCGGCGTATCTTACCAGCGAGGAGAGCAGACTTTTTGTTATAAAAAGCGAGAACTACTCCACTGTCGTGCAAAACAAACTCCTAAAACTACTTGAAGAGCCGCCAAGCGGTGTTAAATTTTGCCTCCTCACCGCTTCAAAGGCGGCCCTTTTGCCGACTGTCCGCTCTAGATTGATGGAGTGTGAAATAAAGACAAAAAAAGTGACTTTAGACATAGGTGTTGATTTTGGCAAGATGAGCGCGGAGCTTATGTTTGAAACTTTGAAAAAATGCGAAAGTATGAACAAGGAAGAGGCGAAGGAGTATCTATATATGCTCTTAGACTCATACAAAAATAGCCTACAAAAAAAAGAACCGCTCAAGAACTCACAAAAGCTTGAAATTTTTGATTCCGCATTCAGGGCACTTAGTCTCAATACGCCACCAAAAGTTGTATTTGCGACGATATTTGCAAAACTGACCGCAAAATGATACAAAAACTCTCATCCGACACGAAAATATCGGAAGTTCTCAAAAAAATAGGGGTAGATGCCACAGGGGCAAAGATACTTCAAAAAAAATCAAAAATTAACTATTTTTTTATCCCCTCCCTTAATATCAGAGCCGCAAATATCCTAAAACAAGATGCCCTCTCTTTGGGCGCGGACCTTGCCGTATCAAAAGGGGTTGCGGCAATGAGCGTGGAGGCCAGCGACGCCCTTTTGATGTGCACGGACTCAGAGCTTGAAAAACTGATAAAAAAAGAGTCTATTCAACCGTTTGGCCTCAAAAAAATATCGGAAGCACTGAGAGGATTTGCTCTGTCGCCAAAATCAGAGCCAAAAATTATGGGTGTGCTAAATATAAACGAAGACAGTTTCTTTAAATCAAGTCGGATAGATAGTACCGTTTTTGTAGATAGATTTTGCGCTATGTGCGAAGACGGGGCTGAAATCATCGATATAGGCGCCGTATCGAGCCGTCCAGGGAGTGAATATCCGGGGGTTGACGAGGAGATGAAAAGACTTGAGCCGATACTCTCTCTTATTGCCAGACATGGGTTGGATAAAAAAGCGCTCATAAGCGTGGATACATATGAGCCAAAGGTCGCCAGAGCGGCTCTTGCCGCCGGATGCAAAATCATCAACGACATTACAGGGTTATCATCTGGTGAGCTTGCTATTGCGGTAGCAGAATATGATGCGACTCTAGTGATTATGCATATGAGGGGTACTCCTAGAGATATGCAGACGATGACAGAATATAAAAACATCTTTTTTGAGCTTGATGAATATTTTGAGGAGCGGATAGGGGTCGCCCATAGTTTTGGGATCAAAAATGTGATTTTGGACCCCGGTATCGGATTTTCAAAGCTCTTGGAGCACAATCTAGCCCTTATAAAACATCTAGGGCATTTTGCGGCTCACGGTAAAGAGCTGCTGGTTGGGGCGAGCAGAAAGAGCATGATAAACGCTATTTCGCCGAGCGCTCCAGAGGAGCGGCTAGCCGGAACTTTGGCTTTGCATCAAAAGGCGCTTGACGAGGGCGCCTCCATCATTAGGTGTCACGACGTCAAAGAGCATGCACAGATGCTAAAAGTATGGAAAGCTCTCAAAAATACAGGCGTATGAGGTTAAAAATGGGCGAACAAGAGTACAAAAAAGCCGTAAAGCAGCTAAACGAATGGGCGATGGCATACTACACGATGGATGCGCCGCTCGTGACGGATGACGAGTATGATAGGCTTTACCGTGAAGTCAAAAGATATGAGGCCGAAAATCCAAATTACGTAGACCCAAATAGCCCAACGCAAAGGGTCGGCGGTGTCGTACTGGATGAGTTTGAAAAGGCTAGGCATCTGGAACAAATGTACTCTCTTGAGGATGTTTTCGATGAAGATGAACTGCATGATTGGATTGGCAGGGTACATAAAACCTCAACAGCCGCTCAGTTCGTCTGTGAGCCAAAATTCGACGGGGCAAGCCTAAATCTCGTGTATGAAGGCGGCGTGCTGGTGCGCGCCATCACGAGGGGTGACGGCGTAGAGGGGGAGATGGTGTTAAACAACGTCAAAACCATCAAAAGCGTTCCCCTTGCCATCTCCCACAAAGGGCTTTGCGAAATAAGAGGCGAAGTTGTTATTTATAAAGATGCTTTTGAGAAGATAAATGTCGAGCGGTTGGCCGAAAATCAACCCGTATTTGCAAATCCGCGCAACGCCGCTGCAGGGAGCCTAAGACAGCTAGACCCGGCCGTTACGGCAAAGAGGGAACTTGTGTTTTATCCTTATGGACTCGGCAAGAACGACCTAGCCGTAAGTGCGCAGAGCGAGCTCTCGGAATTTTTGAAAAATGAGGGATTTTTGCCTCCACCCCGGTCGTATTTTTGCAAGAGTGAAGCCGAAATACTAAGCGCTTACGAGGATTTGAAAGCGGCAAGAGAGAGTCTGCCTATGATGCTTGACGGAATGGTAATCAAAGTAGACTCATTTGCCTTGCAAGAGGAGCTGGGCTTTACGGTCAAATTCCCAAGATGGGCGGCTGCGTATAAATTTCCTGCCGTCGAGCGTCAGACAAAGCTTCTTGATGTGGTCTTTCAGGTTGGAAGAACGGGTGCCGTGACCCCTGTAGCGCAGCTGGCGCCTGTGGATATAGACGGTGTCGTTGTGACAAGGGCTACACTGCACAACTTTGACGAGATAGCCAGAAAAGATTTTCGTATAGGCGATACTGTCACCATCATTAGAAGCGGCGACGTCATACCAAAAGTCGTTATGTCTTTGGTGAACTTCAGAGACGGCAGTGAGAGGGTGATACAAAAGCCTTCAGTTTGTCCAGTGTGCGGCAAAGAGCTGCTAGATGAGGATGCGATAATCAGATGTCAAAATCTAGAGTGTCCGTCAAGGGTGGTTGAGAGTATTATCCATGCCACAGGCAAAAAAGCGTTAAATATTGACGGGTTAGGCGAGCAAATAGTAAGACTCTTGTTTAACAAAGGGATTATCCGTAGTTTGATAGATTTGTACGCACTAAAAGAGGGTGATTTTGAGGGGTTAGAGGGGTTCAAAGAGAAAAAAATTACCAATATTCTATCGTCTATAGAATCCTCAAAAGGGTGTGAATGCTGGCGTTTTATTGTGGCTCTCGGAATTGATCTTATAGGCGAGGTGGCGGCAAAAAAACTTTGTGAAAACTTTGGACTTGGGGCATTCCGTCAAAACGGAGAGGCCTTATCGGCCATAGATGGCTTTGGCAGCGAGATGGTAAAGAGCTTTATACATTTTAGCTCCACAAATGATGAGGATATAAAAAAGCTAATAGCGATACTTGCCCCTAGCGAACCGATAAAAAAAGAGATTAAAGAGTCGTTTGTGACCGGTAAAACCGTCGTAATCACGGGCACGCTATCTAGGCCTAGGGGTGAGATAAAAGATATATTGGAGGCGCATGGGGCAAAGGTGACAGACTCCGTGACAAAAAAAACCGATATTCTCGTATGCGGCGAGAATGCAGGGGGTAAGCTGGAAAAAGCAAAGACGCTAGGAACGCAGATAATAAGCGAGAACGAACTAACGGAGGCTCTCTCTTGAGACTGGATGCCTACCTTGCCTCCGAAGGGCTAGCCGCTAGCCGCCAAAAGGCGCTTTGGCTAATAGAGAACGGCTATGTGAGTGTGGATGGGAAAATAACCATGAAACCCTCAATCAATATAGAAGATGATATGAATGTGAGCGTGGCCGAGGTAAAGAGGTATGTCGGCAGAGGTGGGCTGAAGCTGGAGGGATTTTTTGAGGATTTTTCACTTGATGTCGACGGTTTTGTATGTCTAGACGTAGGGGCGTCCACGGGCGGCTTTACCGAGGTGTTGCTGGATAAAGGCGCAGCTAGTGTTGTCGCCGTAGATGTCGGGACTATGCAGCTGGCTGAGAGTTTAAGGAGCAATCCAAGGGTGCAAAGCTTTGAAAATACCGATATAAGAAAATTTGAGTATCCGTCTCGTTTTGATTTGGTTGTCGTTGATCTTGCTTTTATAAGCACCAAAGATATACTGGGCGCCATCGCCAAACACTCAAAAAAATATCTGCTTACCCTCGTAAAGCCGCAGTTTGAGGTCGGTAAAAATGTCAAGAGAAATAAAAAAGGGGTTGTGACCGACATGGCGGCTATAGAAAAATCGCTTTTTGATTTTGAGCTTGAGGCACAAAGACTTGGGCTAAAAATGCTCATCAAAACTCCTTGTAAATTTGTCGGCAAAGAGGGAAATCAAGAGTATTTTTTTATGCATGAGGTTGTGAATTGACCCAGGCTCTTGCGATAGGAAGATTTGACGGGATGCATCTTGGGCATTTCGAGCTTTTCAAAAATCTAGGTCAAAACGGCGGCATACTGCTGATAGACACCAAAAAATCTAATTTGACAATGCCCCAATATATCACTAGATATACCGATTTGCCCGTGTTTACATATGAACTTGAGGAGCTAAAGGACCTTGGTGCGCAAGAGTTTGTCTCCAAGCTAAAAAACGATTTTCCGTATCTCAAAAAAATAGTTGTCGGCGACGATTTTCGCTTTGCAGCAAATAGAAGCGCAGGAACTGATGAGCTAAAAAAACTATTTGAGGGGGAAACGACCGTTGTTCCTGAGCTAAAAATAGACGGCAAAGGGGTGCACTCTAAACTGATTAGGGCATTTTTGCTGGATGGGAGCGTTAAAAAAGCGGCAATGTATCTTGGCAGAAATTATGAGGTGTGCGGCAATGTAATTAAAGGTCAGGGGATAGGGGCTCAAAAGCTCGTACCAACTATAAACTTGAGCGTAGATTCGTATATTCTGCCAAAAGAGGGGGTGTATGCCACGTTTACAGAGTATGACGGCAATAGTTATCCGTCCGTGACTTTTGTGGGACATAGGCTGTCAACTGACGGAAATTTTGCCGTAGAAACGCATATACTTGATAATTTTTGTGGCATTGACGTGGCTACAGTGTGGATATCATTCGTGGAGAGGGTGCGCGATAATAGGTATTTTGAGGGGATAGAAGAGCTAAAGAAAGCCATTGAAAACGATATCCGAAGTGCAACATTTCTGTTACATAAAAGTTAAATATTTTTTGTATAGATACGATATACTTTTATGAAAAGATACCAAAAAAAGGAGCCTTAAATGGAAGGTGTAAGCGGATCAAATTCTATGGGTATTAATGCGATAGAAACGATGAGAAAGAGCAGAGAAGTACAGGAAATGCAAGTGGCAAAAGCACTTGAAAGTGCGGTTGTCCAAAATAAAGAATCAGATAATAAGCAAAAATCTTCAGAGCTAGCCGCTCAATCTACTGGCTTGGGTGTTAATATAAACATCAAGGGCTAATTTAGGCTTTTTAGCGGGCGAAGAGCCCGCATCTACTTAACAGCAGCTTTTCTTCTCACTACATGGTTTTAGAAATTTAGAGAGTATTTTTACGGCAGGGCAAAAATCAAAAATAGCCCAAATTACTAGCATCACTATCATAAAGCATTGGATTGCAAAAGTAAACACCTCGTAACCCGCAAAAAATAACAATAAAGATACGGCAAGCAAAGTCGCCATCATTAGTCTGTGAACTCTTTCTACACACATAACAAAACCTCCAAAAAATTTTTGGAAATTTTATCATAAATTTATAATTATAAGAAAATTTTATTATCTAACTATTATTAAAATAGCTCCAACTCGTCGTCATCATCGTCTGTCGAAGCTACTTTTTCGCTAATAAGAGCATCTATTTGCATACAAGAGCTAAGGAGTGAGCTATCCAGATAGTGTATATCAGCTGTTTCTTGCGCTACAAATATATTGTTTCTCCAACTTACCAAATCGTCCAATATAAGTCCGAGAAGCATAGATAGCTTAGAGCTTGTTTCGGATACTTTGTCGTCCTCCATACTTCGTAAAAAAGCGCATAGCGACGATAGCGCATATCCTATAGCGGAGAATTCATAGATTCTGTTGACAACCCTGGAATATTCATCCAATGCCCCGTCTATTAGACCTATTAATGATTCTTTAGTGCCGGCATGTGAGAAATCGCTGTTCAGTTCTTTCCATTTTTCTTCTATATCTCTAAGGTCATATATCTCATCCATAGAGCTTGTTTCCAGGAAGTCAGCTATAAACTGCTTTGCAGATATCTTATCAACGTGTGAACGCCTTAGCATTTCTACGTCTTCCTTGGTGACGGTTATCTTCTCTCTTTGGTACTCTATCGGCTTTAGCGGTTCTGCAAATACGATTTTTGCTTCGTTTCCGGTTTTGATTGTTAGATAAATGAGCGTTGTTTCACAGAGAAGGTTTTGCTTTACGGATGGTGACAGTGTATCCCCGACTTCCATGCAGTTTACCGAATTGGATGGTATAAACGTAAGATATGCGTTTTCAAAATCTTCCTCTATAACGACAGTTAATGGGGAATTTGTTTGGATACATGTTTTACATATTTTGTAAACCGCCGCTAGATCATCTTCGAATTCAAATGTTATTCCAGAGTCGTTTCTGCTTTTCAAATCTGTAAGCCAAAGACCTAGATTCATGGCATCTTCTTCGTTTTCTACGTAAAAGTATGTTTTGAAGTTTCTGCATTTGTTTGCTTGCTTGGAAATCGGCTTTTTGACCGACATACCCGATTTTGCCCCCTTTTTTTATGAGGCATGAGTTGATTAAGGTTTCTAGTTTTGCCTTTAAGGCTTCCTTGTCGACAGGCTTTCTGATATATCCGTCAATTCCAAGCTTGATAAACTTCTCTTCAGTTTCTTTGTCGCTTACGGCGGTTATTATAAGTAGATACGGCGGCACATCCATATTTTTTATGATTTTAGTCGCCTCGAAGCCATCCATAACCGGCATCATGACATCCATAAGTACGATATCGACCTCCTCGGACTCTACTATTTGCGTGGCCTCAAGACCATTCACCGCTTCTAGTATTTTTATGCCGCCGAGTTTTTTGCAGATATTCTTTAGAATGAGCCTGTTGTCTTCGACGTCGTCAGTTATGAGGATGGTTACTTCGTTTGTCATCTTTTATACCTTTGCGGCAAAGAGCGAAAAAGTAGTTCCGACTCCCTCTTCGCTCTCTACGTTTATTTTTATATTCATCGCCTCACACATCTCTTTGACCAGTTTTAGCCCGAGGCCGGTCCCTTCGTCCCCTTCTTGGCTCTGTTCAAAAGCTTCAAATATCTTATCGATTTTTTCTTTAGGTATGCCGCGTCCCGTATCTTTGACAGTTATAACAAAATCACCGTTTTGCTGGAGGCAACAAAGTTCTATGTATCCATCATGTGTGAATTTTATGGCATTTGATAAAAGATTTAACAATACCTGCAAAAGTGTCCGCTCGTGAGCCTTTATGGTGAATTCTTCAAGCTCTTGACATACCCTGAGTTCCAAATTTTTCTTTTTTGCTGCCAACATACAAGCGTCGACGGCGTCGTTCACCACTTTGTACGCATCTACGTCGGAGAGAATAAGCCCTTTTCTCTCAAGCTTGGAAATATCAAGCAAATCATTTATGAGAGAGAGGAGATGTTTGGAGTTTTTTTCTATTCTTGTTAAAAAGTCCCTGTTTTGCGTCTTTGCATCGTCATCCGTAAACATCTCTTCGAAATCATCTATGACCATTTCGGTAAAGTTGATTATTGCATTAAGTGGTGTGCGAAGTTCATGTGATGCCTTTGCAAAAAAAAGCGCTTTTTGCTTCAAGTGCTTTTTGTGCCGCCTCTTTGGCTAATATCTGTTCCGTTATATCGTGTCTTATGGATATGAACTCTACTATCTCGCCTTTTGTGTTAAGTATCGGTTTGATTGTTGCGTCTACGTAATAGGCCGAACCGTCTTTGCGCCTGTTTTTTACGGTCCCTTTCCATATTTTTTTGGCTAGTATCGTTTTCCATAGTTCCGTAAATTTTTCTTTTGGCATATCTGGATGGCGTATGATATTGTGGTTTTCGCCGAGAAGCTCCAGTCTGGAATATTGAGAGATGTTGCAAAAGGCGTCATTGACGTGTGTTATCATGCCGTCTATGTCCGTTTTGCTGACTATGGATGCTTCGTCTATCGCGTCCTTGTATTCCATCGATAGCTTGAGCTCTTCGCTTAATACGTCGCGTAGTGTTTTTAGTTCTTCTTTGTACGAGATATTTCTAAATATTACTAGATAGTATTTGATGTTGTCATATTCGTCAAATACGGGCGTAGCTATAAGATTGCACAAAAACGGCGTCCCATCTTTCATATGGTATACGAGCTCCGTGTCTATCTCCTGCAAATTCCTTACTTTATCGTCAATATATTGTAATATTGACTCATCGCTTCTTTTCCCTCTTAAAAGTTTTGCACTTTTGCCTGTGAGTTCCTCTTTGGTATAACCGGATATATTTGTGAATGCGTCATTTGCATACAAAATAGGCATATCGGGTTGTGTTGCATCGGCCAAGATTACACCGTTGATCGTTGATTTCAAAAATCCATATAAAATTTCGTATTTATTTGGTATTTTCTCTAAGAGCGATTTAGGCATTGTCCTCTTCCTTATAAAACTCATATATCTGCATCGCATCTTTTTTGCCGACTGCCGACTCTAGTTCGGCAACGGTAGCCACTCTGATTTTCTCAAAGCTACCGAAATAATCAAGAAGCCTTTTGACTTTCGCCTCTTTAATCCCTTTTAGTTTCATCAGGTCTATCTCTCTATCTTTTTTGCTTTTTTGCTTTCTGTGAAATGCCACCGCAAACCTATGCGCTTCGTCTCTTAGGTTTTGCAAAAACTGCAATCTTTTGTCCGATGGCGGTAGCTTGATGATGTCGGTATCTGTGTATATAAGGTCGTTTGCGCTGTTTTTTGCCCTGTGCGCTTTGCCATCTATCTTCTCTTTGGCTATCGCCACCACTGCTATATCTACGCCGACGCTTGCGAGAATATCAATGGCCAGCATTAGATTTGCCTTGCCGCCGTCTAGTAGCCACATATCTGGAGGCGGATTTTTCTCAAAGCTCTCCACCCGTCTTGTGAGCGCCTCTCTCATCTGCTCATACTCGCTTGTCGCCTCCAGATTGTAGTGCCTATACTCCTCTTTTTTCCATCCGTCATCCCAGACTACCATTGAAGCCACGGGCGAAGAGCCAAACATATGCGAGTTGTCGAATGTCTCTATCCTCTGCGGCACGCTCTCTAAGCCTAGAAGCTCCTTGATTTGATGCAAGGTCTGCAAATATCCGCTCTCACCCCTTTGGCGCAGTAGCTCAAAGCAGTTTTTAAGAGCTATTCCCGCTATGTTTTGGTGCTCTTTTTTCTTCGGTGTCGAAATTTTGATTTTTTTGTCCAGCCTATCTGAGATTAGCTCCTCTATCGCCTCTTTACCGTCAAAATCATGAAGAGTGTATATATTTCCAGCCACAAAAGGGTGCTCTTTGTTGTAAAACTCCAAAAGCGCCTGTGAATATATCTCTGTGTCCGCCTCGCTCCCGCTCTCCTCCGATATGGTGGCAAAACTGTGTGAAGATGAGACTAGTTTGCCATCCCTGACAAAGAAGCGGACTATGCAAGCCGTACTTTTTGCCCTTGCCACGGCGAATAGGTCGAATGCGTCGTTTTTGGCTAGGTCAACCTCGCTTGTTACGGCTATGTTTTTGATGGCAAGCACGCTATCTCTGAGTTTTGCCGCCTCTTCAAAGCGAAACTCCTCGGATAGGGCGTACATTCTAGCCTCTAGTTTTTTGATAAGCCCTTTTGTGTCGTTGATCGCAGACATAGCCTCATCCACGGTTTTGCGATACGCCGACTCATCTATGTCAAATTCACAAGGGGCGGGGCATCTGCCTATTTGATAAAAAAGGCACGCTTTTTTCCCTTTTAAACACGATGCTTTTTGTACAAGTGGAAAATTTTCGTATAAGGCGTTTAGTAGCTCCCTTGAGCCTGAGACGAAAGGACCGAAGTATTTGATGCTCTTGCCTTTTAGTACCTTTCTGGTTATCTCAAACCTCGGGTACTTCTCCCCTAAATCCACGAAAATATACGGATATGTCTTGTCGTCTCGAAGTAGGATATTGTATTTTGGTTTTAGCTGTTTGATGAGGGAATTTTCGAGCACCAAAGCGTCGCTTTCGGAGTTTAGCACTATGTACTCCAGATTTACCGCTTCCTCTATCATTTTGTATATTCTGACGCCGAGATTTGGGGCAGGGGCGAGGGCAGGGGAGAATCTAAAGTAGCTTTTGACTCTATTTTTGAGGCTTTTGGCTTTCCCTACATACAGCAGCTTCCCCTGAGCGTTAAAAAACTGATAAATACCCGGAGTGTCGGGTAAGTTTTTAAGCTTTTGAAGCATTTTTTTTGATCTGCTCTCTGATGGTTTCTAGTTTCTCTCTTAGCGTCTCATTTGTGAAATTGTTTTCAAAATCTCCGTTTGAGCGCTCTTTTTCCAAAAATGTGGTTTTGACTTCGTGTTTTGGCGGCTCTGCCCTTGAATAGGCTTTGATTTTTGAAAACATAAGGCTTTGGCACTGCGGGTCCATGCGGCAGTACTCTTTTAATATCGGTGTTAGTGAGTTTAGTTTATAATTCGCCTCAAATTCAAGGGTTTTATTCTCTAAAATAAAAAAGAGCGTGTCGTCTTTTATGTATGCGCTTTTTACGCCTTTTGCCAACACGGGCGGAAATAGCTTTTTGAGCTTGTTTATACAAGAAAAAAACTCTACCTTATTATTTGAGGCAAACGATAAATGTCTAAAAAGTTCCGCAGCTTGTTTCATGTCGCTATTATAGCCGCCTTTGTTTTAACGGGGTGCGGATACAAAGGCGACCCCGTATATAAAGAGGGTAATACTACCATAGAGTACAACGCCACGGGCACAGTAGCCGATACGAGCCGTATGTGATTGATGTTTTGATCATAGGAGCCGGTGTCGCCGGACTCTACACGGCAATCAATTTGCCAAAAAACCTCAAAGTTCTAGTGCTCTCCAAGAGCGAGCCCTCAGCCTCCAATACCTACTGGGCGCAAGGCGGAATAGCCGTCAGTAAAGATGAGTTTGATGTGGAGCTGCATATCAAAGATACGATTGCCGCAGGTGCCGGACATTGCGATAGGGCGGCGGTCGAGACGCTATGTAAAAATAGCATGAACGAAATTCAAAACCTAATACAAATGGGGATGAAATTTGACGCAAATGAAGACGGAGAGCCCCTGCTAACCAAAGAAGCTGCACACTCTGCGGCTAGGATACTACACGCCGACGGCGACGCTACTGGTAGGATGTTGTTTGAATTTTTGTATGACAAATGTCCGTGCGAGGTCAGGGATCACACCGTAGTGGTCGATTTGCTCGTAGAAGACGGCGTTTGCTATGGGGCTACGGTGCTCAATAAAGACGAAAAGCTAGAAAATATCTATGCCAAAAAAGTCGTAATTGCAAGCGGCGGCGTCGGTTCACTATACAAATACAGCACCAACGACACATCCATCTCCGCAGACCTTCACGGGATGATACTAGAGTACGGCGGAGTGCTGCAAGATATGGAGATGATGCAGTTTCACCCGACCGTCTACCACGACTCCAGATTTGCCCGTAAAGTGCTTCTGACTGAGGCTCTCAGAGGCGAAGGTGCCTTTGTGGTGGACGATGAGGGTAAGCGATTTTTATTTGATTACGATGAGCGAGGCGAGCTTGCACCTAGGGATATACTATCTCGTGCCGTAGTGGACTATACAAAAAAAAGCGGCAAAGAGGCATACCTCTCTTTTGATGTGTTTGATAAAGAGTTTTTTATGCATAGATTTCCTAATATATATGCCAATATGAAAAGCTTAGGATTTGACCTACCAAGTGATAGAGTGCCTATATATCCGGCTTTCCATTACTCCATAGGCGGCATCAAATGCTCTCTTGATACGAGGGTAGAGGGGTTTAAAAACTTATTCGTTGTCGGTGAGGCTGCGTCAAACAGAGTACACGGGGCAAATCGCCTAGCCAGCAACTCTCTTCTTGAGGGGCTTGTGTTCGGTCGTATTGCCGCAGATACGATAATGGCCGATGGTTTTGATGTGGCACAAAAAGAGTTTGCGCTCACGAATGAGCCCCTTTTCAAAGAGGGCGACACGAATATTAAAGGAGAGATAAGAGAGCTGATGTGGAACGATGTCTCCATAGCCAGACGGGTCAAAGACCTGGAGGCGGCAGGCAAAAAGTTAGACGCCCTTATCGCTTCAAACCCAGGCAGAATGGCGAGACTTAGACTAAAAGTCGCCAAAAACATGGTTGAGAGCGCACTAAACAGAAGAGAGTCGCTCGGCACACACTATATCACTAATGAAGGTTAATAATGAAAGATGTACCTATTATAGTTTTTGACTTTGGCTCGCAATATACGCAGCTAATCGCAAGAAGACTAAGAGAGGAGGGGGTGTATTGCGAGATAGTGCCGTACTCCGAAAGTCTTGAGGCGGTAAAAGCCAAAAACCCAAAAGGTCTTATCCTCTCCGGCGGTCCTGCTAGCGTATACGAAGAAGATGCGTACATGGTGGACAAGGGTGTCTTTGAGATGGGGCTCCCTATCCTCGGTATCTGCTACGGCATGCAGCTTATCACTCATGTGTTCGGTGGCGAAGTTGTCAGGGCCGACCACCACGAGTACGGCAAAGCAAAAATACTTTTTGACGATGTGCACGGAAGTGTTAGCCCTCTTTTTAAAGATATAGAGTCCAACCATACCGTGTGGATGAGCCACGCCGACAAGGTGACTAGACTGCCTGAGGGCTTTGTGCGTATAGGTCATACTGATAACGCCGAGTTTGCGGCTATCGCAAACGACGAGAAAAAGCTATACGCTCTTCAGTTTCACCCTGAAGTTGCGCACTCCGAGTTTGGGCACAAAATGCTCAAAAACTTTGCAAAACATATCTGCGGACTCGAGAGCACATGGAATATGGGGCATTTTGCCAAAGAGCAAATAGCTAAGATAAAAGCGCAAGTCGGTAACGACAAAGTGCTTTGCGCAGTATCAGGCGGCGTCGATAGTATGGTTACGGCGGCGCTTCTTGTGGAGGCGATAGGCGACAAGCTAATTCCGGTATTTGTAAACAACGGTGTGCTAAGAGCCAACGAAGTAGCGCAAGTCCAAGACATATTCAAGCACTCAATCAAAAGAGAACTCATAACCGTAGACGCCGAAGAGCTGTTTTTGGGTCGTTTGAAAGGCATTACGGAGCCTGAAGCAAAGAGAAAAATCATCGGACATACGTTTATCGAGATTTTCGAGGCTGAGGCGAAAAAACACGCAGATTGCAAATACCTAGCGCAAGGCACGCTTTATCCGGATGTTATTGAGTCGGTGAGTGTCAAGGGACCTTCTAAAACCATCAAATCGCACCACAATGTAGGGGGCTTGCCTGGTTGGATGAAATTTGAGCTTATTGAGCCCCTACGCGAACTATTCAAAGATGAGGTACGAAAGCTGGGTCTTGAGCTGGGACTTCCATCATATGCGGTGGACAGACATCCATTCCCGGGCCCGGGCCTTGCTATCCGTGTGATGGGCGAGGTGAATAAGCCAAGCCTTGAGATGCTACGAAAAGCCGATGTTATCATGATAGACGAGCTAAGAGCGTCAGGATATTACGGCAAAGTATGGCAGGCATTTTGCGTACTTTTGAATGTCCAAAGTGTGGGCGTAATGGGCGATAATAGAACATACGAAAACACGGTATGTATCAGAACGGTCGAGAGTATGGACGGTATGACTGCGGTATTCGGCAGACTTCCGTTTGAGCTACTAGAGCGAATGAGCAGCCGAATTATCAACGAAGTGGACGGCATCAATAGAGTAGTGTATGACATATCCTCCAAGCCGCCTGCGACTATCGAGTGGGAATAAGGAGGAATGGAACCTCCGGTCTATCTCCTCTCCCTCTCTAAAGCGGAGGGGGCAATAAATCTTCCGGTTATTAAGACTGAATTTATCGATGCGAATATAGTTATTGACGATTATGACGTCATTATATTTACGTCTAAAAATGCGGTCGAGGCTATCAATAGACTTGGGCTTGATTGGAGGCGAAAGCCTTCGATCGCCATAGGTGACGCTACATCCGAAAAAATCAAAAAACTAAAAGGGCGCGTATCGTTTGTATCGGATGAGGCGTATGGAGATGAGTTGGCCTTAGAGATAACAAAAAGATATCGTTTTTTGAAGTTTTTGTATCCAAGGGCAAAAACGATTGCCTCTAATCTTCCGGATATTTTGCGTAAAAAGGGCTCCGATATTACGGAAATCATCGTATATGAGACAGTCTGCAACGACGAGGTGTTTGAAGCCCCTGTTGACGGTTCGGTGATAGTATTTTCATCTCCCTCCACCGTTAAGTGTTTTTTTGAAAAATTTGGCTGGAAAGATACATATAAATGCGTAGCGATAGGCAAGACTACGGCTGCTGCAATAGATTTTTGCGCCGACGTACACATATCACCTAAGCAAACACTTGAAGCGGCGGTGGAATTTGCTAAAAAATTAAGCTAAACTAACCTACAATTATTTTCTATTTCCTGGACGGTGCGCTATCCGTAACATTTTGGGTCCTAACGATTATTTCAGTCAGCTCGTTAAATGACCCGCCGGTGTGTTCGGTGGCCTCGCTTGAGGACCTAGTCTGAGAGGTTGCCGCCTAAAGGTTGGGCTTAGAGCTTTAGTATGACTTTGGAGGACTAAAGTCTCTAACGAGAACGCCCGTCCGGGTTTCTCCTTTTTCATATTTTTCCCAAGGAACACAATGAATGTTTTGATAGTCGGTAACGGCGCTAGAGAGTTCTCTATAGGGCTAGCCGTAAAAAAAAGCAAACAATTAAATAAACTATACTTCGCACCGGGTAACGGCGCTACCTCCACAATCGGCGAAAACATTGATATAGGTGACTATGAGAGTCTTGCCAATTTCGTCAAAAAAAATCAAATAGAACTAACCATCGTAGGCCCAGAGGCGCCGCTATCTAGCGGTATCGTGGATGTATTCAAAAAACATAATCTAAAAATTTTCGGACCGTCAAAAAAAGCGGCAAGACTTGAGTCTTCAAAAGCTTTTATGAAAAACATACTTGCAAAATACGATATTCCGACGGCTAGGTATATAGAGACGGCAAGCGAAGCCGATGCGTGCGCTTTTGCCGATACTCTTGAAGGCATCGTAGTCGTAAAAGCCGACGGTCTTTGCGCAGGCAAGGGCGTTATAATCTGCCCTACAAAAGAGGAAGCCAAAAAGGCGATAAAAGATATGCTAAGCGGCGATAGCTTCGGTGACGCAGGTAAAAGAGTAGTTGTAGAGGAATATCTGGATGGTTTTGAACTCTCCGTGTTTGCTTTGACGGACGGTAAAAATTATAAGATACTACCTGCCGCCCAAGACCACAAAAGACTAAAAGACGGCAACGAAGGCCCAAATACCGGCGGTATGGGTGCCTATGCTCCCGCCCCTTTGTGTACCCCTGAAATCATGGCAAAAATAGAAAAAAATATCATAGCCCCGACCGTCAAAGCGATGGCGTCCGAGGGTTGCCCTTTTGAGGGTGTGTTGTTTGCGGGGATTATGGTTGTAAACAACGAGCCGTATACGCTTGAGTTTAATGTCAGATTCGGCGATCCAGAGTGCGAGGTGTTGATGACGCTTATTAGTAGTGATGTTCTTGATTTGTTTGACGCTTGCGCGAGAGGAGAGGTCGAAAATCTAGAATTTACGATGTCCGGTAGATATGCCGTTGGTGTAGTGGCTGCAAGCAAAGATTATCCATATTCGACGGCCCCTGCTGCAAAAATAAAGATAGATGAGGCAGCATTGTCGTCTATGTCTGATTTGGGGCATATATCATACGCCGGAGTCGAAGCCAAGGAAGACGGACTTTATGCAAACGGTGGACGAATACTTGTTGCCGTAGGGGTGGCCGATGATATTAAAACAGCACAACAAAACGCGTATAAAATAATTTCTACAGTCAGCTTTGAAGGTATGCAATACAGAAAAGACATAGCGTATCAGGCAGTAGGAAACTAATGCAAAACGACCTTGAGTATAGACTATTCAAAGAAGAGCTTAAGCTTGCATCGATACCGAAAAGAGCAGTCGCCTTTATAATCGATAAAATACTCCTCTCTTTAATAGTTCTTGCAGCCATGGGTGATAAATTTGAGGGTAAGGATTTTGAGGGCGTTATAGTGGCACTCAATCAAACTCTTGTTTTTACGACAGCCATTGAAATAGCATACCAAACTATTTTTACGATGCTTTATGGTGCAACCATAGGAAAGATGCTTACCAAGGTAAAGGTCGTAGACGTGCAACTTATAGATAATCCGTCTTTTGGTGCCGCTCTACTAAGGGCTAGCGTAAAATTTCTCGGTGAAGCTCTGTTTTATGTAGGTTTTATATGGGCTTTATTTGATCCTTTTAAGCAAGCTTGGCACGATAAATTTGCAAAAACAATGGTCATAGATGCTTATTAGAAGTTTTGCGGCTATTTCCGCTCTGTGCGCCTCTTTGCTTTTTGCGGAAGAAAAAGTAGAGATAGTTGCCAAACACATAGAGCATGAAAATAATATCACCATAGCTACCGGCGAGGCTGTTGCGGTCGGCGACGGATATTTTATGAGGGCCGATAAAATCGTATATCATAAAGAAAATTCTATGGTGGAGGGGTATGGAGATATTTTTGTACTCAAAGACTCCTCCTTTTATACGGTTTCAGACTATGTGAAGATATATTTGGACGAAAAAAAAGGATATTTTGATAAGTTCTTTTTGGAAGGCGCTGCGGACGGTGTCTGGGTTTCGTCTAAGGATGCAAAAGCTAATAACAAAATCTATTCTGTCGATTCTGCCGTAAGTTCTAGCTGTAATCCTTCAAATCCGGATTGGTATCTCAAGTACTCCACCGGAGAATTTGACTCGGATTCAAAGGTTATGACCCTTAAAAATACGACGCTTTATCTAAAAGACATACCTTTGCTTTATACGCCATATTTCTCATTTTCTACGGATAAGACTAGGCGAAGCGGTCTTTTAAAGCCGGATATCGGAGTAAAAGGAAATGAAGGTTTTATATATATACAACCTATATATTTGGTCACTGACCCTGAGGCGTCTTGGGATGTTGAGCTTCAGCCCCAGATAAGGACAAAAAGAGGGCAAGGGCTAAACGGTATTTTACGTTTTATGGACTCCAAATACTCAAAAGGATATTTGAAGAGCGGTTATTTTAGGGATACCGAGAGCTTTAGAGATCAGTATAATCTCAAATACGGCTCGCACTACGGGACTACGTTTTTCTACGACAGAGAAAAACTATTTTCATCCAAGATTCCAAAGGATGGAACAGAGGATGGGCTATACGTAAATCTCAACTATCTAAACGATATAGACTATGTAAATTTGCAGGCAAGGGATAATCTGCGCGAAAACAATGTCGACAGAATTACAACCTCAAAAATAAATTACTACTTCGAGAAAAATAATAACTACTTCGGCGCCTATATGAAATACTATATAGACACGTCAAAAACATCAAACGACGATACCGTGCAAGAGTATCCAAAGCTTCAGTATCATAGAAATACGGAGAGTTTATTTTTTGACAATCTTACATATTCTTTTGATATGACTAGCAAGCGATACGATAGAAGAAGCGGTTTAAATGCTTTACAAAATCAAGCTTTTTTGCCGGTTTCCTATACCGCCCATTTTTTTGATGATTTTTTGGGATTAAGCTTTATGGAGCATTTGTACGCTAATAAAGTTGGTTTTACAAATAAACAGGGTCTTGATATGCAAGACTACTCTTTTTATTCCAATACCCATAAAGTCAAGCTGTTTACCAATCTGCAAAAGTCATACGATAGTTTTATACATTCACTTGACATTGAACTTTTATATACTAAACCAGGTGCAAAAAAAGAGAGCAATTATCCAACGCAAAGAGATGAGCTTGTAACTTTGGTAACTAGTAGCTCGGAGAGCGAAAATAGCATTATAAAGCTTACCCAATTTTTTTATGACTCAAAAGGAAATTTAGCGCTTAGCCATAGACTAAATCAAGCTATATACCATGATGCATCAAGGGTTGATTATAGATACGGCGATTTAGAAAATGAGGTTATATATAAAATTAATAAAAATATATCTGTTTCTACGGATATATTTTATTCACATAAAGATAGCCTTATATCGGCCGCTACATCCTCTATATCATACAATGACGGAGATCTGATAACTTCTTTATCGCATGTTTACAAGGATCAAACGACACTTTTGGGTAAAGATAGGGGTAGTTATTTTGCACTTAACGCTTCAAAAAAACTTGATTATAAATATGCCGTATTCGGAAGCTATGAATACGACGAGTACGCTAGGGAAACAAGGGCATGGAGTCTTGGCTTAAATACGGTTAAGAAATGTATGTCTTATTCTCTTAGTGTAAAACATGAGGCTACGCCTATTCTAACAAGCACAGAGTCTAGTTCAATCAAAAACTATATAGTATACTTCAGTATAAATCTGATACCGCTAGGTGGTTTGAATCAAGCATATTCGATTAGCAGCAGAAAATGAGGTTTAATAAATGAGAGTTGAGGCAAAAGTAGGCTTATTTGTTCTTGTAGGTCTTGTTGCGCTATTTTTACTAAGTATGCAAGTTAGCAAAATAACTAACTTTACAAAAAGCGGCTATACCATATATGCGTATTTTGATAATCTGACGGGCCTTGATACTAACGCCAAAGTAAAAATAGGCGGCGTCGATGTCGGTTTCGTAAAAGAAAAAAGTCTAGAAAATAATAGACCTAAAATTGCGATGGTAATTTACGACAACATCAAAATTCCAGCCGACTCTTATGTTATGCTAAATCAAGATTCGCTTTTGGGTACAAAATTTGTGGAGATAAAACAGGGTATGGCTCCTGTTACTCTAAGCGAAGGGCAGACGCTTCAAAAAGAGATTAGATACGCCAATTTTGCCGAGACTGCTACAAGTATCAATGATGCGGCTAATGAACTTAAGATGTTCATAAAGGAGCTAAGAGGTGCATTTGACCCGGAGTCCAGAGAGAATCTGAAGGAGGCGATAGCAAACTTCAAAATAATGGCGGCAAACGTCGGGAATGCCGCAAACGACTTTGGCTCTATGTCGAGAGAGTTTAAAACTACCGGAAGCACAATAAACGATAAATTGCCTAAGATTTTGGAGCAGATAGACCAGCTCTCTGCCGAGTTTGCCAAAACCGGTAAAGATATTAATGGGAAACTGCCGGAGATTATGGATAGATTTACGGCTATCGAAAAAGACTTGCAAGAGGTTATAAAAGAGAACAAACAGCCTTTAAACAATGCGCTAAAATCGGTGGACACCTTCTTCTCAAACGGGAACGATACGATGCAGAAGCTTGATAAATATATATCCAAAGGGATGAATAGTAAGCTTGAAATTGCTCTTAGAGGTGAAGCGATGGGCAAAGACGGCTATACAAAAGGCTACTTCAGCGCAGATTACTCTCCCGCCCCGACAAAGCATTATTTGGTTGACATAATATCAACTAGAGATAATAGTATTATGGATAACAATAAGCAATTTGTCGAGCCAGAAAAACACTCAAAAGGCAAGACGTATATATCTGCTCAATTTGGAAAAAGATTTAATAATACCATGGTGAGAGGCGGTATTATAGAGTCCACAGGCGGCGTAGGGGTGGATTATTATGCGAATAAAGATAAGCTAAAAATGTCAGCAGAAGTGTTCGACTTTAGCGCTCAAAATGACGTAAGGGGCAATAAAGCGCACGCAAAAGCCAGTATAAGATATAGAATGCTTAAACACATAGATGTAATAGCAGGATATGATAATTTCCTTAATAAAAAAGCGGCCAATGTTTTTGGCGGTGTCGGCGTGACATTTGTGGATGACGACCTCAAATATATAGTAGGGAGCGGAGCTTCCAGTTTTGTCAAATAAGTATTTAGATTTTTAAAAGGTAAGTTATGAGTTTTTTATCGGTATCGACTGATGTCTTCGGACGTACAGAGAGTTTTGAAACAGGCAAGATGGCAAAGTTTGCTGATGGCTCGGTTACATTTAAAAGTGGAAATAGTGTTATATTATCGACCGTAGTCAGCGAAAGAGAGACAAAAGATGAAGATTTTTTGCCTTTAACGGTTCAATATATAGAAAAAAGCTATGCAGCCGGGAAAATCCCTGGTGGTTTTATTAAAAGAGAGGGTAAGCCGAGCGATTTTGAGACACTCACAAGCAGATTAATAGATAGAAGCGTTAGGCCTTTGTTTCCAAAGGGATACAACTACCAAACTCAACTAACCGTAACGGTACTTAGCTGTGATAAAGAGGCAGACCTCCAGGTCTTAGCTCTCAATGCGGCTTCGGCAAGCGTGTTTATATCGGATTTGCCTGTTTCAAAGCTTGTGCTTGGCGTAAGGGTTGGCAAAATTAATGGCAAGCTTGTGCTAAATCCGACTATTAGCGATTTGAACGAAAAAAGCACGCTTGATCTTTTTATTGCAGGTACGGACGAAGAGATACTGATGATAGAGATGAGAGCCATCGGCAGAGATGCCGTAGAGGTGGCGTCTTTGCAGCCTGTAATGCCATTTTTTGATATGGGGCTAAATAGCGAATTCATAGAGACTCACGCTGTAAATGAGATGTGTGAAGAGGAGTTGCTCGATGCTATTAAATTTGCTTCAAATGCTATAAAAGCGGCGAGCGACGAACTAGTACCCAAACTAAAAGCCGTCAAAAAACCTTTAAGGGAATATACGCTCAAAACCATCATACAAGACGACAAGCTGATAGAGCATATCAAAAGCTTTTATACGCAAAAACTTGAAGATGCGATAGGTGAGCTCAGTAAGTCAGAGAGAAGTAACGCTATAAAAACCGTTATAGACGAGATTGTAGCGGATCCTTTTGTTCAGGAGTTTGGGTACGATAAGGAGCTTGTGGCTTTTAGTGCGGAGAAAATCAAAAGAGAAATCTTGAGAGGGTTGATACTACATAAACATCAAAGGCCTGACGGCAGGGCGCTGAACGAAGTAAGACCTATAAGTATAGAGACAAACATACTTCCTATGGCTCACGGTTCATGTCTATTTACCAGGGGTCAGACTCAGGCTCTCGCCGTTGCGACGCTAGGAAGCGATATGGATAAGCAATCGTTTGAAAATCTAACAGACAAAGGTTCTCAGGCCGAGAGATTTATGTTTCATTACAATTTCCCAGGGTTCTCTGTCGGCGAAGCTAGTCGTATTGGAGCTCCAGGCAGACGTGAACTTGGACATGGAAACCTTGCAAAAAGGGCTATTGAGTGCGTAATCCCAAAAAGCTATGAGCCAATAGTAAGGGTTGTTTCCGAGATACTAGAGTCAAACGGCTCATCATCTATGGCTACCGTATGCGGTGGCGTACTGGCCATGAAAGCGGCCGGTGTACCTCTTGCAAAACTTGTATCCGGTATAGCTATGGGGCTTGTAAAAGAGGGCGACAAGTATGCGATCCTTAGTGATATTATAGGGCTTGAAGATTTTGACGGCGATATGGATTTCAAAGTTGCCGGCACAAGAGACGGCATAACTGCGCTTCAGATGGACATCAAGTTAGGGGGTCTTGACTTTGAGCTGCTAAAAGCGGCCCTTACTCAGGCAAAAGAGGGTAGAGAACATATATTGGGTCTTATGGAAAAAGCGGCGTCCGAAATCAAACTCAACGAAGCTGTACTCCCAAGCACCGAGGTATTCCATATCGATACCGGCAAGATAGTAGACATTATAGGACAAGCCGGCAAGACTATCAGAGAGATAATAGACAGATTTGAGGTAGCCATCGACCTTGATAGGGAAAAAGGGAGGGTAAAGGTCGTAGGTCGCGACAAGTCAAAAGTGGCCGGCGCAAAAGAGCACATCCTTACGATTGCCAAGCCAAAAGCCCCAGCAAAAGTGTTTGAGCTTATCGAGCCGGGCACCGTGGTAAAAGGTAAAGTCAAAAAAATAGTAGATTTTGGTGCGTTCGTAGAGCTGCCAAACGGTCAAGAGGGGCTAATGCACATCTCAAAAGTCTCCGACAAGAGAATCAATAATGTTAGAGATCATCTAAGCGAAGGCGACGAAGTGGAGGTCAAAGTAATGGCATCCGCCCAGAACAAGGTCGAACTTGCAAATGCTAAGTTTTACTAGGCTATAATGCCACCCGCAAAAGTGTTTAGTAGGGATACGCAAGCCGAACCGACTTATTGCAAAAATTTTTATGGAGACTCACAATGAAAAAAATCGTTCTTATGATTCTTGCTCTTGCTGCTGCTGCTTTCGCTGCTGACGGTGAAGTTGCAAATCAAACTCTTAAATCTGCTTCAATCATCGCTGCAGGCGTTGGTCTTGGTATCGCTGCTCTTGGTGGCGCTATCGGTATGGGTAACGCTGCTGCTGCAACAATCGCTGGTACGGCTAGAAACCCAGGTATGGGCGGCAAGCTTCTTACTACAATGTTTATCGCACTTGCGATGATCGAAGCTCAAGTTATCTATACACTTGTTATCGCTCTAATCGCTCTTTACGCAAACCCTTTCCTAGGTTAATTAACCTAACTTCCCGCTTCGGCGGGACCTCTTCTTTTTTATGCGGTCGTGGTGGAATTGGTAGACACGCCATCTTGAGGGGGTGGTGTCCACAGGATGTGAGGGTTCGAGTCCCTCCGACCGCACCATTTCTACTTTTTAAATAATCTCAAAACACTCCTAAAAGCTATATTTGCGAAAATCCATTTCTTTGGTACATTGTTTTTTAAGTGCCTAAAAATATGATTAGGATGTACCAAAAAGGGTTGACATATCATCGGGAGAGAGGAGCATCTTCATGCTTACCCCTTTGCCCGCTTTTTGCTCTTTTGCATCTATATTTTTTAGCTCTTTGTGTAAAAACATAAATATCCTTTTGTGTTGTTTTTAAGTTGTCAAAGTTTAGAACAAATATTATGAAAGTGGCGTATAATCTGCCAAAAATAAGGGGTTTGTATGAGATTTTTTCTTTTTATATTGACGCTTTGCACTTTCGCTTTTGGCTATTGGGGCTTTAATGCAAAAGGGGTTGTCAAAAACTTCAAAACAACAAAAAAAGAGGCGGCGCTCACGCTTGACGCATGCGGCGCATCAAAGCTCTCCTGTGGCTACGACAAGGCTCTTATAGATTTTTTGAAAGAGCGCAATATTCCCGCTACGCTTTTTATCACTAGCAAATGGATAAAAGCAAATCCGAAGCTCTTTGCCGAGCTATCCTCAAATCCGCTTTTTGACGTGCAAAACCATGGCACCGAGCACAAGCCCCTGTCGGTTAGCGGCAAAAGCGCATATAACATCAAGGGTACTGCAAATGCCGACGAGATAAAAGCCGAGGTGATGGACAACCATGATTTAGTAAAAAAATTGAGCGGTAAAAGTATGAGCTTGTTTCGCTCGGGTACGGCGCATTACGACGATGAGTCTGTAGCGATAGCGGAAAGTCTTGGATATAAAGTCATAGGTTTTAGCGTCAACGCAGATGCCGGTGCGACAAACAGCGCCGAGACAATACAAAAAGAGATGGCAAAAACGAAACCCGGAGACATCATAATAGCACATATGAATCACCCCGAAAGCCAAAATGCAAAAGGGTTAAGTCTGGCTCTAAAAAAGATGTTGGATGACGGCTGGAAATTTGTCAAAGTATCCGATGTCGTGGAGAGATAGACACCTTAAACTCAAATGAAATTATGAATTGTTACAATGTTGTCATTAATTGGAAAAAATTGGCGTTTTATATCGTTGATTTAGGTAAAGGAGTGTGTCGTGGATAGATTTGAATCGCAAAAAATGAGACTTCAGGAGTTGGTCAAAAACCACCATTCCGCAGAGGCTCATCAAAAAGATATAGATGAACTATCCAAGGAGCATCCTGAGGCTGCCAAGCTGGGTGTTTGTCATGAAAATTTCAGCGACAAAGAACACGATGATAGCGAAGTATCTATGAAGAGGTGGGCACTGCCGAGTTGATGGTAGAGGTACAAAGGTGAGCCAATGAGGAGTAGGGCTTTTTTTGGTTTGTTTGCGCTCTTTTTTGTTGTCTACAACCGTACTTTACGGCGAGATATCAAAAGATACGGCAACTAAGCTCTCTTCTTTGGGTGTCGCCATCGACGAAGCTACGATAAAATCCGATGGCGAACTGATAACGCTAATAGTAAATACGGATTCGATGGACGATGCCGAGCGCAAAGATTGGCTTGTAGGTCTGCCGTCTTTGGCAGACGAGCAAAAAGAGAGACTCCTCACAATCCTCAAAGATGAAAAAAGAAAGCTCGACGAACTTGATAAAAACTTCACAAAAGAACAATAAGCACCAAAAATACGATATCTCTTTTGCTTGGAAGTCTGTCGTATTTGCAAGTGTGTAAAAAGGATTTTGCGGCCGCGATAAAGAGCGCCGACGAGGCTATTTTGACATCAAAAGAACATGAGATCGATACTATCATCAACAAAGCTCATGCGCTTATGTTTTTGGAGCGGGAATCTGAAGCTAACGGGCTATATAGGCAAGCCTTGACGTCAGACAAAAAAGACGATGCTAAAAAAGCGATCGATGCTGGCTAAAGAGTTTAGGTATTTGAAATTTCCATCAGATAAAATAAAAGCTATTGAGAGGAAAAAAGTAGCCTGTCCCCTTTTATACTTTTATTACGACCCGTTTTTGAAGGTTGGACTTTCATTTTATGTGCAAAATACTATCATTTTAAATGCGGTTTTACAACATTGCGCTCCAGCGGGACGCGCCGCAAGCGGCACTCCCCTGAGCTTGAACGTTATGCCGCTTAGTTCGACGAAGGGTCACGAAGCACAGGAGCAATCATGACATTCAACACGAAACTGATAAACCTTCTTAAAACCGACCCGCGTTTCGTGGATGACGACGGTGAACTCGTCCTTGCCGCCGTGCAGGACCGCGCCTGGAAGATTGACCGCGACCTTGTGAAGT
>CAZVTM010000016.1:0-38698 GCA_964630205.1 uncultured Helicobacter sp. | reverse complement strand
CCGATTTTTTTGCAAAGGTAAAACTCGGCCTTGACCTGCAAGGTGGCTTGTACACAGCGCTCGGCGTAAAAACCGAAGAAGCTGTCGAAGCAAAGATTAAATCTACGGCGCTCGGCTTAAAATACTACGCAGAAAAAAATGATATTCTTGTGGACTCACTCAAAATAGAGCCGACCAAGTTTACGTTTGCGCTAATAGACAAAGAGGCTAAGGCAAAGCTGGACGAGTATTTTAAAAAAGATACAGGTCTTACGGCTATATATAGCGGTGAAATGGTAGAAGTTTCTTTGACGCAAAAAGAGATTGCCGCCACAAAAGAGTTTGCAGTTTCGCAAGCGGTTGAAACCATCAGAAACAGGCTTGACCTTTTCGGTCTAGCGGAGCCTAGCGTTACTCGTTCGGGTACAGACAATATCATAGTTGAGCTCCCAGGTGTTAAGAGTCAGGCAGAAGAGCAAAGAGCTAGAGAGCTTATTGCCAAAACCGCAAAACTGGAGCTTATGGAGGTTGACGGTGGACGAAGCGACGCTTTTAATATGGGTGAAGCTGAATTAAAAGAGGCGGGGCTTAGAGTGCTTGCCGATTATAAAAATCCGAATGAAAAGTTTGTCGTAAAAGACGTTCCCGTGCTTGACGGTTCGATGCTTACGGATGCCAGAGTGGGGTATGACAACAACGGACAGGCGGCAATCGAGTTTAAGCTCAATTCGCAAGGTGCTTCGATATTCGGAGATTTTACGGCTAAGAGTGTAGGCAAAAGACTTGCTATCGTGCTTGACGGCAAAGTATATTCCGCTCCGTCAATCAAAGAGAGAATAGGTGGAGGAAGCGGTCAGATAACGGGGCACTTTACCCCAGAAGAGGCTAGAGACCTAGCTATCGCACTCCGTTCTGGTGCACTTCCGGCCGGCGTCGTGATGCTTGAAAAAAGAAGTGTTGGACCGTCTCTTGGTGCCGATAGCATCCATGCTAGCCTCATGGCTTTCGTAACAGGCGGCATTTTGGTATTTGGATTTATGGCTGTTTATTATGGCGCTGCCGGGATGTTCGCAAACATCGCCCTTGTGTCTAATATTGCTCTTATTATTGCCGTAATGGCGCTGTTTGGAGCTACTATGACGCTTCCGGGTATGGCGGGACTTGTACTTACCATTGGTATGTCCGTTGATGCGAACGTCATCATCAATGAGCGTATTAGAGAGCTTTTAAGGCAAGGGATGTCAATTAGAAAGGCGATAGAAGAAGGCTACAATAACGCTATGAGCGCCATTGTCGACTCTAATGTGACCGCTGTTATAGCGGCTATAGCGATGTATGTCTACGGTACCGGTCCTATCAAGGGATTTGCGGTTGTTATGGCGGTAGGTGTTCTCATCTCTATGCTTACGGCAATAGTAGGCACGCACGGGTTGTTTGACGCATTCCTATCAAAAATAGAAAAAAGCAAAAACATCAGATTTTGGTTCGGTATGCCAAATAGCTACCTAAAAGGCGGCAAATAATGGAACTCTTTAATAACAAAAAAACCTATGATTTTATGGGTAAAAACAAGATTATATTCTCCATTTCCGCCGTTGTTATGGCATTTTGTGTTTATTTTATGCTTGTGCACGGCTTCAAACTCGGTGTTGATTTTGCGGGCGGTACGGTCGTACAGATAAAATACGACGCAAAACCAAATACGGAGCAAATCAGAGAGCTTCTAAAGACAAGCGATTTCAAAGGCGCCGAAATACAAGAGTTCGGAAAAGAAAACGAGATACTTATCCGCTTTCAGACTACAAACCAAAGCGTGACCAAGGATACGGGAGACGCTATCTCTAAGCTCCTTTCTTCAACCGGGAAATTTGAGATTAGAAGGGTTGAAATCATCGGTCCAAAAGTCGGTGATGAGCTAAGGCAAAAAGGGATGATGGCGATGCTCATCTCCTCTCTCGGAATTTTGTTTTATCTTGCTTTTAGGTTTGAGTGGAGATTCGGCCTTGCCGCACTTTTAGGTGTTATCCACGACGTTGCTATAACAGCCGGAGCGGTTGCGGTAGTCGGTGTCGATTTTGATCTGACCGTTTTGGCGGCGCTCCTTACTCTGATGGGACACTCCATCAACGATACTATTATTATTTTTGACCGGATTAGGGAGCATGTGAAAGAGGCAAAACCTGACGCAAACGGTAAATATAATTTTCCGCAGATAATCAACGAGGCGATTTCAAGGACGCTTTCAAGGACGATACTAACAGTTCTAACACTTTTCTTTGTTATTCTCACACTCTATCTATTCGGCGGAGAGATTATCAAAGGTTTTGCGTTTACGATGCTGATAGGTACGATTATCGGGGCTTACAGCTCCATATTTATAGCCTCTCCTTTCTTGATTTGGTTTGGATATGATGTGGCAAGAGCCAAAGAAAAAGAGGCAGAAAAGCTCAAAATCCAAATCGAAAAAGACAAAATGAGAGCAGAATTTGAAAAAGGGACAATCTAAATAATGGGCTACGAATTTAAAGAGGTAGAGCAAAAATGGCAAAAAGAGTGGGCGGATACGAACGCTTTTGAGCCCTCAGATGATACAAGTAAACCAAAAAAATATATCCTATCCATGTTTCCATATCCGAGCGGGCGGATACACATGGGGCATGTGCGTAACTACACGATAGGTGACGCATTTGCCAGACACTACCGAAAGCTAGGCTTTAATGTCCTCCATCCGATAGGGTGGGACGCCTTCGGTCTGCCTGCCGAAAACGCCGCTATCAAACATCAAGTTCATCCGAAAAAGTGGACATACGAAAACATCGACTATATGAGAGCCGAGCTAAAAGGGCTTGGGCTATCCTTTAGTACAAAGCGAGATTTTGCCACTTGTGACGCAGAGTATACAAAGTTTGAGCAGGGCTTTATCATTGATATGTGGGAGAAAGGGCTTATCTACCGCAAGGGCGGACTGCTCAACTGGTGTCCGCATGACCTTACCGTGCTTGCAAACGAGCAAGTGGAAGAGGGTAAATGCTGGAGATGCGGCACCGAGGTAGTGCTAAGAGAGATGAATCAATATTATCTTGCTATTACCAACTATGCCGCAGAGCTGCTAGAGGACATAAAGAGACTTGAAAAAGGGTGGCCAAAGCAAGTCCTTACGATGCAAGAAAATTGGATAGGAGAGAGCGAGGGGCTTGAGTTTAGCTTTGAACTTGATGCATCTTCCAAGGCGGCTCTTGGCGGTAATTTTGAGAAGCTATCCGTATTTACGACCCGTGCCGATACCGTGTACGGCGTGACATATTGCGCTCTTGCGGCGGAGCATGAGATAGTGAGATTCATGCAGCAAAACGGACTTTTGGATGCCGACACGTCGGCGAAAGTATCGGCAATGCAAAGAGTAGCCCCAAGAGATAGAGGTGCGGCTCCTAAAGATGGTTTTGATACGGGACTAAAAGTCATTCATCCTCTAACAAATGAGAGTCTGCCGCTATGGGTTGCTAACTTCGTTATAGCAGATTACGGTAGCGGTGCGGTAATGAGCGTTGCGGCGCATGATGATAGGGACTACGAGTTTGCTACTAAGTTTGGCTTGCCTCTAAAAGCGGTTATCAAGGCTCCGGAGGGCGCTGAGTTTGAAGGCGCTTATACGGGCGATGGCACGATGTTCGGTAGCGGCGAGTTTGACGGGCTTTCAAATGTCGAAGCAAAGTCGGCGATTATCAAAAAATTTGAATCGCTTGGTATCGGCAAAGGTGTTAAGACTTATAGACTTAGAGACTGGGGAATATCCAGACAGAGATATTGGGGTACGCCTATCCCTTTTATCCACTGCGACAAATGCGGCGTAGTGCCTGAGAAAAAAGAGAATTTACCAGTGCTACTCCCTGAAGATGTCGTGATAGACGGAAGCGGAAATCCGCTCGAAAAACATGCGGGTTTTATGAAATGCACATGTCCAAAATGCGGCGGTGAGGCGAGACGGGAGACCGATACGCTGGATACTTTTGCCGAGTCTAGCTGGTATTTTCTCAGATATGCGCAAAATCCTGCGAATTTTTCTAAAGAGGCGTTTTCTAAAGAGGCGGTAAACTACTGGATGCCTGTCGATAGATATGTGGGCGGGATAGAGCATGCGATACTCCACCTTCTCTACTCCAGATTTTTTACAAAAGCCCTCAGGGATCTCGGGTATGTGAGCGTTGATGAGCCTTTTGAAAACTTGCTTACTCAGGGAATGGTGCTAAAAGACGGTGCCAAGATGAGTAAATCAAAAGGCAACACTGTAGACCCTGACGAGCTGGTCAAAAAATACGGAGCCGATACGGCAAGACTTTTTATACTCTTCGCCGCTCCTCCTACAAAAGAACTTGAGTGGAACGATAGCGCCGTTGAGGGCTGCTTTAGATTTTTACGCCGTTTTTATGAGAAAAGCGAAAGCGTCAAAGGCTCAAAAACAAAACCTGTAGTAGACAGCGCAAATCTAAGTAAAGAAGCGAAAGAGGCTAGAAAAAAAGTATACGAAGCGCTCAAAAAAAGCCTTGCGGTATTCGACGACTCTTTTGCCTTTAACACCGTAATTGCCGCTTGTATGGAGGCACTAAATGCCCTCGACGCCCAAAACGACGAGTCTGTGTGGAGTGAGGGGTATTATATCCTCACAAATGTCCTTGAGCCGATAGCCCCGCATGTTTGCCACGAGATAGCCGATAGACTTTTCGGGCGCACAAATTTCGGTAAGATAGAGGTTGACGAAGCGGCGTTTGATAGTGACACGGTGTTTTATGCGGTCACGATAAACGGCAAAAAAAGGGCAGAAATCAATGCTCCAAAAGATGCCTCAAAAGATGAGATTTTGGCTATGGCGAAAGCGGAAGCCGGAAAATGGCTTGAGGGTGGAATCATCAAAGAAGTTGTTGTTCCGGGTAAACTAATAAACTTCGTCGTGAAGAGATAAAAATTGAAAAAGCTTTTTGCATTTCTCGCTTTGGCGCTTGTGTTCTCCGGATGTGGATACAAACCATCTTCGTACTATTCAAAAAAGGCGATAGGAGACAAAGTATACGTCAAAGTTGAGATGCTAAGAAGCGACCCCGAAAATACAGTTGTTATTAAAGATGCCATCAACGAAGCCGTAATCACGAAGCTAAAATCAAAGCTTGTTAGTGAAAGCGAAGCAAATACGAAGCTGTTTATAAAAGTCGCTTCTGTAAGTTTTTCAGCCGTACAGTACGATGCAAACGGGTATGTAGTCCTGTATCGTGCGAATGTAACCATGCAAACCGCAGTTGTAACGGCTAGCGGAACAAAGCATTTTAGTACGTCGGGAAGCTATGACTTTCCGATTGAGCCAAACACGACAATATCGGATTCAAAAAGATTTGACGCTATCAAAAACGGTGGCGTAAAAGCAATCGATATGTTGATCTCCCAAATATCAGTACTAGGGGCGCTCAGTGAAACTGGATCAAATAGCGGCAAGGGCAATTAAGTCCTTAAAGGGACAACACAGAGAGCTTACTCCGAGTGAATTTGAAAGGGCTTTTTGCAAAGAACTAAAAAAAGAGGGGCTTAGTCACGAAGATTGCGACAAGCTAAATAAATTTATAGCTCGCTTGGATGACGGATATCAAAAATTAATAAAAGGGTATGCGCCGAAAACCATTGATGAGCTCGTGCAGTTTCTTATATCGCAAGTCAACAGGCTAAACCCTTCTGAGACCAACGAATACTTAAGCGCTCAATATATACTGATTCAAAAAGTTCTAAAAGCCTCTAAGCAACTACGCCACAAAGATACCGCAAAATTGGCTTCAATGACGCTGGATAAGATAGAAAATACAAAAAACAGTGAACTTTTGATGAATCTAGCCAAAGAGTGGGACTCTGTGGCGGCAAACTACAAGCCAAATGAATTTACTAGACTCAATCAGTATGCCCAAATAAAATCTCACTTTTTAGATGAGGTGGCCGCAGAGCTAAAACTAGCTTTTGAAAAAACGGCTTTAAACTTTGACGACCTAGTGATTTTGGTTTTGGAGGGTCTCAAGCCGTCTTTTACAAAAGAGATGCAAAAAGAGTTGGAAGTTTTTGGTAAAAACCTCCTAAACGATCCTGGTCAAATATCTCAAAAAAGAGTTCAGCACGAAGTCAAATCGCTTGTTTCAAAGAGGGTTTTTCTAGATAACAAAGCCATAAAATCGAAAATATCAGAAATAGATTCCATAGTTACAAGGTGCTATGCGAAAATTTCAGGGGTAGGCGAGGTGAGTGCAAAAGGGGCTCAAAAAGTTGGCTCAATCAAGAAGCTTATCGAAGATAGCAATGAGGGAGATTTTGAGGCGGTAAAAGTGAAGCTAACGGCTCTTGTCACCGCTCTTGACAGTGATATCAATGAGGCGATAGGGGCAATTAGAAGTGAACAGGGTCAGATAGAGAGTCTGAAGCAGAAAATAAAAACCTTGGAAAGCGAGCTAGAGAGCGCCAAAGAAGAAGCCGGAATCGACTTTTTGACAAAGGTTGTTAACAGAAGGGTTATCGACGAGGAGATGGAGAGATTTGAGGAGTTATTTCTCAGATTTGACGATAATTACAGCGTAGTATTTTTTGATATAGACTATTTCAAAAAAATCAACGATAATTATGGACATATGGCTGGCGACGTCGTGCTTGCATCTTTCGCCCAAATACTTAAGAAAAAATCAAGAGATATGGATATAGTCGGAAGATTTGGCGGAGAGGAGTTTGTAACAATACTTCCGAAAACAGATCTTGCCGGAGCCAAGGCATATGCGGAATCGATAAGGGCCGCAGTTGAAAAAACAAAATTCATATACAAAGAGACCCGTATAGAAGTGACAGTGAGCTGCGGCTGCGCCGAGCGAAAAAGCGCACCTAGCCTCAAAGAACTTATAAAAGCTTCCGATGAGCAGTTGTACAAAGCAAAGCAAAGCGGTAGAAATAGAGTATTCCCTGCGTGAACTTGACCTCTTTTTTGGATGAGAAAGGGGTTGAATACGCCCCGTTTGACCCAAGCAGATTTAAAAACTTTATATCCTCTCATCCCGATTTTTTAAACATCCTCCCAAGAACAATCCAAATAGTAGGGACTAACGGAAAAGGGACTACCGGACGTTTTTTGGCCGAGATTCTTAAAAACGGAGGGTTTAAGGTCGGACATTTCACATCTCCACATATACTTAGTTTTACTGAGCGCTTTTGGTTTGACGGCATGGACGCGAGCGAAGACGAGCTTGAAGACTCGTTTGAGGCGATGCGCCTTATGTTTAAAGATGAGCTGAAGCCGCTTAGCTATTTTGAGATTTTGACGCTGCTCGCATGTTTTTATTTTAAAGATAGAGCCGACATAGTGGTGATGGAGGCCGGTGTGGGTGGAGAGTACGACTCAACGACCGCCCTGCCAAAAGAGCTTTTGCTTGTTACGCCAATAAGTATGGATCATCAAGGTATGCTAGGGGATAGTATAGAGGATATAGCAAGGACGAAGCTTCGAGCTTCAAATTGCAAGACAATAATAGGCTTTCAGCCAAATCAGTCGGTCAAAGATGTCATAAGCGCTGAGTTTTTAGGCGAAAATATATTGTTTTTAGAGGATATATTATCTTCCGACGAGCTGTTGCGTATTGAAGAGTATATATCTATCAATTCGTTCGCCTCTTATTTGGCTCAAAATCTAGCACTTGCATATGCTGCGTCAAAAAGCCTCGGTATTAATCCGGTACTTAAAAATATAAAACCATTGAATGGCCGGTTTGAAAGGATAGCTGAGAATATTATTTTGGACGTAGGACACAATGTTGATGCTGCAAAGAGGGTAGCCGCAGAACTCGGTGATAAAAAAGTGGTTTTGGTGTTTAACTGCTATGCGGATAAAGACCCGCAAAGCTCCTTGCTTGCCCTTAGGGACAATATAGAGAGGGTGGAGATTATCGATGTTGAAAATGAAAGATTAATTAAAAAAGATAAGTTAATAAAAGTTTTAGATAAAATAAAGGTTCCATACCGAAATTTCGACAAAATTGACAAAAACAGCGATTATCTGGTTTTTGGATCGTTTAGCGTAGCGGCCGAGTTTTTGAGGAGAAGGTTTGAAAAAAAAATCTAGACCTTTAGACGATTCGCACTATAAAAATATAGTTATTCCCAAGCTTGAAAGGCAAAAAGCCAAAAGAAGGGATATTAAGCTTCAGATGCCGAAAATCAGGTATCCAAAAGCCACCCCTTTAAGAAGCAGAGAGGCGAATACTACGGTTATTACCGTCTCTACCCCTTTTGGACTCAAAAGTTTTGCGCTTGGGAAGGTAAAAAAACGTATACTTATAAGTTTTACGGCTTTTACGATACTTTTTTTGATATTCGGCTCTTTTGGACTTTATGTTTCTTTGTCCAACAATATGGCTCTTGAAAACTTGCTTAGCAAAACAAGAGAGAATTACGGCGAATTGGTAGCTCAAAACCGAGGACTCAAAAGTATCGTTGAAGAAGAGAGAGCGATTAAAGAAAAAGAGACCAATCTCGCAAATATGGTAAATCTGAGGAGCGAGACAATCGGTGAAAAAGCGATTGAGCTTTCAACTATAAGCGTAGAGCAAAAGACTATGCTCTTAAAAAATATCCCAAACGGTTCGCCGGTACCATATCAGGGGATAACTAGCGATTTTGGTTCCAGAAACCACCCCGTTCTTGGCAGAAGCATATTTCACGAAGGAATAGATCTAAAAGCGGCAATCGGCACAAAAGTATACTCTGCCGCCGATGGTATCGTAGAGACTACAAAATATAACGGCGGATATGGAAATATGCTAACTATTCAGCATGCTTACGGCTTCAAAAGTGTGTATGGGCATCTATCCAGATTTGCCGTTCAGCCTGGGCAGTTTGTTAGAAAGGGGCAGCTTATTGCATTTAGCGGAAATACTGGCCTTACGGCAGGTCCGCATTTGCACTACGAAGTTCGGTTTATCGGGGATCCTCTCAATCCGGATCCGTTTTTGAAATGGAATTATTCTAATTTTGCATATTTATTTGAAAAGGAGAAAAAAGTCAGATGGGCATCTTTGGTAGAAGCAACAAGGTGGCAGGCGCAGGCGGAGCGTCTATCATATCGTCAGGAACAAAAATTATCGGTCAACTAGCGTTAAAAGATAGCTTTTATATTGACGGAGAGATAGAGGGCGACATAAATTCGGAAGTCATCATTACGGTCGGTAAAAACGGCCTTGTAATAGGTAAATTAATTGCCAAAAGCGTAATTATAGGTGGTGAAGTAAAAGGTAAAGTCGAATGTGAAAATTGTGAAATATTGTCGGGTGGCAAAATCAAGGGGGAAGTTTACAGCTCATCTCTCGTTATTGAAGCCGGCGGTATTTTGGAGGGCTCAAGCTATGTTAAAAACAATGGACTTGCCCCTGCCCAAAGCATCAAAAAGAGCGATAGCGAGTAATATTGCAAAGTTCGTTATTTGAGTTTCTAGGCTCCAATAATTGGGGCGGTGTTTCGCTATGTGTCCTTGCCTCTGATGCCAAAGAGGCTAGTGCCCTAAAATCTGTCTCTGATTTTTGCGGTTTTGAGAGCTTCGTATTGCCCGATTTTCGCGCCCAAACAGGAGATGACCTGCGAAGTTTCTCAGACGAGATGCGGGAGCTTTTTTGGGTTTTAAACTCTTTTATTAACTCCAAAAAAAATAAAAAACTTCTCATATCTCCATACAAAGCATTATCTCATCCGCTTCCCGCTCCACAATATCTAAACGGCTTTGAGCTAAATTTTGCTCAAAAAATCGACATAGAAGCCCTAAAATCAAAGCTTTACTCGTACGGATACGAGTTTGTCGACATAGTTGCGCAGGCAGGAGAGGTATCGTTTCGTGGTGATATTATGGATATTTTTGCTCCGGGATGTGAGAAGCCGTTTAGGATATGTTTTTTTGACGATGAGATAGAGTCGATACGGGAATTTGACATCGACACCCAAAAAAGCGATAAAAACGAGCTGGAAAAAGTCTATATAGCCCCAGCTTTGCTAGCCCTTAACTCTGACGAATACGAAAGGCTTAACGCCCTTGCTGCAAGCGGGCAGTTTGACGGATTTTTCAAGGATGCCCACTCGTTCGGTCTTTGGTGTTTTTGGGACAATGTTGACTATAAAAATATATTTAAGAGCTACCGTACTTTTAGCCCGTCTTTTATAAAAGCCGAAGAGGATGATGAGAGCGTCTGCGCAGCACTTGCTTCTATCCCTTCGCTACCCGAAGCAAAAGAGTACAAAGAGCATTCAATACTTGATATTAAAGGGGCATTGGAGTCTCATAAAAACAAAAAAATAACTATTATTGCCGCCAACGATGCATTATTAAAGCAAGCTGGTGTGTATGAGCTAAAAGACTCTTTTAGACACGTAGAAGCCTCCCATGTCATCAATATTCAAAGCCGTGATGAGCTAATTATATCGCTCAATAAGCTGGAAAAAAAGGCAAAAAGCAGACCTAAAAAAGCGCTTGCACTAGATGAGTTCAAGCTGGGCGATTATGTAGTTCACGATAAATATGGGGTCGGTATATTTGACGGACTCAGACACCTGACGGTTCTTGGGGCGACAAAGGATTTTGTGGAGATACGCTACCAAAACGACGATAAACTGCTGGTTCCCGTAGAAAATCTGGGTTTTATAGACAGGTTCGTCGGTGACGGCGGCGCAGTCCCTGCAATAGACAGGCTGGGCAAATCAAGCTTTATAAAACTAAAAGAGTCTGTCAGAGCTCGCCTATTTGAGATAGCAGGCGAGATAGTCCGCCTCGCCGCCGAGAGAGAGCTGCAAGAGGGTATTAAGCTAAATACGAAAAAAGCGGAAATCGCCATATTCCAAAGAGATGCCGGATTTGAATACACGGCGGATCAGGCTCGCTCCATTGACGAGATATTCGCCGATTTTGAGCGTGGAGTGGCCATGGATAGGCTCCTTAGCGGGGACGTTGGATTTGGTAAAACCGAAGTTGCTATGAATGCCGTATTTGCCGCAGCGGTAAGCGGTTATGCCTCAGTAGTCCTAGCCCCTACGACGCTCCTTGTCAACCAGCATTTTAAGAGCTTTAACGAGCGGTTTTCAAAATATGGGATAAAGTGCGAAAAAATAGATAGGTTTGTATCCGCAAAAGAGAAAAAAGCTAGCCTTGAGGCGTTAAAAAACGGTACGCTCAAGGTGGCGATAGGAACTCATGCTCTGCTTGACGCAGAGGTGAAAGACCTTGCCCTTGTGGTAGTGGATGAGGAGCACAAATTTGGCGTGAAGCAAAAAGAGAAGCTAAAAGCCATATCAAAAACGGCACATATCCTTTCGATGTCGGCAACACCGATACCTAGAAGTCTCAATATGGCCCTCTCTCAGGTCAAAAGTCTAAGCGAAATCAACACCCCTCCGAGGGAGAGGCTCCCTATCAAAACCTTTGTCAAAGAATACGATGAAAAAGCCCTCAAAGAGGCGGTTATGAGGGAACTTAGGCGCGGTGGGCAGATATTTTATATCCACAACCGCATAGCAAGCCTTGAGGATGCCAAAAAAAGGATACTTGATATTCTGCCGTCTTTGAGGATAGCGCTTTTGCACTCCAAAATAGGCTCCGACGAGACCGAGAAAATTATGATAGATTTTGTAGACGGTAAGTACGATATGCTCCTCTCCACCTCCATCATAGAGTCCGGTATCAATATGCCGCGTGTCAACACGATAATGGTCGATTCGGCCGATATGTTCGGTATGGCGGATCTCCATCAGCTGCGGGGTAGGGTCGGCAGGGGGAGTGTGCAAGGGTATGCGTACTTTTTCGTCGAATCAAAAGACGAGCTGACAGACGATGCCAAAAAAAGGCTCATTGCCCTAGAATCAAACTCATACCTAGGAAGCGGAGCTGCGCTCGCTTATCAAGACCTTGAAATTAGGGGTGGGGGGAACATCGTCGGCGAAGCGCAGTCTGGACATATCAAAAACATCGGCTACGGACTATATCTAAGGATGCTCGAAGACGCCATCAACGAGTTAAGCGGCAAAAGCTTTAAAAAAGAAAAAGAGGTTGAGCTAAAACTTAGCGTGTCGGCGTTTATATCTCCCGAGTTTATAGCCGAGGATAGGCTGCGACTAGAGGCCTATAGAAGGCTTAGTAGAGCTGTCGAAGTGTCCGAGATATACGAGATAGAAGAGGAGCTAAACGATAGATTTGGCAAACCGGATTTGCCGACGAAACAGTTTTTGCTCCTTATTGAGATAAAGGCTCTTGCTCTAAAAGCAGGCGTATCGGCTATTTCAAACTACGCCCAAAATATCACGATAAACTACGAAGACGGCAAAAAAGAGTATCTAACGGCGCCTAGCAAAGACGATGACGATGTACTTGATAGCGTACTGAAGTTTTTGAGGGCGAAAAAATGAGAATACTGTTTGCAGGGGATATCATCGGAAGTCCTGGGCGAGATATGGTCAGACGCCACTTATCCGCCGCAAAAGAGCGTTTTGGCGTGGACGTGGCTATCGTAAACGCAGAAAATATAGCGGCCGGGTTTGGTATCACCCAAAAAACTGCGGCCGAGATGATGGATGCCGGGGTAGATCTGATGACTAGCGGTAACCACATTTGGGACAAGGCCGAAGTCGTGGAGGTGTTCAAAAAATATCCCCTCATAAGGCCTCTCAACTATCCGTCGGAGCTTGGCGGCGAGGGGCTCAAGATACTTGAGGCTGGCGGTGAGAGGCTTGGGGTTATCAATCTGATGGGACACTTTTCTATGCCGATTTCGGATAACCCTTTTAGGCTTGTGAAAGCTGCCGTTGATACACTCAAAAACGACGGAGTGGAAAATATCTTTATCGACTTCCATGCCGAGACTACGAGTGAAAAAGAGGCTCTTTGGAGGTATCTTGAGTCTGACGTGTCGTTCATTGTCGGGACACACACGCACATTGGCACCGACGATTTACGCATCACAAACGGCTGCGGTTTTCTGGGCGATATAGGGCTAACGGGATGCAGAGACGGCGTAATAGGGGTCGGCAAGAATGAGCCGATATATCGCTTTTTGACAGGGACAAACAAGCGTTTTGTCGTCCATAAAGGGTGCAAAAAGATATTTCAGGCTCTGATTTGTGACATTCAGAATGGCAGATGTACTGGGGCATTTAAAATCAAGGCTTACGACGACGGCGAGATTTGCGTTTCACAGGAGGCTTATATTGAATAGTTTTGAGCTATTCAAAAACCTTTTAGAGCTAGAGCAAAATCTAACGGAGCGTGACCCGTATTGGTGGCCGCATAGCGGTACTTTTGAGGTTATAGTCGGGGTGATGCTGACGCAGCAAACCAAATGGGAAAACGTCGAAAAAAGTATCGAAAACCTAAAACGCTTCAACCTTCTATCCCTTCAAAAAATAGCGGAACTTGAAATAGGTATTTTGGCGGAGGCTATCCGTCCGAGTGGATTTTACAACCAAAAAAGCGTCCGCCTAAAAGCTCTTTGTAAGGCCATATACGAAGAGTATGGCGATTTTGATAGCTTTGCGGGTGGCGTGGACAGGGGGTGGCTCCTCGCTCAAAAAGGGGTAGGGATGGAGTCTGCCGATAGTATCCTCCTCTACGCTTGTCGCCGTGAGATAATGGTTGTAGATGCCTATACCGCCAGAATGTTGAGAGATAAATGCGGAATGGAAGCGATGGAATACGAAGAGATAAGAGATTGGCTCGAGTCCGGGATATACAGTGAAGATGGCAAAGTTTGCGAGCTTGTGGATGGCGATATCGTCAAGGCTTTTAGTCTCTTTCACGGCGCAATAGTAGAGTACTCCAAAAAATATACCAAAAAAGGTTTACTAGGAGGTCCGCTTGTCTTTGAATGAAAGGATCTATCCGCTAAAAAGCGCTGAAAAACAAGGCAAAACAGTCCTTTATTGGATGAGTCGAGAACAGAGGGTTGATTTTAATTTTGGGATTTTGGCGGCTAGCGAATATGCCGCAAAGCACAACCTGTCTCTTATCGTTGCTTTTTGCGTAGCATCCGAGTTTTTAGGGGCTTCCCCCGAGGCTTTTGCATTTATGGGGGATGGTTTGCGCCAAATTGAAAGTGGGCTCAAAGAGAAAAATATCCCATTTCGGTTGTTAAGAGGTCATCCGCCAAAAGAGATTTCTCATTTTGCAAAAAGTATCGACGCTAGAGCGGTATTCGTTGATTTCGACCCTATCCGTATCAAAAAAACTTGGTATGGCGAGTTTTTGGAAGTATACGATGGAAGTGTATTTGAAGTTGACTCTAGAAATATCATCCCGGCTCGTCTTGTATCAAACAAAAAAGAGTTTGCAGCGTATACGATAAGGCCGAAAATTCATAAGCTTTTACCGCAGTTTTTGGCAGAGCCTGCGCAGCTACATTTTCAAGACGGAATACAAAAGTTTTGTGAAAACGACTTTTCCGGCTTCAATTCTTTACCTAGGAATAAGTATTTTTTAGGGGGGAGGGCTGCCGGGCTCTTGAAGCTAAAAGAGTTTTTGGATGATAAGTTGGATGGTTATGCTACAAATCGTAACGACCCAACCCATAATGCATGTTCTGAACTTTCGCCGTATCTGCATTTTGGGCAGGTAAGCTCGCTTGAGGTCGCTTTGGCCGTAAAAAATTCAAATGCGAATGAGGAGAGTAAGGCGGCGTATTTGGAGGAGCTTATAGTTCGCCGTGAGCTTGCCGATAATTTTTGCCTTTATTGTGACGACTATGACAATGAAAATTCATTGGAGCCTTGGGCAAAGGCAAATATGCAAGCTAGCGACGAAGAACCAAGAGAGTATCTCTATGCTTTGAGTGAATTTGAGGCTGCCGTCACGCATGACCCGCTCTGGAACGCCGCCCAAGATGAGCTGAGGCTAAAAGGGAAAATCCACGGTTATATGAGGATGTATTGGGCAAAAAAGATACTGGAGTGGACACCGAGTACCAAAGAGGCTTTCGGGATTGCGGTATATCTAAACGACAAATACGCCCTTGACGGCAGAGACCCGAACGGTTATGCCGGCATAGCGTGGAGCCTCGGCGGCGTGCACGATAGAGCCTGGCCGTCTCGCAAGGTATTTGGTAAGGTGCGATATATGAATTACAACGGATGCAAGTCGAAATTTGACGTCAAAAAATATATTTTAAAAATCAAAGAGCTGGGCGGGAAAGGGCAAGGCGGGCTTTTTTAGTCTGCTTAATTTTTTGCTATAATAAGTAACAAACTTTATGTATAATAAATCAAGTTTTATAAAATTTTCTAAGAGAGGAAAGCATATTGGATCCCGATAGTCAGTCGATTTCTATGTTGTTATTTGCATTTTTTTTGGTGCTGTTAAACGGCTTTTTCGTTTTATCAGAGTTTGCCATAGTTAAAGTCAGGCGTTCAAAGCTTGAGGAGCTCGCAAAAAGCGGTAAAAGAGACGCCGAATTAGCGCTTAAAGTATCATCTTCGTTAGACACTTATCTAAGCGCTACACAGCTTGGTATTACACTTTCATCCCTTGCTCTCGGTTGGATAGGCGAACCGGCACTTGCTAGATTGCTTGAACAGCCTTTTTCTGCAATGTTCGGCGACAATCAAGTTTTGCTTCATACGGTTAGCTTTGTATTGGCGTTTACTATTATCACCCTTCTCCATGTTGTTTTGGGCGAGATAGTTCCTAAGTCGATAGCGATAGCAAAAGCCGAGCAGATGGCCCTTCTTATAGTCAGACCGCTTTATTGGTTTTGGATTGTATTTTATCCGCTAATCAGATTTTTTGATATTTTGGCGGCTTCCGTCCTAAAAATAATGGGCATAAAGCCGGCCAACGAGCATGATATGGCGCACTCCGATGAAGAGATAAAAATCATCGTAGGCGAAAGTCTAAAAGGCGGCTTTATCGACTCATTCGAGGGCGAAATAATCAAAAACGCCGTTAATTTCTCGGATACCGTCGCAAAAGAGGTAATGACTCCTAGAAAAGATATCGTATGTATAGACGCCGAGATGAGCTATGAAGAAAATATGAAAGTCGTCACGAGCACCAAGCACACGAGGTATCCGTATTCTCACGAGGATAAAGACAATATCACTGGTATGATACATATCAGAGACCTTCTGAATAATATGCTTTCAGAGGCACCAAAAACTCTTCAAGAGCTTGAAAGACCGATTATAGTCGTACCCGAGAATGCTTCGATATCAGATATTCTTGTGCAGATGAACAAACAGCGTGTCCATATGGCTCTCGTTGTAGATGAGTACGGTGGTACGGCAGGGCTTCTGACTATGGAGGATATACTTGAAAAGATTATCGGCGATACCTCCGACGAGCATGATGCCGAGAGTGCAAAAATCATTCAAATAGACGAAAATACCTATGAATTTGATGGAATGGTTGATCTTGAAAATGTAGCCGAAACGCTTGGTATAGAGTTTGACGACGATCAAGCCGTAACGCTCGGTGGACATATCTTTAATATCCTTGGGCGTATGCCGTCAGTCGGCGACAAAGCATTGGACGGCGAATATGAGTACGAGGTATTAGCTTTGGAAAACAACCGTATCCAAAAGCTTTTGTGTAAAAGAGTTCAAAAAGACCAAGCAGCCGAATAACGCTCGCTTACGCACATAAAATTTTTACGATACCGAGAAGGGGTTGGTTTGATATGGAGGTGTGCGTATGTATTTTGAACGGATAAAAAATTTTATTTTTGCCTCTATCGGGAATATAGATTACGATAAAAGCATAGGCGAACTTTTAGAGTCGTCCAAAGTTGATTTTGCATACATTGCCCTTGTCGTTTTGGCGGCTTTTATAGCCACTCTCGGGCTTATCGCAAATTCTGCCGCCGTTATAATAGGGGCGATGATAATATCGCCCATAATGTCCCCTATCATGCTCTCAGGCGCTTCATTTGCTATTATGGACAAAACTAAGGCAAAATCTCCGGTTTTTGCCGTGATTGTTGGCGTAGCCGGCGCTCTCCGTAGTGAGCGAGAAGATTTCAAAAGGCGTCGTAGGGGTGGCGATACCGGTTGCGCTAATGCCGCCGCTTTGTGTGGGGGCCTTCGGTCTTGCTACCGCTTAGGCTTCAATCGCACTTGGCGGATTTTGGATGTTTTTTCTGAATATGGCAGCCATATTCGTGGCTGCTTTTGCCATTCTATCCCTCTTTGGTTATTCATCTTATTTTGAGGCGAGAAGGCAAAGACATTTTGGCGCACGCTGGGTGGTTTCATTTCGCTTGATATGGTCAAAAGCTTTGATACCAAGTATATAAAAAACGTAGAAAACAATATTACGACCACCATTAGCTCCAAAGTCGAACTGTTTGTTATCCAAAGAGGGGTTTTATCTCTTGGCGGTATATCTTCGCAGTTTGGGTTTTTTTGGATGTACTTCGTCCTAAAGTGGATGCTAGTATAAAATCTAGAGGCGAAGAAAAGATTTCAAAAATAGAAGTTTTGATGAGATTTGCCGACATCGGAACATGGAGATACGATAAAAATACAAACATGCTACTCATAGAGTCAAGTAATCCAGATATAGAGAAGCTTTCAAAGTTTCAGCAAAAACTATCGGAAGAGGGTATACGCAGCACCATATATCTGCCACCGCGCACTACTGTTTTTGAAGCGAAAACACATCTGCTAAAAAGAAATCTCCAATGTTAGAAAAATGGTACTTATATCTGAATTTTCGCTCAAAAACGGTATAGGCCTTGATATAGCAATACCGCAAGAGCCCAAAAACGGCAAAAAGACGGAAAATACTCTGTTAGAGATATTCGGGCAAAATAACATATCGATAAACAATGATAAGACAAAAAAAGAGCCTCTGCGCATCATAACAAAGGAATCTAATGCTACAGCAAAATAAGCCGATAGATACAATCTCAAAGCCGTTAAGGAGATTTTTACATCTTGAGGCGGCGAGCGGGATTATGCTTATTTTCTTTACCGTGCTTGCTTTGGCATGGGCAAACTCTCCGTTTAAAGACAGCTATTACGGCATGCTTCACGCAGAGTTTACGGTAAGTCTCGGAGATTTTGTTTTTTCGCATAGCCTACAGCACCTAGTCAATGACGCTTTGATGTGCGTATTCTTTTTTATTATAGGTTTGGAGCTTAAAAGGGAGTTTGCCGAAGGTGAACTCAAAAATCCAAAATCTGCCGCTTTGCCTATATTTGCGGCTTTTGGGGGGATGATTGTTCCGGCTTTGTTGTTTTTGACGATAAACGATAGTGAGGCAGCAATGGGCGGCTGGGGTATCGTGATGGCTACCGATATAGCCTTTGCAGTCGGAGTGATGGCCCTACTTGGTAGTCGGATATCGAGTGAGTTAAAAATATTTCTTTTGACTCTCGCTGTTGTCGATGATATAGGGGCTATACTCGTAATAGCCATATTTTACTCAGGTGATATAGGATTTGGAAGCCTAGGGCTTTCATTGCTTTTTGTTGGACTTATAGCTTTTTTTTATAAACTCGGCATTAGAAATCTATTCTTTTTTGCGGTTTTATTTGTGATTTCATGGTTTTTCATGCTTGATTCGGGTATTCACTCTACAATACTCGGCGTTATTTTGGGGCTTATGGCTCCATCCACTCCTGAGCATTCAAAGGAGAGCTTTTTTGAGAAAATGGAGCATTTAAAAGAGAAATTTTTTCATGCAGCCAAAGAGGGAGACCATCATCAAAAGACAAAAGCACTTCAGGGTATGTCGGCACTCAGTTTTTCTTCAATGTCGATGCTTGAAAGACTTGAAATGTTTTTTCATCCATGGAATATTTTTTACGTACTACCTCTTTTTGCCCTTTTTAATGCAGGTTTTGAACCAAATTCGGACTCCATGTTTTCCGGCCTGTCAATTGCTATAGCGATATCATTATTTGTCGGTAAACCGTTAGGTGTTGTCGTTTTTTCATACCTAGGCGTAGTGATGAAATTTGCGTCACTTCCGCCCGGTTCCGGCTTTAGGCAGATTCTCGGAGTAGGATTTTTGGCTGGAATAGGGTTTACGATGTCTATTTTTATCTCTGCGCTCGCATTTACCGATGATTCGCTTGTGTCGGAGTCGAAGGGGGGTATATTTATGGCGTCACTATTATCCGGTTTTATAGGGTATTTTGTCTTGAAAAAGGGTAGTAATGCAGCATGATTTGACCTCCAGTTTTATAGGTATTTTTTCGCTTGTACTTTTTGCAATCTCTTATCTTGCGATAGCAATGGAGGAAAAAATAGGGGTCAATAAATCCAAGCCCGCTTTGTTCGTTGGAACTTTCCTATTTTTCATAATAGGTATTTATTTTTTAGTACACGAAGGGAGAGTTCCACAAAGTCTTGAAGATACGGTTGAACATGTCATCCTTGAAATTTCAAGTATTTTCTTTTTCCTTTACGTCGCAATGACATACATAGAGGCTCTTGTCGAACGAGGCGTGTTTGACGTATTGAAGGCTAGACTTACAAAGAAAGAGTTGACTTATAAAAAACTTTTGTGGCTCACAGGGATACTTACATTCTTTATTAGCGCCGTTGCCGACAACCTAACTACGGCACTCGTCTTCGCTACGCTACTTATTACGATAGAGCGTGATAATAAAGCGTTTTTAGTTCCGGCCGCAATTAATGTTGTTGTGGCTTCCAACGCCGGCGGCGCATGGTCCCCTTTTGGAGATATTACCACTTTGATGATCTGGAATGCTGGGAAAGCGCCGTTTTTTGACTTTTTTTATCTATTCCCGGCTTCGTTTATCGGGTGGGCGGTTACGTGCTATCTCCTCTCTGCCGTATTGCCGAGAGGAACGGTGGGTGCTGAAACCGATGATGCCGTCAGGATGAAAGACGGGGCCGCCGGTGTCGTTTGGCTTGGTTTTTTGACTATAGCTCTGAGTGTTTTTGCCCATCAGGCGCTCCATTTGCCGGCCATCATAGGGATGATGTTTGGACTCTCTCTTTTGATGATATATAGCTATAACCTAAAAAGAAAAAGAAATGTTGATATAAGTATCTTTAGCAGTATTTCAAAAATAGAAAACGATACGTTGCTTTTCTTTTTTGGGCTAATGGCGGCCGTCGGTGCCCTGACGTATATCGGATATTTATCGCTTGTTGCCGGTATATACGACAATATTAGTCCGACTATAGTAAATATCGCCGTAGGGTTTTTGTCGGCAGTAGTTGATAACGTGCCGCTTACCTATGCGCTATTAAAAGCCAACCCTGCAATAGGAATTGACCAGTGGCTCTTAATAGCCCTTACTGCCGGATGCGGCGGATCCATGATAGCCTTCGGCTCGGCGGCAGGAGTCGGGGTGATGGGTAAGATGCGTGGTGTTTATACATTTGGCTCGCATATGAGATATGTCTGGACGGTGGTTATAGGATTTTTGGTATCCGTTTTTGTTTGGTATGTACAGTTTGAGATTATGGGTCTTTACTAGGCCATTTCAAACCATAGCAGTTTGTTTGCAGTATAGGTGAATAACGCTTCGTAGAATTTTGCGAACGCCGCAGCATTATCTCGTGTGAATCCGTTTTTGTTTATCTTGAACGAAAATATCATTGTATTGTCTTGCGATACGTGCATACTTTTTCGTATCGGCGTTTTTGTGAAGTAGCTGACTTCGCCAAACACCTGATCTTTGCCTAATTCCACGTAGCTGTCTTCCCCTAGCGGCATAATCAGCGAACCTGAAATGATATAGTATATCCTCTCTTTTTCGTCGTCGCCTATCTCAAAAACATCCCCGCTTTTGTATCTGTTTATTTTTATTCCGGAGACGATATTTAACGTATCGGTCATTTCTATATCATCAAATAATCTTACGTGTTTTATGGAGTGGAATAGCTTATCTTCCTGGCTTGCGACTACCGCTTTTTTATTTTTTGAGCCGGCCGTTATTAGTTCGTTTACCTCGTCGGGTGTATATACTACAAACATCCGTTACTCCAATGTCGCCAAGATTTCTCGCAGATATGTATGCCATCCGCGGTCAAAGGTCTTTTTGAGGTCTATATTTCGCAGGTAATATTCAATAAACGTTTTTGTGTCATAGTTTCCGTGTATTCCGGCATCTTTGAAAAAACGTCTTATTTCGTTGCTTCTCTCCGCCTTATACCATAGCAACTTATCGAGATAATAAAACTTTGTATTTGTGCAAAGCCTGAGCTCACTTATGTAATATTCTTTATATTCCTCAAACCAAGCGATAAATATATCTCTGAAGGTATTTTCTATCCCCTCTAATTTTTCGTATGCTACCGGTATTCCGTCTCTCGCCTCCGCAAAGAAGTGAACGGCTTCGGCGTATCTAGATTTGAGCTGGGCATACTCTTTCTTTTTCTCTTCCGTATTTAGATTTAGCTCCAACGCCTTCATAGAGCCCTCAAGATAGCGCATTTTCATCTCATAGCTGTTTCGCATCGATTTGAGCTCTTCTATTTTAAAGACCAAATCATTGTATGGCTTGAGCGTTTTTAGAAAATCTCGCTCGAAAACGAGAGCGGGCATTGCGACTTTTGATAAGGCAGATGAGTAAAAAGTATAAAGCCCCATAACGTCTTTGTAGAGTTTGTGAACTAGTCCCGTTAGTATATTGGCGTCTATTGAGCGGAGGTTTCGTACTGCCGTTTCGAGAAATCTTTTGAGCTTGAAATAATCGATATTTGGGACTTCAAGACCATTGCCTTCTATAAAAGCTTGTTCGAACTCTACTACGTCGCGTATCTCTTTGAAAAAATCATCGAGAAAGGCTCTTGCATAAGCCTCTGCCTCGGCGTGGTTCATCTGAAAGTCGCTCATTCGCCTCTTCTTTTTTCGTAAAACTCTTTTTTAAATTTTTTAAACTCTTTGTTTAGTATAGCCTCTCTTGCCTGTTTTACCAGATTTAGGTAGTAGTACAGGTTGTGTATCGTGGCGAGTCGGAAAAATGTAAGCTCTTTGGCCCTAAAAAGGTGGCACATGTAAGCTCTTGTATATCTGCGACAAACGGGACAGCCACACTCGGGGTCTAGCGGATTTTGGTCTAGTATGTATTTTGCCGCCTTAATGTTGACTTTGCCGAAAGAGGTAAAGAGCGTCCCGTTTCTGGCGTTTCGTGTGGGCATCACACAATCGAACATATCGACACCTCTTTCGATATTTTCGACTAGGTCTTCAGGTGTGCCGACCCCCATCAGATAGCGCGGTTTGTGGGCTGGTAAAAACGGCGTAGTCCACTCCACAGTATCGTACATAGCCTCGCTCTCTTCGCCGACCGAGAGACCCCCGATAGCAAATCCGTCAAATCCGGCACCGTCCGCCTCTAGCGATACAAGACCCTCAGCTGATAGCTTGCGAAATGCCTTGTCGATACCCCCCTGCACGATGGCAAATAGATTATTCGTCTGCGCTTTGCCTTTTGCCCTCTCTTGCATCTGATAAACAAGGCTCCGTCTCGCCCACTCCGTCGTCCGCTCAACCGACTTTTTGATCCGCTCCTGCTCGGCGGGGAGTGCTATGAGGTCGTCAAGCACCATCATGATGTCGCTGTTTAGCTCATACTGAATGTCTAGCACCTTTTCCGGGGTGAAGTAGTGACTAGAGCCGTCGATGTGGCTTTTGAACTTTATCCCCTCATCCGATGCTTTTGAGATGTCGCTTAGGCTAAACGCCTGAAACCCGCCGCTATCGGTAAGGAAGCTGCCGTTGTATGTTGTAAACCCGTGCAGTCCGCCCATCTTATCCACTACGCCGCTCCCTGGGCGCAGGTATGTATGGTAAGTGTTGGCGAGGATTATTTTTGCCCCCAGCTCCTCGATGTCCGCCATGTCCAGCGCCTTGACGCTAGCCACCGTACCAACAGGCATAAACACGGGGGTTTGTATCTCCCCTCTCGTGGTTTTGATGGTGCAAGCCCTAGCCGCCCCGTCCGTCTCTTCTACCTTAAACTCAAACATTTACCCTGAATCTTCCGTTTTTTAGGGCGTATTATGCCAAAAAACAGATGGTAAGCTCCAAAAGGTTTGAATAGCCCTTTTTTGCTATAATCTTCGCCTTAAATAAAGGGTTTGAAAAAGTATGCAAAAAATAGTGGTAATCGCAGGCGGTAGTGTCGCAAAGAGGTTTTTGCAGAGGTTAAAGGATGCCTCTAGCGACTCTATATTTTTTGAAATAGCCCTTTGCGAAGAGGCAGACTGTAAATTTGAGTACCCGAGAAACTCGTCGGTAAAGGTATTTGACCCGACAAGCGAACACAAATTAAAAAGCCTGTCGCTCAAAGAAGCGAGAGTGATATTTATAGCGCTTGATGATATGACCGACGCCAAAATAGTAGCACGTTTCGCAAGGGATGAGAATATGGGGGCTTCTATAGTCGTTTTGGATAGCGAAGGGCTGGATCCTGAGTTTATCGATGCTTTGAAACTAAAGACGGTAAACGCAAAAGAGGTGCTCTCAAATACCCTTATGAGTTTCATGCCGCATACTCCTCTAATCGCTCAAAACATCGGTAAGGGACAGGGTGAAATCATGGAGGTAATGGTCCCTTATGGGAGCAAATACGTCTTTCGCCATATCTCCAACATCGAGCAAAAGAACTGGAAAATCGCCGCCATATATAGAAATGAGCAGCTGATACTTCCTAAGCAATCGACGATGATACGTCCGCAAGACGAGCTGATACTCATAGGGCAGCCAAATATTCTAAAAGACGTCTATAAAGCCATAAAAAGCGAAATAGGTCATTTCCCACAACCTTTTGGGGCAAACCTATATTTATGTCTTGATGTCTCTGTGATGAGCGAAGCGAAAGTCAAGCGACTGGTTGCCGACTCTATAACCTTACATGAAAAACTAAACAGTAAAAAACTATTCATCAAAGCTTTTAATATCAACTCTCCGTCCGTCCTTACGTATTTACGAGGCATATGCGGTCATGGTGTTATCGTGGAGTTCGAGTACCGTATTAGCGAGGCTACGGAAATCATCAAAAGCGATATCAAAAAATACAACATAGGTTTTGTATTATGTGACAAGGATACGTTCAAGGGTGATGTCAAAAAGACCCTTTTTGAGCTTAAAAAACCGGTTTTAAAGTTTGGCAAGCAAAGACTTTTTGACGATTCTCATTCCGCATTGGTTGCTACAGGCGATCCGGATTTGGAAAAAATATCGTATGTATTTTTTGATATGTCTTTGCAGCTAAAGCTTACGCTAAAGCTTTATCAGTATGACCCCGAAGAGGGTGAAAAAAACGAAGTTGCGGAGCATTACGCATCGCTCTCCGACGTGTATGGTGTGAAGCTTCAGGTAGAAAAGGAATCCAAAAATTTTTTTAGAGAATATAGAGGATTTGGCAATTTCATACAGTTTCTGCCGTTTACCGAAGAGCAGCTTTCATTTAGCCTAAAATATTTTATTAGCCCTGCCAGTAGCGGACTTTTCGCCATTTTGAAAGACAGACACCAACTGTTTATACCTATAAGCGATATGTAAAAGGATAGAGATGAAAATTAATGTTGACCTTAAAAAATCTATAGACGATAGTTATGATGTAGAGATAGCGCCCCTGAAGCCTATGAAGTTCAAAAAAGCTTGTATCGTTACAAACCCGACGGTAGCGGGACTCCATATGGATTATCTAAAAAGCCTCGTTGCCGCCGATGAACTATGTATTGCTACGGTACCGGACGGAGAAGAGTATAAAAACATGGATACGATTGAGCAGATACTCTCCGTCTGTTTTGAAAACAGGCTTGATAGAAGTTCGTATCTGATAGCCTTCGGCGGTGGCGTAATAGGCGATATGACCGGCTTTGCGGCGTCTATTTATGAGAGAGGGTGTAATTTTATCCAGATACCAACAACACTTCTAAGCTCCGTGGACGCAAGCGTTGGCGGTAAGACCGGGGTAAATAACAAATACGGTAAAAACCTAGTAGGGGCCTTTTATCAACCAAAAGGGGTGTATATCGACCCTTGTTTTTTCGAGACGCTTCCAGATAGAGAGTTTGCGGCTGGTGTTGCCGAGGTAGTTAAGATGGCTGTTATGTTCGACAAAGAGTTTTTTGAGTTTTTGGAGGGGGCAGACCTCAGAGGTGACAAGGATGCGCTCTTAAAAGCCGTCGCAAAAAGCGTAGAGCTTAAAGCCTCCGTTGTGGCGCAGGATGAAAAAGAATACGGAGTGCGGGCGGTGCTAAATTACGGACACACCTTTGCTCACGTCATAGAGAGTGAGACCAATTACACCGGGTATCTTCACGGTGAGGCTGTAGCAGTCGGAATGGTGATGGCAAATGCGCTTGCGATGAAGCTTGGCAAAATAACGGAGAATGAGGCGCAGAGGGTCAAAAATCTACTGCTCTCATACAATCTTCCGATAAGTTACGCCATCAAAGATGCAGATGCTTTCTATGATAAATTTTTCCTTGACAAAAAAACAAAAGAGGGTACGATAAAGTTTATTATTCCAAATGGTATCGGCGCTTATGAAATTATCAAAGACACACCAAAAAATATAGTAATGGAAGCTTTAAATGAGTTTTTGGTTTAGGATTTTATCGCTACTTATCGTTGTATCCCTTGCGGTTGAGGCAAAACCAAAAAAGGAGCTTTCTACTGCCGAAAGCGCCGCATTAGAGCAAAATATTAGCAATACGAAAAGTAAGATATCTTCGATTGATGAGTTGCTCCAAAAGAGCATTTGGTATAAAAGATATCTTGATTTTAAAGATTTCGGCGAATATAAAAAGTCAATATTCGGGGAGCTCATAAAGGTCGAAGATATTGGCCGTGTACCGAAAGTAGAGAGTCCATTTGGAGTTTTTAGCGCACTGTCCTTCATCAAAGAGATATCCGTAAAAAAAGATATCTATGAGACGAGAATCTCGGAGCTTGAAAAACTAAGCGAATCGCTCATAGAAAAAAATCGTTTGAATCTACAGCTCGCCGCTTTTTTGAAGCAAAAGGGCGATCAGGATTCTCTCTCTGAGCTTGATAAGCTAGAGCAAAAAATAGATGCCGATGCTTTGGCTTTGAGGCACTTAAAAAATGAAAAAACAGAATTTACAAAGAATGTAGAAGCTTTCAAAACAAAAGCGAACGAAGAGGCTCAAAAGCTTCAAATGGATATCAAATATCAGGCAATGAAGCTATTTAACATTCTGCTTGTCGTTATTGCGATAATAGGTGTGTCTATTTTTGCAAAAATAATGATTAAAAAATATTCCGTTGGCAGCCACGAAAGGGCATATTTGCTTGCCAAAACGGTAAATATCGTAACAATCATCCTTATCGCTCTTATACTGCTTTTTTCTTATATTAACGATGTAGGCTATCTGGTAACGATACTTGGATTTGCCTCCGCCGGTATAGCTATAGCCATGAAAGACTGGTTTATGAGTCTTCTTGGGTGGATGGCTATAGTTTTTGGCGGGGCGGTAAAGGTTGGCGATAGGGTCAAAATATCCTCAAAAGAGGGTGTTGAGATACTGGGCGATATCATAGATATTTCGCTTTTGACAATTACTATGTACGAAGAGGTGTCGCTTGTAAGTTATGCTAAAAACAAAAGAGCGGGACGTATAGTGTTTGTTCCGAATAACTATATATTTACCCATATTTTTCTCAACTATTCACACTCAGGTCTTACGACCGTATGGGATAATGTCGATATACGTGTAACTTTTGATTCCGATATCGACGAGGCTATTAGGATAGCTTCCGAAGTTGCCTCAAAACACAGCAAAGTATTTTCAAAGCTAACGGAGCGCTCAATCAGACGGATGAGGGCAAAATATAGTTTCGGCGATATAAGCACCGAACCTAGAGTGTTTAGCTTTATCGAAGAAAATGGTGTGGCAATATCTGTTTGGTATCCGACCCACTCTTTTTCTATCCTAAAGACTAAGAGTGCGGTTTCAAAAGAGCTTTTATCGGCCATAAATGCAAGTAGCAGCGTCCGCATAGCATTTCCGACAACTTCTGTCGTTATTAATGAGGATTTGAGAAAAAATGGTTAGAGAGTTTTTAGCGCATCACAAAAAACCGCTCGGCGTTATAGCCATCTCGTCGTTTATTTTTATTATACTCGGTCTATATGCAGCTTTTAGAGACAATTCTGCTCTCATCAACTACGACAAGCTAAACACTATGCTTGCGGATAAGAAAATTGATAAAGCTGTGGCAAGCGGAAAATATATCTACCTTTATGCGGGTGACGCCGTATATTCGGTTCCAAAAACAGATAAAGCGGAAGAGCTTGTTCTCGCAAGTATGCCGATAGAGCATAGTTTTGATTTTGTTCCGTTTTTGCTTTTTTCTGTCGTATCTCTTTCGGCATTTATGCTAATTTGGAAAATTGCTAGCGACTATCTAAACAAACGGGCGACATACGGTGTCATAAAGGCGTCTGCGGCCAGAGGCGGCAACGAAGTCCCGAAGGAGCTTGCATACGAGATAAAAAGTCCACTCAAATTTACCGACATAGCAGGCGTAGACGAGGCTAAGGGTGAGCTTGTCGAGATAGTCGAATTTCTCAAAAATCCAAAGCTTTTTAAATCCAAAAATATCCATATGCCAAAAGGTGTTTTACTAGTCGGCTCTCCAGGGGTCGGCAAGACGCTTTTGGCTAGAGCCGTTGCGGGCGAAGCGGGAGTACCGTTTTTTTACAAGAGTGCGGCTACTTTTGTGGAGCTTTATGTTGGCGTGGGTGCAAAAAGGGTGAGTGAGCTGTTTGCGGCCGCAAAGAAAAAAGCGCCATCGATTATTTTTATAGATGAGATAGACGCTATAGGCAAAAGCAGAGGGAGCGCAGGAAGCGGCGAGAGAGAAGCCACGCTAAATCAGCTCCTTGTGGAGATGGATGGTTTTGAGGGGTCAAACGGAGTTATTGTCATAGCCGCAACTAACAAGATAGATGTATTGGATGAGGCGTTGCTTCGGGCAGGGAGATTTGACAGAAGGGTGTTTGTTGAACTTCCTGATGCTAAAGGGCGTGAAGAGATACTAAAAATATATCTCAAACACAAAAAACATACCTTGGATATTCCGTCGTTAGCTAGAAGAACCGCCGGTTTTTCCGGAGCGGCAATAGCAAATTTGGTCAATGAGGCAGCTATCAGCGCACTAAAAAGAGGTTCTGAGAGTATAGACGAGATAGATTTTGCGAACGTCAGAAACAAAGTGATGTACGGTACAAAAAGGGTTACGATACTTGGTGAAAAAGAGCTCGATATACTCTCATCATATCAAGCCGCCAAGCTACTTTTTGCCGCCAAAAACGGGATAAAGATATCATATATATCTCAAGTTGAGCTTAGGGTGGACGAGGATGATTTGGAATACCTTGGAGCAAAAGATATAAGAGCCCTTTTGGAGTATTATCTAGTCGGCAGGGCTGCAACGAATGAGATTTTTTCGGATGTCTATTATCAAAGCAAAAACGACTATGAAAAAGCGGCAAATATAGCCAAAAATATCCTTTTTAAATACGGAATGGAAAAAGAGGAGCATGCTACCGACGTAGTTTCGTATCTGGAAAAAACAGAAAAAGGGCTACTGGTTTTTGTAAGAGATAATAAGGAGAAGATAGCAAAATTATCGGCAGTGCTTAGAGAGGATAGACATTTTGAATTCAGTGAGTTAGAGGAGAGAGGTGTTTTATAGCGGTTTTTGTCTGAGTGGCGAAGAGGGACTGTTTGACTCATACTTGCCGGCATTTGGTGATTTTGTTGCCGGATTTAGCTACGGTTCAATCAAGGCTGTGAAGCATGCTCTTGAAAACGAGAGCGTCAAAAATCTTTTGCTTTTATCCCCCGCATACTATTCGCACAAGACTGATGATTTTAGGGATGCCCAGATTGCGGCTTTTGAGGCAGATCCTGAGCTATACAAGCTAAAGCTTCTCAAAAAAAGCGGACTAAAAGAAAAAGAAGGCCAAAGATACGGCAAAGACGGAACTATAGCCGAGCTAAAGGAGCTTTTATATTTTGACTGGGATTGCGCGGGTCTTGATACTTTGCGTCAAAGAGGGGTCAGGGTAGAGGTATTTATAGGCAGTGCCGATAGGGTGGTCGAATCAATCCCGTCACAAGATTTTTTTGCCGAATACGCAAAGGTATATCTGCTTGAGGGCAAAAATCATATATTGAGGTAAAAATGGAGCTAAAAATAGGAATTATAACCGTATCTGATAGGGCAAGCGCAGGAGTATACGAAGATATTTCGGGCAAAGCTATATCCGAAACCCTAAAAGAGTATATTAAAGGCGAATGGAGTGAGGAATACAGGCTTATTCCGGACGAGCAACCGATAATAGAAAAGACTATGCTTGAGCTGGAATCGATTGGCTGTTCGCTTATAGTTACGACCGGGGGCACAGGTCCCGCTCTTAGAGATGTTACCCCAGAGGCTACGGAGGCGGTATGTCAAAAGATGATGCCTGGATTTGGCGAGCTGATGCGCCAGGTGTCTTTGAAGTATGTGCCGACAGCTATACTCTCCCGCCAGACAGCCGGAATATGCGGCAAAGCGCTGATAGTCAATCTCCCGGGCAAACCAAAGTCTATTAGAGAGTGTCTTGACGCCGTATTCCCTGCTATTCCGTATTGTATCGACCTTATCGGAGGCGCATATATTGAGACTAATGAGGATGTAATTAAGGCGTTTAGGCCGAAAAGCTAAGCTCTATTGGCTTAGCTTGCTCATTACGAAAAACTCAAGCTCCCCTCTCGGTACTTTCTTTTTGATGGCCTCATTGTATATTTCGGCTACTTTTGAGCCGTACGTTTCGTAGTCAAAAAGCGGAAAATGGAGACTCCATGCCTCTCGTATCCTCTTGAGTGATATTCTCTCAATTAAATACTCTTTAAATATCGAGTATGAGACAAAAAATAGCCCCGTGAAGATAACCGCAGATATTATGGACAGGTGGCAATCCATTTTGACGAATGCTCCGTGCAGTATCCCTACGGCAGGAAATATAAAAAATATGTGGACCAAAAATAAAAAAGCGGCAAACATATTTTTTATATGTATCTTATATCCAAGTGCCGCGCCGTTTGGGGTCATATTGTCTTTAATCTGTCTATTCGCATCTAGCAAATCGTGAAAAAGTACAGGATTTTTCGATACTATAAAGACAAACGGCACTAGTTTTTCGTCTACTATTTTATTAATATCAACCATCTTTTCTCTGCTCTCGCTTTATCTCTGCCAAGTTGTCGTTTATTTTGAATAGGACGACTATTATTTCACACCAAACCCTGACTATGATAGGGCCAAAAAATATTTTTAGAATCCCGGCAAATATAAGTGCGCTACCGCCAAAATCTATAGCGTTTACACCTGCTTTAATGTCAAGCGCCCCAATTAAGAAGCTGAGTACAACGCCTAGAATAAATATGACTTTTATGACGGCCGGAGTGATAAGCTTTTTAAATTCAAAAAATTCTTTCATCGCATCTCCTTTATAGTTTAAATCTAGTAGGATCAAAAAACGTATCGTCGTGTATATGTTCAAATGCCGATTTTAGCATAGTAAACAGTTGAGGCTTATCTTTTTCCAGATTTTTTAGAAAATTTTTAGTCTCTTCTCTTTTGTATGGCATTTTAACTTTAAAGTTCATTGCAGGACAAGCTTCGTCGCCGACAACGGTAAGGTTGTTACTTTTTGCAAAGTAGGCTAGTTGTGCTTCTCTTGCAAGTATGAGCGGCCTTATTACTATGACGCCGTTTTGGGCTTTGTATTTTGGAGCAAGAGTTCTCATTGTGCCATTTTGAAAAAGGTTCATAAAAAAGCTCTCTGCCGCATCGTCTAGATGATGCCCGAGGGCAAGCTTGTTATATCCGTTGTCAAGCGCATAAGTATATAGCGCCCCCCGTCTCATACGGGAAAAAAAACTGCAAAAAGAGGAATTTTCTCTGATGTGGTTTTTGGCTATCTCAAATATTTTTGAGTCTATTATTTCGTGCTCTATGCCGTGAGCCTTACAGTGCTCCGTTAAAAACGTAAGGTTTTCACCCATTCCATAGGATAGCGTTACGGCTTTAAACTCAAAGTTAAAAGGGGCTATACGCTTTAGCCTTGCTATCATATGTAGCATAGTGTGAGAGTCCTTGCCGCCGCTCAATGCGACAAGGACTTTGTCCCCTTCTTCGATCAGACTGTATTTTGCGTTTGTTTGACCAAATATCTTTTGTAGTTTCTTGCTAAATAATATCTCAGAGCTCATTTATCATGTTTTCTAGAAAATTTGCACTTACTTTTGCGCTACTAACAAGAAACTCCTCAAAGCTAAATCCCGCATCCATGTCGGCTGTATCAGATATTGCACGAAGGACAAAAAACGGCACATTTAGACATTTGCATACATACCCTACACTTGCCCCTTCCATTTCAAGAGCATCCGCTTTATATGTGTCTTTTATCCACGCTTTTTTCTCTTCGGAGGCGATAAACTGATCTCCGGTGGCTATCGTTCCGCCGATGATTTTTACATCCATTTTTGCCGCTACTTTTTGAGCCAGACTATTTAGCTCTTTATCCGATTCCACAAAGTCCCCACTCTCCGGTATAAAGCCCCATGGATGTCCAAACGCCGTGATATCCACGTCGTGCTGCACAAGCTTATCCGCAAATATCAAATCACCGATTTTAAGAGACTCATTGATGCCGCCCGCTACACCGCTAAAAAGGAGTTTTTGGCAACCGAATTTTTCAATCAGGAGCGTTGCGGTCAGCGCGGCATTAACTTTGCCTATTTTGCTGTAAGCCATCGCTATCTCTTTGCCGCCAAGCGTGCCGGTGTAAAATACGTTACTTGCGTATTCGTGTTTTGCTAGATTGTTTATCTTTGGTAGAAGCGGCTCTATCTCTTCTCTCATGGCCCCAAGTATTGCTATTTTCATCTTATTCTCTTATTGTAGTTTTTCTATTGTTTGCGAGATTGAAGCTATAGAGTTGACACTGTATGTGGGTGCATTAACTCCTCGTTTATTGAGTCCGGCCAAGACTGCACCGTTTCCAAACTCTACAAACGCTTCTACTTCACCCTCAAACTTCTTGATTGACTGTTTGTATAGCACTGGGCTTACAAGCTGTTTTTGAAGAAGCAAGAGCGCTTCCTCTTTTGAATTGTATTTTTCGCTTGTCGCGTTGGATATTATAGGAAATGCGAAGCTGTCTGTTAGTTTTTCCCCAAGAAGGGCTTTTAGTTTCGTTGATGCATTTTCAAGTATTTCGCAGTGACTGCAAACAGACATATTCAAAAGCAAAGCTCTTTTTGCACCGGCCTCTTTGAGCGGTGTTTCCAGCGTAGCTAGATCGGCCTTTATTCCAGCAAGTACTAGTTGACCGTCGGTATTATAGTTTACCGCCCAAACCTTCTTGCCTTCATTTCTTGCATTTGCGCATATCGCTTCGCACTTGTCGTCGTCAAGACCCAGTACTGCCATCATCCCCGTGTCTTTGCCCTCACAATCTTCTGCCATATACTTGCCTCTTTGGTGTACCGTATATACAGCGTCGCCTAGACTAAGTGCGCCTGCTGCGCTAACCGCGGCAAATTCTCCCAGAGAGTGGCCTATTGCAAACACAGGCGCAATATCACACTCTTTTTTGAATGCCGCAAGAGCTATCAGGCTTGTTAAGAGTATCGCAGGTTGAGCGTACATCGTTTGCTCTAGTTTGCTCTCATCTTCAAACATTATTTTTTGTATATCAAAACCAAGAGCTTCGTTTGCCTCTTCAAACATCGCCTTGGCATCGGCAAAACTCTCCAAAAAATCTTTGCCCATACCGAGTGTTTGAGACCCTTGTCCCGGGAATAAAAACGCTACTTTTTTCAAATAAATCTCCTTAAAATAAAAGAAAAAACAAAACGGAGCTTAGCCCCGCTTGTGTTTTTTGTGAAATTAGTTTTTTAGTGTCCGCAGCCGCATCCGCCCGTGCCGCATCCGCCTTTTGAGCCGTGATCGGCACACTGCACTCTGCCTGTCATCGCTTCTTCAGCGCTAGCTTCTCTGGCTGATTCGATAGTTACGGCAAACTCGAGAGTTTTACCAGCCAGTGGATGGTTGTGATCTATCGTTACCTCTGTTTCATTGAACGCTTTTACGATCACCTGTACCGTTGAACCGTCTTCTGCTTGTCCGTAAAGCGGAAGACCAACTGCAAGTTCGATACCAGCAAATTGCTCTGCAGGATATGTTCTTACAGCCTCCTCGTTGTATACGCCGTATGCTTCTTCAGGGGCTACTTTTATGGTTGCGCTGTCGCCAACATTCATTTTTACTATTTCAGATTCTAGGCCAGGTATGATATGGTTTTTGCCTGTTATAAACTCTAGCGGATATCCTTCTGCTGAAGCATCAATAACTTCTTTAGTATCGGCGTCTTTAAGTTCGTAAGCGAAGGCTACTACCATGTTATTTTCAAATGCCATTTGTTCTCTCTTATTTTGATTTTTGAAACTTGCGTTAAGGGTGTGATTTTACTAAAAATAATATAAGACAGCCGAAGTCTTATTTGATTTCGGCTAGTTTTTTCTTTGCAGCTTTGACGAGATTGTCTTTTGGATAGTTGGTGATTAGTGAGTTAAATATTTTTTTAGCGGATTCTTTATCCCCTAGTTTTTCGAGACTAATACCTGTATGGTAGAGAATCGTAGGTATGTAAGTTGCTTTTTCGTCAAGCTCTATGCTTGTTTGATAATGCTCCAAAGCAGCTTTGTAGTCGCCGTTTCTATAATCTATCTCTCCTAGATAATATGCAAGCGTAGCTTTTTTATATTCGCCATCCGCTTTTTTTACGGTCTCAAACCCATCTTTAGCCTCTTTTAGTTTATTGGCACTAAAGTTCTGTTGCGCTTTTTTGAATAACTCTTCATTGCTAGGCTGCTTTTCGCTCTTATCTTTCTTTGGCTGCTCTTCAGTCTTTGTTTCGTCTTTTTCAGGTTTTGGTTGGGTTGCAGTTTTGTTGATGTCAGCTACCGGTGTTTTTGACTTTTTGCTGCCTAGTTCTTTGTAGTTTTTTCCTACAATCGCCTTTAGTTGTTCTTTACTAACATAGTTATCTCTCGTGTCATCGATGAGTGCGGCTATTGCCGATAGGGTTGCCATTATTTTGTCATAGTTTTCGTTTTGTAGCTTTAGATTCTCTTCAAATCTTTTTTCTAATGTTTTTAGGGAGTTGTTATCGTCACTGTCTATTTTTCTATCGAAGTTTTTTATTTTTTCGGAATGCCCTATAACGAGCGATTTTATCCCGTCTATTTCGTTTCTGAGTTCTTGCTGGCTTTGTGCCGTATCAAATAGTTTTGTGGATATTTTTTGAAGATTTTTATTTTGTTCTACTATTTTTTTTTCGCTTGTCGTAAGACCGTATGGATTTGGTGAGTCGAGATCGCCCGCTTTAAAAGCGGACGGCTCGGCACCAAATAGAAAAACAGCCGCTAACGATGCACTAAAAAGGGCTTTTTTCATATGTTATTATTTCTCTAGTTTTGTATCGACTCTTCTGTTTTTAGCCCAGCACTCTTCTGTGCTCTCTTTGCAAACAGGATTACCTTCGCCGAATGTTACTGTAGAGATTGAAGCCTCGTTAACGCCTTTTGAAGCATAAGCAGCTTTAACCGTGTTTGCTCTTTTTAGGCCAAGGGCGTAGTTGTATTCATCAGTACCTCTTTCGTCCGCATTACCTTCAAGTTTTACTTTTGCCTCTAATTCACTGGATACTTTTGCGTTAGCGTCTACTACCGCTTGCATGTCTGCTCTGATGTTGTATTTATCAAAGTCGAATAGTATGCTCTGAATTTGAGCTTGAGCATTAGCTAGCTTTTCAGCCGCCATTTTTGCTGCATCTGCCGTCGCATCTGCCGCCACACCTGTTTTTGTTGCGCCTGTTTCTGCGGCAGTTGAAGTTGCGGCGTTAGACACAGCTTTTTGAGCAGAAGTATCTACTTCTGGGGACTTTGAGCTACAACCTGTAAAAATAATAGCTGCGGCAACCGCAGAACCTAGAATAAACTTGTTAAGCATGATAAACCTCCCGTGGTTTGTTTGGATATGCCACTATTATACATCAACAAATAATAATTTTACCAGTCCATTGACTTTATTTTTCCGAAATTCATCGGAAACAAAAAGGTTGAAGATGAGTTGAGTCTGAAAATCCCAAGATAAGTTCTGCCGTTGTCGTTTTTGAAATACATTATGGCGTCACCGGCATTCGATAGCTTTGGTGAGCTATTCCAGCCGCTTGCCGTTATTTGCCTTTTTTGACCGCTTACAGTGTTAATGAGATAGATATTATTTGAGCCATTATCTTTTCCGGTATAGACCAAAAGCGAATTTTTGGCGCTAAAAGAGGAGTTGTATCTTGGTGAGAATATCAATTGCTCGACTATTGGGGAGCCGATTTGCTTGGTAAAAATAGTCGGATATCCAAGCCTATCGGATACAAAAGCGATTTTTGCTCCACCTTCTATGAAATTGCCATTAACGTCTATCCCTGCAAAATTTGTCAAATTTGTTTTTGTATTAGTTTGCGGCTCGTACAAGTATATATCAGGCAAGCCCCCGCTAGGCATCGTAAGAAGTAGTTTCTTGCCATCTGCGCTTACGTCCGAGCATATCAACATCCCGTCAGAGCTTATAAGTCTTGTTTTTTTGCCGGTATGAATATTGAATTTATAGAGCGTCGGCTGTTTGTCGTAAGAGGTATAGTAAAATTCGCTTTGTGAGCTGCCGGCCCATTTTGGAAATATGTTATATCCACCGCTTATTAATGTTTTTTGATATGTGAGGGTGTAGTCGGCTATTACTATATCGCTTTTTTTGTTTCCGGTATCTTTGGCAAGAATAACAAAATTTTTCATCCAGTCTATGGACGGGGCTCTAAGGTAATCGTTTAGTCCGACGGCTATGTTGTGTGCTAAAAACGGATACTGCGCAAATTCAAATACGCTAAACCTCTGCATTGTTGGGGTGTTTTTGAGCGGGTCTATTATTTTTACTTCTACCGTATAGCCTTGCGATGTCTTTGATATTTTATACTTTAAAAGTATCTCAATCCCTTTTGCCGATATATCTGAGCCTTTCACCGGCGTGTCGAAGCCGTTTTTGAAAGGATTTGGTACGGCTTCCAGATGGTCTGATACTTTGATATCGTTTAGCACCATCGAATCTATCTGATTTTGCTCAAACTGTGTTACGCTATCGTCGCGATAGCTCTCGACTGCTATTTTTGCCAAAGATGTTGCGCTAGTCTCTATATCTATACTTGCAGTTTGCGCGAATAATAGGGCGATATTAATACAGATACCAAAAGCGATTTTTAACATTGCTATTTTGCCTTAAAATTAAACTCTACCGAAATCGGTTTTTTATCTGTTGTCGGTGGGAAGCCTTTCGCCTGAAGCGATTTTAAGTGTGCATTTAGTCGTTCGTTGAAAGCAGGATTCCCGCCGCTTTTTATCCGAAATGAAAAAGCCCCATTGGCTTCGATAGACATCGCAACTATAACGACTATGCCGGCTTCGGCTTGCGAAGTCCCCCATCCCTGTTTGATAATTTTTGTAATTTTACTTAAATATTCACTTGCTTCCCCGCTCGTATTGGACGAACTAAACGAAACCTCGCTATTTTTTTTAATAGACAACGATGAAAAGATATCTTTTGCGCTTTTTTGTTGTTCTGCAGGTTGTGTCTGTTTTGGCGTTGTAGGCTGAGCTTTTTTCGGCTCCTCTTTTTTTATCGCATCCTTGATAATCTTTTTCGGAGCTATTGCCTCTTCAATTATTTTTTCCGGTTTTTTTTGCTCTATTTTTTGAGGCTCTGGTTCTGCGGGCTTTTCAAGCTGGGGAGTTGGTTGCACAGGGAGATCTTCCATGCTCACTTCTATCGTGCTTTGTTCGCTTTTGATGGATATTTTTTTGATGTTAGACGTTGTTAGTCCAAAAACCAATAATGCCACCAAGGCGGCATATAGGCCAAAAGAACTTATGCCGCCAAGCCAAAAAAAACTGCTTTTATCCATCTGTTACCAAGGATATTTTTTGAAATCCGGCTGTTTTTATGAGCATCATTATGCGCATCACGTCATCGTATTTTAGATTTTTATCTGCTCTGAGCGTGATTGGTGTATCTTTCGGAAAAGAGGCGGAGTAGTTTAAAAACGAATCTCCAAAACTATCTATATCGAATTTTTTTTCGTTTACGTAGACCATTTTTTGCAAATCTATTCTGACGGCTATTTTTTCTTTTTCTCCGACTTGCTCCTGTTTAGAGCCTTTCGGGAGTTCAATTTTTTCTTGGTATATGATGGCCGGAGTCGCAAGCATTAGTATTGCTAGTAAAACCAACATTACATCCACGAGCGGCGTAATATTTAGCTCGGGTTTATCCTCGTAATCTAACATGCTATTATGATTTTAGAAGCTCAATTTGCATTTGCAGATAGCTTAGCACTTCGTAGCTTTTTCTTTTGAGCATTAAGTGAAAAGCGTAAGCCGGAACCGCTACAAATATACCGCAAGCTGTAGCTACAAGTGCTTCGCTGATTGCCGGAGCCAGTACGTTTAGACTCGCGCCTCCGGCCACCCCTATTTTTGCGAATGAGTCAAGTATTGAAACTACCGTACCAAAAAGCCCTACAAACGGTGAGGTTGAAGCTACTATTGATAGTATCGTTAGTCCCCCCGTGGAGTCTTTTTCTGCTGCTTTTAGGCATGCGTTTAGTGCATGTGGATTAACGCTATCTTCATGTCTCGCACATTTTGAAAGTACCGATAATTCACTGACGCTTCTATGCCCAAGAGCAAGTCTTTCTACCGATTCTTTCTCTCTTGAAGCCCAAGAATTGAGATAAAAATATCTATAGATAAAAACCCAGGTTACAGAGATAAGGTAGATTGATAAGAATAAAAAAACCAAAACGGTAACTATGGTACCGTTTTGGAAGTAGTTGAGGATAGCGCTCATTATTTTTGTATATTTTTGAGCTTTTGAGCAGTAACGGAAAGTATAGTATCTGAATCGGTAGCGTCTTTTAGTAGCTTTTCCGCTTTCTCGATAGCTTTTTGTATCTCTCCGCTTGTTTTGCCGGCAACTGCTATTGCGTTGTCTACAAGTACGATAGCTTTTTTCTCGTCGATTTCTGCGTAGCCCCAGTTGATGGCTACACTTTCTTTATCGCCGTTTTCTTTTGTGATCTCTATCAGACCAGGTCTCAAAAGAGAGAGTAGGGTAGAGTGGCCTGGAAGCACGCCAAACTCACCTTTATCTCCCGGGAAAACCGCATAGGCTGCATCTTGGTCAAAGACTTTACCTTGCGGAGTTATAATTTGTAATTTAAAGCTGTTCATAAGCTAGCCTTTATTTTTTTGCCTTTAGCTTTTCAGCTTTTTCAAGTACTTCGTCGATACCGCCAACCATGTAGAACGCCATTTCAGGTACAGAGTCGTGTTTACCTTCTAGTATCTCTTTAAAGCCTTTGATTGTGTCTTCAAGTGAAACGTATTTACCAGGGCTTCCCGTAAATACTTCCGCAACGAAGAACGGTTGAGATAGGAATCTCTCTATTTTTCTAGCTCTTTCAACTGTAAGCTTGTCGTCTTCAGAAAGCTCGTCCATACCAAGAATCGCAATGATGTCTTGTAGGTCTTTGTAACGTTGAAGAATTCGCTGAACTTCGCGAGCAACGC
>CAZVTM010000015.1:40447-41668 GCA_964630205.1 uncultured Helicobacter sp. | reverse complement strand
GGCGAGCACGGTAGAGGATTTGCCGTTGTCGCCGACGAAGTACGAAAACTAGCCGAGAGGACGCAAAAAGCGACCAAAGAAGTTGAAATAAGCATTCAAACGCTCAAGCAAAACTTCTCCGACATTCAAGGAAGCGCAAACGATATGCTAGAAATAGCAGACAAATCAAATGCACAGGTTAGGAATTTTGCGGATAGTTTCAACGAAATGCTAGGTATATCGGATACAATAAACCGCGATGCTGCGCACATACTTGACACTACGTTTATAGGGCTTGCAAAACTAGACCATCTACTATTTAAAATCAACGGCTATAGAGCCATATTTACAAATAATACGGATGCGCAATTTGTCGATCATCACAGCTGTCGTCTTGGCAAATGGTACGACGACGGAATCGGTAAGAAAAACTATTCATCGACGCCTAGTTATACGGCGCTAGAAAAGCCGCATGCAGAAGTCCACGATTATATTATCAAAGCGGTGGAGTTCGTAAAAAATAGGACGGCGGAAGAAAATAGCAAAGAGGTTATAAATAACGTAAAAAAAAGCAGAAGAGGCTTCAAAATCTGTAACTACGCTACTAGACAAAATGTTAGAGGAAAAAAGAAGAGGTTAAGCTCTATATAAGAGCCGCCTCGTCTTTTGCTTTGCCTAGCTCTGCCTTCGCACTCTCTATCCTATCCAAAAATATAGCGGCAACCCCTGCAGACGAGGGATATTCGTCGGCTATGCTTTTGTATTGCTCCGCCTTGTACTCCATAAAAGACAAAAAAGCATCGACTATACGGACAAAATCTTCAGTTTTTTGCACAAGAGCAAATAGCTCTTTTAGCATCCTTTTGCGCTCTTGAAGCTGTATCGCATATCCGCATGAAAGCGCAACGGCCGACAAATCAGATTTCGACACATACACGCCGCTTAAGAGCGGAGATAAAATATATTTTGTTAATTTAGATTCTTCTTCCATTCCCTACTCTCTTGTTAAAATAGACTCTCTTGGCGCACTCTCTTTGAGGGTATTTAGTACGTCATCCGGTAATTTTGGATAAAACCCAAACCACTCAAAAAAATTAAGCCTCGCACTTTCTAATATTTCATCTTCCAGACTATCCGCAAAAGGTGCAAATACAGGTGCTAAATTGCCGTTTTGTATAAATATTTTAGAGACGCAGCCTTCAGTTTTTCCAAAAAAATTTAGAAGCTCGGGGAGATTTGCGC
>CAZVTM010000015.1:0-40421 GCA_964630205.1 uncultured Helicobacter sp. | reverse complement strand
GCTTTCACCGTCAATCAAAACCACCTCAAACTGGCTTTGGCCTAAATTTTAGACGGTAAACTCCATTTTCCCTGCGGGAACGCTCATATTTATAAAAGCGGCATCGACTCCATTTACCTCAAAAATATAGTTATACATCTGATAAAGTCTATTCGCCGATAAATTCTCACCCATCAACGCAAAAAGTCTAGTACTCTTACCTATCATAATCCAAGCAACTCCATAGCGTCTTCACTCTCTTTTGCGCACCTAACGCATTCGTCGCCGTCGGTAGCAAAAACCGCCCCGCACGTAGGACAGAGTTTTGCCGCAAATTTTTTCAGTACCCTTTTTTTTCTCTCCAAAAACACAGCCAAAGACACGTCAGGCAAAGGGGCAATCGGTGTTTTCTCACGTACATCTTCGCACAGCTTGCATTTTAGACATAGATGCGGACTGAAAATAATCGCATTTTTCATAGCCGTAGTTTCTAATGCTCCGCTAGGGCAAACACTATAACATAGCGAACAATTATCGCAGCTATCGTCTATATGTTTATCACTCGCAAAGCTAAGAGGGTATGCGGCATCTTTGTTTTGTAGTTCAAACTTTGCCGTCGCATCTAAAAAAAGCGCCCTTTTTGGCGGAATTTTTTTTGTACGCAAAAGAGAATAATCGACGCAGGACATATGCTCCTCTTCCGTTTTTAAACTGTTGTGGGCAGCGCTTATGCCGTCTTTTGTAAACATCCTAAAAAGCGCTCTTTTAGAACCGTCTTCCAATCCGTCTTTATTTTTTTCAACCAAAACAACAGATATCTCGTTTTTAATCCCAAAAATAGAGAAAAGTGCGTTTGCTTCATCGGCTTTTTTTTGCAGATACTCGCCGCCGTCTTTTGACACCTCCAAACAAATCTTGCCTGTCTCGTCATTGACCCCAAGACAAAAAAGCTCTTCGACAGATAGCAAAGCAATACCCGCATTCGGAACCGATAGAGCCTCTGTAGGGCATGCTCCGACACAAGCCCCACAATCCGTACAGGCATTAGCGTCTATCTTTGGCAAATGCGGATAAAAACCGATAGCCTCATGTGGGCACGCCTCTTTACACAATACACATCCGGCATTTACGCTAAGGGTTCTGACACAAGCTTCGGCTGAAACTACGGCGCTCATTTAGAGCACAACTCCTCATAGTCGGAAAGCAGAAACTCTAACGCTATCTCCGCTACGTCTTTATAAAAAGGCGACTTGGACGCATCCAAAAGAGCAGGCAAGAACATCATCGCAAACGGCAGCAAATGTTTTTTGATAAACTCTTTTTGCACACCCCTGATGGTCTCGGCATAATCTTCCTGCCCTTCATTTAGAGCTTCCCTTTCACTTTTTACCAAATTCATCAAAAATTCAAACTCGACGCCTATGTGATCACCGGACACCACCCTTGCCCTCATTAGCTCAACGTCAAATCCGTACTTTTTGTAATAAATCATAGCCTCGTTGTCGGTGCCTGAGTTTACCATCTGATCTTCCGATGTGTAAAAACTCTCGTACGGCGCAAGCCTGATAAGGAAAAGGTCGGCGTAGTGGCTAGCCAGGTCTTGCACTATAGCGTCCGCTTTGCCGCCCAAATAATCATCGGCCTCTTTTGAATAAACGAAAAGCGATTTAAGCGTATCGTCCGATTGTATGGCCTCTATCGTATCTTTGTCAATCTCAGCTATCAAAAGCCTTGAGATAAGCGTATAATAAAACTCTCTCAATCTCTGTCTCTCGCTTGTTTGCACCGTACACCCCTAATTCATTTTTCTAAATTGTACCGATACGACTTAAAAAAATGAAAAAGAAAGCCCTTTTGAGGGGGCTTTCAGAAAAATGCTATGCCTTGCTCGGCATCTTGTAAGCTTCCCTAGTTAGAGGAACCCACGGACGCTTAAGGTGTTCAGGTCGTCTAAGCCCTTTTGGACCAGGAGCCGGACGAGTAAGCTTATCTCTCCATGCTTGGAAGATTTTCATATTATTTTCAATATTCACTTTTACGTCGCCTATCTTCTCGCCGTTTGCCGCTTTTTCAACAAGCACTTTTTTGTGCCAGCACTGCATACCGCCGATTGGGTCAGGGTTTGCAGAGAATGTCGCATTTTGGAATGTACCGCTTAGCCCATTCCAATGGACGTGCTTCATATCTTTATTAAACTCGGCATACGGCCAGCCGTGAGGACCGAACTCTTTTGTCTCCTCCAGATGTTGAGGCTTGATGCCGTCAACATATTTTAGAGAGTAGTTTTCGCCCTCTTTTTTTAGCTCGGCAATAGGAGCCCCCGAACCCATTGGGACTATCGACTGCTCAAACCCAGGGATATCGACCTTATCAACAAGTCTCCATCTACCCGCATGGTGCGAGCAAGTCAGGGTGCCAGGCAGTATCCCTTCGGTCGTTACGCACATACCGACAAAATAACCGCTCTCAAGATCGGTTACGGTATCCACCACTTTTACCTTGATTGCGTCGCCAGTTTTTAAGCCCAGTTTTTTGGCATCCACTGGAGACATCCACACAGGATTGTGGTTTTGGCTGATTTCCATTAGCCATTTAGAGTTGATACTTCTCGTATGGATGTTGTACGGAAGCCTGAATATAGGATTGAGCGCAAACGAGTTCGGCTCTTTCATATACATGTGGTTTACGTGGCTTGTCGCCTGTACGTATTTTTTCTTCTGCTCTTCGTTTTTCGGATACATAGGTATTGCATACTCAGGCCAACCCCAATCTTTCATCCAATCGACATAGAAGTCAAGCTTTTTGCTCGGGGTCTCAAAGCCGTCTACGAGTTTGCCGTCATATTGAACGCCGACGTTATGTCTACCCTCCGGCGTCTGCACGTACGCAACGTTTGTTCTAGGGTCTACCTTGATACTAGAAACAGGGTACTCGACAGGAGCTTGCCAAAAGTACGGCGATTTTGTTTTTAGCGTATGTTTTTCATGGTCAACGTGAAGCTCTTGTTTATATATGTCATACACGTCGGTTCTCTCTGTCCAGGTACCTCTATCTCTCATAAAGTCGTAGTACGGATACTTTTTCGCAAACTCCGCAAGCTCTTTTTCAAGAGGGGTTTTTGCGTTTTTGACTTTTTGCTCGAGAGCTGCTTCGGCCGCTTTTACAAGATTTGGCAGATTGGCAAACGCTGCGTTGTAATACTCGGCTATCGTGACAGGCTTACCAGGATTTTCTTTTGATTCCCAATATTGTCTAATACCAAGGCTTCCGTCCGGGTCGGTAGCAAATACGAGGTTCACCCACATTTCGTTCTCTTCCCAGATTTCGCCAAGACCGGCTTTGATATGCGCCTCAAGGGTTGCACGTGCAGGATTTTTCGGTTTCCAACCTGTTTTTTCAAGCATAACCCTTAGAACAGGTTGACGGAAGCTTGTCCAAGCCTCAGGCTTTGATGCTTCGGAGTGCTGGTCGTGTCTCTCGCCCGCAAGACCTGTCGGCAATATGTAGTCCATATACCAGTTTGTCTCAGACCAAGTAGGAGATGGATTTACGGTTAGCTCCATTTTGGTTTCGTCTTTTAGTACCTCTATCCATCTAAAGCCGTCTGGATTAATCCACACCGGATTGTATTGTCTAGGGAACCAAACCGCAAGTTTGGACGGAACCGTAAGACCTTTTGCCTTCCATTTTTCCTGCCAAGCAGTATCGGCTAGAAGGTGCGGCAGACACATAGATAGCTCGTAACTTGTCAGAGGCCACTCCGGCGGCCAGCTAAGCTCATTCCACTCGTCAACGTTTGGAGCTTTTTCACCTACGCACGCTTTGCCGCCTTTGCCGCCGACAAAAATAGCTTTCATATGCTCAAAGCCAAATTGTCCTTTGCCTTGCATAGAACCGACTAGAGAGAATGCAAATATCATGTTCTTGCCGTATAGCCAGCCACCTCTATTTCCGGCAGACGGGCCTCTCCAGTTAAACGCCGTTATTTGATTGCCTGCCCATATGAAATACTCGTATAGTTTTTCAAGTCTATCAAGCGGAACGTGACTCTCTTTTGATGCCCACTCCATCGTATAGTCTTTACACATATCTTTCATTAGTGCAACAAAGCTATCAAAACTACCGTCTTTTGGAAGTTCGCTTATAAAGCCCTCTTTTTTGAGGTACTCCAAATAGGCTTTGTCATCCATTAGCATTTGCCAGTTGTACCAATCTTTGACAAATTTTGCGTCAAATTTATTTTGAGTTAGCAATCTGTTTGCTATGGCCATATAAATAGCCGCTTCAGTACCAGGCCAAGGCGCTATCCAGAGGTCTGCTATACCGGCTGAATTTGACATCCTAGGATCCATAACCACGAGTTTTGCACCGGCTTTTCTAGCTTTTGCTATCTGCCCCGCAGATTGTTGGAAGTAGTGTCCAGCGTCAGCGGCATGCGAAGAGGCTAGAATTATTAGCTTCGAGTTTGCCCAATCTGGCGCCGTTCTGTCATCATTTGCCCACATTAGAGAGCTTGAGCGTCCGTTTGCCGAACAGATATTTGTATGCGAATTCGTACAATCTTGGCCTAGCGTATGCCAAACTCTAGGCGTAAATCCGTTTTCATTCGGACGACCAACATGATACATTATCGATTTTTTACTCATAGCATCGCCGCTTTTTAGCGTATCGTGCATTTTTTTACCGATTGTGCTTAGTGCTTCATCCCACGTAGTTCTGACCCACTTGCCCTCTCCTCTTTTTGAACCAGGGGCTCTTTTGAGAGGGAACGGGATTCTATCCGGATCGTACATCTGACTATATGCGGCAACGCCTTTTGCACATGTTCTACCAAGAGATGCCGTATGCAGCGGATTTCCTAGGATTTTTTTGACCGTCATAGACTCTTTGTCTACGTATGCAAGAAGGCCGCACGACGCTTCACAGTTGTTACAAGCAGTCGGAACAAGCATATAGTCATGAACTTTTACATCATGCCTTGCAAGGCCGCCGTTTTTCCAATCGTCGCCGTCCATCTCTTTCCAGCCACCCCATTTGTCAAACGGAGGGTAATAGGCAAAATTACCGTTTGATATAGGTAACTTATCGAACTTTGCAACATCTGCACCCGCTTCAAGAGTCGGAATAAATGATTTTACCGCACCGCTGGCTACGACTCCGACGCCGACACCAACCGCTGAAAGTTTTAGAAAATCTCTTCTTTTTATCATTCTTCTCTCCCCCTTAACTCAAAGGCATCATTTGCGGAGCGACTAGCCACGCATGTTTTACCATCCAAAGACCTACAAGCGCAAGCACTGCGGCAGGCAGCAGGAATATTGATTTTTTAGTTCTATTTGCAAGGCAAGCTAGTGCCGCCGGAACCGCAAACGCAATAACAAGACCGAGTGCAAAATAAACACCCATAAAACCGCTGGTTAGATAGTGGATAACCCACTCCGCCTCTTCCGATTTTGGCGGTGCAAAAATAACTTCGGATACATACATTATCAATGAAGCAAGAGCCGCAAGGCCAAGAATCGTCCCAAGTTTTTGTTTTTGCTCTTCATCAAGATTAAATTTGCCGGCAAGGATAAGTACTGCACTACCCGCGAGTCCTGCAGCAAGTACCATTTGAACAATTTCGGTAGGGGTCTGCCAAATCTCTCTAGCATTTGAAAGCCCCATTAGTCCGGCAGTATAAACAGTCGTAAGGAACGCAACCACAACACCAGGAATGATTAACTTTCCAAATAGTTTTTCGTCTTTTTTGATAACCGCCCAAAGAAGCAACACAAGGATTAGCGAGTATATATTGATAAACCACGCGCCCCAAGTAATCGCCGACGTGAAATGCGAATGAAGGAATATATAAAACGCTCTAAACGGTTTATGAAGGTCAAGCACGGTAAACAGAAGCGTTATACCAACAAACACAAGGCCGATTAACGGAACCATATATTTATAGAAAGTCTCGCTAACCGGATACTTTCTCATCATATATATACCTACAAAGAATACGCCGGTAGCGATAGATTTCGCCCACATATTCATAACAATAATCCAGCCCCAGGCCACTTGGGTGTTGAGCACGTCCAAGGTAACTATCGCCGATTTAAGCACCGGCACGTTAGCTACAAGTGATTCAAATATCATCAATGGCCTCCTACGTGATTTAGGTGACCGATTTCATTAAATAGATTAAATCCTTCGGCTCTAGTGGATGCAAGTGGATTTAGGTGGATATCTCCTGCCCCTACGTAGAAATGTTTCGGCATAGTGCCTTTTTCAGGTTTTCTTACCCTGGTATCTTTGTGCGAAGCTATATATTGGCTGATACGGCTTGACGGATCGTCAAGGTCACCGAATATGTTTGCCTCCGTAGGGCATACAACTACGCAAGAAGGGGCAAGACCGGCCTCTACTCTATGCGCACAGTATGTACACTTATCGGCAGTATTCGTCTCCGGATCGATATATATAGCGCCGTATGGACAGGCCAATACGCACGCAGCACATCCTATACATCTTTGCTTATCTACGTTTACGATACCGTTATCCAGATAGTGAAGGGCGCTTACGGGACAAACCCTTTGACAGGGAGCGCTTTCGCAGTGGTTACATCTAAGAGGGGTAAATGCCCTCTTTACCTCAGGGAATACACCGAAATCTACATATTTTACTCTTAGCCTCCACATAGACAAAGGTACGACGTTTTCTGCTTTACAGACAACTTCGCAAGCCTTACATCCTATGCACAGACCTAGATCCACTAGGAAGCCTAGTTTCATATAATCTCCTTTTATAGTTTTGAAAAAGGGTCTTATACTTGAAAACCAAATGTTATAGGGGTTTACAAGCATAGCAAGGGACAGACATTCTACATAATCAAATTTTAATCGTAACTGAAAAATAATGCCCAGTATAATCATTTTTTCTAATGAAACAGATAATACACGGTTAATAAGCTCTTATTATTAGTATCGGACAGATAAGCTATTGCCAAACTACGTGTTACCAAAAGTGTCCATTATGTATAATCGCGCAAAAAAATAAGAGTCGCCAATAATATGAATGAAGCTTTGATTTTAAAATTAATTTTGGTTTTTTATGCCCTATATATAGGGATAAAACTGTTTGTTAATCTTTCTCAAATACGTTTCTTGACAACGTTCGCCGCCGAAACGGATGGCTTTGATGCCAACGAAATGTCAAACGCCAAAGAGTATGCTATCGCCAAAGAGAAATTCTCAATATACGAGACGATATACGAGATGTTTATCTTTTTATTTTGGGTGTTCGCCGGTCTTTCTATGATCGCCCCGCTTATTTCCTCGAACGAGATGTTTACGCAAACGCTTGCCGTATCGGCATTTTTGGCGATAAACTTCTTTCTTGAAATCCCGCTCAAAATTGCGGCGGTATTCGGTTTGGATAAAAAATTTGGCTTTACAAAAACCACGGTTTCACTATTTATATCGGATAAGATAAAAGAGCTTTTGATTACGCTCGTCATAGGCGGAGTTTTATCGTTTGCCGCGATATATTTCATTTCCTCTTTTGAGCTTTGGTGGGTGTTTGTTTTTGCACTGATAGCTTCTTTTATAGTTATTGCAAATATCGTATATCCAAATTTTATAGCCCCTATTTTTAATAAGTTTGAAAAACTGGATAACGAAGAGATAACAACGGGACTAAAAGAGCTCGCCAAGAAAAGCGGTTTTGAGCTTAATGAGATATACAGAGTAGATGCAGGCAAAAGAGATACGAGGCTTAACGCTTATTTTGCCGGACTGGGGCGCACAAAAAGGGTTGCGCTTTACGACACTCTCTTGGAAAAACTGTCAAAAGAACAGCTATTTGCAGTCGTAGCCCACGAACTTGGTCACTTCAAGAAAAAACATATATTTGATTTGATGGGGATAATGTTTTTTGAGTTTTTTTGGCTTTGCTATATTCTCGGCACTTTGAGTACCCCATTTTATAGTTCGCTCGGACTTGCAAACAACGGCGCCGGAGCAATTGTTATTTTCCTGCTCCTGTCAGCCCCTGCGATGTATTTGACGATGCCTTTTGTAAACGGAATATATAAGAAAAATGAGTTTGAAGCGGATGGTTATGCTGCGCAGATGGGGCTAAAAGAATCAATGATAGAAGCTCTAAAAACGCTTGCCAAAGAGAACAAAGCATTCCCTTATGCATCTAAACTAAAAATATTTTTCGACTACACCCATCCTCCGATTACGCAACGAATAGAGAGACTAAAGGGCATATGAAACTATGCGATGCCCTCAGGATAGCCAAGAAAGAGCTTCCTGATTTACAAACTGCAGCAAAAGAGTGTATTTGGCTATATTCAAAACATACAGGCAAAAGCACCGCCTCTTTGCTGGCAAACGACGATACGCAAATAGCCCTTTCTATTTTTGAAGATTTTTTGCAAAAACGGAAAAAACATATTCCATATGAGTACATTGTCAACGAGGCCGATTTTTACGGCTATAGTTTTTTTGTAGATGAACGTTGCCTAATACCAAGGCCGGAAACTGAGCTATTGATAGAAAAAACACTAGAAATAGCGACCCAAATAAGGGCTTCAACACTGCTGGACATATGCACCGGCAGCGGAGCTATAGCCTGCACTCTAAAAAAAGAGATGCCGTCACTCTGCGTAACTGCGTCAGACATTAGCGCTGACGCCTTGGATGTTGCGCAAATAAACGCAAAACGGCTGTCAGTCGATATAGATTTTTTATTGTCAGACCTGTTTTCTAACATAAAAGATGATAATTTTGATATACTAACCGCAAACCCGCCTTATATACAAAACGGCTGCGAGCTAGATGCCAATGTGCTTTACGAGCCACACAAAGCATTGTTTGGCGGCGAAAACGGAGCTGAAATAGTCGAAGCGGCAATAGATGGATTTTTTGAGAGAAATTTCAAGGCTTTTATCTGCGAAATAGGCTTCGACCAAAGAGAGAGGCTAACGTCAAAACTAAAGACCAAAGGGCAGATAAGCTACGGCTTCTACCGTGACTATGCCGGCTTCGATAGAGGATTTTGGATTACTAAGGAATACTAATGATAAAACTTTTTGCCTCTTTTTACTTATTTTGTCTGGCCGGCTCTGCTCTGGGGGTGTTCTTGCTCGGCGCCATGGTTGCGCCTATTATATTTCACTCCGAAATAATCTTTGGCGTAAAGCTGCTCGCTAGATACGATGCCGGGCTTATGATGAGCGAGATTTTCTCAAGATTTAACTACATATTGCTTACTACGGCCGCACTAACGATAGCATTTGAAGGCTTTTTGGCGGCGAACAAAAAAAACACGCCGATAATGATGCTTATATCCGGCATAAACGTAGCAGCCATAGGGATATACGCATTTTATTTCACACCACAGATAATAGCTTATCAGGCCATGGGCGAAGCCGCTATACGTTCCGCAGACTTTGAGACGCTACACAAGCTTGCTGAGATAGATTTTAAAATACTTCTTTTCACTCTTGTGATTGCATTTTTTATGAGATTTACAAGGATACTTTCTTGTAGCTTCCTAAAAGAAAAGGTGCTAAATGATAGAGATTAGGGGGCTTTGCAAAAAGTTCGGCAAAAAAGAGATACTGCGCGGTATCGACCTCGATATAAGAGAAGGGGTAACAACCGTGATATTCGGTCTCTCCGGAAGCGGCAAATCCACAATTATCAAACATATCGTGGGTTTATTGCAGCCGGATGCAGGTGAAATAAGAGTTGACGGCCAGAAAATAACAGGGCTAAGCGGCAACGAATTGCTGGAGCTTCGCAAAAAGATAGGCTTTTTATTTCAAAGCGGTGCTCTATTTGACAGTATGAATGTTTACGAGAATGTTGCGTTTCCACTGAGAGAACACACTAATATGAGCGAAGAAGAGATACAAAAAGAGGTATATGCCGCCCTAGAGATGGTAGCCCTAGAGCCGGAGCGGGTGTCCAAGCTTTATCCGGACGAGCTTTCCGGGGGAATGAGAAAAAGGGCGGGGCTTGCCAGAACTATTATTTTAAAGCCGCAAATAATGCTCTATGATGAGCCCACTACAGGATTGGACCCAATAATAAGCGACCAGATAAGTCAAATGATAATAAAGCTCCAAAAAGAACTAAATATAACGTCGATACTTATAAGCCACGATATAAAAGAGGCTTTCAAGTGCGCCGACTATGCTGCAATGCTATATGAGGGCGTCATTATAGAAAGTAGCGACGCAGACAGCTTCAAAAATACTAACAACAAAATTGTCCAAAACTTTTTAAATGGACGACAAATAGACGCCTAGGAAGGGATAATATCCGTAACCACCCTGTCTTTGCCTGCTTTTTTTGCCATATACAGTCTATCGTCCGCAACTTTTAACATATCTTCAAAACTATTTAAAAGCGTAGCGCAAACACCTATGGATACCGTATATTGAACTATCTCGTTTTGCTTTGTTGTAATTTCCGTATTTCTTACATTATGTAAAAGTTTTTCAAAAGCAGTCTCTATGTGCTGATCTTCGACATTGGTCAAAAGGACGCAAAACTCTTCTCCGCCAAACCTGCAAATTACGTCTGATTTTCTAAAGCACTCTTCAAGGCGTGAGGCAAAGTCTTTAATAACCATATCGCCGACGTCGTGCCCATATCTGTCGTTGATTGATTTGAAATTATCTATATCCATCATCCCAACGATAAAATCTATATTTCCGCGTACGGCGTTCGCATGAAGCATTTTGCCCGTCCCCATCAGATATTTTCTATTATACAAACCGGTCAAAAAGTCAAAATTTGCAAGTTCTTTCTGGAACTCTATGAGAGATATATGCTCTATATGATTATTTATACGGCAGATGAACTCCTCTTTGCTAAAAGGCTTTTTAATATAATCATTTGCTCCATATTTTAAAAACTTTGAAACTAGCATTTCGCTCGTATCGCCAGATATCGCAATGATTGCTAGTTCGTCTTTGCTTTTTGTTTTTCTAAGTTTCGTGACAAGTTCAAAGCCGTCCATCTTTGGCATAAAATAGTCTGTGAGAACAAGCTTTATATCTTTGTGTTTTTTGATTAACGCAATAGCCTCTTCGCCATCTTTTGCCTCATAAACGGTAAAGAGTTGATTTTTTAAAATATCTGATAGATTTTTTCTATACACCGATGAATCATCGGCCACCAAAACTTCCGTGATACTATTTTTAGCAAGCTGTCTTATCAATCTGACCAAATAATCTATATCGTCGACACTTCTTTTTAAGACGTAATCTACGATATTTTTAGACAACAGTTTATCTCTCGTGTCGTCGTCGAATTCTTCCGCCAAAGCTATTACGGGCAATTTTACCCCTAGTGCAAATTCTATCGCATCCATGTCCGCAGGCTTGTCAGAAGAGTAATCAAATACACCAACGAAAAAGTCGCCCCCGTTTGTAGCTATTGTTTTTTTAAGGGAGTCAAAATCTTTAACGATATGAACTTCGCAACCGATGTCTTTGAATATTTTTGCAGCCACCGCCTTTGCAAAGGCGGTGTTTGATTCTTTAAGGATAATTTGCTTTCCGGAGAAGTCTTGCTCTATAAAATCGACAGCAACTTTCATGACAACTCCTTTTTTTTGTGAAGATTTTGGAGGTTAATCCATCTGGCGTCTAAGATATGTAGGGACTTGTAATTCGTCCTCGTCAAAAGTAATATCATATCCGCCGCTTATTTTTCTAATGGTTCTTACTTGCACTCTCTCTTGTTCGATAGCATTATCTCTTTCGATTTGTTTTGGGGCAAAACCGTTTGCGGCCTCTTTCTCAAAACCTGTCGCGACTATAGTTATCACAACTCTATCATTCTCTATGTTTTCATCGGTAGTAGTACCGAATATTACATCCGCATCAGGATCTGCGCTTTCATACACGATAGACATTGCTTGCTGGATTTGCACAAGCGGATAGTTAGGGTGCATATTTACATGAACTAGCACGCCCATCGCACCGCTGATTGAGATATTATCAAATAGCGGGGACTCGATAGCATTTTTGACCGCTTGATAAGCGGCATCGTTTCCGCTAGCTTCACCCACACCCATAAGCGCAGTTCCTTTGTGGCTCATAACCGTTTTTAAGTCGGCAAAGTCAAGGTTGATGTCGTTATCGCCGTGCTTTAAAATAACACCGCTGATTCCTGTTACGGCGCGAGACAATACATTGTCGACTATCTTGAAGCTATCTTTTATACCCATATTTTTGTCAACTATGGCAAGTAGTTTATCATTCGGGATTACAACGATAGAGTCACACACTTTTTTTACGCCAACAAGACCTTCCTCAGCGAATTTTCTTCTTTTTTGGCCTTCAAATATGAACGGTTTTGTAACGACTGCTACGGTGAGTGCGCCTATTTCTTTGGCTGCTGCGGCTACTACTTCTGCGGCTCCTGTGCCTGTACCCCCGCCAAGACCTGCGGCTACAAACACCATATCCGCACCTTCGAGCACGGATTTTATCTCTTGGTAGCTCTCTTCGGCGGCACCTCTGCCAACTTCAGGTTTCATACCTGCACCAAGACCTCTAGTCATTTTTGCACCAAGTTGTATCTTAGTGGGAGCAAGAGAGCTATCTAGGGCTTGCACATCGGTATTGGCAACCACAAGGTCTATACCTGATACATTCTCGCTTATCATATGATTTATCATGTTACATCCGCCGCCGCCGACACCGATAACTTTGATTTTTGCGCCGCTTTTTGATCGCAGCTCTTCAACTTGAAACAGACCGTTCATCTATCTTCCTTGCCTAAGATTTAAAATAATTGTGTAGCCCATCGCCAAAACCTTACAAAGTAAGCTTTGATTCCACCGCCCTTGCGTTCGGGTAAATCAATATGCTCGAGAAGCTTTTTGTTGGCCTCTTTTGCGCCGCCTTGCAGAATTTTTTCAGGCGCTTTATACTGCTGTCTGGCGCCTTCGTTTTCAACTCTCTTCTCCTCTTCTTTGTGCCCGTGAGCAGAAGCCATCGGAGTTGTAAAATTCTCTTTTAGTCTAAGTCTTTTTGCAGAGTCTATCTCATAAAGGGCGTTTTTGCCGGCAGCATAAAGAATTAGACCTATAACCGTAGAGCAAGAAGGATCTTTTAGGTTTTCAAAAAGACCGTCCATATCTTTTGGTTTTGCGAATCTCACAGGCATATTGTCAAATATGCTAACCGCCAAATCCCTTAGCCCCTCTAGCTTCGTCATACCACCCGTAAACACTACGCCTGCGCCGACTTGATTTCTAAAACCACTCTTTTCAAGTGATTTTGCAAGTATCATAAGCGTCTCTTCCGCTCTCGCATAGATAACGTTAGAGACTATCTCAAGAGACACCTCTTGCTTTTCTGCTTCATTGCCGACGGTAGGAAGCTCTATGATGGCATTTGAGCTTGAGTGGAGTGATCCATACTCAAGTTTCACCTGCTCCGCATCTCTTATCGGCGTATGCAACGCCATCGAAAGGTCGTTTGTAATATGGTTTGAACCGACAGCCAAAAAGTCGTTGTACCTAATAGAATTACCCAGATGTACGGCCAAATTGCTTGTCGCGCCGCCTATATCGATAACAGCGACGCCAAGCTCTTTTTCGTCTCTGTTTAGTACCGCTATGGAAGAGGCATAAGCGCTAAGAACTATATTTGATATTTCCAGCCCGGCCAGTTTGACCGCTTTTCTTAAGTTTTCAAGGCTTGATTTTTGCATCGTCACTATATGTACGCTTACTTCAAGCCTATTGCCGCTCATATCAATAGGATCTTCTATAAAATCTTGCTCATCAACTTTAAAGTCATAAGGGAGAACGTGGATTGTTTCGTATTCGGAAGGTATGTTGGCATTATATAGCGCCGTCTGTATGGCTCTATTTATCTCTTTAAGCGTTATTTCACCGTTTGGTACATTTACTATGCCATGCGAGTTAATGCTTTTTGTATAAGCCCCAGATATAGACACAACCGCCTCGCCAAACTCCATACCAGCAATTCTTTTTGCATCAGATACTGCAGTTTTTATAGACTTAGAGGCTAGTTCTATATTTGTGATGGCCCCTTTTTTAAGGCCGTTAGACTTTGCTATTCCCGTGCCGGTAATATGCGGCTCACCGCCTTTTATCTCGGCTATGAGAGCGCAAGTCTTGGTTGAACCGATATCTATCGCCAAAATCGGTTTAGAAAAATTCATCGCTGCCTGATTGTCCATTTTTACCTAGTTACTTTTTTTCGTTGTTGCCGTCAAGGCTAATAAAGAGTTTTACCTCATACCTATTTTTCAGGTATTCTAGCACACTTTGGTTAACAAGAGAGGCTTTGGTTCCAAGCAGCATCTTGGCAAACGCCTGCTCGCTACCCTCGCTTTGACCGTTTTCTAGCAATTTTTGTTTCAAAACTTTGAATAGCACGGCTTTTGACTGCAAATAAACAACGCCTTTTGCGTCTTTCGACTGAAAAATAGAAGCGGCAACTTCGGCCGATTCTTGTGGCGCAAGACCGGAGATGGTATTGTTTTGATTTTTTGAGAGATAACCTATATCGTTTGTCGCAAACTCACTTTTTAACTGCTTTTCGGCTTCGGCCTTCATTGCTGCAAGCGCTCCATCTCTCTCCACTGCACCCTTAGCTATAGGCTTAGCTTCTTCATAGCTCATCTCTCTGGCTGGATTGTATTTTGTAACCTTTAAGACCACAAACATATCGTTAACCAAAATCGGCTTCAAAGTTGTCGCCCCCTTCACCTTGAGAAGCTCAGACTTTATCTCGTTTGGCATAGGCGCAGACGGAGACAATATAACACCGTTTACGATCTTGCCCTTTAGCTTGCCCTCTTTTAGCTCTACATACTTTTTTAGAGCCTCTTTTTTTGCAAGTTTTATTTTAGCGTTGTGAACGACTTGCGCCTTGGCCTCTTCAAAGCTCATTTTCTTGCCGTCTTTAAAATACAAAGAGCCGTTTTCGGCATACTCTTTTTTAACATCTTCTTCGCTAGGGGCAAGAGTTGCCGAGGCGACCTCTATGCTCTCTACGTCGCAAGTCGGCTCGCTTTTGAATTTAGCTTTGTTTTTTTCCCAAAATGCTTTTATAGCCGTCTCATCCGCAGGTTTTAAGAATGAGGTCGCATCTATAATTTTTATACCGACCCTATCTTTTGACAATGCAGCCGATGCAAGCGCAGCGGTCTCGTCTTTGGAGACTTTGGGGCTGATTACGGCGGACACTTTTTCGACAAGAAGCTCTTTTTTTAGTCCGCTTTCAAACTCTTTCGGTTTGATTCCGACATTTTTTAGAGCCATTATGTAGCTCTCTTTATCAAAGTGTCCGTTTTTTTGAAATGGCTCCATCGAGGCTATTTTTGCCGCAACTTCTTCATCGCTTACCGTTATCTCAAGCTCATTGGCAAAGTTTTGCAAAAGCGCTTGGTTGACTAGCGTCTGAACGGCCAAGCTTTCAAGCTTCAAGGTTTTTGCCGTTTGCTCGTCTAACTTGCCGCCGGTCATTTTTGAGTAGTAATTATAGATATTGCCGTACGTCGAGGATAGCTCCTCTTTGGTTATCTCTATTTTTCCAACCTTTGCGACTTTGCCGCCCATAGAGCCAAAATCATAGCTCCCCCAGCCGACAAAACCTGCGCCGACGAAGGCTATGGTGGAAATCCAAATGGTAATAACCAGGTATTTTCGATGCTTTTGCATCCATGTAATCATAAAGAGACCTTTTTTGAAGAGTAAAATTAACCTGATTTTATAAAGATGTGCATTAAAATTCGGTAAAAAAGGGGTTTGCTTGGATATTTCGGGCTCTATCGTTTCAAAAGATTTACAAGTTGTTTGGCATCCATGCATGCAGATGAAGGATTTTGAAAAGACCCCGCTTATCCCGATTCAAAAAGCCAAAGGTGTTTATCTATACGACTTTGACGGCAACAAATATATAGACGGCATATCATCCTGGTGGGTAAACAATCTTGGACACGGTAACGATAGAATCAATAACGCAGTAATAAACCAGCTAAACGACTTCGCCCATATCATGACCGCCAATTTTACTCACCGTCCCATGGTCGAACTCTCAGAAAAACTGGCGGCAAAAACTGGCGGCAAACTATCTAAGGTATTTTTTGCAGACAACGGCTCAAGCGCCATAGAAGCGGCGCTCAAGATGAGTTTTCAGTATTTTAAAAACAGAGGCGAAACAAGAGATTTGTTTGTCGCTTTTGAGAGCTCATATCACGGCGAAACACTTGGGGCTCTGAGCGTCGGGGATGTGGGGATATACAAAAAAACTTTCGAAGAGATACTGCTAAAAACAATAATATCACCGTCTCCAGCCGATAAAAGCGAAGAGGAGAGTAAAAAAGCCATTAATGCACTAAGAGATATTCTGCACAAAGCAAATAACAGAGTAAGCGCGGTAATTATAGAGCCTTTGGTGCAGTGCGCCGGATATATGAGAATGCACTCGCCGTTTTTTCTGGCAATGCTTAGAAATACGTGTGATGAATTCGGTGTCCATTTGATATTGGACGAAATAGCCGTAGGCTTCGGTCGAACCGGTAGCTTCTTTGCCCATGAGCAAGCAGACATCACGCCCGACATAATGTGTCTATCCAAGGGGATTACCGGAGGGTATATGCCGCTTTCCGTTGTTATGTGCAAAGAAGAGATCTACTCCGCTTTTTACGAAGACGGGGTCGAAAAAGCGTTTTTGCACTCGCACTCATATAGCGGCAATGCCCTTGCCTGCGCTGCGGCAAATGCCGTACTCGATATATTTGAAGACGATAAAATCATAGATTCGCTAAAACCGAAAATTAAACTTATCTCATCGTTTTTGGAGGAGATACGGGTCGACAAAATGGTCAAAAATACAAGGCAAACCGGCATGATAGCCGCTTTTGAACTGCAAACATCAACCAAAAGGCCAAGTCTTAAACTTTTCAAAGAGGGGTTAAAAAACGGTATATTTATAAGACCACTCGGCAATACTGTCTACATAATGCCGCCGCTTGTTATCACGGAGCCGCAAATAAAAGAGCTATTTAGCGGTATTAAAAAATCAATCCTAAAGGTATAGACTTTGAATATTCCACACAAACCGGTACTGCTAAATGAAGTTTTGGAGGTGTTTGAAAGCCTAGACGAAGGGGTATTTGTAGATGCTACGCTCGGATACGGCGGACACTCCGAGGCCATCCTTACGGCTCATCCAAGGCTAAGGCTCATCGGTATCGATAGGGATGATGAAGCGATAGCGTTCAGTACAAAGAGGCTTGAGAAATTTGGCGATAGGGTACAAATAATAAAATCAGATTTTGGATCGGCGCTACTAAAAATAGACACATCAAATATCGTTGGAATACTTGCCGACATCGGTGTTTCGTCGCTGCAACTCGACAAAAAAGAGAGAGGTTTTTCGTTTGAATCCGAGACTCTAGACATGAGAATGGACGGCTCGCAAGAGTTTTCCGCATACGATGTAGTCAATGGCTACTCCGAGACGGAGCTGGAGAAAATCATCAGGGTGTACGGCGAAGAGAGGTACTCCAAAAAAATAGCCGCCTTAATAGTAAAAAGACGTAAAGAAGAGAAAATAAAAAGCGCAAAAGAACTAGCCGCTCTCATCTCTCAAAATATAAAAGGATTCAAGATACATCCCGCCACGCTGACCTTTCAAGCGATAAGAGTAGAGGTCAATTCAGAGCTTGAGCAGTTGGAAGATTTGCTCGAAAATGTAAAAAAACTGCCGCAAAAAGGGCAAATTTTGGGTATTATTTCTTTTCATTCCCTTGAAGACAGGATTGTTAAGACGGCTTTTAAAGAGTGGTCGCACTCCTGCATCTGCCCGCCAGAGGCTATGAGATGCACATGCGGCAATAATAACGAGCTGGGTGAAATATTAACCAAAAAACCGCTCATAGGCACCGATGCAGAGATTAGGGAAAATCCAAGGGCGAGAAGCGCAAAACTAAGGGCTTTTAAATTTGCAAACAACGACTAATCAAGACAAACACGAACTGTTAGATGAACTAGACGAAGTCAACTTAAGCCAAAACGGTCTAGGGGCAAAAACCATCCTAACCGCACTTGTGGCTTTGGCTTTGGCAGTCGGTCTTACTGTTCCAAAAATCTATCTCTCGTCAAGCATTTACTACACAAGCCTAGAGACAGATTCGCTTTATTCGAGCTATAAATCCCTTAAGGAAGAAAATAAATACCTAGAGCAAAAACTTGAATTTATGAGATACAAAAATTCAGTCCTCCTATCTCTCGACTAACATTTAAAATTTCAAACTAAATTAAGCTATTTTTCCTACAATGTTCATACATCCAAAAATAAGGAGAAGTTATGAGCGAAAAGAAGCTGCTAGGCACAATAAATCTAGCCAGTATGGAAGGCGGCAAAATAATGCTTAGCCGCATAGAACATCCGTACGGCCCAAACTCAAAGCCGGTCGTAAGTATAGGTATAAGCCTCGAAGGGGACGAGCCGGATTGGAAGGTTCATATCCCTTATGAAAATATAGACGAGCTAATAGAGGCTCTTAACTCGGCAAAAAATAGCAATTAAAAGGAGTTTAAAATGAAAAGATCATTATTTGGTATCTTCACAGTTGTCGTCTTCGGCGTTTCCTCTTTTGCAGCGGATTACGAGCTTGATAAATCACACTCAAGCGTAGGTTTTAGTATCAAACATCTCATGATTAGCAACGTAAAGGGAAAATTCAAAAATTTTGACGGCAATTTTAGCGTCGACGACAAAAGCGGCAGACTTACCAAACTTGAAGGTGCGGTAGAGGTTGCCTCCATAGATACCGACATACAAAAAAGAGATGACCATCTCAGAAGCGGTGATTTTTTTGATGCTGCAAAACATCCCAAAATGACTTTCGTAATGGGCAAATTTACTCCGACAAAGAGCGGCAAGGGAAAAATATCCGGCAATCTAACAATACGCGGCACTACAAAACCGGTTGTTTTTGACGCCGAAGTCAGCAAGGCCGTTGAAGATATGTACGGCAACAAAAAAATAGGTGTAGCTATGAGCGCCAAAATAAACAGAAAAGATTTTGGACTTAACTGGAATAAAGCAATGGAGGCCGGCGGATTTGTTGTGGGCGACGAGGTGTCGATAAGCGTTGAGCTTGAAGGAACCGCAAAATAAAACAAAAGGGCTTTTGCCCTTTTGCCGCACTTCTGCGCCAAGCCCCCCCTAAAGAACAAAAAACGGAATAAAAAATGAAACTCCAAAATAACAACGGAGTTTTAAGATGCAAAATCAAACCGACTTTCAAAAAATCATTCTACTGCTCCAAGAAAATGCGGACAACGAGTTTGCAAGAACTGCTCTAGCCTCATACATAGCGACAAAAGCTTTTGAGCCTGGACATTTGTATTCTGATATGGGCATGAGTTCAAGAGCAGAACTAAACAAACTAATGACGGATAATTATCATATTCTTGCAGCCAAAAGACCTGCCGAAATTAGATGGAAAAAATTTTTGTTTGATGAAATAAATTCTATAGCCCCTGCTTGCTACGGTTGTAAAGACCTTCAAAATTGTTTCAAATGCAACGTTTTGGAGGGCGGCTGATATTTGCCTATATTTTAGACAATAGTTTTTTAGCTAGTGCTACAATTTTGCGCTAAAATCGCCAAAAAGTTACTCCAGAAGGCGTTAACATGGGACATAAAGAGTTACAAAATTGTACGGAATGCGTTAAGCTAGCCGAACTAGAAACACTGCTTGAACTCTCCCGATTGTTAATGGGTTCGCAAAGCTTGGAGCAAAAAGTAGGCGACTCGCTTAAAACGCTCAAAAACTACCTAAAATTAGAGAGATGCTCCGTGCATCTGCTTAGTGAGGAGAAAAAAGAGCTAAATATTTTCTCTTCTATCGACCTAACCCCAAAACAAAAAATGCTCTCTAGCTATAAAGTCAAAGAAGGGGCTACCGGGCTAGCGGCAAGCACTAAAGAGCCTATCGTAATCGAAAATATTCATAGCGACATACTATTTCTCAATAAGACCGGCGCAAGGAAGAAAAAAAGAAACTGGAGCTTCAGAACAGCTACTACAAATCTGAAGTTTTGCAAGCTACATAAAAAAAGAGCTTGAATTCGCCGAAGACGCTTATCCTATGCTACTTGACTATTCATGGCACGGAGATATCAGGGAGCTTGAAAATACGATGGAAAGGCTAGTCCCTCTTAACGACAACGGCAAGCTGGACGCCTCGGTAGTAGCAGCGGTACTACCTGGAATGTACGCAAAAGAAAAATTCGGAGCAATAGGACACAAAAACGACGGCGTCGTCACAAAAACGGAACTCGAAACAATAGAGAGAGGCTATAGTAAACGCACTAAGAGAGTGCGGCGGCATACAGGCCAAGGCGGCTAGGAAGCTCGGAATTACAGTGCGCCAAATAGGATATAAGATACTCAAATACGAAATTGAAGTCTAACAATAAACCGCCGTCTGTTAAAATAAAAATAAAAAACGGCGGTTAAGCGATGTTTATACTAAAAACCCTACTCGAAGCTTTTGGACATATACTTCATATGGTGCTAAATATCTATATTTGGGTCATCATCATTCAAGCTCTTCTAAGCTGGGTGCGTCCCGATCCGTACAATCCGATAGTCCAAATACTAAACAAACTAACATATCCGGCCTATAGATTTGTTAGAAGCAAGATAAACACGGTTCTTAGCGGGGTTGACCTTACTCCGCTGATTATAGTCCTAGCACTCCAGTTTTTGGATATATTTTTGGTAAAGATTATTGGGCACTTTGCGGCTTCTATTTAGTCTCTGCCTCCTTCTTGGCATCGGCTTCGCCTATGATATAGAATCTTTATCTAAGGAGCCGTCCGGATATGCCAGAGATTTGTTTTTGCTTCGCCAAATGGAGCAAAACATAACAAAAGAAGATGCTTATAGAGGATATTTTCTAACCAAAAGCCCAAGAAGCGAACACTCCTCTCTCCTTTTGAAAAAAACAAAATCAAAAAAGCTTGCTACTTTGTTTGACTGCATGGATAGCAATATCACAAGGGCTCTAAAAAAAGCCCCCGAGTGCGCTGAATTAGCGATAAACTACAAAAAAATATCATCCGCAATCCTCTCCGGTTCAGATGAGCCGCAAAAACTTATCGAATTAATAGGGGATATCGCACCACAGAAAAAAGAGAGGATAGCGACGCTGTTAAAAACAGCGGCAAAGAAAGAGAAGCTTGGCAGGGAGAGTATAGAGCTTTATTTTGAAAGTTCAAAAGAATTTAGGGCTTCTTTTTTTGATACCGAACTAAATGATGAGGAGCTTAAAAGCGTAATCAACTCACCATCCCAAAAAAGATTTATTAAGTGGGCGCTATTTGACAAAAATGCGACAACGCTGCAAAAAAGTATATCCAAGATAGAAGCGGAAGAGTTGAGCGATTCCGAGGCGCTGTTTTTTTTGGGACTGCTAAAGCTGCAATATGAACAGAATGCTACCTTATCATTCGAAAGAGCGGCAAAAACCGCAACAAAAGAATCCGACAAGGATAGGGCAAACTTTTGGGCATATCTAAGCTCCAAAGACGATAAGTTTTTACAAAAAGCGGCAAGTAGCAGAGATTTTAACTTTTACTCCGTCGTGGCGGCAGAGATGTCGGGCAAAAAACCGGCGGCAATAGAATTCGTATCTTTGGATAACGAAAACGCCAAGGCCGAACGCAACATATCAAGCCCATTTGAATGGCTAAACTTCAAACGAAAGATTAACGGCGCATCAAGCAAAGAGCTAGAGACGATTTTGGCAAAAACAAAAGGGCAAAAATACGCCGACGCATATTATTTGCAGGCAAAAGAGAGACTGGACGGATATAAAAAAGAGCTCTATCTTATGCCTTATAAAGATGTGTTTGCCGATTATAATGAATCCCAAAAAACATTGCTGCATGCGATTGGGCGACAAGAGAGCCTTTTTATTCCGGGAATAGTCAGTAGCGCATACGCCATAGGGGTAATGCAGATAATTCCGATTTTGGGCGAGGAGCTGGCGGCAAAACGGAAAGAAAAGTTTGATTTTTTTGATCTCTTTGAGCCTAAAAAAAACATATCGTATGCCGCGACGCATTTTAAATGGCTAGAGTCAAAAGTGTCACACCCTACCCTGATCGCCATATCGTTCAATGCCGGCTACGGTTTTTTCAAAAGAATAGAAAAAGATGGATTGTTTGCGTTTAAAGATGCGAGAACCAATGCCTATGAGCCTTTTTGGTCGATAGAAAATATACCCTATGACGAAACAAGGCACTACGCAAAAAAGGTATCGCTAAATTACGCCGTTTACTCAAGGCGCATTGGTAAGGAGACGAGCCTTAGTGAACTTTTGGAAAACTTAGTGAAGCTACGCCGTCAGGCCCCCTAAAGCTTAAGCTGAGGGCAGAATTCCCGTCTTGTTTGGGGAATGACACCACGTAATACCTGCTCCAGGCGTCGGTATGCGGCATTTTTTTGTATAGCTCGTTTTGGTCAAGCTTTACTATCATCTCTACTATTTTAGCCTGCACCATACTTGACGGCGCGGCCTTATCTCCAAGCTTTAGCTCCTCTTTTTTTGGAGCCACGGTCATAGACAGCGAGTAATCCTTGTTATACAACCCTGACTCTTCTTTTTTGTCATAGTCGTCAGGAATATAAACTCCAACAAAGAAGTATTCGGCATCAGAGTACCTGGATGGATATAGCGGATTTAAATAGGTAGCCGTTATCTTAGCTTTTGTTTCCATGGAGTTTATTATCTGTGCGTTTCTTGTCTCTTTAAGAGCCTTTTCATAATGCTCGTCTTTTTTGAACATATCAAACGCATTGTAAGTCTGACATCCTCCAAACAACAAAGCTGTGCAAAGAGCCGTAGCTATCCTTTTCGTCATACCGCAATCCTCCGTAAAAGTGCGCAGATTATAATCAACAATAACTTACAACAATAAGTCCAAAAATGTATAATTAACCCTAAAAAATACAACTAGCGAGCATCCATTCTGGAAAACTTGATAAAATTTATCTCTCATATCAGGGAGAAATCGGCACTAGTACGAACAGAGGACGGTCTCTTAAAGTTTAGCGACGAACACTCAGAAATGCTTTTTAAATCGGTGGTCAATATATCCGGCGACCACAAAAAAGAGAGGCTAAGAGGCGCTATAAAAAAAGCTTTCGACCTAGATTCAAAAGACCTTGTCATATTCAAAAACAACGATATCTTCATAAAAAGGTGGGGCGGGGTTCCACTCATACACCCGGGACTAATACAAAAAATAAAAGAAGCCATCCACGAAACGACCGATAACGGCGGCGAAATAAAGATAGTAAACGACAGCATAACCATAAATATTCAGGAGATATTATCCGAGTTTGGGATATCGGCAAATGAGCTTTCAGTCGAGACAAAAGAAAAAATAAGGCAAAGACTAAAAGAGCAAATAAGCATATCCAGTAAAGACGTTGTGCTTTTTCTTAATGACAAGGTAGTAATCAGACGCTTCAAGCTTCAGGCGGACGAAGAAGAGGGAATAAGAAGGGAGCAAAGATACAACGGGCTTCCAAAAGAAGAACTCGACAAACTAAAAAGCTCACTTTTTGAAAGCACGGAGGCGGAACAAGAGGCTTTTGCGGAAATAACCGACAGCATCATAAACGGGGAGCTAGACTTTAGCGTAATCACGCATAGCTACTTTGTCAAAAACTACATCAAAATCTTCCAGAAAAATATATTTGATCTCCTCAAAGACAACCTCAGTGAAGAGGATATCATATTGGAGGGGCTTGCAAATCTCATCCTGAGAGAAAACTGGGTTTTGGCTCACACAAAAATGGCCCTCGCCCTTCTAGCGCTTATAGGACAAAAAAATCCAAACGCCGAAAACTTCCTAAAAAACTATTCCGGCGAAATAGAGATAGACGCTGAAAGAAATAAATTTAAACTTCCTGAAATATTGGATAAGAGCGGCTCAAAATGGACGATTCCGGCGATAGTCGCAATAGTCATGCAAAGACAAAAAACCATAGAGGCTCTAAATCTTAAACAAAATGCGATAGACGACATCAAGGCGACCATAGAAGATATGTACTCAAAAATCGACCGGCTAAACGAAGAGACCGTCATGATTGAAAAGGAGTTTGCGGCGATAGAAAACGAGGGCGTCGATAAAGTAGATACAGAGGCATCTATCAATGCCGAGATAAAAGAGCTTCGAGAGATGCTAAAAAGATGTAAAGAGGAAGAGAAGCTCAAAATACAAGCCCAGATAAGCGACAAATCGCTCCTCTTAAAAAAACTAGTCATCAAAGACGATGCCTTGTTCACCAGAAAGAAGCGGCTTGAGCATCAAAGCAAGCTCGTATCGTCAAAAATAGAAAAATTAACTTTTGATATTACAAAACTACAAAAAAAGTTAAAGAAGAGGATGAAAAAATGATGCAGTTTATATCTTCCCAAAAAAGCGTAGATGAAAAATTCGATTCCCTGACTGAGGCGCTAACCATGGCACTAATGAAACGAAAAACAAAAATATAAGGCGGCAACAATGAAAAATAAAAAACTATTATTTGTTGAAGATAACGTCGTAGCCGCCGAGGCTCTAAAAAGCTTTTTGTCGAACAGATACGAAACCCTCATCACGGTGTCAAGCGCCGAAGAGGCTTATGACGCATTTTCAAAAAATCCTGTCGACGTAGTTATAAGCGATCTCAATCTGCCTCACATGAGCGGCTTTGAGCTGCTAGAAAAAATCAAAAAAATAAGCCCGCAGACGGCCGTATTAATAATATCTGCACACAACTCCGCAGAGAACGTCAAAAGGGCGGAAGAGCTAGGGGCCGATAAATTCCTTTCAAAGCCGCTTGATTTGGACCTTCTGGAAACCTGTATCAACGAAGCCCTATCCAAATAAAACAAACGGTCTTCGTTTTGCAATAAATATTATGCACGGTTAAGACAAGTTTTATAGTTTTTTACAGATAATCAATTAGTTTTAGTGCAATCGCTTCGCGTCTCATTACCCTTACCAAAAGCAAAAAAGGGGAATCGGTATGTCTACAGGCAACACGGAAGTCGAATTTTAAGAGATATCCTAGAAAAACAAAATAACCCAATAGTAAGGGTAGATGCACAAAATCGCTTCGTCTACATGAGCAAGGCGTACGCCGATTTTTTTGGCTTTAGCCAAGACGAAATGATAGGCAAAGTCTTCATGCCGGCAGTATGCGCCGACGATATGCCCCACTTTGAAAAAACACACAAACAAATAAGAGAAACAAAAAAGCCGTCAACTATACTCCAAAGGGAGTTTACAAGAAACGGATGGGTGTGGTTTGAATGGCGAATAGTTCCTATTCTTGACGAAAACGGAGATATAAAGGAGATTCAATCCACGGGGCAGGACGTATCCAGTCTGATAGCCACAAAAGACACGCTAAGCCTCTTATTTCAAGCCCTAGAACAAACTTCTGCCGCAGTCGTAATAACAGATAAAGACGGCTCTATCATATATGCAAACAAAAAATTTAAAGAGCTATATTGCTATGACGACGCCGATTTGATAGGCCAAACACCAAGAATTCTAAAATCACATTTGACCGACCCGCAGATATACGAGGATATGTGGTCTGCTATCACAAGAGGGGAAGCCTATAACTGCGAAATAACAAACAAGACCAAAGACGGGAGCTTAAAATGGGTGCTCTTGTCGATATCGCCGATAAAAAACGAGGATGGGCACACTACGCACTTTGTGGCCGTAAGCGAAGATATAGCTTTTCAAAAAAGGCTCGAGGGTGAATTGCGCAGGGCAAAACAAGAGCTTGAACACAACAATGAAGCCCTCGAAAAAGAGGTTGAAACAAGAACTGCAGAGCTCAAACTCTCAAATATGCTACTTAAATCACAGATAGAAGAGCGCAAGAAAATAGAAGCCGAAAAAGAGCAAAAAGAAAAACTCCTTGCCCAGCAGTCAAAGCTGGCTAGTCTGGGAGAGATGATAAATATGATTGCCCATCAGTGGCGCCAACCACTGACCGCAATAAGTACTGCCGTAATAAATATCAAAACAAAACAGGAGCTTGATATCCTCGATGCCTCCACGATGGATTCCATACTCGACGACATCCTATCCCACACGCAAAAAATGTCCGGCACCATCAATGATTTTTTAAACTTTTTCAGGCCCACAAAAGAGAGGGAGTATTTTACTTTCAGGACCGCCTTTGAAGATACATTGAAACTTATAGGGGCGCAACTATCGGCAAGATGTATCAGGCTTGATTTTTTCGGCAATTGCGACATAGGGATATTCGGGTTTAAAAATGAGCTAGAGCAAGTACTTATAAATATACTTTCAAATGCTAGAGACGCATTCGAAGATAAGCAGTTTGACGACAAACAAATCAAGGTTGTCTGCACGACGGTTTCGGAAGACACGATATCAATAGAAATCTGCGACAATGCCGGCGGAGTAGACGAAGAAGTGCTAGATAGGATATTTGAGCCGTATTTTACGACGAAAGAGACGGGCAAGGGGACGGGGATAGGGCTGTATATGTCCAAAACAATAATTCAAAAAAGTTTTGGCGGGGATATAAAAATAGCAAATATTTACGATGACGGCAAGAGAATCGGATTAAAAAACATCATAACCATACACCACCAAAAAGGGCCTGAACATGGAAGTTAAAGTACTAAAAGAGCTGGGCAGAGAACTAAACGTCTTGTATATGGAAGATGAGGGGATGATAAGGCAGCAGATGGAGGACATCCTAAAAAACCTATTCAAAAGCGTCACAAGCGCACCAAATGGCGAAGTTGGGGTGGAGCTTTTCAAAAAAGGCAACTATGATATAGTCGTAACAGATATACAAATGCCGATTAAAAATGGCCTCGAGGCCGCCAGAGAAATAAAAGAAATCAGCCCGCATACCCCGATAGTCGTAACCACTGCTTATAGCGACGCCAAGCTCTTTCTTACCTCCATCGAAATAGGGATAGACAGATACATACTAAAGCCAATCAGCGTTCCAAATCTGTTCGGCTCCCTGCAGGCCGTTGCGGAGGGAATACACAACAAAAAAAAGGCTGAAGAGCTAAATAGAAAAATGCTCTTGGAGGAGATAAACGAGGCCGCTTCCGATTTGGCGCAAAGACTTGCCGATGCATTCCCGACACCTTCGGTAGCCTTTAGCAACAACAGACTCAAATTTGCAAACGAGGTTTTTGCGGAGTTATTCGGCGAGGAAAATCTCAAAAAACTGCAAAGCGGAGCCAAAAATCTAAACTCTTTTATGGAGAGCAGAGACGGATTTTTGTCCAACGTAAACGAAATAAACAAAGATGACACACAATCAAACAGAGCCATAATTAATATAGACGGCAAAAAACATATATTTCTTTTAGCAAAAAGGGAGATAACTATACTAAGCGAAAAAGTAGAGATTTATACGCTAAGCAACATCACAAAAATAGAGTATCAAAAAAGAAAAAATCAGGGATATGCGGAACTACTAGAGGAGATATTATTTTCACGCTACAAAATGTCGGCAAAAATGGAGCCGCTCCAGTCCGCCAAAGTTGACGGAGATGAAACAAAAACACACCATAAGCAAGGGAACTATCTATATCTAAGCCAAGAGGAAAAAGAGATACTAAGGAAAAGTCATACGACAAAATATACATCCGAGGAATATCTAAGAGAGCTGAGCAGCGGTTTAATTGACGAAGTCGAGGAGCTAGGAGAGCTGGAATACGAATGGAAAGAGCTAGTTAGCGACTTTGAAGACAGCGGCAACTGGATGTCCGTCGAAAAAATATCCTCCATATTACAAAAATATTCCAAAACAATAGCGTCGCTGATAGAATTTGAAGACCTATCTTTTGCCTTAAGCTCGCTCTCGAAAGTACTATCCGATGCTCAGCCGACAGAGGCAAATAGAAAAGTGCTGCTTTTATTTCTGGATACATTAAGGATGGATTTGTCCGACTGGCGAAACAAAATATTTATACAAAAAAGCGCAAGAGATATCCACTACCTAGATAGTTCGCTTTTTAGCTCATGCCTGCAGCTGCAGCTAAAGCTTGGCGGCACAGAAGCCGAAGTGTCGGACGACGAGGACGACGGATTGGAGCTGTTTTGATGAAAAAAGTCGACTTAGCAAGGCTCTCTAGCATATCGAGGGGGTTAAAAATCCTATACGTGGAAGACGACAATTTCATAATGGAAAGTATGAAGACACTGCTTAGAGATATATTTAGCAGCGTTGAAACCGCATCGAACGGAATAGAGGCTCTAGAAGCGATAGAAAAATCGAAATTCGACATACTTCTAACGGACGCCATAATGCCTAAAATGGATGGAATGGAGCTTATAGAAGAACTGCAAAACCAAGGATATGAAATAAAAATAGGCGTTATCAGCGCAATGGACGAAGGGATGATTGAGAGGCTAAAAAAAATGGGGATTAAGGAGCTAATTCCAAAGCCAATAGACCCTCCGACACTTTTTGATTCGCTATTTAGACTATGCGAGGCGGCGTCGCAAAAAAATTAACCGCTAATCGCTTATAATTGCATAAAAATAAGAAGAAGAGCATGAAAGTAGCGGTAGCATTTACTGGTCCATCAAACAGCGGAAAAACAACAGCTATAGTCAAAATAGCCGAGAGACTAAAATCGGCACATAAAGTCGCAATCGTCAAAAACGATCCGAAAGATAAAGCCGTATTCGACACGGAAGGCAAAGACAGTAGCTTATTTTTTGCAACCGGGGCAAATGTAGTAGTCAGAAGCCCGTCTCGAACTACAATGTTCAAAAACGAACCGTCCAGCCTTGACGAGATAATCTCAATGCTAGGCAACTTCGATATACTTTTGGTAGAAGGACTAAAGACACTTCCGCTCCCTAGAATCGGAATATTCAGAGGTAAAATAGATATTACTTATTTCGGCTTCGTAAAAGCGATAGCCATAGACGATACAATCAACCCATCAGATTATGATATACCGAACGATATAGAGATTTTGGATTTAAACAACGTCGAAAAAATAGTCGAATGGATATTTAAAAACGCAAAGGAAATATGATGATAGAAGTAATAGAAGCGATAAAAAGAAGTGCGTTTAGAATACAAGAGGCGATAGCATATGACGATACCGGCTACGCAGAAAACGAAAATGCGAGCGGTGACGTACAGCTCAAACTAGACATCAAGAGCGACTATATCATCCAAGAAGAACTCGCAAAAGTAAAAAGTGTTAAAGCGGTGGCAAGCGAAGAAAAAGAGACTGTTGATATGTTAAACGACGGCGGCAAATACCTTGTCGGCTACGATCCGCTTGACGGCTCAAGCCTCATAGATACCAATCTTTCCGTTGGCTCTATATTTGGCATTTACGAAGAGGATTTTGCTGGTGCAAACATCAAAGCCGCCGTTTATATAGTTTACGGTCCAAGGGTTGAGCTTGTTATAGCGACTGATGAAGTAGAACTTTATAGACTTGACAAAAATAGCGAATTCAAATTTATTCAAACCATACATCTCCACGAAAAAGGTAAGCTAAATGCATCCGGCGGAACGCAAGCCAAATGGCCTTCATATCACAAAGCCATGATAGATACTCTCTTTGCAGAGGGCTACCGCCTCAGATACTCCGGCGGCATGGTGCCGGACCTTCACCAAATACTTATAAAAGGGGGCGGGCTATTTAGCTATCCGGGGACTCTAGATAAGCCGGATGGGAAACTGAGAATGGTATTTGAGGTGTTTCCTTTCGCCTACATATACGAAAAGGCCGGCGGTAAAGCCGTGGACGGACACAAGAGGCTGCTCGAGCTAAGCCCAAAGGATCACCATGCGACTACACCATGCTTCTTTGGCTCTAATTATGAGATAAACAAGGTAATGGATGTCTACTCCAAAATCGTCTGATAGCGTTTTTGAAAAGGCCCTTGACGCAAAACTGGAGCTACTAAGAGAGTGTCAGGCAAAAGAGTCTTCGAGCGTAGAGTTTAACGGAAATTCCTATGGCTCATGTTTTCCATGCCCGAAAATAATAGGTTGCGAAACCAGAAAAGCTTATGTTCTTAGCGCATACAACTCTATGAGCAAGGGCGACACCGGCGGATTTGAATTTTAGATTTATAACAAACAGGATAACAGTAGATGAAGCAAAATAGTTTTTACGTCACCACCCCGATATACTATGTCAACGATGCCCCACACATAGGCCACGCCTATACGACCATAATAGCCGACACAATGGCAAGATACGCTAGGCTAACCGGCAAAGAGACCTACTTTTTGACAGGCACCGACGAACACGGCCAAAAAATTGAAGAGAGTGCAAAATCAAGAGGCAAAAGCGCCAAAGAATGGGCGGATGAGAACAGCGCAAAATTCAAAAATCTATGGGACGGTTTTGGAATAAGCTACGACAAATTCATAAGAACTACCGACGACGACCACAAGTTAGGGGTCCAAAAAGCATTTATGAAAATGTGGGAGAAAGGGGATATATACAAAGGTGAATTCGAGGGTAATTATTGCGTATCCTGTGAAACGTTTTTTACCAGCACCCAGCTAGTAAACGACGAATTCTGCCCAGACTGCGGCAAGCCGACGACCGTACTCAAAGAGGAAAACTACTTTTTTAAACTTTCAAAATATGAGCAAGATATACTAAAGTGGTACAATGAAAATGAAGATTGCATCCTCCCGAAATCTAAAAAAAATGAGGTTATGAAGTTCGTAGAGGGTGGGCTAAAAGATTTATCTATTACTAGAACCAGCTTCGAATGGGGCGTTCCTCTGCCAAAAGATATGAACGACGGAAAGCACGTCATATATGTGTGGCTCGATGCCCTCCTCAACTACGTCACGGCTCTTGGGTATGGCACGGACGACAAAGATATGGGCTACTGGCCGGCAAAGCTACAACTCGTAGGCAAAGACATACTCAAGTTCCATGCTATTTATTGGCCAGCCTTTCTTCTAAGCCTCGACCTCCCGCTCCCGAAAAGCATAGCTGCCCACGGCTGGTGGACTAGAGACGGCGAAAAAATGAGCAAATCAAAAGGAAATGTTGTAAATCCCCAGGAGATAGCCGACACATACGGCTTGGAAAATTTTAGATACTTTTTGCTCCGTGAAGTATCTTTTGGACAGGACGGGGATTTCTCAAGAAGAGCGCTCATAGACAGAATTAATTCCGATTTAGCCAACGATCTTGGTAACCTACTTAGCAGAACGATAGGGATGAGCGACAAGTACTTTTCTCTTAACATAGAGCTCAAAGATTTACAAACATATCACAAAGAAGATTTAGCAAAAATCGATGAGATAACGGCATCCCTTGAGCCGCTGCTTCAAAGCATGCAAACGCATAGATATCTGGAAGAAATTTGGAAAATGTTAGGCGTTGCCAACAAAGCGATAGATACGGTCGCCCCATGGAATAAAATGAAAGAGGGGAAAGAGTCAGAGGTGATGGCACTCATAGCGCTATGCGTGAATGTTCTTGCAAAAGCGGCTCTTTTACTATCCCCGGTTATGCCAAATAAAATGGCGGAAGTTGCCGCCGCTATAGGTTTTGAAATAGACAACCGAAACTTTGAGAAGCTAATTTATGGCAAAGAGTTATTGGAAAGCTCCAAGCTCTCAAAAGTTACGGCTCTTTTTCCAAGAATAGAAGAGGTCGTGGAAGAAGCTCCTAAAAAAGAGGGGAAGCCAAAAGTCGAAGAGAAAAATTACCTAACAATAGATAAGTTCTTTGAAACCGAACTGAAAGTCGGAACTGTATTGGAGGCCGAGGAGGTCCCTAAAAGCAATAAACTCCTAATTTTAAAAGTCGACCTAGGCGACGGCGACGTCAGACAAATAGTGGCAGGGATAAGAGAGAGCTACTCCGCCGCGTCGATGGTGGGTACACAAGTTTGCGTGGTGGCAAATCTAAAACCTGCAAAAATAATGGGAATCGCCAGCGAAGGAATGCTTCTTGCTGCAAAGGATGAAAACGGGCTTTCACTGATAAGACCCGAAAATCCAAAACAAAGCGGCTCGAAAATAGGATGAGAATAGAAAACGTCGTTGCGCTAACAAGGGGAGACCTTAAAACAAATCCGCCGATTACGTATTTTGAAGATATCAAACTAAACTATCTTCAAATCAGGCGCGGCGACCTTTTTATAGCTTTAAATCCCGCCGAAATCAAAAAAGCCGTCTACAACGGCGCATACGGCGTAATATATGACGCTGAAGAGATAGAGCCTACCGATCCGGAAGTTGCCTTTATAAAGGTGAGGGATGCCTCCATTGCTGCATTTAGTCTTGCAAGATACGGTATGCTCAAAAAAAGCTTTAGATTTATAAGTGTTGACCCTGTAACCCTCGAAATAATCAAAAAAATCTCAAAATCAAAAAGTGTTGAGTTTGCCGACAAAGATGATATAAAATCTCTATTTTCGCTTATTAAAAACGATGAAGCAACGACTGTATTCGGCTCGGATGAGGAGTTTTTGTCAGAACTTACAACAGACACGGTCGAAAACTTTTTGGCTCCAAAGGAGTGTAAGCTACAGATTTCAAGCTCCACACTTTTTGAAAGCGCCGTATTCATAGACGGCGTAAGCGTCAGGGTGAGACTGCCGGAGTTTCAGCTGAAATATCTAGAAAACGCCATATCAATCCTAAAAGAAACAGGTAGCGAATTTGACGTATCCTCAATATCCTTTACACATTTTTTTGATCCAGTATTTGTAGATAACTATCTATACGCCAAAGAGTTCGGCAAAACTGCGAAAGTCGTTATATTTGCAAAATTTTTTGATATGCAAATACTCAAAGAAACGATGAATTATTTAATCAAAAATACAAAATGGGCAAAAAATTTGTATATTTTTCCCCTTTCGCTTTCCAATATTGAAGAAAAAGATATTATCATTACGCTCTATGGCTCTGATAGAGAACTGACCGATATGCTTGAAGAAAATGATTTCAATTTTGCCTTTGTTGTAAATGCGGACAAAACCGCACTCATAAAAGAGAGGAAAGAAAGCAGCCTATTTACATTTGATTTTAACAAGTAGTATAGGCTATTTTATCCTCTACCCCAGCTTCTGCAAAACCTTTTAGTCTCAGTCTGCAGCTATCGCACACGCCACACGCTATCTGTTCATTCTGATAGCAGCTCCACGTAAGTGACAAATCAATCCCTCGCCTAAGCCCTTCGGAAACTATCTCTTTTTTATATTTATGAAGAAGCGGAGCATATATTTTTATCTGCGTATCTTTTTTTGTCCCTTGATTTGCCGTAGCCTCAAAGGAAGAGAGAAAATCCTCCGTACAGTCCGGATATCCGCTACTATCCTCTTCTACCGCGCCTATTACAACGGCCGTGGCGCGCTCTTTTTCTGCTATTGCGGTCGCAATAGAGAGAAATATTCCGTTTCTAAAAGGGACGTAAGTTGCCGGCACCCCATCCTCTATTCCACCTATCGGCACAGCTATACTCTTGTCGGTAAGGGCTGAGCAGCCGACACTTTTAAAAAAAGGGAGGTCAATCTCATATTTTTGCTCGGCACCGACGGCATCGCTCACGGCTCGAAAAGAAGCAAGCTCTTTTGATTCGGTTCTCTGCCCATAATTAAAATGGACGGAAACTATAGAATAGCCTTCATCTTTCGCAATTTTTGCAGCTACCGCACTATCCATTCCGCCAGATACAATACAAACGGCTTTTTTCATTTTTTATCTCCATTGTCCACGAAAAAGAATTTCACAATACCAATATACTCTTTTAATGCCACAAAACTGTCTTCAAGATTGTCAAACTGTGGCAGAAAATCTAAATATGAGATATCGAACTTGCCCGTTGTAAAATCGACGGCGTAAGGGGTGACCCTAAAGCCATTTTTTTCAAAAATCACCTTTGCCCGCTTCATATGCGAAGCCGAGGTAACAAGAACGACCTTTGGAATAGATATGCCGTTTAGCCTCATAAGCTCTATAATGTTTTTGGCATTTTGGAGCGTATTCTCGCTTTTATCTTCCACCAAAAGCCCAAATCCACCGTTCAAAGTAGTTGTGGACGGCCTAGCAAAGCCATATGCATCCGCAATTACATTTGCGCTCTCTATAGCCGCGGCCGCCTCGCTAATACCGCTACGATCAATCCATCCGCCGCCGGCAAAAACCAACGGGACATCCATTTTTTTGGCAAGAGTCATCCCTTGTACAAATCGCTTATATGCAGGAGATCTAAGTTTGCTATCTGGGACATAAGCATTCGCTCTGCCGCCAAGCACTATCACGGCATCGGGCTTGAAGTCTATTTTTTGATGTGTCCTAAATGCATCTTCTAGCGGCCACAAAAGGGATTTTGCCGCAAGTCCAGTAGAAAGAATATAAAATAAAATTGCAGCGCCAACAAAGAGCCATTTGGCCCTGCTGACAAAAAAAGCCGATATAAAAAACAACAACACAAAAAGAAGCGGGGATAAAAACAGGTGGTGAAACACCTGTGCGGCAATAAAAGAGGCGCTCAAATTACGCCAGCCTTACCTCTTTGTCGCCTTTTACCAGCTCGCCTATGATATAACCGCCGACATTTGCGGCAACCTTATCGGCATTTTCTTTTGAAACAACCCATACCATACCGACACCCATATTAAATGTTCTATACATTTCTGATTCTTCTACATGCTCAGCCATAAAGTCAAATACCGGTAAAGTCTTGATCGATGATTTTTGCACAACCGCTCCTAGGCCGTCAGGCAATACTCTAGGCAAGTTTTCTACAAGACCGCCGCCGGTTATATGCGCCAAGGCTTTGATGTCGTTTTTATTGGCCTTAAACTCTTTGACATATATTTTTGTCGGGGCAAGGAGGGTGTCTATTAGCATCCCTTCTCCAAATTTATCGGTAAATCTCATCCCAAGTTTTTCAAAGAATAGCTTTCTGACAAGCGAAAAGCCGTTTGAATGAACTCCAGAGCTAGGGAGCGCCACGAGTACGTCACCCTCTCTGCAATGCGAGCTTCTCTCTATTTCTGATTTTTCCGCTATGCCGACAGCGAATCCGGCAAGGTCAAAATCATTTTTAAAGTACATTCCGGGCATCTCAGCCGTTTCACCGCCGATTAGGGCGCATTCGGATAGCTTGCAACCTTCTGCAATCGAAGCTATGACAGTAGCCGCACTCTCGACTTCAAGTCTACCCGTCGCATAGTAATCAAGAAAAAACATCGGGGTTGCAAAATTGCATATAAGGTCGTTAACACACATCGCTACAAGGTCTATGCCGACACCGTCAAGCTTTCCGCTCTCAATTGCAAGCCTCAGTTTTGTTCCTACGCCGTCCGTTGCAGCTAGAATTACAGGCTCCTTATAGCCGCTTGGAATTTCGAAGGCTCCGGAAAAAGAGCCTATCCCGCCAAGCACACCAGGAATAGAGGTCGCTTTGGCAAACGGTTTTATTTTTTCGACTAATTCGTTTCCCGCATCTATATCTACTCCGGAATCCTTGTAACTTAGCTTTGGCATTTTACTTCCTATCATGGACTATTTTAGACCGATTTTAACAAAAAAGAGCTAAAATCGCCTGATTTTTAGGCAAGAGGGAATATTTATATGCGTTTTGATAATACCACTATAACCGACAAAGAGATAGAACGAGAAATGCTATTTTTTGTGCCGCTATGCACACATGAGAGCCCCGTAGACTGCTTGGTGGTAGGCTTTGATAATATACCGCACCAGGTTAAAAAAATATCCAAAAACATCGCCGAAATAGCTAGTCTCGGACAAAAAGGAGAGTTTGCAAGTGAAAATTTTGACGTAATAATGGTCAATAACGACAATGCAAACAAACAAGAGCTTTTCAGAATTCTAAGAAAAGATGGAATTTTGTGCATGAAGCTCGCAGAAGATATAGAGAAACAGCTTACAGAGCTAGGCAGCTTCTATAGAATAGTTATGCCGTATCACGATATGAAATTGGTATTTGCCTCAAACAAGTATCACCCAACGGCCGATATAATACTCGACAGGTCGGATTTTCTTGAAAATGCAGAATACTACAATGCGGATATCCACCTAGCATCTTTTGCTATTTACGAAAAAGCCAAAAAAGAGCTTAAAGGGATGATAAAAGCTTAGCGAACGGAGGTTTGCGGAGCCGGGTTATCCAAAATAGAGCTCGTGCTACCAACCTCCCCTTTTCCATCGTATCTCATCAAAACAACGTCCACTCTTTGATTTAGAAAATGCTTAGACGCCTCCGGCTCTTTGCTGGTTGGCTTTGTGTCCGCATATCCAACGGCCGTAAATTTACCCGGATTAAACCCAAGAGATATAAACTCCCTTACAACCGATGAAGCCCTAGCGGATGATAGTTCCCAGTTTGACGGATATATACTCCCCTTTGGAGGAGGTGTTGATGAAGTATGTCCCTCAACCTTAATATTTCCAGGATATGTTTTGACAGACGCAGCAAGTATGTCGACTATTTTTTTGGATGCCGGGGTCAGATTTGCGCTACCTTCATCAAAAACAATAGCGTTAAGCATCCTAACTCTAATCCCCTCATCAGTCATTACAACCTCCGTATCGCTTCCATTGCCGCTCTCCGGAGCTACGTCTTTGATTGCCTGAAGATCTTTCATAAGCTGTTTTGCAACTTCTATTTGCTGCTGCACAGCTTGAGCCGTTTGCCTAGAATCTTTACTCTCGGAAGACTGGGTACTTGTAGATGGATCCTTGCCTCCATCTTGAGGGTTTATACTCATTTGAGTAGGGGTAAAATCAAATATATCGGCAAAAGATTTTGATAGCGCCTTCATTTTGTCTTTATTTTGCGACGCAATAGCATAAAGCGCAATAAATAGAGCTATAAGTAGACTAAAAAAGTCGGCAAATGGAACCGCCCATTTTTCACCGCCCTCACACTCCGGACATTTTTTTTTCTTAGCCATTAGTGCTTAGCGCCGCCCTCTTCCGGCTCGCCGCCGATATAGTTATACAGTTTTCCTCTCATCATTTTCGGATTATCGCCAGACACAAGAGATACTAGCCCCTCAAGGACAATAATTTGCTCTTTCACTATGTCGTGAGACTTTGCAATCATTTTTCTGCCCAAAGGACCAAAAAGGATGTACGCACTTGCAATACCGGTAACCGTAGCCGTAAACGCTCCAGCAATACCGTTAGCCATCTCAGAAGGGTTATCAAGCTTCGCAAGAGCAAGAATCAGACCCAAAACGGCACCTATAAGACCCATAACGGGGAACGTTTCGCCCGCAAGTATCCAGTAGTGGCCACAACCGTGATAATAGTGCTCGGTCTCTTCTATCTCTATTTCAAGAGTCTGCCTAATAACATCTACATTCACGCCGGAGACAACAAGATCCAGACCTTTTTTCATAAACTCGTTTTCAACATTCGGTATCTCCGCCTCAAGCTTCAAAAGCCCGTCACGTCTAGCGATAATGGCAAAGTCATACAGCTGCTCTATCGTCTTTTCGTAGTTTACAGTAGACTTCTTAAACACCATGCCTAAATTTTTATAGGCACCCTTAACAAAATGCCCGTGCGTTGCCGTCATCGAAGCAAAAAGAGCCGGAGGAACAACTATCATAATAGATGTAATATGAAGAATATGTAGAGGATTTCCACCCTCCAACGTATCGCCCGCAGCAATGAAGGCGATTGCCCCAATCATACCGCCTATAACCGTTAAATCCATTAAACTACCACCTATTCAAACTTAAGCTTATATTACAATACTAAGATTTAAACCTTTTGGAAAACAGATATATTGCTATCAGTCAGACCAAATACTTCTTTCGATTTTTCAACTAAAGGGTGCTTTAAAAGACTCAGCTCTGCCGCTTCATCCTCCAAGCTTTTTTCGCCATCGTTGCCCTCAAAATCCGCATCATCATCAAACAATCCTGGCCCTCTCTGCACATACTCTTGTTCTGCGTCATCTTCAGGGTCGGAATTGACAGAACTAACGGCCGGCTGCTCTATATTTGTATTTTTTGTATTGTCATCCGCTATCGGTTCGTCTTCTATTGCTTTATTTTCAGTCGGTATAACGTTTTGCACCTCATCTTTTTTAACAGCTATGGATGTATCTAGTCCATAAACTTCTTGAACGATATGCTTGATTTGGGCGTAATACTTGATTAGTAAATCTCTCTGCTCACCCTCAGCCCTACTTATCCAGGTTAGGGTTGAGTTTTCATATGAGACAAATATTATTGATTTTTCAAATATAGACCCTATATCGTAGTTTCTATCATATAAAGCCTCGACTAGTTTTTCCCATTTGCTCTTTACAGGCGTAGCCGGTAGTGATGAAGATGCTTTTGGCTGGATGTCATTTGCAGGTTGCCCACTTGGCAAGTTTAATTTTTGTGGCTCTTTAGAGAAATCAACATCGCTTTCATATTTCGAAATTAACGACTCTATATCTTCTATCTCCATAGCTTCTATCATTTTAAGAAGGGTGAGCATTAAAACAAAATTACCGTCGGCACCTATAAACAAGAGCTCTTTTGAGCTAATTGCTATTCTAAAAAACCTCTCCAAAACATAAAGCGGAATCGTTCTATTTTTTTGGGAAATCGAGTTTTTCAAGAATTCAATTATTTCATTTATGACATTCTCTGTCTCATATTCTTCAAATTGCTTAATGCTAGCTATTACACCATCTTTATTTTTAGCCGTTATGAGCCCAAAAAGTTCACTTATTTTATCGGGGTTTACGGCACCCAAAAGCTCAACTATACTCTCTTTTGAAACAAACCCTTTTGAAAATACTATTGTTTGATCAAGAAGAGTTAGAGTATCTCGTAAAGAACCACTACCGTTTCTTGCAATAAGATCAAGAGCTTCTTCCTCATAAGATATGTTTTCTTTGTCGAGAATATGCTTTAGGTGCTCTACAACATCCTGATGTCCTATTTTTTTAAATCTAAAGTGAATAGTCCTCGATAGAATGGTCGGTGGCAGCTTAATAGGGTCCGTAGTGGCAAGTATAAACTTCACATACGCCGGTGGCTCTTCGAGGGTTTTTAGCAGGGCGTTAAAGGCGGGAGTTGAGAGCATATGGACTTCGTCTATAATGTATATTTTATACTTTGCCTGTGCAGGTTTGTATTTTGTACTCTCTATTAGCTGCCTTATGTCGTCAACTCCTCTATTACTAGCAGCGTCCATCTCTATAATATCAAGATGTCTGCCCTCTTCAGCCGATACACACGCTGCACACTCCCCGCATGGCTCAGATACAGGGGCATTTTCACAAACAAGAGCTTTAGCAAATATTCTAGCAGTGGATGTCTTGCCGCTCCCTCTAAGTCCGGAAAACAGATATGCATGAGATAGTCTGCCACTTTTAAGACCAAGGGATATTGTTTGAGATACCGACTCTTGACCTATTAAGTCGCTAAACTTTTTCGGTCTATATTTTAATGCCAGAACGCTACTCATTTATATTTGCTCCCTTTTAGCCAATCATCTGCACGCATCTTAAGTCTCTCGGGGCTAGATGATGCAAATAGCTTGAGCATTGGCTCTTTGCCTATATTGCCTAGCCCAAACTTATCGTGCAGATAGTTTACAATTGCCTCACCGGAGTGGACAAGCACAGATCCTTCAAAATAGCCGCCTATAGCCTTAGAAATGAGTGGAAAATGCGTACAGCCCAGTATTATGTAATCAGGTTTTTCAATGCCTCTAAAATAGTGCTCAAGCATCGCATCCATTACGGAACCACTAAGTATTCCGTCTTCAACAAGCGGCACAAAAAGCCCGGTCTCAATCTGAGTTATATTACTAAAGCCTTTTGCTTCAAGCATTTTTTTATATATACCGCTGGACACGGTGGCTTTTGTACCTATTACTAGTATTTTAGAGTCAAGTTTCGGATTTTGTTTGGTTATGGACAGCACGCCCGGTTCTATAACGCCGACAACCTTAAAAGGGGCAACCTTGCGCATCTCGTCAAGCGCATAAGAGCTAGCAGTATTACAAGCAACCACAAGAATATCGATATTGAAGTTTTTGAAAAACTCTACAGCCTCGAGCGAGTATCTAACGATAGTATTTTCATCTTTTGTACCGTATGGAACACGGGCGGTATCGCCGTAGTAAATTACCTCGTCAAAGAGTTTTTCGTCTATTATGGATTTTGCAACGGTTAGCCCGCCAATCCCGCTATCAAATACGCCTACAACCAATTTTTACATACTTTCGTTTTTATTTTTATTTTATCAAAAAGCCCTTTAGTATGCACAAACCGTATAGTTTTAGAAGTAAATTTGACAATAAAAAAAGTAATGATTGTTTATAAAGAAAGTAAAAAAGAAGAAACCCCCGGCAACGAGCTACTTTT
>CAZVTM010000014.1:38311-42660 GCA_964630205.1 uncultured Helicobacter sp. | reverse complement strand
GTTGTTAGCTTGGGGAAATTGTAGGTTGTTTGTACCAAATATTGTAGCCGGATCATCTGTATATGGTTGTCTTTTTTACCACAAACGGAGTATAAATGTGATACAATTTGCCAAAAAATAGGAGCTTGATATGAAACTACAAACAAGCGTGCGAGTGGATGAGGCTTTTTACAACGACTCAAAAAAGGTGTTTGACGCTTTTGGTCTTAGCTTTGGGGATGCGGTCAATATGTTTTTGGCGAAAGTGGCGATGGAGAAGAAGATACCGTTTGATTTGAGCTTGCCTAGCGATGAGCTAGTGAAGCGAGTGGAAAATATCAAAACAGGCAAAAATACGCAGATTTTCGGCGGTAGCGATGAGGCATTTAAGGAACTTGGAATTTAGCGGATGCTAAAAATCAGAGTAGAAAAGGGCTTCTCAAAGGATATTGAAAGGGATAAAAGTAGTGAAAGTTACAAAACCGCAGATTTTGAACTTTTAAAAACCATCATAAAAAGATTAGAAAATCGTGAATAGATAGAGTCAAATACAAAAGACATGCACTCAAGGGTGACATGGACGGTTTGGAGTGCATACATATAAAAAATGATTGGCTTCTGATATTTGCCGTTGATAGTGAATATCTAACACTAGTAATGCTCGGCAAACACACACAAGTGTACAAAAAATTCAAATAAGTGAGACTGTTTGAGTCAAAGAATTTTCTACCTCGACTCATTAAAAATCATTGCCATCTTCGCCGTCGTGCTGATACACTCGGCGTCCACGCCTCTTTATACGACACAGCCTGGCGATGCGTTGTTTGCGTATGCAAATCTGCTTGATTCGTTTGCCCGTTTTTGCGTGCCCGTCTTTTTTATGGCTAGCGGCGCCGTGCTGCTATCCCGTGATTATGATATAGCGGACTTTTACCGCAAGCGGCTATCAAAGATTATCCCCGTGCTTGTTTTTTGGTCGCTCGTATATGCGGCTTTTCGGGTGCTCGTGAAGGGTGAAGCATTTGAACCATTGAAGCTTACGATGTCGTTTTTTGACGGGCATATCTACTACCATCTGTGGTTTTTGTATGTTATCGTCATCTTGTATCTGCTAGCTCCGTTTATGCGTCGTCTTATCCTTGCTATGAGCTCCAAAGAGGCGTTTTTGCTGTTTGTTATCTGGCTTGTTGTCGCCGCCCTGTTGCCGCATATCGAGAGCGTGAGCGGGCTCAAATTTGGGTTTGCATACCGTGAATTTGGGGCGTATTCAGGATATTTTATGCTCGGGTATTACCTCTCTCGTATCCCCTTTTCAAAGCCGCTTTCGGCGTTTGTGATGTTTGCCGTGAGTTCTGCAACTATTTTTTATCTGACGAGAGCCTTGTCGCTTCAAAAAGGGGGAGCTTGTCGGCGTATTTTATGATTACTCGTCGCCGCTGGTGCTCATACAGGGTGTGTCTATTTTTTTGGCATTCAAAGCTTTTGAGGGGGCAAAGGTTTTTGTCCATATCGCTAGGCTTGCCCCGCTAGTGTTTGGTGTATACCTGCTACACCCGATAGTTCTTGAGTATGCCTATTTTTTAGACGATTTATTACTCAAAACCGCCCTTGTTTTCACACTCTCTCTCGCGTGCGTCAAAGCCCTATGTTTATTAGGCTTAGATAGGATTTTATAACCCCTTATTTACCTTTTGTTTAATTTTTAATCACATGTTTTTCACTATGTGATTTGTTTTCGTGATGTATACTTTATATCGGTATGGGAATATTCAAAGGCTACTCTTTTGTGGACAGCTCTAGCATGCCGCATGACAGCGACTCAATCATCCTGGCGATGAACGAGGGCAGACCGATGGCTCCTAGATTGATGTATGAGTACGCAAGGGCGGCAAAAGAGCTTCTAAAATTTGACAAACCTATCATATTCAAGCCCATGGGTGGTGTGGCGCCTGAAGCGTCGCTAATAGTCTCTGACGCCGACTTTGTCGATTGGCTGACAGAGGCTATGGGCGGTTTCGCCGTGCCTGTGCAGCTTAAGGAATATAGAGGGCAAAAAATACCTAATGATGGGTATTATATTTTCAAAGGATACGGAGAGGATAGTCGCAAACGAGATTACGATAGGACTTAATGGGGGATACTTCGTAAGCGACGAAGAGCCGGTCAAAAACTGTACAAAATATCTGGCTTCGCACAAGATGGAGGCAATAACCGAAAATCCAAATGAGCTTGCAAAGAAGCTGCTAAAGCTAGTGTAGGTGCTTTGCCCTTAGAACAAACTCTTTTATTTTGGCTTTGTCCTTGATGCCCCTCTCACTCTCGACGCCGCTGGAGACATCTACGCCGTAAAACCCCATGCCCTCTAGCTCACCCAGGTTTTCGGTGGTTAGCCCGCCTGCAAGCACTATTTTTGAGGTATCTATGCCGTGGAACCAATCAAGGTTTAGCCTTTTCCCCTCTCCGCCAAACCCCTCGACAAAACTATCGACAAATCTATATTCGTCTGCGAAGTTTGAGACTGCCTCTTTGCTATCGGCTCGTACGACTTTGATGTGTCTGGTCCTCAGTTGTTCATAAAAGCTAGGCTGGGCGTCAAAATGTATCTGGGCAAGGGTGATACCGCAATATGCGCATATCTCATCCACTCTCTGGGCACTTTCGTTTACAAACAGCCCGACCCGCTCCACAAACGGCGGAAGTTTTGATATTAGCGCTTTTGCCGCCTCTGCATCCAAGTGTCTAGGTGATTTGTCGTAAAAGACAAACCCAAGAGCGTCAGCCCCTGCGTCCACTGCGGCGTATGCGTCGCCTAGTTCTCTGATGCCGCAGATTTTTACCCTCATCGTAGGCTATCTATCGCCGCTTTATAATCGCTAGAGCCGAATACAAAGCTACCCGCCACAAGCACATCGGCTCCGGCGTCTTTTAGTATTCCCGCATTTTTGTCGTTTACGCCGCCGTCCACTTCGATTAGAGTTTTCAGCCCTCGTCTGGCTATCTCATTTTTGAGACTCTCTACTTTTCGTACGGCGCTCTCTATGAATTTTTGTCCGCCAAACCCCGGGTTGACGCTCATCACAAGTACCATATCCACATCGTCAAGGATGTATTCAAGGCTTTTTTCGTTTGTATGCGGATTTAGAACTACGCCGGGTTTGATGCCGAGGCTTCTTATCTTTTGTGTCAGTCTGTGAGCGTGCTTTTCTTCTTCGATGTGAAAGGTAATATATTCTGGCTTCAGCGGGGCAAAAATATCCACAAAAAAGCTGTTATTTTCGACCATTAGATGCACATCAAGAGGCTTTGTAGCCGCCTTTGCGACCGCTTCGACGACCACGGGTCCGATGGTGAGGTTTGGGACGAAGTGTCCGTCCATCACATCAACATGTACAAGGTCACACCCTGCGTCGCATATCGCCTTTACATCACGAGCTAGATTGCCAAAATCGGCAGAGAGAATACTAGGGGCTATCAACATATTAGACCTTTTTTGCGAAATTATATTTTAAGCAGCGTTAAAGTATAATCCTGCCAAAAATTATAAAAATTTTTAAAAGGCTTTAAAATGGCAAGAAGATGTATGATAAGCGGCAAAGGCGTTCAAGTCGGCAACAGTGTGAGCCACGCTAACAACAAAACAAAAAAAAGATTCCTACCAAACCTAAGAGTTGTAAGAATCCAACTTGAAGACGGTACTACTAGAAAAATCAAAGTAGCAGCTTCTACTCTTAGAACAATGAAAAAAGGCGCTTAATTTTTTTAAGCGCTCCCTTTTTCTCCTCTGTCCTTAAATTAAAATCTTTTTTTACTAAACTTCCAAAAACAAAAACCCAACAAGGGATGATTGTATGATGTTCAAAATTTTACCTATTCACGGCGGCATATGTGCGGCTGAAGGATTTTATGCAAACGGTGTAAGTGCAGGATTAAGAGGCAACGACCAGCCTGATGTCGCCTATATCTATTCCGATGCTATGTGCGAGGTGGACGCCGTGTTTACGGCAAATAAATTCCAAGCGGCTCCGATAGCTCATTTCAAAGAACTTGGAAATTTCCAGACAAACTTTGTCCTCATAAATGCCAAAAATGCAAATGCGATGACCGGCGCAAAAGGTGTTGAGGATATAAAAGAGCTTCTGGATAATTTGCAAGCCAAATATCCGCAAATCAAAAACCCTGTAATGAGCTCAACTGGCGTAATAGGCGTTAGACTTCCAAAAGAGAAGATAGCGACTTCGTTTGACAAATTCGACCTTAGCGTAAAAGACGGTGACTGCGCCGCGAGAGCCATCATGACGACCGATAGATGGAAAAAAGAGATAGCGCTCAAAGTGGAACTAGAGGACGGTAGAAGCTTCAAGGTAGGTGCG
>CAZVTM010000014.1:0-38301 GCA_964630205.1 uncultured Helicobacter sp. | reverse complement strand
AAGGGTGCTGGGATGATAAATCCAAACCTTGCGACGATGCTGTGCTTTATAGCTACCGACGCAGATATGCCAAAAGACGACATAAAAGAGCTTCTTGTAGAGGTGAGCCACACGACTTTTAACGCTATTTCTGTGGATGGAGACACATCCACAAATGATACGGTGATGGTGCTTGCAAACAAAAAAAGCGGCGCATACAGCAAAGATGCGATGAAAGAAGCACTAAAAATAGTGATGCACAACCTTGCAACCTCAATAGTAAAAGACGGGGAGGGCGCTACAAAACTTTGCGCCTTTAGAGTCAAGGGGGCAAAAAGCGCCGCCGACGCCGAAAAAGCGGCAAAAGCGTTGTCGAACTCCCCGCTTGTCAAAACCGCACTTTTCGGATGCGACCCGAACTGGGGCAGGATAGCTTCCACGATAGGGGCTAGCGGCGTGGAGTGCGCTTATGAGAGTCTGGTGATTTCGTTTGAAGATGTGACGGTGTTTGACAAAGGTGAAATAAACTTTGACAAAGAGATTGAAATCAAAGCGGCGAATGTCCTAAAAAAAGATGAATTTGCCATCATCTGCGACCTTGGACTTGGTGAAGAGAGCTTCACGGCGTATGGATGTGATCTTGGCTACGAGTATATCAAAATCAACGCAGACTATAGGACTTAAGCCCCTTTTTTGTAGAATGCTCTTAAGAAAAACTTAATAAACAGGAGAAGATATGTTCCACGAATATAGAGATATAGTATCAAAACTAAAAGTAGACAATGCACACTTTGCAAAAATTTTTGAAAAACACAATGAGCTTGACGACAAAATCGACAAAGAGGGTGTGCATATGGACACTATCGAGCTTGAAAAGCTAAAAAAAGAGAAACTTCACCTAAAAGATGAAGCGTACAATATGATTATGGCTTACAAAAAAGAGCACAACCTATAATTTCAAAAATAGGCTCTTTTTGAGCCTATTTTCCTAGCTTACAAGTAAGCGCCATTTCCACAAGTTTCTTACCGACCTCTTCACTCTCATCAACCAGCAAATCAACGCCAGCTGCTTTTATGAGCCTATATTCCCTATCATTTCTTGTTCTTGCGACTAGATTTACTTTTGGGAAGTTAAACCGTATTATCTCACAAATAGTAAGCAGCTCTTCTTCTTTGTCTATCGTCACCACTACGGCTGATGCATCTTTGACCTTCAGAGTTTCAAGCATATTTTTTTGCATTGCATTGCCGAATATTACGTGACATCCCCTTGCTTGCGCATCATAAACAAGGTCTCTTTGGTTTTCGACGGCTATATAATTAAATCCCTGCGCTTCCAAATTTCTAATGACTGCCTTTCCCGTGTTTCCAAAACCGATTACAACGACATGATTTTTGACGCCGGTTGATTTTTCTATAATATCGCTATCTTTGCTTTTGGTAAATTTGTATGATATTTCGGCTATGTATTTTGCCAAAAACGGTGTTACCAGCATAGAAAGGGCGGCTACGGCGATAAAAGTCTGGGCAACCTCTTCGCTTACTAGGTGTATGGTTTTTGCATATGCAAATATAACAAATGAAAATTCACCAACCTGCGAAAGCAGTATCGCCGTCTTGATCGCCGTTCTTGATGAGTATTTGAAAAGTTTTGAAAGATAGAAGATGATAACCGTCTTGGCCCCCATAATACCTATCGTCAAAAGAACTATTGTCGCTATGTTCTTAAGCAGGTAGTTCATATCTATGAGTATACCTATCGATACGAAAAATACCCCCAGCAACAAGTCACGGAAAGGTATAAGGTCGGCCTCTATCTGATGTTTGAATGCCGATTCCGAGATTATTATTCCGGCGATAAATGCGCCGAGCGAATACGGGACTTGAAAGAAATGGGCTATGGCTGCCGACATAAGAACTATTAGCAAAACGGCGGTCATAAAAAGTTCGTTTGATTTTGCTCCGGACACATGTTTTAGGAAGTAAGAGACACCGTATTTACCGAAAAAATAGATAGCTATGATTCCACCTACGGAATTTAGCCCTGTTTGCCAAAGTAGCGTCCCCAAATCTTTTGAGGTATCGGCAAAGATTGTTACCAATATGAGGATTGGGACAACGGCTATATCTTGCATTAGTAGTATGCCAATAGAGTTTCTCCCGTGATTTCTCCCAAGTTTGCCAGTTTCTTGGAGTATTTTTAGGATAATGGTGGTTGACGAAAGCGCAAGTGAAAAGCCTATAGCTATCGCTATTTTCTTGTCAAAGTCAAGCAAGTGATGAAGTATAAAGCCAAATATAAGGCCTGATGCCAATATCTGAAGGCCACCTAGACCCAAAACCTCTTTTCGCATAGAGTGCAGTTTTTCAAGAGAAAATTCGAGACCCAGCATGAACATCAAAAACACGACGCCAAATTCGGCTATCGTAGTGAGCTCCTCGCTTCCGGTTAGCCCAAATACCCCTTTTGCGACGACACCGGTCAGAATATATCCGATGATTGTGCTAACACCCATTCTTTTTAAAAATAGATTCAGGATAATTGCAAAAAATACAATAAAAGATAAGACAAAAAGATTATTATCGTGCATTCTACATCCAGTCCAAGAGTTTGACCACTTCGTTTACCTCAAAGCATTTTATATTCGTTTTCAGATTTTTTGGCAATTTTGGCACAAGGGCTTTTTTAAAACCTTGAGAGGCCGCCTCTTTGAGTCTATTTTCTATTGCCGACACCTCTCTGATATCACCTGTCAAGCTGACTTCGCCTATAAATATCGTTTCCGGATTTATAGGGCGGTTTCTAAAACTGCTAACTATCGCCGCTATAATGGCTAAATCTATGGACGGCTCCGTGACCTTGATACCGCCCACTACGTTTATGTATACGTCGTATCTGCTTAGTGTAAGACCTAGTTTTCTCTCCAAAAGCGCAAGTATCATGGTTAGTCTTGAAGCGTCAAAGCCGTTTGTCGAACGTTTTGGGTTTGGGTATGGACTCTCGGAGACTAGGGCCTGTACTTCGACGGCAAGAGGCCTGCTCCCCTCCATCAACACCGTTATGGCAAAGCCTGGATTTTTTGAGTCTCTGCTAAAAAACTTTGACGATATGTTTTTGGCTGCTACCAGCCCCTCGGAAGTCATCTCGAATATCCCTATTTCGCTTGTAGAGCCAAAACGATTTTTGAATGAGCGAAGTATCCGTATGTCGCTGCTGCCGTCACCGTCAAAATAAAGGACCGTATCTACCATATGCTCAAGCACTCTAGGCCCGGCAATAGAGCCCTCTTTGGTTATGTGCCCGATGATAAAAACAGTAATGTTTTGCTCTTTTGCGTAGCGCATTAATTGAAATGTTATCTCTTTGACCTGCGATACGCTACCGGGAGCGGAGTCTAATCCGCTGGAATACATAGTTTGAATTGAGTCGATAATAATGAGTTTATACTCCGAGTTTTTGGCCTCTTCGAGTATCGCCTCTATTTCGATTTCACCTAAAATATATAGGTTTTGATCAAGTGCACCGAGCCTTGAGGCTCGCATTTTTATCTGTTGGTTTGACTCTTCGCCTGCGGCATACAGTGTTTTGTCACCTCTTTTGGCGAGGAGCCCAGCTATTTTTAGAAGTAGGGTAGATTTGCCGACCCCAGGGCTACCGCCTATGAGCACAAGCGAGCCGCTAACTATTCCGCCGCCAAGTACTATATCGAATTCATCGTCACCGCTTGGAGTTCTATCTATTGCCGCCTCTTCGACATCGGTTATGGATACCGCTTTTTTTGCCTTTGGAATAAGTGATTTACTTACAAGCTCAAGGTCTTTTTCTTTTACCTCAAGAAAGCTCTCCCATGCACCGCAATTTGGGCATTTGCCTATCCATTTTGCGCTTTGATAGCCGCATGCCTGGCATTCAAAGAGGGTTTTTTGTTTTGCCATTAGCTATCTTCTTTGAATATAGCACCGACAAACTCGTCAACAAACGTTTTAGTGTCAAACGGCTCTATGTCATCCGGTTTTTCGCCCACACCGACGTAGAGTATAGGAAGCTGTAGCTGCTTGACTATCGAAAATATCGCTCCACCCTTCGCCGTTCCATCTAGTTTTGTTACTATCACGGCATCCAGCCCAACCATAGAGTCAAAAGCCTTTGCCTGATTGACGGCCGAGCTTCCGGCGGTCGCATCGATAATCGCTATTTTTCTATGAGGGGCGCCAGACATAGCCTTTTCGCATACTCTGACTATTTTTTTTAGCTCTTCGGCAAGATTTGTTTGCGTATGTAACCTACCGGCCGTATCAATCACCACATAGTCAGCATCTTTTGAAATGGCCGAATTTATAGTGTCGTAAGCTACGCTTGAAGGGTCTGCTCCTATCTTTGACGTAACTATGTTTACCCCCAGTCTGTCAGCCCAAATGTTTAGTTGTTCGACGGCCGCAGCACGAAATGTGTCTCCTGCACCAAGCACTACGGTTTTGCCGTCTTTTTTTGCCATATTCGCAAGTTTTGATATTGTTGTTGTTTTGCCTGCGCCGTTAACACCGATGATAAGGTCGACAAACGGTTTTTGTGAATATATTTTTGGAGCTTCTTTGGCGTTGGAGCTGAAAAATATAGCCGAAAGCGAGTTTTGCAATGCGACTTTATTTATTGAATTTGGCAATGAATCGAGCATTTCCTCGACTATTTCGTAGTCTATGTCGCTAGTTACCAGTATCTCCTCAAGCTCATCCTTTGTTATCGTATCGCGCTTGGAGCCGACTATTTCCGTGATTGCAGATACGGTCTTTTGAAGCGATTTTTTAAGAAGTCCGAACATCTATTATTTTCCTAAGCTCTTTTTGATGTCTTGCTCTATGATCTCTTCGGGCGTAGCCCCTGCATAGTGAGCTGTTTTTACACCGTTTTTATCATACATAAACATTGCAGGTATCCCCTTGACTCCCCCTACGGCCTCGGCAGCTTCAAAGTTTGCCGGAGAGTTGGCCACAAAGTAGTTTATGTGGTTTTCTTCTATAAAATTAGCCATTTCGGCATTTGGCTTATTCTCTTCGACTAGCACCGCCACAACTGCAAAGTCGTTTTTGTATTTTTCTTGCAGACTAACCAGGTGTGGAATTTCTGCTTTGCAAGGCGGGCACCATGTTGCAAAAAATACGACTAAAACGGTTTTGTTTTCTAACTCTTGAAATTTAAATCCGCTTCCTGTATTTATCATATTTAGTTTTCTGCCGTCAACGCCTGTCAACTCTATATTTTTTGCAAGATTTTTTGTGCTAACTAGCGAGCTTGCATCGTTTTTTTTGTCGCATCCGCCAAAAAATATGGCCGAACATAGTGTTATAGTCAATAAATATGCAATTTTTTTCATTTTTAATCCATTTTTGTAGTTTTTACAGCCGAAAGATTATAAACTCTATGCGCTTAAGGAGGCAGGAGAGATGAACCCTAAAAATAGATTTAGGCGCAGCGCAAAAGAGAGACTGCAAAAAACAATAAAAAGCAACACTTATTCAAAAGATAAGGCATTTGAAAAAAATATTTTAAATTTTATAAACAAAACGGCAGCAAAAAATATACTGATTTTTCTCCCCCTTCCGATAGAGCCAAATGTGTCGGGTGCGATAAAAAAAATGCGAAGGTTAAAAAAGATATTTTATGTCCCTTTTATAGAGGATATTAATTTTAAGATTGTAAAATACAGACTGCCCGTTAAAGTCGGTGCATACGGCATTGCTAGTTGTGGAAATTCACACACATTGATAAAAAAAATTGATTTAGCTATCGTTCCGGCTATCGGCATAGACTCAAAGTTTAGAAGAGTAGGCTTTGGGAAGGGTATGTACGATAGATTTTTCGACTCCCTAAGATATAAACCGCTTGTTGCTTTTGTACAAAGAACCCTTTGCTTTAGCGGGGAAGAGATTGGCGAGGCGCATGATTTGGTCGGCGATTACCTAATATTACCACATAAAATTTTCGCAAAAGGCAGAAGAAATAATGCTTACAATAGTATTAACGGCTACGGCAGCCGCTGCGTTGTCAGGGCTGATAGGATTTTTAGTAGCAAAAAAATTGGATTCCGCAAAATATCAAATATACGTAGAGCAGTCAAAGTCTAAGGCTAGGGCTATCGAACATGAAGCGGAATTAAAACTTCAAGGCATCAAGTCCAAAGAGGTAAACCTAGAGCTTGAAGCTAGAAAAAAGCTTGAGCTTGAGCTTTCAAGGCTCAAAAACGAGTATGAAAATAAGCAGCAACAGCTTGCTAGAAAAGAGGAAAATCTATCCGAAAAGCTCAAAAACGAGCTTAGCTCGATAGAGTCGCAAAAAAAAGAGATAAGCTCTATGAAGCGTGACATAGAAAGTGCAAAAGAGGAGCTTGCTAGAATAAAAAAGAGATATGAGGAAAAAACAGACGAAGCGCTAAAAATTGCCGAGGCCGGTGCTGGGCTCACCAGAAACGAAGCAAAAGAAATCGTGCTTGCCAAAGTAGAGGAGCAGTGCAGAGAGGAAATATCCCACATAGTAAGGCGATACGAAGCCGAGGCGAAGAGCGAAGCCAGAAAAAGGGCAAATTACATCATCGCACAAGCTACGACTAGATTTGCGGGAGAGTTTGCCGCGGAACGTCTAATAAATGTTGTCACAATACAAAGCGAAGAGATAAAAGGGCGTATTATCGGGAAAGAGGGGCGAAATATAAAAGTACTAGAGATGCTCCTCGGCGTAGATATTATAGTAGATGATACCCCTAACGCTATTATTATAAGTAGTTTCAATCTTCTTAGACGGGCGATAGCCACAAGAACGATTGAGCTTCTCATCGAAGACGGTCGTATACAGCCCGCTAAAATAGAAGAGATATACGAGAAAGTCAAATTAGAGTTTGACGAGCGAATGTATGAAGAGGGTGAGAATATAGTAATGGACTTGGGTGTAGGCCCTATGAATCCGGAGCTTATCAAACTAATAGGTAGACTCAAATATAGGGCTAGCTACGGCCAAAATGCACTGGCGCACTCCCTTGAAGTTGTGCATTTGGCTGGAATCATAGCGGCCGAACTGGGCGGCGATGAGGTTTTGGCCAAAAGGGCTGCCTTGTTGCACGATATAGGAAAGGCTCTTACTCATGATTATTCCGGCAATCACGTCGATCTCGGCGCCGACGTATGTAAGAGGTATAAAGAGCATCCGGTTGTAATCAATGCGATATATGCACATCATGGACACGAAGAGATAAAATCAATAGAGTGTGCGGCTGTATGTACCGGGGACGCATTGTCTGCGGCTAGACCAGGCGCCAGAAGAGAAGTTCTTGAGAGTTTTCTTAAAAGGGTTGAAGAGCTTGAGAAAATCGCACTTTCACACGAGGGCGTTAAAAATGCTTATGCAATAGCCGCCGGCAAAGAGGTAAGGGTTATAGTCAACGCCTCTTTGGTTAATGATGACGAGTCGGTTTTGATAGCCAGAGAGATAGCGGCCGAGGTCGAAAAAGGGGTGCAGTATCCCGGCGAGATAAAAGTTATCGTTATTAGAGAGACAAGGGTTGTAGAATTTGCAAGATAGTTGACGTTTAGGCTCTATTTTTTTTGGCCGCCGCATCCAAATCGGGAACGATTTTTGCTGTATTTTGGTTAAAAAAGTTTGGAGCTTTACGTGGTAACAAGCCAAGTATTTGCTATTAATCATACCGAGAATATGATTCTTGCCCGTGTAGATGCAAGGGATGCCGCATATTCGGAGTGCATAAAAAATTATATTAGTAAAAATTTTAAGTTTTTTATCCACTTAAGAGACTCTATACTCGTGTTTCCAAAAAGCGAAGACAAAACCAAGAGACAATTTTTTATGAGTTGTCTCTTGAACAATCTCAATAAAAACAAAAATGAAAAAATCAATATAGAGTTCAATCCAAACGTCCCCTTCTTTGTTGAATTTGCAAACTCAAAAGAGGGCTCGCTTACCCCTAAAGTGATAGTCAAGTGCCACAAGGATAGCGTATTTTTTAGATTTTCGGATGAGACTAGAAGGGTAGTCGAATTTTTGCGTACGACTTTATTTGGTATGAAAATTGACGTGGACTATCACGAAAAAGTGGCAAAGGTAAAAGTAAAAAGCAAAGAGGAGTATGCCGCTATCAGAAAGGTATTGGCAAAGAAGGTCAAATTTAACGATTTTTTGCATGTAAAGTTTGCCTATAACGAAGAAGAGCTAATCCGTCTAAACTCTCACACAAAAACATCAAAAAAGAGATTTTACGCGGATTATTTCGCAGATAATTCAGAGGCCAATTACCTAGCCGAACTGAACTCTAGATACGGTGATAGCTTCGATACAATTAGGCAAAGATATCTGGAGCTGATAAAAATATATCATCCAGATAGGGTGTATGGAAAAGACGAGGAGACCGTAAAGAGATATACTGCGAAGTTTAGAAGAGTTCAAAATGCTTTTGAGCAGATAAAAAAGATTCGCTACGAGATGGCCTTGTAGCCGACGGTTTATTGTTGCTGGGTAGCGTATTGCCTCATTTTCTGAATATTTTTCATTGCCGTTAAGGTTGAGGCTCTCTCTTTCTCAAGTAATTTTATAGCCTCGCCAATCATTGCGGAAGCCTGCTTTAGCTCTGCTAGATTGTCGCTTTTAAATATAATCTCCGATAGCTCTTCCATTTTTTTAAAATCACTATTGATGACGGCAAGCTTTAGCTCAGCTATGTAGTTCATTACGCCCCAGTTCCGGTAACGTCTTTCCAGGCGTCTATAAGCCCTTTTGTTACGCCTATTACGGTATCCAATGGCTCCGTGGTGTTTTCCAAATTCGCCGTACTAAGAAGATAAATTTGGTGGCTGTACAGTCCGTTAAGATAGTTGGCTACTTCGCCGCCTTTTTCATAGTTAAGCGAGTTGATAAGCTCAGCAAAAATATCTATTGAGCGGTTGAGCCAATAAACTTTTTTTTCAATGTCGCCGTCTTCAATAGCTTTTTTCGCTTGAGCCGTAAAACGCAATATCCCTTCAAAAAGCATTTGTACGAGCTTTTCAGGCGATTCTATTCTTGCTGCGTTTTGTGCGTATGCGTTTAGTGCTGTTGATCTCATTTGTTTCCTTTTAATTTTTCATTGAATCTATTTGCATTTGAAGCGAACTGAAGCTGTTTTTAAATTTGGCTATCATCGAATCATATAGCGCAAATTGTTTTGCCATTAGTTCGTATCTCGTATCTATTTGGGCTACAGCCTTCTCTTTTTCGGCAGTTTTGCTGTCTATCTGGCTTTGGAAAGACTTATCAAGCATTTGAAGTGTTGACTTGTCGCCTGTTATCATTGAGGCAAGAAGAGAGTTTATATCTGCAAAAGCCCCTTTTTTTGTCGTGGTCGAGCCTATGCCCACGATGATATCCTGCATTGCTACGTCCGCAGTTGCTGATGCAGATAGACCTGAGGCCGCAGCCGCAGCCGCAGTTGTTTTTATTTTAATGGCTCCGCCGCTAGGCGTTTCGAGTCTTAGTTTTCCGCTGCCGTCGGTATATGCCTTAACTCCTGTGTACTCATAGGACTTATTGATTGCTTCGGCAAAAAGTTGTGCGTTTTCTTCAGCTGTTCCGTTGACTGTTGTTACTGCCGCTATCGACACGCCGTTTATATATATGCCGCCGGCAGGTATGCTATCAGCAGTAGTCCCGGCAGTTTTGTTAGCCGTATATGACGCTTTTGTTATCTCGGTAGTTCCCCTAAACAGCTCCTCAAGGGCGGACGAATCTTCAGATAGTTTTTTGTTGAGTACGGTTGAGTCAAGGCTTAGTGAACCTGTCTTGTCGAGAGAAAAACCATAGTCTATAAGTGATACACCGTTGCTGTTTTGTTTTGTTATTAGGGTCGACAGCTTGCTGTAGATGGACGAAACATCGGAGATACCCTGAAGTGAGCCTGATGTTTTTGTTGCGCTATTAAACTTGGTCAGGTCTTTTATTTTGTTGTTAAGAGAGTTGAAAGCTGCGACAAAATCTTTAGCCAACGTAGGTATTGCGCTTGTGTCTTGTTTTATTGACAGGTTTACCGTTGATGTGGTAACCGAATTTAGACTAAATGTTGCCCCCGTGATGACGTCGTCTATGCTGTTTGATGATCTAGTCATAGAGATGCCGTTATATTTAAATTTTGCATCTTGTGCGACTTGAAGGGTTTTTGCATCAACGGTATAATCTGTTTTATCGGTTGCAAAAAGACCGCTTTTTGCCGCTGCGCCGTTTTTCGTGGTGATGACTATTTCACCGTCGTTTTTATGCTGTAATGTGATTTTGCCGTTTGCGTCAACGGTTGCAGTGACTCCGGTTTCGTCAGTTTTGGCATTAATCTTTTCCGCTATTGCGTCCCCGTTTACTTTTGAGCCGCCGGCTAGCGTTGCCCCAGATATAGAAACACCGTTTATTATTATGTCTCCGTCGGCCGTTGAGCCGACCGCAGCGTCAGCGTCTGCATTGCCTATAATCTCCGGTTTTACGAACAGTGTATCGGCAAGTGTTCCGCTCATTGTTATCGCATTATCTTTTCCGCTATCTGCGGCTTTTAGTATTAGCCTGTAGGGATTCGTGCTATCGCCTGTGTTTAGTATGCTAGCCGTTATATTTCCATCTGTAGTATCGTTAATTTTTTGGGCGAATTGCTCTAGTGTCATGCCGGCTGTTACGCTAACGTTGTAGCTTGTAGTGCCGATAGACATATTAAATGTTTGATTTGTCAAAGATACCGTTGCCGATTCAGACGTAAAACCCTTTGATTGCATTACATGGTTTTGTGCCAGTTGGGATACGCTCATACTTACATTCTGCGGAGATACGCCGCTTGTTACCGATATTCCTACGCTTGTACTGGTTGACGTTGCCGTTCTTTTTAGGTATGTGGATTCATCACCCAGGTCCATTGCGGCTGTTTTGACGGATGACAATGAAAGAATTAACGACGATAAATCAGATTTTTGACTCTGTGTTTTTGTTATTGATGTTGTTATCGGCGTGACTCTGCTGCTAGTTTCGGCATTTTTTAATTGGTCAATCAGGCTACTTGTCAGCGTTCCGCTTCCAAGACCGAGTGAGCTTATTGTTCCTGCCATTTTAAATCCTTTGCTTGATTAAGCTTTTTTATCAAAAATAATACCTATTATCTCTCGCATTTTTATCATCAATGCTATGGCCCCATCCGAGGGGATTTTGCGAAGCAATTTGTTTGAATCTTTTTCATATACCGACACAAACATTTCACCTATTTTATCCTCAAAACCGAATTTGACATTGATATTTAGAGGATTCATCTCTTTATTAAGTTCCTCCGTAAGCCGCATTAGCTCTTGTTTTAAATCTTCCTGTTTGGTTTTGTCCGCAGCTTCGTCGCTTTGTTTTTGAATAGCTGCCGCAGACGTCCCCTTGGTTTCGGAAGCTTGTGTCTCTAAAGCAGGTTTCATTTCACTTTGGCCTATGTAGTCGCCGCTTGGTATGTTTTGTATTTCCATAATATTAAACTCCGGTTTTTTGGATTATCTTTAATATGCTTGTTGGTTATATCGGCAAACGAAGCTGAAATTTGAATTTAGCTAAAATCACAAAAAATAGTTTGAGGATATTCTTTGAAAGTTGCCGTCATTTGTGATTCCCCGCTTTTGAAAAAATGTTTGGAAGTCTTTTTGAAAGAGCATCTTAGTTCTTATTCGGCATGTGATTTTGTGATTTCTGATAAGGCTATAGATTCCGAAAAGCCGGTATTTGTGATAGGGGATGATAAAAACTCAAATTTGAGAAAGCCGTTTTCAAAGTCAAAACTCATAAAAGCGGTGGGCGAGTATCATAGGAGATTGGGGCGACCAAGAACAGTTGCATTGCAAGCCGTAAGAAAAGAGGGCGATGAGCTTGAGAAGCAGATAGCCGCACTAACACAGAAATTTGTAGCGGATCTTGTGGCGACTATAAGGGGCGTAAAATGAAAAAACAGTTGACATCAAAAGTAATAGCGGGTGATTTTAAAGGAAAAACAATATTTCTGGCCGACATCTCAGTCACCAGAAGTACCAAAAACATAATAAGAGAATCCGTATTTAATGCCCTTCAGGGTGAAGTTGCAGGGGCCGTATTTGTCGAAGTGTTTGCCGGGAGCGGTACGATAGGAATAGAGGCTCTTAGTCGTGGTGCCGAGTTTGCATATTTTATAGAAAAAGATAGAAACTCATATGCTTGCATTCAAAAAAACCTGGATTTACTCGGAGTTCAAAACGCCAGAGTTTACAATGCCGACAGTTTTAAGTTTTTTACCGAACTTTTGGATAGCGTGGCAAAAAAAGAGAAAAGAATTTTCTATTTTGACCCGCCTTTTAGCATCAGGGATAACATGAAAAACATCTATGAAGATACCATATCTCTAATAGCGGCCATAAAGCCGCACCCTCTTGACATAGTCGCCGTAGAGTATATGACCGGATACGAGCTGCCGCAAGCTATCGGCGCCTTCACTTGCGTAAAATCCAAAAAATTCGGCAAAAGCTCCGTGGCTTACTATACGGTATAAAACTCCACCAAATAATATTATTACGTCCCGTTTGGAACGGGCTTTGCTTTAAAGGGTTAAAACTACTCTTTAGGGCTTTTTATGAAAAAAGTTTTTGGTGTTTGCCTGCTGTTTACGATACTTTGTCAGTCTTTATTTGCTACCAGAATCAAAGATCTTGCAAACGTAGTCGGCGTAAGAGACAATCAGCTAATAGGCTATGGTCTCGTAGTCGGTCTAAACGGCACGGGGGATGGCTCAACGTCAGTCTTTACTACTCAATCCCTTTCAAATCTGCTAGCTACAGTTAACGTCAAGATAGACCCAAAAGATATTAAATCCAAAAACATAGCAGCCGTGATTGTGACTGCAAACATACCGGCGTTTTCAAGACAAGGCGACAAAATAGATATATCGGTATCGTCTATAGGTGACGCAAAATCACTAGAAGGCGGGACACTTCTTTTGACTGCGTTGAAGGGTGTTGACGGCAGGATATACGCACTAGGGCAAGGAACCATATCTACCGGCGGCTTTAATGCCGGAGGCAAAGGGCAAAAAAACCACGTAACTGCGGCTACGATAAGAAACGGTGGCCTTATTGAAAAAGAGATTCCTTTTAACATAGCCCAAAAAGAGGGTGTTATGCTAAGCCTCAAGCAGGCAAATTTCCAAAATGCCGTAAAGATACAAGACGCCATCAATAAAACGCTTGGCAGAGGTGTCGCTTTTGCCGAAGATTCAAGAACACTGAAACTCGTAAAGCCCGTAAATATGAGCTCCGTTGAGTTTATAGCAAAAGTACAAGATATAGCCGTAGACGCACAAAGAGAAAATAAAATCATTATAGACGAGAAAACGGGAACGGTAGTTGCTGGAGCTGATATAAGGATCGATCCTGTGGTGATTACTCACGGTGATATAACCATAAAAGTCAGATCTGCCGGAGAAAAAGAACCGGACGTAGATGGAAAATCGGTTATAGATTTGGGGGACCAAACAAAAGTCGGTCTTGCCTCTAACGTCGTTATGGCTCCAAGTTCGGAGATGACGCTCTCTACGCTAATGCGCGCCCTTCAAAAGCTTGGTGCGAAACCTAGAGACATAATATCGGTCATAGAGGCTATGAAAAGCGCGGGCGCCATAAAAGCGGATCTTGAAATTATATAAGGAGCATGAAATGATAGACGTATCAAGCGCACTCGGTTCTTATGCTACCTCAAAAGCTAACGCCATAAAAACCGTTAGCAAAGAAGACACCGCTTTAAAAGAAAAAACGGATGCTTTTGAGTCTGTAATAGTCAAGCAGATGCTAGATATAGCATTGGATGAAAAATACTCTTTGTTTCCGGATGCTGCGGGCAAAGAAATATATAAATCCATGTATACGGATGCTATTTCAAATTCGGTTACAGGCAACTTCGGTTATAGCAAAATGCTTTTTGATTTTTTGAAAGAGAGAGCCTAAAATTTTGAGTCTAGCTGTCGATATTGTGCGTGAACTAACAATAAACCCTTGTGTTCATGAAGGAATTGAAATGGTAAACGCACTCAATTCCGGCACTGTCGGACTCCAAAACCAAGTACTACAGAAAGATGGAGCAAAAGTGGAAAAAAAAGAAGCCACCCATCAAATATCAGAAGAATCAAAAGTAGAAAAGCTAAAGAAAGCTATAGAGGGCGGTACATACCAGCTCGATATGGACAAAACTGCTAAGGCTCTTGTCGGATTTTAGTTTTTCTCGTATATTTTAAGGGGTTTAAAATGTTGGTTCACTACATAAATCTTGCTATTGAAACACTACAAAATTTAATAGACATTACAAAATCGGACATAGAAGATATCAAGCAGGCTAAGCACGATAAGCTTTTTGGCAAAGTCAAAAGCAAAGAGGAGATGGTCAGCACTTTTGAAAAATATAAAAATCTAATAGACTCCGAGATAGTATCGATGGCAAATGCAAATCCATCTTTGGAGCTGAAAGATCTTTTGAGCGAATCCCAAAAAGATCTGCTTGATGATATGAGAAAAAAGTTAAACGAACTAAAATCGATAAATAAACACTATGCAAAATTGGTCGTTGCGGTGGGTTCTTTTTATAATTCGCTTTTAGATCAAATGACCTCCAAAGACGAGCAGCACAATATAGGTTATGACGGAGTCGTCCAAAGACGTTCAAGCTTCCTTGAAATAAAGGCATAAGACATGGCCGGTATATTTGATTCGCTGTATACTGCGTACAGCGGCTTGCAAACTTCGCAGATAGCGGTTAACGTAACAAGTAATAATATTTCAAATGCAAATAATTCAGATTATACAAGACAAAGAGCCTCGATACAAACCAAATCGCCTTTTTATACACTTCCCGGTGACATAGGTACGGGTTCCGAAGTTGCGACGATCGTTAGGATACATGATGAATTTGTTTATCGTAGATTCACTAGCGCATCTATGCAACAGGAGTTTACAGACTTTGAAGAGAGTACGCTCGTAGAGGTATCCAAGTATTTCCCAGATATAGCCGGAAGCGGTGTATCAAAATACATTCAAAGCTATTTTGATGCTTGGCAAAACTATGCAAACAATCCTAACGACTCAAAGCAGGCGATAGCCGTAGCCGAACACGCTCAAAATCTTGCAAATATCATTCAAGATACAAGAAGTGCCCTTACAGACTTACAAGCCTCTTTAGATAAAAGAGTTGAACCGGTCGTTGAAGAGATTAATCGTTTGGCAAAAGAGATTGCGGATATCAATCAAAAAATAGCCGTTCATGAATCAAACGGGACAAACAATGCGAATGACCTAAGGGACGAGAGGGACAAGAGGGAGACCGCACTTTCAAAACTGTTAAACATAAACGTTAGCAAAGAGGGTGTAAAAACAAATATGCTTGTTGACTCCAGTGTTGCTGACGGCTCAAATCAATACGTGGTGCAGGTGGGCGGATATCCTTTCGTTGACGGAGCGACGTTCCATCCGCTTGTGCTCAAAACAGATTCCAATAGCTCATCCAAGCAGTTTAATAGCGTATTTTTTGAGTATCAAGACTATACCCTTATAGATATCTCTGAAAAAATAACAAACGGTAGGCTCGGTGCCATACTGGATCTTCGTGGTACGGCTATAGATTCGGCGACCGGAACTCCGTCAAAAGGAAAGCTTCAAGACTATATAGACAGGCTTGATACTTTTGCCAAAGGGTTTGTCGAGAGCATGAACAATACGTATGCGGCGAGTGCCGCTAGTGAGATGCGCTCGAATAAAATAAATGCGACCGGTACCGAGCCGGTCTCTTTTTTGCCTTTAAATCTAAAAAACGGTTCGTTTGATGCGATAGTTTACGATAATGCGGGAAATGAAGTTTCCAGAAGAACTATTAACGTGGATATATACACCGACACGCTTAGTTCTATTGCCGCAAAAATCAACGCAAATCAAGACGATAATGCCGACGGTAATGCGACAAACGACCTCAATAGCTATTTTCAGGCAAATTTTGTAGCAGGTACAAACGGGGAGTTTTCGTTAACACAAACCACCAATGTGTCGGGTATGGGTTATAGAATAGCCATACAAGACAGTTCGACGTCGCCTTCAAATTTTGCTGGTGCGCTCGGTCTTGGAAGATTGTTTGACGGAACAAGCGCCGCCAATATCGGACTAAAAGATACTTTTGTGAATAGCCCGGATTTGATTAAGCCTTATTCTGCCCCGGTAAACGGTAATAACAGTGTGGCAAACTCTATATTGCAATTACAATACGACAAGATTGAGTTTAAGATGAGAAACGGCGATATCAATAGCAATACGATTGCCGGTTTTTATTTGGATACCGCTACAAGGGTGGCGGCCGATACCGAAACCGCCGTGTTAAACAATGATGCCGCAACGGCCGTATATAATGCGGTTTATGAAGAGATGTCCTCTATATCTAAGGTTTCAACCGATGAAGAGATGGTGAGCTTGATTAAGTTTCAATCCGGTTATCAGGCGTCCGCAAAAGTGGTTACAACGCTTGATCAGATGTTAAATACGCTACTCGGCATCAAGCAGTAAATGGACAAATTTAAAGGGCATCTGTTTTTTATTGCCTTTATTGTACTTTTTTGCTTTGTCGGTCCATATATTTACGGTATTGACGCAAATGCTTTCGATAAGGATAGAATATTGGAAGCTCCAAATCTGTACGCTTTGTTTGGGACGGATAGGCTTGGGCGCGATATGTTGGCTCGCGTAATGATAGGGGGCCAAAACTCCCTTTTAATCGGCTTTACGGCCTCTTTGGCATCTGTGGCAATATCTTTGGCCGTAGGCGTCAGCGCTGCGTTTTACAGGGGTGCTGTTGATAAGGGTGTTGTCGTGTTGATAGATCTTTTCTTGACTGTCCCGACATTTTTTCTCCTTTTGGCTCTTGTGGCATATGTCGACATATCCCCGTTTTTGCTTATTTTTATCATATCGATTAGCTCTTGGATGGGGACTGCTAGACTCCTTCGTAGTGAGGTGTACGCTATAAACGATAAGCCGTTTATCAAAATCCTGAAGATCGCAAAAGTCTCAGATGCAAAAATAATACTCAAATACTATGCTCCACTGTTGTCGCCGATACTTCTTACAAGTTTTGTATTCGGTGTCAGCGGAGCCATACTTGCGGAGAGTTCCCTGAGCTTTTTGGGGCTCGGTATATTACCGCCCGATATGAGCTGGGGAGGACTGCTCTCTGATGGCAAGGATGTTATGGATATAGCTTGGTGGGTTAGCTTTTTCCCGGGGCTTATGATATTTTTTGTGACGTTTGTCCTTGTTGATTTATCGTTTAAACTTCAAAATAAAATAAATGCAAAGAGTAGCGCGATATGAGTGAGCTAAAAAGCAGGCTTGACGCCGAATATGAAGCTAGAAACTGTGAGGGGGAGCTGTGTGAGCTAAACAGACCAGATCCTTTGATAGTAGCCAGAAAATATAAAGATGAGCATGTAGCTCTTGCTTGTGCTCTTTTTGCTTACGGCAACGCATCTCAGATAGTAAAGTTTCTATCGTCGCTTGATTTTGGGGCAGATGACATAGAGGCTGCATTTGGTGGCAAATATTACCGATTTCAGACCCCATCCGATACGGTTCGTTTTTTTAAAGCGTTAAGGGAGTTTCAAAAAGAGGGCGGAGTAAAAGAGTATTTTCTGAGAGGCTACCAAAAATACGGCTCTGTTTTGGAGGGGTTGCATTACGTCATAGAAAAGCTCAATAAACTATTAAAGCCCGATACGCAAGGGTTAAATTTTCTTGTCGGCTCGGAAGATATCAAAATGACCGGCTCGCCTCTAAAAAGATGGAATATGTATCTTCGTTGGATGGTGCGCAAGGATTGTCTTGATATGGGACTTTGGGAGGGCGATGTGGAAAAAAGGCATTTAATACTGCCTCTTGATACGCATACTTTTAACGTTTCCAAAAGGCTTGGACTGCTTGATAGAAAAAGCTATGACCTAAAATCGGCGATTATGATAACGGAAAAACTACGGGAGTTTGATCCTAATGATCCTGTAAAATATGATTTTGCGCTTTATAGAATAGGGCAAGAGAAATTAGGCTAGCCTATTTCAAAAATATTTACTCCGTCTTCGTGTCTGTATAAAGGCCCAATCCCTTGTATTTCAAGTACCTTTTTGGATAGATAGAGCCCCAGTCCCATACTGTTTTGATTTTGGATGCTGGTTTCTTTGAAAAACGGCTCAAAATATCTGCTTATCGGCTCCTCCAGTGGTTTCCCGCTATTTTGTATCGATATTTTTCCATTGTCGAATTTGCATACGGCGGGGCTTCATTACCCTTAAATTTGACGCTATTTTCAAACAGATTTGACATCGCTATCTCGAATAGACCGGGATCCGCCATAACTATTGCGGTCACATTTATATCGAGGCTTATACCCCATCTGTTAAATTTTAAGAAGCTTTTGTTTTAATACTTGCAATCAAATGCGAAAGATTATCATGCGAGATTTTGTTGTATTGGCGGCGACCGATTTTTCGGATAGCAGCTTTGATATGCTAAATAAGGCCCCCAGGCTTGCCGATACAATAGGTGCAAGATTGTGCGTAGCGCATGTCATAGAGGATTTATTTTTTTGCCGACATAGATGACAAAATGTGGACTTTAGAGGGCGATGCTAGGAATCTTTGGGTGGCAGGGTGACCGGTTTGAAATTCGAAAATTTCTATTGCAAAAAGGGAAATATCAAAGATGAAATATCCAAGCTCGCAAAAGAGCTAGACGCATATGCCGTGATTATAGGCGCAGCCGGCGAAAGCTCTGTTTTAGAAGATCTTTTTGTGGGGTTGCATACAAAAGATATTATCAGAGGGAAAATGCGCTTAGCTCAGAATACAAAAGGATATTATTTCCAACCGATTTTTCCGATGAATCCAGAATAGCAGTCAAAAAAGCGGCGGATATGTTTTCGGATGCAAAGCTTGTTTTGTTAAATCTTCATACCGTTCCATTCGAAAGCAGACTAAGCAATTACTGTGGATTTAGTAGTGCAGCAATAGATGATTTTCATGATAATATCAGGTCTGATATAGACAAAAAAGCAAATATTTTTATCGACTCGCTTGGCATCCAAAAAGACAGAGTCGAGCTTAGAATCATAAAAAAAGGGGGGGTGGACATAGGCATTTTATGGATACCGTGGCTCCCATTAACGCCGATTTGATATGTCTTCATACGACTGGAATATGTAGCTTTTTTGCCTTTGATACACTGGAAGCTCTTCGCTTGACGTGCTAATGTACAAATTTTAGTATACAAACTTTACAAATCGTTTTATAAAATTAACATCAATCGGTTAAACTCTTTACAAAACAAGGATTTGAATTTTTAATTTGGAGTGTTGAATGCCCAATAGCGTTACGCTTATTGCCACTATTTCTGCCGCATTGGTCGTAGCGTTTGTTGTGGGATTTATCGCAACCAAGCTTAGATTGCCTGCCCTTGTGGGCTATTTGTTAGCCGGAATAATTATTGGGACGGCTACACCCGGATTTGTTGCCAATTTGGAGCTATCCAAAGAGTTGGCAGAGATAGGGGTGATACTTCTTATGTTTGGCGTAGGGCTCCATTTTTCAGTTGATGAACTTTTGTCCGTTAAAAAATAGTGCTACCGGGGGCGATTGCTCAAATAGCGGCGGCAACCTTACTTAGTATGGTTGTTGCGCATTTTTGGGGTTGGAGTATCGGCACCTCTTTGGTTTTTGGGTTGGCTTTGTCGGTTGCGAGTACGGTCGTTTTGCTAAGAGCCCTTGAGGATAGAAATATATTGGAGACCGTTAACGGCAAAATAGCCGTAGGATGGCTTGTCATAGAGGATTTGGTTACGGTATTGGTCCTTGTTTTACTTCCTACAATGGCCGCTTCGGTAGTGGGACAGGAGGCTGACGGAGGAGCCATCTTTAAGACGCTATTCATAGCGATGGGCAAATTTTGCGGGGATGGTGATGAGGGAGTCTTCGCTGAGTCAGAGGGCTGCGGCCGAATCATTGCCGCTTAGAGATGCTTTTTCCGTGCTGTTTTTTGTCTCGGTCGGAATGCTGTTTGACCCCTATATCTTGGTAGAAGAGCCGTTGCATGTACTCTCTGTCGTTGCCATAATAGTATTTGGAAAATCTGTAGCCGCATTTTTGATTGTTTTGTTTTTTAAATATCCGTTAAACACCGCTCCTTTGGTATCCGCGTCTCTTGCTCAAATAGGTGAGTTTTCGTTTATTCTTGCCGGAATAGGCGTTGCTCTTGGTATATTGCCTTTAGAGGGGCAAAATTATATCTTTGCCGGGGCGCTGATATCAATAGCTATCAATCTTCTGGTATTTAACTTTGTCAATCCTACGAGGGAAAAAGTCGAAAAGTTAGGGCGGCTTGGAGTATTGTCGGTTTGCGACGACGGAACCGATTTGGATGCGCTGACATCCGTCGGAATGGGGTATGCGGAAGTTGCGGTATTTGCCATCCCTGATGCTTTTCAGGCAAGTATTATTGTGGACGCTATAAAAAAAGATAAATCAGAATATAAAAGTTGTGGTTAGAACTCACAGCGAAGAGGCTGCCGATATTTTCGTAAAACAAGGGATTAAGGATGTTTTTATCGGTGAGTACGAACTTGGCGTTAGCATGATACGCCGTGTCACCGAAATGGTTGCCAAAAAGCATTGAAAGATGTGTAGTTGTGAATAAAAAATAGACATCAAGACGGTCATAGAAGCTACTCTGTTACTGTATAATTCGGCGTTATTAAATTATAAAAGTTTAAACACTAGTTGGGTAGAATGCCCCAAAACTTTAGTCTCAAAGGCAAAAAATGGAAGGTAGACTCTTTACTTTTTTTGGCGCTTTTTTAGGCCATTCGCAAGCTGCGATACTTGTATCACACACGATTTTGATGGTATCGCTCATTCTTATAATAGCCGTGCTAGCGGTACAGGGGATGAAGCTAGTCCCAAAAGGGCTTCAAAATGTTATGGAAGTATATCTTGAGGGCGTAATCAATATGGGGGCCGGCGTATTCGGCGAAGAGAGAGCTAGAAGATATCTCCCTCTTATAGCAACTATCGGTCTGGTTGTGTTCACATCAAACATGATGGGTATTATACCTGGTTTCGAATCTCCTACTAGCAATATCAATATGACTTTGGCTCTTGCGCTTGTAGTGTTCATATACTACAACTTTGAAGGTATCAGACACCAAGGTTTTGTACATTATTTTGCACACTTTATGGGTCCTGTTAAAGTGCTTGCACCTCTTATGTTCCCGATAGAGATAATCTCTCACATATCAAGAATTATATCTCTGTCTTTCAGGCTTATGGGTAACGTAAAAGGTGACGATATGTTCCTTATGGTTTTGCTTATGCTAGTTCCTTGGGTTCTGCCTCTTCCGGCGTTTTTCCTACTCTTTTTCTTTGGTCTTCTGCAAACGTTTATATTTATGATTCTCACTTACGTTTACCTTGCCGGTGCCGTAGTAATCGAAGAAGAAAACAAACACTAAATTTATGAGACAAAAATACCTTGAATCCCTGATTAGCTTTTGCATCGGGGTTTCTTGGGTATTGTCCTTTTCCATAGGTATATACCTCTTTCTGCACGGTCTTGCAATCGGCTTTTTTACAGCTGTTTTACTCTTTATCCTAGGGTTTTCATCCGGTTTTTTATTTGTGGCTTTTTTTGAAGGGCTTTCGCTTTTGCAAGATATTGCTGCAGAAAAAAAAGAGCAGACGAAAATACTAAAAGATATTTTATCCAAACTCCAAGTCTCCAAGGAGTCTAAGGATGAAGAAATATCTAATAACTGATCCTGCGTACTATACTACAGACCCGACATCCTTTACGGCAGTATTAAACCGAAGTTTAATAAAATACAGCCCTGATTTTGTTTGTTTCAGAGACAAGTCCGAAGGGGATAAGAATACCCTTTTGAGAGCTTTTGCCGACATCGTCGAAAAATATGACTTTCTATCGTTCGCTAACGGCTCTTTGGAGCTTGCCTTGAAATATGAGCTTGACGGCGTACATCTAAGGGGCGACCAAATAAACGAGATAAAAGCAGTCAAAGATACCGGCTTGTTATGTATCGTTAGTTGCCATAGTGCCGGAGACGTTTTGAGGGCTTTGGACGCTGGATGTGACTATGTGACGCTTAGTCCGGTTTATGACACTCCATGCAAGGGTGCGCCGATCGGGTTTGAAGCATTTGTAAATATTGCTGAGGGGCTTGACAAGACTAGGCTTTTTGCTCTTGGCGGCGTGGATGATGAAATAAAAGCGGAAAAAATAGCAGCTACCGGTGTTTTCGGTTTTGCTTCTATACGATATTTTGTAAGATAATAAAGGAATTATATGCAATTTGAAACGGTAATAGGGCTTGAGGTTCACGTCCAACTAAATACTAAAACTAAGATTTTTTGCAACTGCTCTACAAGCTTTGGGGATGAGCCAAACTCAAACACTTGCCCTACCTGCCTAGCGTTGCCAGGTGCATTGCCGGTACTGAACAAAGAGGCCGTCAAAAAAGCGATGTTGTTTGGAAATGCGGTCGGCGCGACTATCAACAAAGCCTCAATATTCGATAGAAAAAGCTATTTTTATCCGGACTCTCCAAAGGCTTATCAAATATCGCAATTTACTATTCCAATAGTCGAACACGGTACTCTTACCATAGATTTTGAGGACGGCGGCTCGAAAACAGTGCGAATAGCCAGAGCGCACATGGAAGAAGATGCTGGCAAAAATATTCATGAGGGCGGGTATAGCAAGGTTGACCTAAATCGTGTCGGTACGCCGCTTGTGGAGATAGTCTCCGAGCCTGATATGTCAAGTTCTTTGGAGGCTGTGCTGTATCTCAAAAAACTTCATGCGATAGTGACGTATCTTGATATTTCAGATGCCAATATGCAAGAGGGCTCGTTTAGATGCGATGCCAACGTATCTATAAGGCCTGTCGGCGATACAAAGCTATACACAAGAGTTGAGATAAAAAACATTAATAGCTTCAAATTTATTCAACGTGCGATTGATTATGAAGTAGCAAGACAGCGTGAAGCCTGGATGAGCGGCGTATATGAAAAAGAGGTTGTTCGGGAGACAAGGCTTTACGATCCGTCCAAAAATGAAACCCGCTCGATGAGAGGCAAAGAGGGTTCTGCTGATTATAGATACTTTCCAGACCCTGACCTTCCACCTTTGATAGTGACCGACGAGATGATGGAAGAGGCAAAAAAACTGCCTGAACTTCCCGATGAGAAAAAAGAGAGATTTATAAATTCATACGGACTCAAAGCATACGATGCGGGCGTACTCACAAATGACCTCTTTATGGCAAACTACTTTGAGACGATGATAAAAGAGGGGAGTGATACGAAGCTAGCTGTTAGTTGGCTGACTACCGAACTGCTGGGTCGTTTGAATGCAAAAGGTGTAGAGCTAGCAGAGTGCGGTATAGATGCCCCAAAACTTGCGACATTGACCAAGAGAATAAGTGACGGCACAATAAGTGGTAAAGCGGCAAAAGACGTGCTTGACTATTTGGTTGAAAATACAGCTGAAGAGATAGATCCTATTATTGAAAAATTAGGACTCAAACAAGTTAGCGATGACGGTGCCATCATAGCAATTATCGAAGAGGTAATCAAAGCAAATCCGCAGCAAGTGGCAGAATACAAGGCCGGCAAAGAGGCGTTGTTTGGGTTTTTTGTGGGGCAAACAATGAAAGCAAGCAAAGGTAGCGCAAATCCTGCAAAAGTAAACGAGCTTTTAAAACAACTCCTAAATGGGTAATTTTTTAGCAAAACATATCCTCATCATTGCATACGCACTGGATGCCTCCGTGTCGTATGCGGCTACAAAATCTTTTTTTAAAAATCTTCTTCTAAACGACTCTTTTAGATATAAAAAATATTTTGACTATGCAATGGTTACGATTGTTTTTTTGACGGTCGGCATATATCTTTACGACATCAAAAATCAGACTAATCTACTCCTTGACTGGATAGAAATTTTTGCAATATTGGTTTTTATTGCCGAGTATTTGCTGAGGTTTTGGGTTCATTCTGACGTTCACAAAATAATCATTTTACGTTTTGAAGAGTGGGATGAGATGCTTATGGAGCCGCAGTGGAGAAGTCTTTTTTTGGATATTGTACAAAACAAACTAATGTTTATATTGCACCCAATGAGTATAATAGATCTTCTGTCGATACACCCAGAACTTAGGCCTCTTAGGCTTTTTAAAATTTTTAGATATTCCGAGGTTACAAGAGGTTTGTTTTCGATACTGTCAACTAAAAAGTATGAGTTTGGGGTTTTATTCATACTTATTACGATGACGGTTTTTATAGCTTCCTCTTTGTTTTATGTGTTTGAGGCGGAAAATCCAAAAGTAAATACATATTTTGACGCTGTATATTGGTCGGTCATTACGATAGCGACTGTCGGTTACGGTGATGTTGTCCCAACGGCTCCGGAATCTAAGATAGCTTCTATTTTCTTGGTATTTGCGGGACTGGGCGTGCTTGCGATGTTAACATCTCTCGTAAATACAACTATCGGGCAAAAAATAAGCGCCGTAAAGGAGCAAAAAAGCCATCAGCATATAGAGAAATTAAAAGAGTTTGTCCTTATCTGTGGTTTTGGCAAGATGGGTGAAGAGCTTGCCCATAAACTTGCAAATGCACAAATGGCCTTCGTGGTAATGGATATAAACAAAGATAGAATCAATAGAGCCAGAGACCTCGAATTTAAAGCTTTTTTGGCCGATGCGACCGATACCGATACGTTGAAGACGTTGGATATAGCCACAAAAGCTCAGGCAGTCATATGCCTTACAAAAAGCGATACCGTTAACATCTCTATTATATTGGCTGCAAGGGCTTTATCTCGCAGTGTCAAAATAATCTCAAAATTTAATGAGGTAAAAAATGAGCAAAAGATGCTTTTTGCCGGTGCTGACGAAACAATAGGGTTTAAGCAGGGGGCTGCAGTTCTTGCCGAGTTTCTTAATTCCCCTGTCTCTTATCAGGCTATACATGAACTGATATCCGATAATAAGCATGTGCTTGTTGAGGAAGTTCATATCAAAAACGTAAAGAACGAATTTTTGTTAGGCGATTTGAATAGCGGACATTTTGGAGTTTTAGTCCTTGGTGTGGTAAGACATAGCGGAGAATTTTTGTTTAATCCAAAAAACGAAACCAGGCTACAAAATAATGATATATTGATAGTCGTAGGAAAGCCAAGGCGCGTCGAAGGGCTCAGGCTAAAACTACTCAGAGAGTGTGAAGATGCTTAGGAGAATAGTAATTTATGATTATTCGGATGTGGCTAAGGAATTGCTAAAAAATTTGCGTGTCGAATCGGACAAGATAGTCATAGTTACAAACGATAAAAATAATTTTGCAGAGGCTGCAAATGATGGCTTTAGTCCAATTTTGGCCGATCTATCCGATGATGAAAATTTGATAAAAATCGGGATTGGAAGCGGAGTTACGGACTTTTTTTGCGTTACAGATGACGATGATTTAAACTTATTTGTTACTTTGAGCGTTCGAGCTCTAAGCAAGGATATAAATATACTAGCAAGGGCTTCCGATGCCAATTCAAAAAGAAAGCTTATTTTGGCTGGAGCAAACGAGACTATAGACTTTAATGAGATAGGGGCTACAAGGGCATTTCATCTGCTCAAGCGCCCAACAGCACTGGGGCTTATAGATTCGGTTGTATATGCCGAAAAAACGCTAAACGGAGGAGAATACGGTATAGAGATAGCCGAAATAGAAGTAGAAAAAAATTCCAAAATAGACCAAAAATATCTTTTTGATCTTGATATTGGAAAATCTTATGATGTTATACTTCTTGGGCTGAGAGATAAACAGATAAGTAAACGTTTTATTTTTAACGTAAATTCTTTTAACCACAAAATAGATGTTGGAGATGTTCTTGTGGTTATGGGCGGTCGTGCCGAACTTGCTAGATTTAAGCTGGAGTGTATCGGGGTGGAAAAATGAGCATAGGTGTTATAGGGCTTGGCAAATGGGGAAGTGCTCTTGCGTTTGCGGTATCCAAAAATTATTCTCCAAAGGTATGGTCTAGAACCCCTAGAGACGTTAGCGGTTTTTCGACATTGGATGAGGTGCTAAATTGCAAACATCTTATAATCTCTATTTCGGCTCAAAGCTTAGAGCAGTTTTTGTCAAATAGTTTTGAATTTCGCGGGCAAAATATACTTGTGGCGTCAAAAGGGATAGAGAGCCATCGTGGGCGATTTTTGAATGAGATATATGAGGACTTTGTCCCAAAAGATAATCTTGCATTTCTATCCGGCCCTTCATTCGCAGTAGAGGTTAGCTCATCTTTGCCGACAGCCCTTGTTGTATCTAGCCTCTCAAAAGAGTGCGCCGAATCATTCCTGCCTTTTTTCCCTTCTTTTATTAAGCTATATACATCATCCGATGTTACGGGTGCCGAAGTTGCAGGTGCATACAAAAACGTCATTGCCATAGCGGCTGGCGTATGTGATGGATTAGGTCTTGGCAATAACGCAAGAGCCGCTCTTATAACAAGAGGTCTTGCCGAGATGACTAGATTTGGGGTATCTTTTGGAGCAAGGCTGGAGACTTTTTTGGGGCTTAGTGGAGTGGGGGATTTGTTCCTTACTGCTACGAGCGAAAAGTCGCGTAACTACCGTGTCGGATTGCTATTGGCGCAAGGAAAGCAAGAGTCAGAAATACTATCCATCCTTGGGGAGACGGCAGAGGGGATAGAAACGGCTAGGGCAATATCGATGATTGCAAAAGAGAAGGATATGTATTCGCCTATTGCAAACGAGGTCGCTCATTTGTTAAACGGTGGAGAGCCTAGAGAGAGCCTTGCTAAACTACTTGTTAGTACGAAAAGGGAGGAGTTTTAAACTCCGCCCGCTCGGCTATTCGCCTACAGTTTTTTTCTTATAGTCTTTGAATGAGCCTTTGGTGTCTTTTAGTTCTTTGTTTTCGTCTATTAGTGCCTGCAGCTTTTTGACGGCGTCTTTTTGAGCTTTATCAGGCGTAGTGTCCGTATTTGCGCCTATCATAAAATAAAGCTTTTGCAAAAAATCATATAAGGTATTGCTGATGTTGGTTTGAAGCTCCAAATCTTTTTCTAGTTTTTTAACCCTCTCGCCTGAATCTTGATTTACTATAACGGTAGTCGGATCGCATTTTGGGCATTCGGCGGCTACGGTATTGTTTGGAGTTGATGCTTGGACGGTCGTAGATGCTCCTTTGAAGTATGCCGGTACCACCTCAAGATGTATAGGGCCTTCTTGATCTTGGCTTGTTTTGATGGCTATGTAGTTTGTTCCCTCGTTTAGTTTTACGTTGAATACTACCGGATCGCCTTTCCATCCGCTGCTTAGACTGTGTTGATAATTTTCAAGCCCATCTGCACCGGCAGGCCTATCGGTGATATAAATTCTAGAATCAAAAGGTGCTCTAGGCGTTACGTATATTCTGACTTCACTTCTTTGTTTTAGCTCAAATTTATACCAGTCTATACCGCCGGCATTTTTGTGATCTATTCTGTCAACTACAACTTGTCCGATAGGAAGCTCTACGGCTGTTTTATTGTTTGCGCCGCCAGCTAGAAGTATTGATGCGGAGGTAACGATGGAAAAGAGGATTTTTCTCATAATGCTCACCTTGCTTTTTGATATATCTATCGATTTTAGCAAAAGCAAACATAAATTAATTGGTCTTTTATTGCAAAATTTGCTCTTTAATTTTTTTGACTATTTTATAGCTCATATCGAGAGCTACTATGATAGAGCCACCGTTTTTAAAGGCTATGTCACCTGATATAAACATCCCTTTTGTCTCTGTTTCAAATTCGTTTGACAATATTGGTTCACCATCTTTTAGTTCTACGCCGCATTTTTTGAGAAAATCGATTGGTGTTGAGCCGCCTATCGCAAATATTACTCTATCAAAATTTTCAGCCTCTATCTCTTCAAACATCACCTTTAGTTTTCCGTCTTTTTCGTCTATCGCAGAGATGTTTGTGCCCATTAGCATTCTTATCTTGCCGTGCGAGCTTAATCTTTCTATATTTAGTAGATTGATGGCGTTTAGTCTAGTGAAGTTGGGTTTCCTGTATGATAATGCCACGTCGTTTTTGTCGGCCAAATCTACTGCATATTCGGCCGCCGAATTCCCGCCGCCTACTACCAAAATATTTTCATTTTCGCTACAGGCGTCAAGATTATAGTGTACCCTTTTTTTTGCCTCCGCAGTTATTTGGCAAGTTGGCTTATTTGGCTTACCCATTTTTCCGATGGCAAGTATTACGCTTTTTGCGTGATAGTTTGATCCGCTCGTGGTTATATCGAATATCTCTTTGTTTTTGACGACCCTCTCCGCCTCTTCGCCAAATACCGTCTCTATATCATTTTTGATTAGCAACTCATCGAAAAAATCAAGCGTAGACTCTTTGGTGCCGTCTAAAAAATCGATAGTGCCGCTATTTTCTAGTTTTTGCCCCATCCATTCTTTATCCACTCTTTTGCCGTCTTTGTAGAAATTTCTTATTGTGGCCGAGTGGTTTAAGGCTTTTTCTATTAGGATTATGTTTTTAATCCCCATTGCGTAGGACTCAACCGCCGCAGCTATTCCTGCCGGCCCGGCCCCTATTATCGCTATATCATATATTTTCACAGCTCTTCTTCTTTGTCAAAAACTACGCCGTCTATTTCCGCTGTTGCTGCCCACTCTATCTCGTCTTCTTCATATATAATCGCCAAAAGTTTAGTGTCAAACATGTATGAATCAACGATTTTTTGCATTATAGCGGCATCTTCTCTATTTGCCAAGACGTACTTTACACCTATATTGCAAGCATAAACTAGCTCCTTGATATCGCTAACACCGATAGCTACATCACAGCCTTTTTGTACAAGTTCTTTATATGTTGCGAGAGAGTTTGCGTCAAATTTAAAGTATCTCAGGTCGCCGTTATCGTCAAACGATAGCTTTTCACCAGTGCTAACCTCGTCATGCCCGCCTATTATTATCATTTATTTTACCTCCGCGCACTCTTTTGAGCAATAGAATTTGCCGTCTTTTACTATAGATTCTCCGGTTTCAACAAAAGTGCCGCATTTATCGCAGCTAACCATTATGGAGTTATCCATTTTTTTAAACTCGTCTTTTGGAGCTTTCGGTTCTGGATGTTTTTTGAAAAACTTTACATATATGATGTATATAACTATTATAATTACGGCCAAATTAAATAAAAACTTGATCAAGACTCTTTCCTTATTAAGACGTAGTGTCGTCTATTTTTTGTGTAGATTTGTACATTTTTACCGTCGACTTCTGCGGCTGAGCGCTCACCCTTATAAAACAGCCAGCTGCCACCAGCTTTTAGTAGCTGTGAAGATAGTTCTATCAGGACTTGACTATTTGCTACGGCTCTTGAGCTAATCATGTCAAACTCGACTCCGACAAGCTCTTCGACCCTGTTTTTTTTGACTGTTACGTTGTGAAGCTCTAGCTCTAGTTTTGCAAACTGTAAAAAAGCATATTTTTTTGACAGCGGTTCACATAGGGTGAAGTTTGCATCGCTTTTTAAGATTGCGAGAGGTATTGCCGGAAATCCAGCTCCGCTTCCTATGTCTAAAGCCGATTTGAAATCTTGTAAAAAAGTTAGTGGATATACGCTATCTAGTATTGCATCGTTAAACTCTTCATCTCGCCGCATCGATGTAAGGCTGTGCGTTTTGTTCCATGTCCTGAGTAGTTCGCAAAATCTAAAAAGCTTTTTTCCCTGTTCATTTGTAGCATCAACTCCGTTTTCCGACAAAAGCTCTTTTATGAGGCTCAAAATAAATGTCCGCCTTGCTCTTGTTTTGCCTTTAGGTAGTTTTTATTGTGTTCGTGCGGCTCGCTTATTATCGGCACCCTCTCGACTATCTCAACACCTTTTATGCTTTTTAGTTTTTTTGGATTATTTGTTAGAAGTCTAATTTTTTTTATGCCGTAAAATGAAAGCATATACTCCACTATGTCGAAATTCCGCTCATCGGAGTCAAATCCAAGCTGATGATTTGCGGCATACGTATCCAGCCCTTCGTCTTGCAATTTGTAGGCGTTTACTTTATTCAAAAGCCCTATGCCGCGCCCCTCTTGTCTGAGATAAAGCACCATTCCGCAACCGGCTTTAGCTATGCTTTCAAGCGCCTTGCCAAGCTGGTCTCTGCAGTCACATCTCAGACTTCCGAGAGCGTCGCCTGTCAGACATTCGGAATGTACTCTGACAAGTGGAGTGTCGCAGTCAAGATTGGCAGTTCTTATCGCTAGGTGTTCTTTATCTCCCTCTTTGAATGCTTGTATCAGAAAATTGCCGAACTTAGAGGGTAGCTTGGCGGTATTGGACACTTCTATAGGTAAAATCTTAAATCCTTCGTATACACTAATCGAGAATTATTTTATCTTACTATGTGTGATTTTCTGCTAAAATCGGCGCTAACTTCAATAAATAAGGCGTGCATTGTGAGTTTTAAGAGATTTAGAAGAGTTCGTATCAACCCGCAAATTAGGGAAATGCTGACGGAGACAAGGCTGCATCCGAGCGATTTTATATACCCTCTTTTTATCAGAGAAGGTAAGGGAATAAAAAATGAAGTAGGCTCTATGCCTGGCGTCTATCAGATGAGCATAGATGAGGCGATCAAAGAGGTAAAGCTTTGCCAGGGTATGGGGATTAACTCTTTCATATTATTTGGAATTCCTAGCGTAAAGGACTCCGTCGGTAGCGATGCTCTTTGTGAACATGGGATAATAGCCCAGGCGCTAAAAGAGATAAAAAATGCTTGCCCCGACGCTATGATTTCTACCGATCTTTGCTTTTGCGAATACACCGACCACGGGCATTGCGGTATTCTAAATCCAAAACTCCAAACCGTAGACAATGACGCTACGTTAGAAATTCTCGGTCGCCAAGCTGTCATACATGCGAAACATGGTGTCGATATGATAGCCCCAAGCGGAATGATGGACGGCACCATAGAGGCAATTAGGGCGGCGCTTGATGATGCCGGCTACTCTCATTTGCCCATTATGGCGTATTCGACCAAGTTTGCTAGTGCCTTTTACGGTCCTTTCCGTGATGTTGCCGAGTCTGCCCCAAGTTTTGGTGACCGCAGAAGCTATCAGATGAACCCAGCAAACCGCCTAGAGGCTATAGACGAGAGTCTCGAAGATGAGGCGCAGGGGGCTGATATATTAATGGTCAAGCCTGCTTTAGCATATCTTGATATAATAAGGGACATTAGGGAGAGGACGAATCTTCCTCTGGCTGCCTATAATGTATCGGGTGAGTATTCGATGCTTAAAATGGCGGGCAAAATGGGGCTTATCGATTACGATAGAGCTATGATGGAGACCCTTCTTTCTATCAAGAGAGCAGGAGCCGGCATCATAATAACTTACCACGCAAAAGAAGCAGCCGCTATAATAAACGGCTAAATATATTCAAGGGATAACTTGTGAGACATTTTCTGAGTCTGAGGGATTTTTCAAAAGAGGAGATTTTGGAGATTATCGATCTCTCCGTGCATATCAAGTCTGAAGCCAAAAAGGGCGAACATGTCCAGTATATGGAAGGCAAAACGCTTGCTATGATTTTTGAGAAGAACTCTACTAGGACCAGGGTAAGCTTTGAGGTTGGTATTTATCAGCTAGGAGGTGTCGGACTTTTCCTCTCCGGCAAAGATTTGCAGCTTGGACGTGGCGAGCCCATCAAAGATACCGCACGAGTTATTAGCTCTATGTGTGATATGGTAATGATAAGAACCTATGAGCAGGAAAAAATAGAAGAGTTTGCCAGATACTCTAAAGTGCCGCTCATCAATGGTCTTACAGACCTGTATCATCCGGTGCAGTTGATGGCAGATTATATGACAATGGTGGAGCTGGGCAAAGACAAAAACCCTGTTGTTGCATATATAGGTGACGGTAACAATATGGCAAACAGCTGGCTAAATCTTGCTGGAAAACTTGGATTCGAGATAAGAATAGCCGCTCCAAAAGGGTATGAGCCTCTTGAGTCTGTTGTCTCTCAGGCAAAAGAATTTGCAGCAAAAAGCGGCGCCAAGATAGTAATAACCAACGATCCTAAAGAGGCGGCAAAAGGCGCAGATGTTCTTACGACCGACGTTTGGACTAGTATGGGACAAGAAGAAGAATACCAAAAAAGACTCAAAGATTTTGACGGTTTCATAATAGATGAAGCTTTAATGGCTCTTGCAAAACCTGATGCAATATTTTTACATTGCCTTCCTGCGCATAGAGGCGAAGAGGTTTCGGAAGGGGTTTTGGAAGGGTCGCAAAGCCACGTATGGCAAGAGGCAGAAAATAGACTTCATGCCCAAAAAGGGATTATGGTCTGGCTTGAAAGGCATAAAAAATAAATAAACTTTAGAGACTTTTTTCTAACTATTTGCAAATTATCCGATATAATAAAAGCAAATAGTTCAGGGGGGTTTCTATGCCAAAAACAATACAGAGCAAAATATTATTATTTTTAATAGTAGGCTTTTGTATTGCCTTGGTATTTTTGGTTGGCTTCGTCTCATACGGCTACAAAAATTTTGCCGAGCAATCTACAAAAAAATCTCTCGAAATGGCTAGCGAATATATATTCCAAACAGTTAGAATGGCTATGAATACAGGCGATAGCATGGAGATAGCCGCAACCCTCAAGAAAGCTCAAACAATCCCAGGCGTATCCGCTCTAAAAATTTATAAATCTCAGGGTGTTATAGAATTTTTTGGCAAAAGTGAAAAAGCGACAGACGAGCCTAGCATAGTCTCTGTTTTTAAAACAAGAGCTCCAGCATTGATACCTGGGGCAAAAGAGCATGAAGAAAGACTACTAAAGCCTCTAATTGCCGATGATAGCTGCATAAAATGTCACGCTACGGCAAAATCAGGCGAAGTTTTAGGGGTTTTAGACGTAACGATGTCTACAAAAGAGGCTGATGCGCAGATAAAAACATCTTTGCTGACGATAGCCGTTGTGCTTACGGTGTTTTTTGCCGTAATAATCGCCGTTTTTGTATTCATATTCAAGCGGATACTTTTTGAAAAACTATTCGAGCTCATTCGCACTACCGCAGCTCTAAATAGTGCAGATGGGGATTTGTCAAAAAGAATAGAGATGGACGGCGAAGACGAGCTTGCACAAGCATCGACGCAGACAAATATGTTTTTGGATCAAATCCATAATTTTGTCAAAAATATAAATGCCGCAATGGGTAAAGCGAGTACATCCGATACCTTTATTAGAATCGATGAGAGCGCCCTTAAAGGAGACTTGCTGACCTCTGCCAAATTTGTCAATCAGGCAATAGCTCATCTCGAGCAAAACTACAAAACAAATGAACAAAACGTATTGGCAAAAGGTCTTGCCGAGCTCAGTAGTGAACATTTAAATGCCAACCTAAAAGCCGTACAGGCTGATTTGGCTAGCAATGCCTCTTCGTTTAAAGACATTAGCAAACACATGAAAGATATATCTGAGGGTTCGAGATCGAATTTGAGAGTGGTAAAAGAGGTATCGGACACCGCAGGAGAACTAAACGAAAATATAGCCAGCATAGATAGCTCTTTGGATATGCTTGGCAGAAAATCTGAGGAGATAACCCATGTTGTTGATTTGATCAAGGATATAGCGGAGCAGACAAATATGCTAGCACTTAATGCTGCGATAGAGGCGGCTAGAGCAGGTGAAGCTGGAAGAGGATTTGCCGTTGTCGCTGATGAGGTGCGCAAGCTTGCCGAGAGGACACAAAAAGCCACAAGCGAGATATCCGTATCGGTTGGAGCCTTGTCCCAGGAGGTCGGTGATATCAAGCAAGCTTCGGAGAAGATTACGATATTGTCGAATCAGACAAAAGAGCATATGAGCAAATTTGAGAATGCCCTTGTGATGTTCAATCAAAATGCATCTACGGTCGAGGTCGAATCTACCAAGATGGAAGGAAAAATGTTCCTTACATTGGCGAAAATTGACCATATGGTGTTTAAGTCAAACGCATATGTATCGATGTCGCAGGGCAAACAAACTCAAGAATTCGGCACTCATACCGAATGTCGCCTAGGTAAATGGTATGCCGGGGACGGCAAGGCTAGATTTGGGGCAACCAACACATTTTCACTACTTGATGCCCCTCACAAAAAGGTGCATGATAACGTCTTAAGCTCTATCGCAATCCTAAAAGATGGATTAGCGACCCAAAAAAAAGAAGAAATACTTCAAAATTTTGTAAGAATGGAAGAGGCTAGCAACGAGCTATTCCGTTTGATGGAGGTTATCCTTTCGGAGTATGAGGCTAGGTAGTCCACTTTTAAGCATCGCCTTTGGGAATATAAATATTATCTTTTCTATTATACTTTTTAAAAAAGGTAGATTGAGGCGATGCAGCTCCAAAACAATATTGATATCGACAAGGTGTGCGATATGCTTATGCTAGATAGGGGCAATGTCGTCAATCTACTAAAAAAGTTTGCCACTATGTTGCCGGAGATGTCTCAAGAGATAAAGTCGGCTATAGCCGACAATGATTTAAAGCTAGTCAATATGCTTGGACACAAACTAAAAGGGACGGCCGGGAATTTTCGTATACAAATACTGTACGAAGTCACCGAAGAGATAAATAAGCTGCCGAATATTGATGATTCAAGCGCAATTATGGACAGGCTTGATGCCTGTATTAAGACTGTAGCGACAGAGATACAAAGTTTATATATTTAGCATTTTGAAGTCGTTTTTGCTATCAACTATCCACTGTCTTTTATCTCCGGTATCCAAATGTATAAAATTTTTCATCGGATAAAAGCCAACTCCACCGTTTGCCATTATTCTTCCTAGATGACCGACGAGCGAAGCGTCAAGACCCTCTATCGAAATATCTATCGCTTTCCCTTTTGTGTGAAAAGAGTTTTTTGCTGCCCCTTCGGTGTTTGCATTTGTTTTCGGTGAGCGATATCCACTGTTAATATTTATCGGCTTTCTAATATTTAGCCCAAGTAGTGTATTTTGAATTTTATATGCTACATTTAAAAGGTTTGCATCTATTAATGCTACTTCATTGTCTCCTCTTAAATCTCTCATTAGCCAACAGAATTTTTTATATGCATCATAGTTGTATTTCCCGTTTGCAAAAAATACCTCTTTGAACTGCTCGCCGCTATCTCTTCTTGTTAGCCATATAAAACGCTCCGTAATATCGTCTTTTATTATTTGCGGGGCTTTCTCTTCTTGCACGACGCTTTCTTTTTGCAACTTTGATAAAACTTTTGAGACATCAAAAGCGTTTGCAAATTCAGGCAACAAAAACGCAGAAACGCCAGCCGATTTGATTAAAAACTCTCTTCTATCCATTTTTTACAGCTTTCGATATGGTTGTATACTCCAAAAATCGACAAAATAGGCGAATTTTTTACCTCTAATCCAGACGTTAGATTGGAAAAGTGGCTTCAAATATCGCTCCGTTATCGGTATTGAACGCTTTTATGGTTCCGTTCATGTTTTTTTCTATAATGGTTTTTGCCATGTAAAGACCTATGCCGGTTCCACTTATGCCCTTTGTGCTGAAATACGGCTCGAATATTTTTCCCATATTTTCATGTTTTATCCCGGTTCCGTTGTCTTGAACGGATATTGTTACGTATTGGTCTCCTCTGTTTACCGTGATTAGTATTTTGCCTTTTTCGCTATTTTTATCTTTTTCACGTTTTTCCAAAATAGCGTCTTTTGCGTTTGTTATCAGATTGAGCATGGCTTGCTTGAATTCATTTGGATATCCAAGTATCCCTTCTTTATCCGAGTTGCAAACACCGTTTTTATATAGTTTACAGTTGATATCTATTGATATATCTATATTGTTGGATGTTAGTTGAGGTTTTATCAGTTCGGCAACATCCAAAGCGGTGTTGCATACCTCAAATACCGATTTTTCTTTGTCTTTTCTAAAAAATCCCCTGAAGTCATCTATTGTTTTGGACATAAAATTGAGGATTTCCATTGAATCTTTGACCGATTTGTTGATATATTCCTCATCCGCCTCACCGTATTTGTAGGCCGATTTGATATCTTGCACGATTAACGCCACGGCATTGAGCGGCTGCCTCCACTGGTGCGCTATGACCCCTATCATCTCTCCCATTTCAGCCATTCTAGATTGCTCTATCAGCAGTTTTTCCTGCCTTTTTTGCTCCGTGATATCCATAACAGTCGTTATTTTGTAAGGCTTGCCGTCCATTGTTGTTTTGGAGGATGTCCCAAGTATATCTATTATGTCTCCGTTTTTGGTTCGTGCTTGAAAATAAAACTTTTCTTCACTTTTGTCGCCGTGCATAAAATCGTAATGATGTTTTTTTATTTGCTCCGTATCACTCTCTTTTGTTGTTATAAAAAAACTTTTTCCGAAAAGTTCACTTTTTTCGTATCCGTATATATGTGCATATGCGTTGTTAAAATCTACATAGTTTCCGTCTTCGTCGACCACCGTGACGCCTACGGATATACTTTCGAATATTCTCTCAAGCTTCATCTCAGAGCTAAGACGTTTTTGCAGCTCATTTTCAACCATTGCATTTAGGTTTTCATTGATTTTTTTGAGAGAATCTTCCAGTTCTTTCCTGTATGTAATATCGGTATACGATACTATGACCCCTTTGTTTCCGCCATCCAAAGGGACCGCATTTGCAACCACCCAAGCCGTTCCGCCTTTGCCGTCGTCTATGCCTAGCTCTACGTTATATATTGGTTTTTTCTCTTTTAGTGCCCTCATGCCGGCGTATTCTTCCGGCTTCATAAGCGTGCCGTCCGGTTTTATAGCTTTTACCAATTTTGTGGCGTAATCTTGCTTCAGCGTTCCGTCTCTGTTTAGGTGAAATATCTCCAGCGATTTATCATTGGCTTCCAATATTTTGCCGTTTGGATCAAGCAAGGCCAAACCAACTTGAGATATATTGAATATATCCATGAATTTTGAAAGAGCGTTATTCAGTTCGTCTTCGAGCTCTTTTTCTTTGTCTATATCTGTACGCGAGCCGGCCATTCTGACGGGGTCCCCGTTTTCATCAAATAACGCCTTGCCTCTGTCGAGTATCCATTTGTATCTGCCGTTTTTGCACATAACTCTGTGTTTTGACTCATAAAACGGCTCTATTTTTTGAAGATGCCTGTTTAACGCTTCTTCAACATGTTTTACATCGTCGGGATGTACCCTTTTGCTCCACTCGTCGAGCGAGTTTTCTATTTCGTCCGGAGCAAAGCCAAGCATCGCCTTCCATTTTGGAGAGAAATACACCTCGTCCGTTTTTACGTTCCAGTCCCAAATTCCATCATTGGAGCCGTCGATGGCAAGTTCATACCTCTCTTTTAGCTCTGCAGCTTGTTTTTCAAAATTTGTTTGCTCTGTTATGTCTATTAAATAACCAAGGTAATGAGTTATATTATTTTGTTCATCACGTATCGTGATGGTATTGTCGAGTAGCCATTTGGCGTCTCCGTTTTTTGTCGTAACCATGTATGGTTTGTGGGTAAAAGAGTCAAGTTTCTTTAGATTGGCGTCTTCTACCTCAGCCCCAACTCTCTGTATGTCTGCTTTGCTTATTAAATTTGCATATTTAACGCTTCCGTTTTTGAACTCCTCGGCTTCATATCCTAAAAGCTTTACGACATTGTCTGTGACGTTTTGTACCGGCCAGCCGTCTTGATTTTTCCATAGGAAAACTACTACAGGACCGTTTTTAAAGAGGGGGTTATCGAAGATATCGTTGCTTTGGAGGCTTGCTCGCATTGTTGGCGGTTTCCCTTCCGTGTAAATCAGATAGGATTGTTGCAACTGTGTGTTAAAATAATGCTTAAATTTTTTAGATTAGTTGGATTTTTTGAAGAAAGGGTGGTGCGGATGAGAGGACTTGAACCTCCACGCCTTGCGGCACTAGATCCTAAGTCTAGCGTGTATGCCAATTTCACCACATCCGCGTAAGTTAACAAAAGAAAAAAGTGGTGAGCCCGTCAGGATTCGAACCTGAGACCTACGCCTTAGAAGGGCGTTGCTCTATCCAGCTGAGCTACGGACCCATGAAAAAAATGGTGCGCTCGGAGAGGGTCGAACTCCCAACCTACTGATCCGAAGTCAGTTGCTCTATCCATTGAGCTACGAACGCGTCGGCTCTTTGGCGGCCTTTT
>CAZVTM010000013.1:0-47510 GCA_964630205.1 uncultured Helicobacter sp. | reverse complement strand
AATATTTTAAATAAAAGCTCATAGGCACTAAATTCGCCTTTGCCAATATTTTAAACATCGGCCTAAGTAATTCAAATCTTTTTTTATACGTTGGATACTGATGCCATGATTTTGGCTCTTTGGCCATTATTTCTGCATATTGCTCATCTCCTATATCCAGCCTTTTTTTAAAATAAGAGATCAAATCTTTTTCAACGACAGGCGGGGAGGCATACTCCCTTAGCGCCTCTTCCCTCGACATCTTGCCGCTTCTGACCAACGCAGACAAAGTGTTATTTCTGAAATCGGAATTGAACTTTTGAGGGGCGTACACACCGTGGAAAAAAGCGGTCATCCTATTTTCCAAATGATGTCCGCCATAATACTTCCAACCAAATTCTTTTTCCAAAAATGCCCTAGCATCCTCTTTGTTGTAACTTAGATACCAAAAAGGCCGTATCTTCCTGATTTTGGCGAAAACAACCCAAAAAAGGAATCTAGAAAAAGTCATCAACGGATAAGATTTCATAGGCAACTTTCCAAACATTTTATGAATAGATTTTATATATTTCCCGTCAAAGTAATTTCTTCCTATCGGCGTTATGCCCTCCGCAATAAAAGAGTGACCTTCAAAAACATATTTCACGCCGTATTTCCATGCCGCCATATACATTACTTCACTTAGCGCCAAATCAGTAGGAGCTTCTATTTCGGCGACGTCTGCCAAGAAAAATGACCTAAAAATATCATCCGACTCTTTGTTATCAACAACATAGGTGTAAAGATCTACGTCCAGCGCCGTTAAAACCTTTCTAATATTTTCGGTCGCTATGGCACTATTCCAGGTATTATCGTAGTGTACGGCAAGCGGCCTAAGGCCGAATTTTTTTGCAAGATAGAGCATATACGACGAATCCGTTCCGCCACTGACGCCAACGATACAATCATACTTTTTATTTTTACCGGCCTTTTTTATCTCTCCGACAATCTTTTCAAACTCTCTCAGCCCCTTTTCCTGTCCTGTGCCGTACTCTTCTTTTAGTCGCTCTATCTGGTGGCAATAGTTACATACTCCGTTATCATCAAACTCTATATATGCCACCCTCTCGTCATAGATGCATCTGGAGCATACTTTTACATTTTTAGGGTTCAAATTGCCGATCCTTGTATTCTAACCGGGGTTCCGAAGGCTTTACTGCCGGCAGGTATATCTATGTTTACGAAACTATTTGCACCGATTACCGACCCCTTCCCTATTCTAATCCCTTTTTGTATAACAACGTTTGGACCTATGTAGCAATTATCCTCAATAATTGTTTTTGCATATTCATAATCATCATCTCCGCCGCTAACAGCCCATCGAATAGAGTCATGGCTATATATCTGAGCTCCGGCGGCTATGGAGCAGTAAGAACCTATTTCAAGTCCGCCAGTTCCATCCAATACAACGCTTGGTCCTATCCATGTGTGCTCGCCGACCTTGACATCGCCTAGAACAAGAACATTGTCATAAATGCTGGATCCGTCTCCAAAGCCCATATATTTTGCCCTCTCCCATCTATCCACAAAATAATCCCCAAATGGCAGAACACGATTATGCTTCTCTTTTACAAAGCTGCGCAAAGAAAAATACAATTTTTGAATACTATTTTTTAAATCTTCCACTATAACATGCCTCTTCGGAATGAAAATACTCAATCTCTAAATTATTGTCGCTTATCATCTTCCTATATTCATCTTCACCGTATCTCTTCGCATTAGACGGCGAATACCAATCAAAATTTGTTATTACCGACGTGTCGTATCCAAGCTCTTGATTCCAGTAGCACTTTATAAAATTCCAATATATAAACCTTTGAAGATCCTGCTTACCTCCTTTTATTCCAAGCATAGGAATATCTGGCACTTCAATCTCGATTTTTAAATCGGATAATATCTTGCCAAGTTTAGTAAGCTGCCTAGACATTGCCCACAGCTCTTCAGTATTAATATCTTTTGCAATCAATCTAAAATGGTCGTCCAGCAACTCTCTTGGAAGCGCCTTTTTGGCATACACGTAGCAAGAAAAATAGCCTCCGTTTCGCGTAACTCTTGTCAGTTCCGCAAATGTCGCATCAGGATTCTCGGTATGCATAATCACCTGATCGCAGCTAACATAATCGATTATTCCGTCGACAAATGAAGTGTCGGCAATATCACCCTTGATAAAATATAGATTTTTAGTATCCTTATAGTTGTTCGCGGCAATAATGGATGCATCCGAAAAATCCATTCCTATAACGATAGAATCCGGAGCCAAATCAGCAAACCATTTTGCTTTATATCCTAGTCCGCAGCCGGCATCAAAGATATATTTTTTTGTACTTAAAAACTCGGCAAATTTTTTTTCAGACTCAAAACCGTATAGCTGCAAGTACCATTTTTTTTGCATATCATACAGCTTTATTTTATCTTCGCTCTCTTCGTACTTACTCCATTTTTCCGAAAAAACATCGTTTGTATGTTGCTGATTTTCATGCTTGGAGCTGTTGCAAAGATATATAAAGTTATCTACTATTTCGATATCTTTTTTGAATATTTTTTTATCTATCATATATTCCGCACCACTCTTCAAAACTAATTAGACCCCATATCAAAAGCCTTCTATTGCACTTACCGTCAAGATGCTCTTTGATCATTCTTTGAGCCAGCTCTTTATCAAGATATTTATACATATTTGCGTCGTCGCTCAATAATCGTTTTTTTATAAACTCTATACTCTCGCCCTTAAACCAGCTATCTCCCGGCGGCGTAAAGCCCTGCTTGGTGCCATTGTAAATATCCGAGGGCATATACTTGCTAGCCGATTGCCTTAAAATCTTTTTGCCGGAACTTGTTTGATGAAACTTGCCTATTTCATTTTCATTCATTCTTTTTATATCTTTAAGATTATCAAGCTTTAATCTAAGCGGAATCTTCTGGGCGAAATCAACCAAATCATTATCAAGAAACGGAACCCTCGTCTCAAGCCCGTGAGACATTGACAGCTTGTCTTCTACCGTAAGCAGGCCATGCAGAAAGGTTTTCGCTTCAAAATACAGCGAACGATTTATATAATCTTCATCGCTCTTACATTCCGTATCAACACCGCCAAAAACATCCGCAAAGATTTTTTTCGGGTCGACATCGCCTATATCTTCGACAATCGGTGAAAATAGCTGTTTGTATGAAACATCCGGTGCCAATCTTTGCCAAAAGTTATAATATTTATCGGCATAGTGATTAAAATCCATACTGTTTGCGGCGCTAAAATATCGCCAAGGATAACCGGCCAAAAGCTCGTCTCCGCCGGCACCGCTTAATACTACTTTCACAAATTTACTCGCAAGCTTTGCCGCATAATAATTCGGATAGCTTTGTCCAACTCTCGGTTCTTCTATATGATATGCAAAAGTCGGCAGACATCGCTCCATGTCGCCGCTTTTTAATACCATTTCATAATGTTCCGTTTTGAACAAATATGACATTCTCTCGGATTTTTGCCGCTCGTCATAGCCAAGCTCTAAGCCGCTAGCGCTTGTTAGGTCAAATCCGATAGTGAATGTTTTTAAGTTGTCTATGTGTCGCGAAGCAATTGAAACTATAGCTCCGCTATCCATTCCGCCGCTCAAATAGCTGCCAACCTCTACGTCGCTAACCAATTGTCTACGCACGGCCTGTTCAAAAAGCCTATCAAATTCTTCTATATATTCCCTGTCGTCTTTAATCTTTAGAGGCTCATAAAAATTAAAATCCCAATACTGCTTATTAACAATAGATTTGACGCCGCCTCGCAGGTCTATTTCCATATAGTGGCCGGCAGGAAGCATTTTTATATTGTTATTAAGGGTTCTATCTGTAAAAATATTTTGGAAGGTGAAATACTCAATGAGGGCATTTTTATCAATTTGCGTTTTAAAATCTTTATATTCTAATATCGCCTTAATTTCGCTGGCAAAAACGAGCGTATTGTTCTCTGAAAAACCGTAATATAAAGGTTTTATGCCGTATCTATCTCTTGCAAGATATATTTTTTTTTGAAAATTATCATATATGGCAAACGAAAACATTCCGTTAAATTTATTTAAACACTCAATTCCCCACTCGACATAGGCATATACTATAACTTCCGTATCCGTATTTGTTTTAAATCTATGGCCAAACCCATATAACTCGGCTCTCAACTCTTTAAAGTTATAGATTTCCCCATTGTAAGTTATCCATATATTTTTAGATAGATCGCTCATCGGCTGATGGCCGAAACGGGTCACATCAAGAATAGACAAACGTCTATGGCCAAAATAGCAGTCATAATCGTGCTGATTAAGCTCTTTGCATACAGAGTTGCTTTCTATCGACGGGAGAAAATCGTCCAAACTTCTAAATCTATCATCGGTCAAATTTAGATAAAACGATATGTTTGTATTATGCCTAGCGCCGGTATGAAAAAATAAATACCCAGCATCATCTGGGCCTCTATGCGATATCTTATCGGCCATACGTTTTGCACTGCTAATATCAATACTGGGTAACTCCATAGAAACCGCGCCAACTATGCCGCACATTTATTTCACAAGCCTTTTAATATTGTCAACAACGTATTCAAACTCTTCATCCGTCATTGACACATATAACGGCAAAGTAATCGACAGTTTATGTCCGGCGTAACTCATCAGGTAGTCGGCGTCATTTAGCGCGTATTTTGTTTTGTAATACTTCAAAACATGAACCGCATGCGTCCCCTGTCTAGTAGCAATCCCGCGAGCCTCAAGCTTTAGCATAAGCTCATCACGAAGGTTGCCGAGTTCGTCGATTTCACCTATGGTGATGTTTTCTAGATTTTTGCCGTTTGTAAATAGGCATACGTAAGATTGATAACCGTGCAGATAGTTTTCCGGCGTGTATGGTTTAACAAGACTCGAAATACCCGCTAATGCCTTGTCATATTTTTTGGCAAGTTCGCGCCTTTTTTGCATAATATAGTCTTGTTTTTTCATTTGGCATACGCCGAGCGCACCCTGAATATCGGTCATTCGATAGTTATATCCCTTGACTTTAAATTCAGGCAACAAAAGACCGCCTTTTTGCTGATGCCTCTCAAGATCTGTTTTGCTGGCGCCGTGATCTCTTAATTTTGATACAGTATCCGCAAGCTCTTCATTGTTTGTTATCAACATGCCGCCTTCGCCGGTACATATTGATTTTCTAGGATGAAACGAAAAACAGCCGCAATCCCCAAAAGATCCGCTATGTTTGCCTGCTATGCGGCCATCAAAACCACAAGCACTATCCTCTACAACCTTTAGATTGTATTCTTTTGCTATTTCCATTATCTCCGGAAGATTTGCGCAAAGACCGAAAAGATTTATCGGCATTATTGCCTTAATTGAGCTATCCGCATTTAAAATATCGCGCAGACCGGATGTATCGATATTAAAAGTCGCGATATCGATATCACAAAATACCGGTATGGCACCGACATACTCAATCGCATTTGCAGAGGCTACATATGTAAAAGACGGTACCAAAACCTTATCTCCCTCTTTTATGCCAAGACCTATTAAGGCAAGATGCAAAGCCGTCGTGCAATTGCTGGTTGCGACGGCATATTTAACACCGCAAAATTCGGCAAACATTGATTCAAACTCTTTAACAAACGGCCCCTGCACAACCCAGCCGCTTTCCAGAGGCTTAACAATCATCTCTTTTTCGCAATTATCAAAATATGTTTTAGTAATCGGTATATTCATTTTTAAAAACCATGCTTAATATGAATTATTTCATTGTCTACCATATTCCACTCTTCTCCGCTAGTTCTACCGCTCCACTGGTCGCAAGGAAGACATAGGTTGTCTGGATAGTTATTTCTAATTTCTTCCATTCTTGAGCCGCGCCATACATTTTCTATGGTTGTATTTTTTAGATTTAAATCTTTCTCCGCATTCCATATATGGCTACACCTGCTATAGTAACCGTCCCAGCTTATGACCAAAGTGTTTGTAAGCTTTGGACAAAACTGCCTAGCGCCGAGCTCATTTAAAAAATTTGTCTTTCCGAAACTGCCGCCTATCGTATGTTCCTTGTATAGCCGAACAGAGTCAAAACCTTTTAAGTCTTTGCTGTTGATAATTTCCTGAAGATATTTTTCAACGCTTTTTTCGCTATCTATAAACGATATTTGAAATTTTGTTTTGCTCCACTCGGGTTTAGAAGAAACAAGCTTGATAGCATTTTTATACCCAATATCGGTATGCAAACTAATACTCACAAATTCAAGCCTATAGAACATATCCATATGTCCATCTTCCATAAAGTGACCGTTTGTAGAAATATGCATACGGATTTTATTGTCCAATGCATACCGAATAAGTTCGTCAAATTTTGGATGCAAACAGCTCTCACCCCTCCAAAAAGGCAATAAAACCGCTTCACTGTTGAATGTTTTTATTTCATCTACAAGTTTTTTAAAAAGATTCTCATTCATAAATCCATCATGCTCATTTACATAGTGTCTAGGGCATGGTCCACAAGAAAGATTGCATTTTGGCGTAAGCTCCAATGCTATCCTGCTTGGCAAATTGATTGGTCCAATAAATGCGTAGAACTTACCAATAAAATCAGCCATAGAGCGCTCAAGCATATTGAATTGAATCTGCTTTAATCTAGAAACTATTGATTCTCTAAAACTTTTATCTCTTATTGTTGAGTTGGCAATCTCTGTATACTTTTCTATTGTCGGGACTATGTGCACCTCATCGCACGGTCCTCTTTCTTCATTTTTATTCAAAACAACAATGGGCTTATTTTTTGCCAAGAATTCATAAACACTCTCTCCTTGTGCAAGAGGAAACGTATCGCAGAACAAATCAATAATATGCCCATACACATGGGCATCAACATGCCCAGGCATATAAAACCTATCCGAGATGCCCAGTTTTTCTACTTTTGCCCTTATGCTCTCAATATTTCCGCTACCGGCGGCTATGAATATCGTATTTGGATTTTGGCGCATTATTTCAGCTATCGTCTCCAAATACTCATCGCTATCCACCTTCGCAAGCCTTCCTATAACGCCGAGCACAAAAGCGTCTTTTGGGTATCTAGCTCTCTCGTGTTCTATCAGGCGAGGGTCTCTGTATGGATTGTAAAATGTCTCCACATCCATCGGAACAGAAAAAGACTCGAACTTATAATCACACCCTTGCAAACTACAATGCGTAATTTTTTTGTCAATTTCGCTCACATCATACTCGTGATTTCCATGACTCCAATATATCTGTCTTGGCGCCACTCTGTTTGAGACCAAAAAATCGTTGATATCATAACAACTGCCGTGAATCATAATGTCAACGCCATCATGTAGCATCTGTTGACGAATATAAAGAGCCTTAGCAAGATGACTATGGTACGGCCCGTCTTTATAAAACGGCTCCGCTCCGTCAAATATCTCTATACCGAGCCTTCCTATCATATCCATGCATTTTTGGTCATTACCGCTTTTTTCGAAGTAGCTCATTACATATATTTTTATCTCATAGTTTGCCCTAAATTCATCGTTTGAATAAAGCGCTTTCCATAGAGAGTAAGCGACTTTAAACGGTGAGTTATCAACCACCCTATCCCACAAAAACCCTATGATTTTTTTGCCGCTATTTACCGAGGCTTTGCATTTTGGGAGATTTGCCCTCTCACACCAAGCTTTGTAGTACTCAGAGGCAGGCCTATCTATCTCATCGTTAAACATTTTCCATTCATATAGGGTTTGAAAACTATTGCCCATCTTGTGATAGATAAAAAAGTGCACATACATAGCCTCATCACACTCGTCTCTTTCGATATGACCGTAAAAAATCTCTTTCCACTTCGGATACAAAGATACCCACAAAGGATGATTGAAATATTTTTGCACAAGCCAGAGAGAGTGAAGAGACCAGTTGAATGTAGAGCGCCTTTGTGTTTTATCAAGAGAAAAATACAAATCCTTATCCCAAAGCTTCTCCAATATAGGCAAGATAGACTCTATCTCGATACGGCTATTGTTGAGATAATCGCTTACAAACTTTGAAAATCCTACGCTTCCGACCTCCAAAAGATGAAGTCTCATAGATGAGAGCAAAAATCTCTCAAAGGCATACTCTCTGGAGTTTACCATCGACGCAAAAAAGCGAAGTACTATCAGATACACCCGCTCCATATCAGATACGCCCTCGGTGTATAGATTTTGGTCTACAAACTGCTCATAGGCTGTATATCTAGCATCCTCGGGCAAGGAACAAAGCGCAAAATAATCATACAGATAGATGTAGTCACTCTCCAGCACATCCCCGTTTGCGATGAGAATATCATACACCTTATCTCGAAGCGCCAGACAAAGACCGGTTAGCTCGGCCGAACTTTCCATCGTTTTTATTTTTGATATTTTGCCAAAGATGTTTACAAAGTCGTTTAGCTCTTCTTTTGTTGAGACTTTACCCAGATATGAAGATGCGGCGGATATAAACTGAACACCTTTGTCGCTATTGCAAGAGTCTATAAAATTTTGTTTGTCTTGGGGTGTCATCATTTTTTTTGGCTTTACTCTGTTTTTGAAGATTTTTTATCTAAACATTTGACATAATATCGGCTATGCCACGCTATTTTCAAACATTATAAGACAAAAACAATGAAACAAACACCCCAGAAGATATACGACCTAGCAGCAAAGCTCTATCCGATACCCAGAAGCCTCACCGGAGATGGGGTCAGACAGACGCTACAAATCATCAAGGAGTTACTGCCAAACCTCGAAATAAAGGGTGCTCCTAGCGGTACGCCTTGCTTTGACTGGAATGTACCCAAAGAGTGGAAGATAAGAGATGCGTATATCGTAACGCCGGACGGCAACAAAATAGCAAACTTCAAAGAAAACAACCTGCATATAGTCGGCTACTCGACGCCGCAAAGGCTGAGGCTCCCGCTTGAAGAGCTAAAAAAACATATATACACTCTGCCATCCATGCCGGACGCTATCCCTTATGTCACATCGTATTACAAAGAATCATGGGGATTTTGCATGAGCCACGACGAATTTTGTGCACTTGATGAAGGCGAATATGAAGTAGTCATAGATAGCGAACTATTTGAGGGCGTCATGAACTACGGCGAACTACTCATCAAGGGTGAGAGCGAAAAAGAGATACTCATCTCCACATACATCTGCCACCCGTCACTAGCGAACAACGAAGTATCAGGCCCTGCCGTCGTCGCATATCTAGCCGACTGGATAGTCTCAAAAAAACGAAAATACAGCTACCGCATACTATTCATACCGGAGACCATAGGCTCAATCTACTACCTTAGCCGCCATCTGGAGCAAATGAAGCAAAACACCGTAGCCGGTTTCAATCTCACATGTATCGGGGACGACAGGGCATACAGCTTTATATCCACAAGGCACGGCAATACAATAACAGACAAAACGGCGAGACACATCTTAAAAAATATAGATAAGAGCTACAAAGAGTATCCGTTTACTCTTTCAGGAAGCGACGAGAGAAAATACAACGCCCCTGGCGTAGACCTACCGGTCATATCGGTGATGCGCTCAAAATACGGCGAATATCCGGAGTATCACACTTCAAAGGACGATATGAGCATCATCTCGCTGCAGGGACTTGGCGGAGGTTTTGAGGCGGTGCGGCAAATGATAGAGGCGCTAGAGGTAAACGAAAAATACAGGGTAACCACACTGTGCGAACCACAACTGGGACGCAGAGGTCTATATCCGACGACATCGACGCTTGATACATGGAGACAGGTCAAAGCGCTCAAAAATCTATTAGCTTATCTGGACGGGACACAAGATCTCATATCCGTATGTGAAAAAATAGATGAAAATATACTTGATGTCTTGCCTATCGTGGAGCGGCTGAAGGCAGAGGGGCTACTAGAGGTCTGCAACTAACGGATTGCCGCCGCCCAGATGCTCTCCCTCTATCCCGATATGCTCTATTTTGCCCTCAAAACCTTTATTATCCTCTAGCCACGACAAAAACCCTACATAACCGCTCACAAAAACCGCTCTTTTGCCGCTCATGTTTGCCAGTAGTTTGACGGTGTTTTGCAAGTTATCTTGTCTGACATAGCAGACTACCGGTTCATCACCGCCGCCCGTGTCGAGATATTTTAGCTCTCCTAACGAAAAATCGCTTTTTATCTCCACGGCAAACCTCTCGCCGCAAATAGGGCCTACTGCTTCAAACCCCCAATCTCTATCGGCAAAGTGCGGAGCATCGCTCTTTGCATTTGTGTGCACACCTAGCATCTTGCCGTCAACTTCACCGCTAAAAGAGAGAGAGTACGGCTTGACCCTTACATTTTGTCCGTCCAGTAGCTCTTTGCCGCTCGCCATATCCACAAGCGAAGCGCTTTTTAGCGTCCATTTTTCAGGCACGATGAAATCGCCCACCCACTCTCCGCTAGTTCTGCTTTTTATCTCGCCGCCAAAATGCTTTTGTATCTCAAAGATGATGTTATCAAAGCCCTCAGATACCGTATCTATGCGGATATTTTGCATTGCAGATAGCCAAGATACTAGGTCAAACTCCCCGAAATTTTTGTACGCATAGCCGCTATTGACCCTTTGCCGCTCCATCTCTACCACATCTCCCGCAGGACCGCGAGCTAAAAACCATCTATCGGACTCAAGTTTTTCGCATACAAAATCAAAATATTCCTTGATGTTTGCCGTGTACACCCTAGCCCGTCCAAGCGGCGCAAATCGCCATATCCCAACATCCTCGGCAGCCCTTCCCGCTTTGTGAGCATCCGGATACGACTCGTCCGCCATGATACGAACCGAGTAGAGCCACGCTGTTTTTTTCAGCTCTTCGCCCTCTTTGATAGCCCCATAAAAAAGCTTGTCAAAACGAAAAGGCACACGGTAAAGCCAATCGGCATAATGGATAAACGGCGTCCAGTTGGGTCCAAGCCCTATACTACAGCATTTTGCGTCACTTTTTGCCAGTTTTGAAAAAAACGACCCTTCGCCGTAAGAGGTATTTAGATTTCCCTCCAAAAATTCATGTGCCCTTTTTCCAAGCCCAGCCACTGACATCATAGGGTCAAGGCTTCGCACCACCCCCTCTTGGCGCAAAAAAAAGTTTGGAAACGGTCCTATCTCGGCGGGCGTAGAGCGTGGGTCAAAAACGGCAAGCTCACTTGCCTTGCTTTTGCCGAATGTATATGAGTATGTGGGGATAAGTATCGTCCCCTCCTCCCCGACGGCCTCCTTCATCGCACGAAAAAACAGAGCGTTTAGCTCATCTTGATTTTTGACCTCGGGCGGGGGCATCCCGACCATCCCAAGCCCAGTCGTGAAAAACACGGTGTCGCCCTCATCAATACCGCTCCGCCTTAGCGAAGCGACTATATCTTCGTATGTGTACTTCAAGAGCCGACTTTTGCGCTTATTAGTTTGATGAGTCCGCCGATGTAGCGAAACTCGTCCGACTCGGTATCCTCTGCTTCAAGCGTTATGCCAAACTCATCTTCAAGCGCCATAATAAAATTCATAATCCCAAAGGAGTCTATATGCCCGTTGTCGATAAATCGGTAGTTCATCACCGCCTCTTCGCCGCTAGCCTTTATGGGTGCTATCCCCTCAAGGTATGCCTTGATAAATTCGTAAATTCTCTCTTGCATCACACTTCCATCCACTCTTTTTTCTCGCTTGATTCCTTGGCTCTATGTAGCAACCGTAGCCCGTCAATCGCCGTATCCACATCAAAAACGCCCGCATGCGTCTGCTTGCCCTCCAAAAATAGCTCAAGCTCTGCGGCTATATCGTAGTATATGTTTGCAAACGCTTCCACAAAGCCGCTAAGGTGACCCGGGGTCATGCGGTTGTAGATTTTTGGGGCGCACACCAGCGTGTCGCTGCCTCTATCTACTATCTTTTTGTCGCCGTTAGCGTATGAGAGTCTGAGGCGTTCGGGCTCCTCTTGTACCCATACGCCGCTCGCTTTGTCGCCGTACACCTCTATACTTAGACCGTTTCGGTTGCCAAGGGCGGTCTTGCTCATCCAAAAGCTCCCTCTCATACCGTCATCGCTCTCCATCATCATCTCAACATCGTCGATAACGCCGTATTTTGAAAAGCTATTCATCCTAGCATATACACTCTTTGCCTCAAAGCCAGCCACAAAATGTGCTAGATGGTGTAAGTGCACGCCGAGGTCAAGGCAAATAGTCGGGATAAAGGGGTCGGTAAGCCTCCATTTTTGCGGATATTTGACGCTTTTTGGCGGACGGACAAAGCTCTCTTGAGGCATCTCCACTCTCACTTGATATATCCGCCCAAGCTCTCCCGCCTCGATGCGGGCTTTTAACTCACGAACCATCGCAAAACCGCTATAGTTGTATGTAACGGCAAGAAACGACTTGCTTTTTCTTAGCGCCTCTTTAATGGCAAGAGCCTCCTCCACACTAGCCGACAACGCTTTTTCGCATATTACGCTCACATTCGCATTGATGAGTTTTAGCACTATCTCGGTGTGAGCAGGGGTTGGAGCTAGTACCGACACGGCGTCTAGGTTTTCTTTGGCGTACTCTATTAGCTCGTTGTAGTCGTCAAACAGCGTATCTACTTTGTAAAGCTCTGCGCTCTCACGATTTGTCTGGGGGTCTTTGCTAAAAGCCCCGGCTGTAATCTCAAAAAGCCCGTCCATGCGAGAGGCCGCAAAATGAGCATATCCGGCGATAGAGCCGATCCCTCCGCCTATGACTCCCAGCCTAACAGGTTTTTTTCTCATCAATTTCCTTTTTTCGGCAAGCAATAAAGAACCGTACTAAGCCCCATATGCTCGTGAACTCTGAGGTACATATCGTAGCCCTGAGGCAAAATCTCGTCAATTAAGAGCGGTATCTCCCAAAGGTCGGATGGTCTATGATAGACGCATATAGTCAGAATCGGCGCATAGCTTTTGATACACTCTCTAGCGCCCAGAAGCGCCTCTATCTCAGCGCCCTCTATATCCATCTTAATAAAATTCGGCGCTACGGCAAACAGAGTGTCGTCTATCGAACACACGGGAATGCGGATGACATTTTTGCCGCCCTCTTTTGCTACGCCGCTGGATGCGTTGCCGTCAATGGAAAACTCCAAAATATCGGATTTTGACCAAACCCCCATCGGATAGAGCGCAAAAAAACCACCGCTTGTATTTGCGGCTACCCTTGCGGACTCTTTTAGCTTTGATATATTGACGCTATCTGGCTCAAAGGACGCCACAAACTCAATATTGCTTGTCCGCTTGCAAATGGATAAGAGCGTGTCACCGGTATACGCCCCCGCATCCACAAATCGCACGCCGCCCTCTACGGCAGACAAAGCGCCGATCTCCTCCGTAAAGTACTCCTCTTCCCCATCCGGATATACATAATCGGCGGCGTTTAGCGTTCTTCTAAACTCTGCAATCCTTGATAATATCTCCCTACTTTTTTCATCTTTTAGCATTGACGAGAGTTTTGCTATTTTTGCATCGTCCACCATTTGCGCTCTGTCTTCAACGAGCCATAGTGAGTTTAGTTTTGCAAAAAACAGAAATATATCTTTTATCTGAACGATTGATTCGCAAAAAGTGCGGACATCCCCAAATCCGAGCGCCGTAAGCTCCTCTTTTATCTCTTTTTCATATTTTGCGACACTGATATACACGGTCACGCCTTTGGACGGTGCAGCTGTCGGTCTAAATACAGGAATGCCGTCTTTGCGCTCTAGCGCAGAGTACTTGTCCAAAAAAAACTCTATGGTATCTCCGCCACTCTTTAACGCCTCGCAAAACACGCCGCCGTACTGTCCCGCCCCGTATATCGCCACGCTACCCATTGTCGCCCCTCTTTGCCATCAAATTTCTCATCTCTTTTGTAGCGTCATATCCAGCAAACATCTCGTTTAATTTGTGTTTTTGAAGCTTGCCCATCTCGTTTTTCGGCAATGCCTCTACAAACTCGTATGCAAGCGGCTGTTGATAGTCGGCAAGGTTTTTTGCGCACGCTCTTTGCAAATCCCTTTTTGTCACACCTTCGCTCGCCACTATCACCGCCAAAATCGCCTCTCCAAAATACTCGTCAGGCACGCCTATCACGGCTGCCTCACTCACGCCCTCTACGCCCACAAGCACCCTTTCGACATCACTTGGGTAGACATTGATTCCACCTGTAATAATAAGCTCTTTTTTGCGCCCCAAATAATACAAAAACCCGTCATCATCGAGCCGTCCTAGGTCGCCCGTCTTGAAATACTCGCCATCCATCGCCTCTTTTGTCTTTGCCTCTTGCTTGTAGTAGCCGCCAAATAGCGTATCCGTCTTTACCTCTATCTCGCCGCCCGCTATACGAATATCGACATACGGCAGAGCCTTACCCACGGAACCGAGCTTTGATAGTCCGTCTTTTGGGGATAGATTGGTTGCTATGCCGATTTCAGACGCCCCATAACACTCGTGAAACTCGCATCCAAGCCTATCCACTAGAGCCTCTTTGGACTCTAGCCTGAGAAGTGCAGATGAGGAGACTATGCACTTCAGCGACGAGAGGTCATAAGCCTCCAGCTCCTCGGACAAGAGCATATCAAGCTGCGAAGAGACCGCAATCGTGAATGTAACCCCGTGCTTTTGCACTTCGCCCAGCCAACTTTTTGGGGTAAATTTGCGCATTATCACCGAGGTTGCTCCCATCATCAGCGGTAGCAACACAAGCCTTTGCGCAAGCGAGTGATACATCGGGGAGGCGGCTATTATGACATCCTCACTACCAAGCCCGTAAATATCTCTTGCGCCATCTAGCGCCCTTTTTATCTTGTTTTCTTGGGTTAGCACTATCGGTTTTGGGTCACCCGTGGAGCCAGATGTCATCGTGATAATAAACGGGGCTTTCACATCGGCGTTGCAAAATGAGAGCGGGCGTTCGCCGCCGCCTTGAAAAAAACTTTTTGCGTCAAATACGGCGTCACTGCCAAAATAAGGAGAAAAGTCGTTTTTTGATAGATATTCGCTGGAGGCTATCATTGTTTCACACTCTGCGGTTTTGACGCTTTTTGCCGCCGCCACAATAGGCAAAGCAGGGCTTAGCGGCACGATAGCGGCCCCGATATAGGCAAAAGAGAGCATCAATACGGCAAACTCTATGCCGTTTGGCAAAAACAGCGCAATGCGTGAGCCCTCTTTGACACCGATGTTTTGCAGGTTTTGTACGCAGATACCGACCTTAACGGCTAGTTCTTCGTATGTTAGCGTCTCATTTTCAAATACAATCGCTTTTTTGTCGGGGGTTTTTGCCGCACTTTGCAAAAATAAATTGGCTATGCTCACACCGTCATCTCCCACGCCAGCGGCTCCCCTTTTTTTAGATTGCGCACCGCTTTTCTGCCAATAATCTCACTTATATGTTTTGGGTGCAGCCCAAACCCGGGTCGCACGGAGCGGATATTTTTCTCCGTAAGCTCTTCGCCCGCCGCAATATCAAGGGCAACAAATAGACTTCTAGCAAACTCTCTCGATTTTTTGCCTTTCTCGCTAAGTTCGTAAGTTGTTTTGCCGATTAGCTTCTCCGTATCTCTTACCGCTTTTACCATATCGGCAAACTCGCTGGGCTCTAAAGAAAAAGAGCTATCCGCACCACCCATCCCCCTATCAAGGATAAAGTGCTTCTCAACGACCTGCGCCCCAAGAGCCACGGCAGCTACTGGTGCTGCTATACTCATAGAGTGGTCCGATAGCCCCACCTTGCAGTCAAAACGACTTTTCATATCGGCGATAGTGGAGAGATTCATCTCTTCAAGCGGCGCAGGGTAGCTAGAGGTGCATTTGAGTAGCGTTATATCGTCATTGCCTGCTTTTTTACAGCTTTGCACCGCAAGTTCTATGTCGGAGAGGCTAGCAACGCCCGTGGATATTATCATCGGTCTCCCTTTTTTGGCGGCGTATTCGATGAGCGGGGTATCTGTGATTTCAAAAGAGGCTATCTTGTAGGCGTATGGATTTAGATTTTCCAAAAAATCAACGGCGCTTTTGTCAAAAGGGGAAGAAAATACCTCCATCCCAAGAGACCTCGCAAGCGAAAAAAGCTCCGCATGCCACTCCCACGGTGTCATAGCCTCGGCATACAAGTCATAAAACTTTTTGCCATCCCACACTGTCCCCTGCTTTAGCGTAAAAAATTCATTGTCGCAGTCGAGAGTTATCGTGTCCGGTGTATAGGTCTGTAGCTTGACTGCATCGGCGCCGCTTGCCTTCATCGCCCTTATCGTCTCTTTGGCGGTCTCCAATGAGCCGTTATGATTTGCCGATAGTTCGGCTATTATAAACACGCTAGACAACGCTTCCCTCTTTTTTTAGCTCATATACAGCAACATTGCCGTCTCTTCTTTCATACTCATTTTTAAAGCAAAAACCGAACCGTTTGTAAAGCTTTATGGCGGCTTCATTAGCAACATAAACCTCAGCACGCAAACCACTAAGCCCAAGTCTCACAAAGGCTATTTTTATCAAAATCTCAAGCAGTTTTGTCCCGCTTCCCTTTGGAGCGCCCACCGCTTTGTATATCCCTATATCGGCCGTTAGCATCTCATAATCTATATTAGCAAGTGAAATTACGCCTACACCTTCTACCATCCAGTAGCTCTTTGTTTTATTAGTTTTTAGGCTCTCAACAAAGTTTATATGCTCATCCCAACCTATCGGCTCTTTTGTAAACATCCACTCTCTGACACCCTCACCGTTGCGCCAATAGAGTAATTCTCTTAGTTTTGTCTCGTCAAGGCCCCAAAACGGCTCTATGTCTATACCATCTATCTCTATTTTTTTATCTACGGACAACATCTCTTGCGGAGCTTTTAGCCCAAGTCCACAAAGCGCACTAGCCGCAAGCCTCAACGCCCCTATGTTGCCGACATATCCCTGTCCTGCCAAAGACGATAGCCCCCTAGCTTCAGCGGCGCAAAAATCATGCAAATATTCTACGGCTTTATACAGCTTATCCGGCGTCACAACCTTGCAAAATCCGATATTTTCGAGTTTAGTAGCATTTGGTATCTGGTTTTGTGCCGTTATTACGGCAACAGTCGGTACACCCATGCAGGCTAGCTCAAGAAGCGTCTGTCCCGCCGCACTTATGGCTATGTCCGCCTTTTGCATCGCCTCTTTTACGCCTTTTGCATCGGCGTTACGCAGTTCTATTATGTTGATATTTTCGCCAAACACCTCTTTCGCTTTGGCGGCAAAGTCAAACTCAACCGGAGCGGAGCCGAGATTGATAAAAACATTTTGCACGCTTTGTTGTATATCTTTTTTGTAGGCGTTCCAAAACTCTTTTCTAAGTATGGGCATATCGGCACAGTTGTGAACAATCCCTTTTGTATAGTCAAGTCTAAAAAAATCATCAAGCCAAACGCAGACTTTGGCTTTCTCTGACGCTCTATCGTATGAGTCTAATTCGGCAGTATAGGAGTCCATGACGACAATATCGTAACCGTCAAAAGCCGCCTCATCGCACTCCCAATCAGCTCTGCCCTCTCCCCTGCAAAAAAGCTCCGCCGAAAACCCAAAAGCCGCAAAACCATCCAAAATAGCGTTACATCTAGTCAGATGCCCATACCCGTATCCGCCTCCGGCTTCCGTAAATATGGCGATTTTTATCAAAAAAATGTCCTATATATCCGCTCTGCTATCCCCCAATCTTCAGGCGTATCAATATCTTGCACCAAGCGCCTATCTATCTTCACCGCCGCCGAATGTGGCGCAAAAATAGGTAGATTATTCAAAAAAGCCTCTTTGCGCCCAAAATAAAACTGTGCAGCGTCGTAGTAGGCGCTCGGCAGATCTTGGCTTCTAGCGGAAAAATGCTCAGGGAAAAACATCTCCACCCCACCGTCATCAAGAAGCTTGAATGAGCGAAAAATAGGCGCCTCAAACTCTGCAACGCTGAAGCTATACTCTTTGCCCTCGCCGAGGGCGTCAAAGCCCTCCTTCAAAAGCTCAGGAGTCAAAAAAGCGGAAGTAGCATACACACAACAAGCTATTTTGACATCTACGCCGACATTTTCAAGCTCTCTTATGGCGTGAGCTATCACAGGGGTTGTACCGGTAAAATCATCGGAGAGCTCTTTTGGTCTCATAAATGGAATTTCTGCACCAAAAGAAGCGGCAACTTCGGCGATTTCAACATCATCGGTAGAGACTATAATTTTGTCAAAAAGCCCGCTTTTGGTCGCCGCCTCTATAGGATAGGCGATTATCGGTTTGCCGCAAAACTCTTTGATGTTTTTTCTTGGAATCCGCTTTGAGCCGCCACGGGCCGGAATAATGCAGACGGTCACCCTACTATCTCTTTTAGCGTGCTTATCACAAACTTTTGACTCTCGTCGTCAAGCGAGTAAAACATCGGGAGAGATATGCACTCTTCATAGTATTTCATAGCATTTGGCGTCTCTTTTGGGTCATATCCTAGTTTTTTGTAGTACGGTTGCGAATTTATCGGTATATAGTGGACTTGCGGATATATTTTTTTGGCGTTTAGCCTCCCAAACAGCTCTGCTCTGCTAATACCCGCATTTACGAAGTCAATGCGGGCAACATAAAGGTGATACGCCGAGTCGAAGTCAAAACGGTAAAGCGGCTTTATGTGGCTAAAATCCCTAAAAGCCTCTTCATAGCGGGCGGCTATCTCTTTGCGACGAGCTACAAATTTATCTAGTTTCGCAAGTTGTGAAAGCCCCAAAGCAGACTGAAAATCAGTGAGGCGGTAGTTAAATCCAAGGTCGTGCATCTCGTAATACCATGGGTTTGGCTTGCCATTTTCGTCAAATGCTTCCTCATTCTCAAAACTTGTCCCGTCTCTTGTAATACCGTGCGAACGAAGCAAGAGCAGTTTTTTGTACACCGCCTCGTCGTTTGTGGCTATCATGCCCCCTTCGCCCGTAGTGATATGCTTGACCGGATGAAATGAGAATGTAGAAGCATCGCCAACACTTGCTGCACCTGTAGCACCCAGAGCGTGAGCCGCATCTTCTACTATTTTTACGCCGTATTTTTCTTTTAGCGTCCTCAGTCCAGCCAAATCCACGCATTTACCACTGAAATGAACGGCAAAAATAGCTTTGATGGAATCGTCTTTTTTGAGCGCATCTTCACAAAGATTTAGATCAATATTGGCATCACTCCCAACATCTACAAAAATAGGTTTTGCGCCGGCATAAAGAATAGAGTTTGAAGTAGCAGTAAAGCTTATCGGAGTCGTCAACACTTTGTCGTTTGGCTCCAAAAGAGCAAGAGATGATAGATGAAGTGCTGCCGTGCCGTTAGATACCGCGACGGCATATTTGGAGCCTATTTTGTCCGCAAAAGCTTTTTCAAATTCGGCAACTTTGGGCCCAGTGGTTAGATAGTCTCCGCCAAGGACTTCGGCTACGGCTACAATGTCGTCATTGTCAACGAACTGTCTACCGTATGGTATCATGCACCCTCTATAAGACGCAACATTTCATTGTTGCCAAGCCACCAATCGTTTTTATCGGAGCTATACTCAAAGCCTTCAGCTACACTTTTACCAACCTCGCCGAGCGGATTTTTGAAATAATCGACATTGCTATCCGTAAATTTGATAGTCGGCTCTATCACAAAGTGGTCGTTAAACTCGATAGTTCTGTGGCTATCATCTGCAGGGCACATCACTTCATGCAGTTTTTCGCCTGGGCGAATTCCGATAATTTTCATAGGCAGATTCGGCGCAATCGCAAGAGCCAAATCCACCACCCTCATAGACGGGATTTTTGGGACAAATATCTCGCCACCTTGCATTCTCTCAAAGCTTTTTATGACAAACTCTACGCCCTCTTCAAGCGTAATCCAAAACCTAGTCATTCTGGCGTCCGTTATCGGCAACTCCGTTGCGCCGTCAGCAACCAACTTTTTGAAAAAAGGGACCACTGAACCACGAGAGCCAACGACATTGCCGTATCTTACGACGCTAAATGTTGTTTTTTTAGAGCCTTTGATATTATTGGCCGCAACAAAAAGCTTGTCGCTCGCAAGTTTCGTAGCCCCGTATAGATTGATAGGGTTTGCCGCCTTATCGGTAGACAGGGCAACCACCTTTTCAACGCCATTAGCAAGAGCTGCGTCTATGACGTTTTGAGCGCCGTTAATATTTGTTTTGATGCACTCCATAGGATTATACTCGGCTATCGGCACATGCTTGAGCGCCGCCGCATGAACGACAAAATCCACGCCATCCATCGCCTTAAGCAGTCTATCGCCGTCCCGTACATCACCTATAAAATACCTCATGCAAGGGGTATTATATTCACTCGCCATTTCATACTGTTTTAGCTCATCCCTCGAATAAACTATTAATTTTTTGGGCGAGTAGTTTTGCAGAACAGTTTTTATAAACTTCTTGCCAAAACTTCCAGTGCCGCCAGTAATTAAAATAGTTTTCCCATTAAACATATTAGTGTGCCGCCACCTTCGGTAGAGTAATTCCTGTTTGTCCGTGATATTTTCCGCTTCTATCTTTATAGCTGGTTTCGCATGCCTCATCACCCTCGAGGAAAAGCACTTGCGCTATCCCCTCATTGGCGTAGATTTTTGCCGGAAGCGGAGTTGTGTTGCTTATTTCTATGGTGATATGCCCCTCAAACTCAGGCTCAAAAGGTGTCACATTGACAATAATGCCGCATCTTGCGTATGTACTTTTGCCAAGACAAATAGCAAGCACATTCCTAGGAATCCTGAAATACTCAATAGTTCTGGCAAGAGCAAAGGAGTTTGGCGGAACAATACATACATCTCCGACAAAATCAACAACATTTGCGCTGTCAAAATGTTTCGGATCTACAACCGTGGCATTTATATTTGTAAATATTTTAAATTCGTTAGAAACCCTTATATCGTATCCGTACGAACTAAGTCCATAGCTTACAACCCCTTTGGTGGCAAGTCCCTCCACGAACGGCTCAATCATTTTTTCATCCAGAGCCTTTTGTCTTATCCAACTATCTGCTTTTAATCCCATTTAAAACCCGTTAAATTTAATTTTTTACCCATATTTATGCTATTATACGACTAATTACCTAATCCTATGGAGATAAATATGGAATTTGAAAACATAAAAGAGCTAATAAAAATATTCGATAAAAGCTCTGTTACTAAGATAAAAATAGCAAAGGATGACTTTTCAATAGACCTAGAAAAAGCCACTACAGAAGTAGTTGCGGTAGCAGCTGCACCAAAAGTGGTTCAGCAAGCCCAGACTGTTGTAGCTACAGACATAGAGGCACCTGCGCAAGCCGCCGCTCCTAGGGCAGAGCTAAAAGGCGAGATAGTCACATCCCCAATGGTAGGTACATTTTACAAAGCTCCATCCCCTGACTCTGCGCCATACGTAAAAGTAGGTGAATACGTCAAAAAAGGACAACCTTTGGCAATTATCGAAGCTATGAAAATAATGAACGAAATAGAAGCGGAATTCGACTGTAAAATACTTGAGATATGTGTAGAAGATGGGCAGCCTGTAGAATACGATATGCCCCTATTTAGAGTGGAAAGGGCTTAACCGGTGGCAAAAAAAGAACTCAAAAGAATACTTGTCGCCAATAGAGGCGAAATAGCGCTAAGAGCTATAAGAACGATAAAAGAGATGGGCAAAGTGGCTATCGCCGTATATTCCACTGCCGATAGAGATGCTTTGTATCTTAAATATGCAGATGCAGCCGTATGTATAGGCGGCGAAAAGTCTGCTCAAAGCTACCTAAATATTCCGGCAATCATAGCCGCCGCAGAAGTTACCGAGGCAGATGCTATATTTCCTGGATATGGCTTTTTGTCGGAAAATGAGTATTTTGTAGAAGTGTGCGAAAAACACGGCATAGTATTTATAGGGCCTTCAACCGCCGTTATGAACCTAATGAGCGATAAATCAAAAGCAAAAGATGTTATGAGGGAAGCCGGGATACCTGTTATTCCAGGCTCTGCAGGCATCATTACAAACATGGAAGATGCGAAAAAAGTAGCTGCCGAGATAGGATATCCGGTCATTATGAAAGCCTCCGCAGGCGGCGGCGGTAGAGGTATGAGGGTTGTAGAGGATGAGAGCTACCTTGAAAATGCATACCTTGCGGCTTCAAGCGAAGCGGAAAGCGCATTTGGCGACGGCTCTATATATATGGAAAAATACATCAAAAAACCTAGACACATAGAGATGCAAGTGATTGCCGACAAATATGGCAACGTAATACATCTTGGAGAGAGGGACTGCTCACTTCAAAGAAGACACCAAAAACTAATAGAAGAGTCTCCGGCAATACTACTTGATGAAGAGACGAGAAAAAAACTTCACGAAACGGCGGTAAAAGCGACAAAATATATCAAATATGAAAATGCGGGAACAATTGAGTTTCTAGCCGATGAGCAAAAAAACTTCTACTTTATGGAGATGAACACAAGACTTCAAGTCGAGCATCCTGTAAGTGAAATGGTATCCGGCGTTGACATTATAGAACTGATGATAAAAGTAGCCGAAGGCGAGGAGCTTCCGTCACAAGATAGTATCACGCTCAAGGGTCACTCGATAGAGTGCAGGATAACAGCGGAAGACCCTGTGAAATTTCTTCCAAATCCGGGCAAAATCAAGCAATGGATAGCTCCTGGCGGTAGAAATGTAAGAGTTGATAGCCACTGCTACGCCGGATACATCGTACCTCCGCACTACGACTCACTTATCGGCAAGCTCATAGTTTGGGGCGAAGATAGAAATAGAGCAATAGCAAAAATGTCAGAAGCCCTCAGAGAGTTTGAAGTAGGCGGCATCAAAACAACGATAGATTTCCACAAAAAAATGATGGCAAACCCTGATTTTGTATCAAATAATTACGATACCAAATATCTAGAAAACTACAAAGGCTAGCATTTTGCTAGGCCTTTTTGGAACGGATTTTGTTTTATTGAGGTAAAAATACCGAAAAGGGTAACCCATGAAAATAGGTGAATATAAAGTCGCTAATTACGCCACAAAACAACTAAAAAATGAAAAAAAAGTTGAGCAAAATAAAAGCGAAAACGTAGGCTCATCTACTTCGGAAAGCGGTTTAATATCAAAAAACGCAGCTTTTGTAAGCGATGTAAAGGCAATCAACGAAACAATGATGAGCATTGAACTTGCCGGTAATTCTATGCAAAAAATTAGCGGAGATAAAATGGAAGAGGCTGTAAAAGATCTCAGGAATATAACAGCTTCGCTAAAAGAGATGTTGTCAAAAAGCTTTGCCGCCACAAATGAAAATAAAGACGAATACAGCGTGGATGCCCTGAAAGCAAAACTACAGGGGACAAACCCTTCAAATCTTCACGATTTCGATTATCTAGCTACAAAGGCAGCTAACCTTCTAGCGTAAAACCGCCCGCCAAAATGGCAAAGGCGGTTTTTTATTTTTAATTTGGCAATCTAATTACTTTTACTTTTGCCGAAGCCTTTAGCTTCTCAAAATAATCTTTTATAGCATCTTCTTCTTTTTTTGCGACCATCTTTTCGTTAACTTCATTTCTTACACTCTCAAAATCAGGTACGCTAAAGTCTTTTTTGTCTTTGATATAAAATGAAATAAATTCATCTTTAAGAGGTAATATTTGCGTAAAAGAACCGTCTTTTGTATTTTTTAGTATATAAACAAGGGATGGATCGAGGGTTTTTGTGTCTATAGATATCTCTTCTTTTGCGACCGCCGACTCATTTGACATCGGGGATGCCATTAATCTAGCTAACGCATTTTTATCTTTTGACGAATACTGAACCGCCTCTATTTTTGAAGGGGTTGAAAACTCCTGTTTGTTGTTTTCGTAGTATAGCTTTAAATCTTTTTCGTCTATCGGAGCAAACTTTTGATAAGTAATCTTTTGAAATAATCTCTCTCTTGCCATCTTGTTTTTAACGTCGGCTTTATACTCGCTATAACTAATCAGCCTACTACTAAGAGCATCTTGGAACTGAGCTAATGTCATTTTATTTGAGGCGGCTATCTGCTCTATTCTTCTCTCAACGTCAAAATCATCTATTTGAATATTCTGCTTTGAAAGTTCTGCTTCCTCAAGTCTCTGCTCTATTAGGGCTTCTATGGCATCTTTTCTGGATACCTTTTTTTGTTCACTAAATTTGACTATTTCATACATAGTTACGACTTTGCCGTTTACAGTCAGAGCTACACCGTCCACAACGCCAGCATTAAGTACGCATGCCGCAGCTATCGAGCACAAAAATATTTTTTTCATTAATAGTCCGTAATAATTAAATTATCTCATTTTACTACATTTATCTTTTAACTCTACGGCTATGCAAAGCTTGCAAATATTGCCTTTAGTAAACAAATAAAAAATTGGAACGCTTTGTGCTTTAATCCTGGAAAATTCAACTAAAGGTTTGAAGATGGGCTTTCGAATCAATACAAACATAGCAGCAATGAATGCGCACAATTACGGGGTCATGAACAATAGGGAGCTTGATAACGCACTATCAAAGCTATCATCCGGTCTTAGGATTAATACCGCGGCAGACGATGCATCAGGTATGTCTATCGCAGACAGCTTGAAGTCCCAAGCAAACGCCCTAGGTCAGGCTATTAGAAATGCGAACGACGCCATAGGTATTATCCAAACCGCAGATAAGGCAATGGATGAGCAGATTAAAATTCTAGATACAATTAAAGTCAAAGCTACGCAAGCCGCACAAGACGGCCAAAGCGCCTTATCAAGACAAGCACTCCAAATCGACATAGTTAGACTGCTTGAAGAGCTAGACAATATTGCAACAACAACATCTTTTAACGGCATGAGCCTTCTTGCCGGATCTTTTACGAATAAAGAATTCCAAATAGGCGCTTACTCAAACCAAACTGTAAAAGCGTCAATCGGTGCTACAAGCTCAGATAAAATAGGCTCTGTAAGGTATGAAACTACTAGCACCATAAGTGCAGCCGGTATAACGGCTCTAGTGTTCTCTAATCCAGATGGAACAAAAACAACGCTTCAGGGTGTAAAAATATCAAATAGCGCCGGAACAGGGCTTGGCGTACTCGCTGAGGCGATAAACAAAGCCTCAGATACAACAGGGGTAAGAGCCAGCTATAGAGTTGTAACGACCGGCTCAGCTGCAATTGCGGCCGGAGATGTTAGAAATCTAAGAATCAATGGCATAACAATAGGCGATATCTTGGATTTGAGAGAAAGTGATTCCAACGGAAACCTTGTAAACGCCATTAATGCCGTAACACACCAAACCGGCGTTTACGCAAGCGTTGACATTATGGGTAGACTCAATCTAACTTCTACAGACGGTAGAGGTATAAACGTACAAGTCGGAAGCGCCGGAGGTATATATGAATCTCCTGGCATATTGGGTCTTAGGATGTCCGGTGCAGCAACAGCCCCACTAAATACTAGCAATTTCGGCAGACTAACGCTTGTCACGCTGAGCTCTAAAGATATCATCGTAGACGACGCAAACAACTACCTTAACGTTAATCTAAATTCTGCCGGCGCTTCAACGGCAATAAACTTAAGAGACGTTAGGGGTAACTTTCTTGCCGCGCAAGGATTGGCGGCAGGCGCATACGCTAATGCGGCTGAATCCGGCGCAGCTTCCGCATATCTTGGCTCCGGCGTAACGACAAAAACTGGTGCGATGATGGTTATGGACATTGCAGAGTCCGCAATGAAGCTACTTGACAAAATTAGGGCAGACCTTGGTTCCGCTCAACAACAGCTAGTAGTTACGATTAACAACATATCTGTAACTAAAGTTTCTGTAACCGCAGCAGAATCACAAATTAGAGACGTAGACTTTGCTGAAGAGTCTGCAAACTTCTCAAAAAGAAATATTCTTGCACAATCAGGCTCGTTTGCCATGGCGCAAGCTAACACGATACAGCAAAACGTTCTTAAACTACTACAATAACATTCTCTTTTGTTTAGGGGCTGCGTAACGTAGCCCCTATTATCAACGATTCTCATCAAAGCAATAATCATAAATCAAGGCCGCAAATGAATAGCGATATTTACTACAAAAATTTGAATGCACTAGAAATCGCAAATCCAACACTTTTCTACAAATTGTCAAGCTTGTCGGAAAATACAAAATACGACGTCACTATTTCAAATAAAGACCCATTAGATATAAACATCATAGAAATATCAAATAAAAAAAAGATGTATGCTAACCCGGTTGAAGATACACTAAAACAAATCTCTAACTTTGATGACTATCTAAGATATCCGTTTTTGGCGTTTTACGGATTTGGAAACGGTGTATTTTTGAAAGCTATTTTGCAAAATGAAATACATCAAAAAATAGTCGTAGTCGAGCCTGAACCGGAGATTTTATTTATAGCTTTGCACTTTATGGATTTCAGCGAAGCAATACAAAACGAAAGACTTGTGATATTTTTGGAAGAAAATGCAGACTATCCAACCATACGACAGTTTATAGGGACAAACAAATTTGGACAATTTCTAAAAACATATAGAATGCACATAACATCTCCCTACTACAACAAATATCAAGAGAATATGGTCCAAATCAATAAAATATTTATAGATGCCATATTACATTTTATTAAAACACATGGAAATGACGCAACTGATTCTCTGGTTGGCATAGATCATTTCTGGCAAAACATACCAAGGATGCTGAAAAATCCATCATTTTATGAACTGCTCGGCAAAAAAAATGCTCAAACTGCGGTAATAGTAGCCACTGGGCCTTCGCTCACAAAACAGCTTCCGCTACTAAAAGAGATACAAGACCATGTGACAATCATAAGCGTTGATGCGAGCATGCCGATTTTGGAAAAGTGGGGAATTAAGCCGGATATTGTTACTTCTCTCGAAAGGGTGAAAGAAACAGCCAAATTCTTTAAAAATACGAGCAAAAAATTTCAAAAAGACATAGTATTTCTCTCCTCGGCTTTACAGCATAAAGATATATATAAAAATATCAAAGACGGTCAGCTTGTTATAGCTATGCGACCATTTGGTTATATGCAAATACTCGGAATAGACGAATATGGGTATATAGGCATCGGGATGAGTAGTGCCAACCTGGCTTTTGAACTCGCCTTCTTAATGGATTACAAATCTGTTATTTTCATAGGGCAAGACCTAGCATACGGAACTGATGGTAAAAGTCACGCACAAAACCACGTATATGGCGAAGATGAAGTAAAGATAAGAGACGAGGATAGCTTTATAACTTCATATGGCGGGAAAGGCCTAGTTAGAACAAATGATATATGGAGACTGTTTTTAGGGTTTTTCGTATCTGCAATAGCGGACGCAAAAAAATACCTAGTAGCATACAACTGCACAGAAGGCGGTGCAAGGATAGACGGTACCGTCGAAATCCCATTCAAAGAGGCAATTGAAAAACTCATAGATAGAAACTTTTATAAAAAGCGGATAGTCTTAGAAAAGCCAAGCCAAGCTCAGTACGAAAAGTATATAAAACACGTCAAGAAAAATATGACTACCATGATTAAATACGGCAAAGACGCTAAGAGATCGATAGAAAAGCTATTTTTGGATGTAGCAAAAGAGTGTGAGCGCATTGAAAGCTTGAATAAAGCCGGCAAACTTGAAAAAATAAACTTTGAAAAAGTAAAAAAACTACTAGAGCGGATAGACATTCTAAAAGAGGTTTCGGCAACAGAGACTTTTAGGAGAATGTTTTGGGATACAACGCAATCATATATACTGTCACAAGAGCTTGATTTGGCCGTTATAGTAGTGAAGCCTTTCAAAACAGAACTCGAACAAAAAGCAAAAATGATTGAATTTTTATTCGCGCATAAAGCCTGGCTTTTTATGCTTGCTGGTGGCGTAGACGCCGTATTGGTAGCAATAGAAAAAAATAAAGATTTGATAGACAAAGAAGTTGAAGCTATAAAGCTGAAAACAAAAAAGGGCTGAGAGGAAAATCCTCCCAGCCCCCAAGATAATGGCAAAAGCCAAAAACTACTGAAGCAGTCTTAGAACGTTTTGTTGTACTGCATTTGCTTGGCTCATAGCGTATGAACCAGATTGTGCAAGAATATTTCTTTTTGAGAAGTTAGCAGATTCCGCAGCGAAGTCAACATCTCTAATTTGAGATTCCGCAGCCGTAACGTTAACTTGAGTAACGGAAATATTGTTGATAGTCGCAACAAGTTGGTTTTGAGTAGAACCAAGACCTGCTCTAATTTTATCTAGCATTTTCATTGCAGACTCTGCAATATCCATAACAAGCATTGCGCCCGCTCTCGTAGTAACACCAGAACCTAGGTAAGGACCTGCGGCAGTAGCTGCAGCAGATTGTTGCACATTTGCATAAGCACCTATAGCATTACCATCAGAAATTCTCCAGTTACCCACAACGCTTCTTAGGTTTTGAGTGGTTGATTTTTGCTTTACATTGATGGCCGTATTTATGACTGCGTTGGAAGAAGACACAACTATATCTCTTGAACTCAAAGACGCAAGAGTAAGTCTACCGAACGTGGTCATGTTACTAGTATTTGCTGCACCTGACATACCAGTAGCAACGATACCTCTACCGTCAACCGAAGTGAGAGAAAGTTTGCCTTGCTCGTCTATAGAAGCAACAACACCTGTTTGGGTGGTAGCTGCATTAATAGCATTTCTAAGAGCACCGTCTTCGTCGTTCGCTTTAACGCCAATCAGTCTACCAATGGTAACACCGTTGATAACCATATTTCCTGTTGAGCCAGCAACAACAGCAACGGAAGAGGTAGCAACGACTTTATAAGAAGCTTTTACCCCTGTAACATCGGAAACCCTGTTGATAGCCTCAGCCAATGCGCCAAGACCAGTACCTGCAGTGTTTGATACTTTTGTTGCAGCAATGGTAGTTCTTGAACCGTCTGCATTTATAAATGTAAGAGTCCCACTTGCTGCTGCTGTTATAGTGCCAGAAGTTTCTGTTCTAACCGAACCGATTTTTGCAGATGTAGTATCGCCGATTGTTACGTTAACAATCTCTCTTGAGTAAGCACCGATTTGGAATTGCTTATTCGTAAAGCTACCAGATAGTAGGTTTAGACCATTATAAGATGTAGTATTCGCAATCGTATCAAGTTCTTCGATAAGTTTTGCAATGTCGTTTTGAATAACTTGTCTTGATTGCAAGCTTTGTCCGTCAGCAGCAGCCTGTGTAGCTTTTGTTTTGATAGTATCAAGAATTTTGATTTGCTCATCCATTGCTTTGTCGGCTGTTTGAACCATCGCAATAGCGTCATTCGCATTTCTAATAGCTTGTCCTAGTGAGTTGGCTTGTGATTTCAAGCTGTCCGCAATAACCATGCCCGATGCGTCATCCGCAGCAGTATTGATTCTAAGACCTGATGATAGTCTTGACAAAGAGTTGTCAAGCTCTCTATTGTTTAGAGTTGCATTTGTATGCGCGTTCATCGCAGCGATGTTGGTGTTAATTCTGAAACCCATCTTAAATCCTTTTGTTTAATGTTCGGCATCCTTGCCTTGACAAATACAATATCGAACTTTTTCTAAAACAATTTAATTTTTTTTGAGTAGAATTTTTCCCCTTTAAAAAAGCTAATAAATTAAGGTGTTAATATTTGAAAAATCTGATAATTGTCGAATCACCGGCAAAAGCAAAAACGCTTAAAGGCTTTTTAGGCAAAGAATACACCGTGGTCGCAAGCAAAGGACATATAAGAGATTTGCCAAAAAACAACTTCGGCATAAAAATAGAGGGGTCTTCTTTTACCCCGGATTACAGTGTCACCGATGACCACAAGGCAATTGCGGCGGAGCTAAAAAAACTATCCAAAGAAGCCGAAACCGTATATCTAGCGACGGACGAGGATAGAGAAGGTGAGGCGATAGCTTATCATATAGCAAAAGTTATAGGCAAGGATGAAACAAAATTACCAAGAATAGTTTTTCACGAAATTACCAAGAATGCCATACTAAAAGCACTTGATAACCCTAGAAAACTAAATATGGACATGGTAAATGCCCAGCAAGCAAGAAGACTTCTTGATAGAATAGTCGGGTATAAACTATCTCCACTGATAGCTTCGAAAATCCAAAAAGGTCTTAGCGCCGGCAGAGTCCAGTCTGCCTCTCTTAAAATAGTAGTTGATAGAGAGAGGGAGATTAGGGCGTTTATACCTGTTGAGTATTACGACATAAAAGCACTATTCGACAAAAAGATAGAGGCGGCATTATCTGAAGCTTTTGGCGAAAAGATAGATAAACTAACCGTAAAAACAAAAAAGGAAGCCGACAAAATAGTAGCGGCCGCCAACAGTGAAAGCTTTGCGGTATCAAAAATAGAGACAAAGAAAAAAGTCTCGGCATCTCCCGCCCCTTTTATGACATCAACACTGCAGCAAGCAGCATCTTCACAACTCGGATTTTCACCGAAAAAGACTATGATGGTCGCACAAAAATTATATGAGGGCGTCGAAACCCATAAAGGGACAAGCGGCGTCATAACATACATGAGAACCGACAGCCTAAATATAGCAAAAGAGGCGCAGGATGCGGCAAGAGAGCTGATAGGTAAACTATATGGGGACAAATATCTACCAAAATCACCAAAAGTGTACAAAACAAAGTCACAGGGGGCGCAAGAGGCGCATGAGGCTATCCGCCCAACGATGATAGAATTTACCCCAAGTGATGCAAAAAGATATCTAAAAGCGGATGAGCTAAAACTATATACCCTCATCTATAATAGATTTATGGCTTCACAGATGAAAGATGCGGAGTTTGAAAGTCAGAATATTTTTATAGCTTCAAAAAGTCTCGTATTTAAAGCGAGCGGCTCAAAACTAGTATTTGACGGTTTTTATAAGGCCCTTGGAAGCGAGGATAAAGATAAGTTACTCCCGGATGTCGCACAAAATGAGGCGCTTAATCTCCAAAAAATAACGGCCGACCAAAAATTTACGGAGCCGCCGTCAAGATATTCGGAAGCCGGACTTGTAAAACAACTTGAATCTCTAGGTATCGGTAGGCCAAGTACATATGCGCCGACAATATCCACACTAGACGACCGCGGATATATCAAAATAGAAAATAAGCAAATAGTGCCCGAAGAGGTGGCATTCAAGGTCATTGACGTTCTCGAAAAACACTTTGAAGAGATAGTCGATAGCGGCTTTACCGCAAAGATGGAGGAAGAGCTCGACAAGGTTGAAGAGGAAAAAAAAGACTGGCAAAAACTTTTGGGTGAGTTTTATGAAGGGTTTATCAAAAAAATAGAAGCCGGTAAAAAAACCATAGAAAGTCAAAAAATAGCTGTACCTATAGACGAAGATTGCCCGCAATGCGGTGCGCCGCTTGTGAGAAGAGCGGGAAGATTCGGCGAGTTTATCTCTTGTTCGACATATCCTAAATGCAAATACACGAGAAATATCAAAAAAGAGGGAGAAGAGGATAAACCTCGCTCCGTAGAAACAGATATCGACTGTGATAAATGCGGCTCAAAAATGGTTATTAAGTCCTCTCGTAGGGGAGATTTTTTGGCGTGCTCCGCATATCCTAAGTGCAAAAATACAAAGCCCCTCAAAGAGCCAAAAGTGGCAGCCGTACCGTGTCCATTATGCGGCGGCAAGGTGCTTGAAAGAAGCTCGAAAAGGGGAAAATTCTTCGGTTGTGAAAACTATCCTAAATGCAAATTTATCTCAAAATATGAACCCTCAACCGTCAAATGTGAAAAATGCGGCGGCGTAACAGTGCATAAGCAACTAAAGACAAAAGAATATTACGAATGTCTTGACGCTGAATGCAAGCACAAAACAGAGGTGAAAGGCTCATCATCAAAATAGGCATTTTATCCGATACGCATCGCAAAGCCGGAAGGGCAAAAAAAATAATCGACCTTCTAGCTTCCGTCGGTTGCGAGCACATCATACATGCCGGAGACATCGTAGAAGAAGGGGTGCTAAAGGAGCTTAAAAAAAGCTCTTTGCCCTTCATTGCCGTATTTGGAAATAACGACAAGCATTTAAGGGACGTTAAGGATGAGTACTCCTTAGTTTATGAGCCTTCTTATTTCGAGCTTGGAGGGCTTCGTTTTAAATTGATGCATATCCCCATATATCTAAATCCGGATGCAGACGTGGTGATATTTGGGCACACGCATAAAAAATATATCAACTTTACCGGCAAAACACTATTTTTAAATCCAGGCGAAGCGTGCGCCAGAAACAAAGATTTGTCGGAGTGTTTAACATTAGACATATCAGAAAACAAATTTGTAGTTACTTACTACTATAGAAAAATAAAAACAGACGTATGGAATACGCACGAAACGGAGTTTATAAGATGAGCAAGCAAATACTTTTATGCGCGATATCCAATGTGCAAAGCGGAAACTGTGGCGAAGATTGCGCCTTTTGTGCGCAAAGCGCGAAGTATAAAACGGGAGTGGACGCATTCAAGTTCAAAGAGCCATCCTTGGTCATAGAAGAGGCAAAAAAAGCTAGAGCGGCAGGGGCAATAGGATTTTGTCTTGTAACTAGCGGTTTTGGATTGGACGGTAAAAAAACAGAATATCTCGCCTCTTTGGCCTCTATCGTCAAAAAAGAGGTAGATGGGCTTTTTCTAATAGCATCCGCAGGAATAGCGGATAAAGATGCTCTAAGCACGCTTAAAAGTGCCGGAATCGATAGCTACAACCACAACCTAGAAACATCCAAAGAGTTTTACCCATCCATCTGCACAACCCACTCTTGGGATGAGAGATATGCGACATGCGAAAATGCAAAAAGTGTAGGACTTATGCTTTGCGCCGGAGGGATATTTGGGCTTGGAGAGAGCGAGGCCGATAGAGACTCTCTGATTGCCTCTCTAAAGTCTCTAAATCCAATGAGCTCTCCGCTAAACTTCTACCATCCAAACCAAGCACTTCCAATAAAACAAAGCAATATAGATGTGAACGAGGCTATCTCTGTAATCAAAAAGGCAAAAAAAGAGCTTGAAAATACAGTTATAATGGTGGCAGGCGGCAGAGAGTATACTTTTGGCGATAGGCAGATAGAAATATTTGATGCGGGATGTGACGCTATGATAGTCGGGGATTATTTGACAACATGCGGACAAGAGCCGACAAGAGACTATGAACTACTCAAAAAAGCGGGGCTGGAACCCCTTACGGAGTGTCCGTTTACACATTAAACCTAAAATGCATGATGTCGCCGTCTTGGACGACATACTCTTTGCCCTCTAGTCTCATTTTGCCTTTCTCTTTTGCCCCTTGTTCACCGCCGTTGGCTATGAAATCTTCATATGCTATAACCTCGGCGCGGATAAACCCTTTTTCAAAGTCGTTGTGTATCACGCTTGCGGCTTTTGGGGCTTTCCACCCTTTCTCTATCGTCCAAGCCCTTACCTCTTTGACACCTGCGGTAAAGTAGCTGATAAGGCCTAGCTTGTGAAACCCTTTTCGGATGATTTGATCAAGCCCAGACTCTTCAACGCCTAAGCCTTCCAGCATCTCAAGCCTCTCTTCATCGGAAAGCCCGACAAGCTCTTCTTCTATCTTTGCGCATATCTTGATAACATCTGCGCCTTTTTGCTTGGCAAATTTAAGAAGCGCCTCGTAGTGTGCATTTGTACCTGCAAGGGCGTCCTCGTCCACATTTGCGGCGTACATTATCTCTTTTGCCGTGATAAGTCTAAGCTCTCTACTCAGCTGCGCAAAAGCCTCATTATCTTTGTCCGGAAAACTAATAGCAAGGGAGCCTGCATTCATGTGTTCCAGTAGTTTTTTTGCCTCCACTAGCATTGCCGCCGCACTTTTGTCGGTTTTTGCCTGTTTTTCTAGTCTCTCTATTCGCTTTTCAAGGCTTTGAATATCGGCAAGCAATAGCTCGGTCTCAATAATCTCGATGTCTCTTAGCGGGTCAACACTATTTTCTACATGCGTAATATTGCCGTCTTCAAAACATCTAACGACATGGAGCACCACACCCACATCCTTGATATGCCCCAAAAACTGATTTCCAAGCCCCTCGCCCTTGCTTGCGCCCTTAACAAGTCCGGCGATGTCCACAAAGTCAACGGTTGAGTGCTGTATTCTCTCCGGATTTACTATCTTGGCTAGTGCCTCCAGTCTTTTGTCTGGCACCGGAACTATCGCTTTATTTGGCTCAATGGTACAAAACGGATAGTTTGCCGCTTCCGCATTCTGCGCTTTTGTTAGCGCATTAAAAGTTGTTGATTTTCCTACGTTTGGCAGACCTACCAGCCCTACTCCAAGTCCCATTATTTACCTTCACATTTTTTTAAAAATTCTACCATCGTTCTTACCGGTGTACCGCTCGCCCCATGCGGGTTGTAGTCCCACGATTTTTCTACATAAGCTGGACCGGCTATATCAAGGTGTGCCCATTTTTGTTTGTTTTCGTCATACACAAACTCGTCAAGGAACATCGCCGCCGTAATGGCTCCGCCGTAACGTGAGCTTGAGCAGTTTGATATATCCGCTATTTCGCTCTTTATAAGCTTTCTTAAGTGTTTATTGAAAGGCAAAGGAGCCATCAAATCACCGGCATCTTCAGCGGCAGAGAGAAGTAATTTTTTAAGTTTTTCACTGTGCCCCATAACTCCGATTGTATATTCGCCGACTGCTACCACGCAAGCTCCGGTAAGCGTCGCTATATCTATCATATAATCAAAAGGCTTTGCTGATTTTTTGAAATAATCTTGTGCATAGCAAAGTACGTCGGCAAGAACGAGTCGCCCCTCAGCATCGGTATTTCTAATCTCTATTGTTTTTTTGTTTTTGGCTCTTAAAATATCGTCAGGTTTATAAGCATTGCCGCCTATCATATTTTCGCAAAGCCCCAAAAAGCCGTGTACTTCCACATTCAGATTGAGTTTTGCCGCCGCCTGCATAATACCTATCGTGGCACACGCTCCAGCCTTATCGGCCTTCATCGTCACCATATAATCCGACGGTTTTAGGCTAAGACCGCCGCTATCATATGTAAGCCCTTTACCTATTAGCACTACTCGTTTTGTCGGTGTTGTGCCTTTTGGTTTATAGCTCATATGCACAAGTCTAGGAGGATGAGCGGAAGCTCTGGCTACGGACAAGAATGCCCCCATCTCCTCGGTTTTCAAAAACTTCTCATCATATACCTTGCATTCAAAGCCGCAATCTTTCGCAACCTTTTCTGCAATAGCCGCAACCTGTATTGGAGTGGCATCATCCGGAGCTGAATTAACCATGTCTCTAACAAAGTTTACGCTAGAAGCCACCGTCAACGTGTTCTCTATAACATCACACAGTTTTTGCTCTGATAGCGTAGATTTTTTAGGGAGCGCCGACGCTATATAAACCGTTTTTAAAAGCGACTCTTTTTTCTCGCTTTTATACCAATCGAAAGAATATGCCCCAAGCTTGAACCCTTCCGCAAAAGCAGAGCAAAACAGCTCCGTATCCGAATGTGCCTCTACTTTTACGCTTTTGAATGCAAAGTTTTTAAGGGCATTGTATGCTTTTGCGGCACCCACCTTAATCTCTTCTGCGTCAAACTCTTTTAGCTTTAAATACAGTTTTTTCGAACCGCTTACATAAAAACAGTCGCAGCCATCCTTAAAAAATCCGGATTCCTCCAAAGCTTCAATATCTAGGTCTCCGACAAATTTCTTTATTGACGGCTTTTTTTCCAAAAATACTATTTGAACGTCAGCTTTTACTGAAGCTATATCTTTATTTTTAAATGTTATTTTCATTATTTTCTACCCTCGGAAGTTTTTGTTTTGGCCTTGAAGCCTTGTTGACGTAATAGTAAAAAGTTCCCAAAATAACTGCTGCAAAAGGCAACGCAAAATACCAGTGAGCCTTAACGTATTTGATGGCGTGCAAAATTATCTCACCTAAAAAATATGTAAGAACAATGGTAATAGCAGCCCATATGAAAGCGCTTATTAAGTTTATAAAAGCGAATTTTCTCTTATCGTATCTTGTGGTTCCTATGGCCATAGGTATAATGGTACGAAGGCCGTATAAATAACGCTGTATAAATATTATAGGCCAGCCGTATTTTTTTAAAAGCAGATGAGCGAGCGCCACTTTTCGTCGATGCGATTTAAAGTAATTGAGCGTATATTTTTTATTGTATCTGCCGACATAAAACCAAATTTGATCCCCAACGAAACCACCGACGCCAGCAACAAATATAGCCAAAAATAGGTTCATAAGTCCCGTATGCGTCAGCAGACCCGCCATTACGAGCCCAAGCTCGCCTTCCATCATACTCCAAACAAAAAGAATCGGATAGCCGTACTCCGTAAGGAGCTTTATGAGGGTTTCTTCCATGTGTCGCCTATACCGTCAAAATCGAATAGACTTCTGTAATCTCTTCTAGCTTACCCCTGCCAGGCAAAAATCCAAGCTCCACCACAAAACATGCCTCGACGCATTTACCGCCGGCTTTATTGATTAGATTTGCCGCGGCAACAGCCGTGCCGCCCGTGGCTATTAGGTCATCCACAAGCAATACCCTTGCATTCTCTACATCCCTAAACGCATCAAGATGTATCTGAACTTCGTCTGTACCGTATTCAAGGGTGTATTTTTCACTTACTACGGTACTTGGAAGCTTACCGGGCTTTCTTATCGGCACAAACCCAAGACCAAGAGAGGCCGCAAGAGCCGAACCAAATATAAAACCACGGCTTTCTATTCCGGCTATAAAATCAAGATTGTATTCCTTGTATCTCTCGTAAAAATGAGTCATAAGCATCGAATATGCTTCATGATTATTCAAAAGCGTCGTGATGTCTTTAAACATTATTCCAGGTTTTGGGAAATCAGGCACATCGCGTATTGAAGAGACAATAATACTTTTTTCCAGCTCGCCGAGCGTTTTCATGTGGACACCTCGTTTGATTAAATTAGGGCTTCTATTTTATTTTCAAGCTCTTTGATTCTGCTTTTTAGCCTATCGTTTTCAAGCCTAAACTGACCATTGCGCCCTTTTATGGCCTTCACATCATTTCTTAGCTTGTTTAACTCTTCATTCAAAATATCTATATCTCCGAGACTTCTTTGGAGTTGAAGCTGATATTTTCGGATTAAATTCTCCGCCTCTTCCAAGGTTGTTTTGGTGGCTCCGGTAGAGTTTTTTTCCCTCTCCGATATATTTTTGTAGTAATACATCTTAAACGCCAAAAACCCGATAAGCAGTAAATTTGCGCTTAAAAGCAGCCAGTCAAACATTATTTTTAACTCTTTATCAAAATTTTGCGATTCGATCGGCGTGTCTGCCGCCTTCAAATTCGCTTCCAAGCCAAGCGGCTATTATGGACTCCACAACGCCAAACCCGATGGCTCTTTCACCCATACAAAGGACATTTGCATCATTGTGCCCTCTGGCAGCAGCGGCAGTATAGGCGTCATGGCAAAGTGCGGCCCTGATTCCTTTGTGTCTATTTGCGGCCATTGACATCCCAATCCCGCTACCGCAGATAAGAACTCCTTTTGAGTTTTCATTTGCCAATACAGCTTCGCATAGCTTGTTTGCATAATCAGGGTAATCAACCCTCTCCTCCGTGCAACCAAGATCAACAACCTCAATCCCTTTTTCTTCCAATAATTGCTTGGTATATGCTCTTAAAATTTTTCCCGCATGGTCACTGGCTATAAAATATTTCAAAAGTTCCCTCTTTTTTGCTATTTTTGTTTGATTTTAACCAAAATTGGTTTTAAATACACGACTATCTAGTGGCGTTTGCATCGGTGGCATTTTCATCTACCACGTCAGTCACCAAGCCCGGTCTGAAAAAATCCCTTTTTGAATCGGGTCTTCTTAGGAGTACCGCCTCGTTGTATTTTGCAAATACCGGAGCAGATACCACACCACCCGTCATTTTACCCGGCAAAGGTCTGTTGTCGTCATTTCCAAACCAAACCAAAGTTTGTACCGACGGGGTAAATCCGCAAAACCAAGCATCGCGGTAATCGTTAGTCGTACCAGTTTTTCCTGCAACTTTAGTACCAGGGGTAGCGGCTCTCGTACCGGTACCTCTCGTAACTACGTCTTTCATCATATCTATCACTTGATATACATGCTCTGGAGAGGCGATAGGTTCTTTTTTTGATTCAAACACAACGGTTTGCCCGTTTCTTGTTTTGATACTTTTGACAAGCCTCTGTGATACTTTTGTTCCATAGTTTGAGAGTATGGTATAGATCTCACTAAACTCGAACGGCGAGAGTGTGTAGCTACCCAGCGCCACCGATAAATCGGCCTTAACCCCGGCAAAACCGAATCTAACAAGCTCTTTTTTGACGCTATCCATCCCTACTTTTTCTACCAAATCTATCGTGGCAAGATTTTTTGAGTGGACAAGCGCCTCCCTCATTGTTATCTCGCCTTCGTTTTTATGGTCATAGTTTTGCGGACTCCAAACCTTTCCGCCGAAAGTATATGTTTTAGGGGTGTCAGACAGGAGGCTATCCGGCATAAAATTGCCGCTTTCAACACCGACAAGATATATGAAAGGCTTAAAACTAGAGCCGACTTGTCTTTTTGCCTGCATTATTCTATTAAACGGGCTTTTGTAAAAATCTACGCCGCCTGAGAGGGCAAGCACATCCCCCGTTGACTGCTCTACGGATATTAGAGCTCCGTTGAACGATGCCATGTTTGTTTTTGCACCGTAAGATTTTATCACTTCGTTATATTGTGCCCTAAGCGCGGCATCGGCAGCCTCTTGTAGCGCCAAATCGATGGTCAAGTCTATTCTATAACCGCCGCTTTTTATATCCGGATACTGTGCCGACAAAAGCCTAACCGCGGCATCAACCGCATAAGGAGCTTTATTGTAGTTTATAGGCTCGTCGTAAACCTTCGGCTGTTCCGCAATCGCCGCCTGATAAGTGGCGTCGTCTATCCAGCCTAGATATCTCATTCTGTTGATTACGGTGTTTGAACGTTGGTTGGCCCCCTCAAAATTTTTTACAGGGTCAAAAAAACTAGGAGCTTTCGGCAAACCGACAAGTATTGCCGCCTCTTTTAATGTAAGCTCGTTCAGGTTTTTGCGGAAATATCCCCATGCCGCAGTCTTGACGCCGTAATATCCATGCCCGAAATAAATCTGGTTTAGATACCTTTCCAATATTTGTTGCTTGGTTAGCTTTTCTTCAATTTTAAAGGCTATAAGAGCCTCTTTGACTTTTCTGCTTATGGTTTTTTCACTGCTAAGAAGAGTTGTCTTGATAAGCTGCTGTGTTATGGTGCTAGCACCCTCAACGGCCTTTCCGGCTATTATATCCTTGACTATAGCTCTAAGTATGGCCTCAAAACTAATCCCTTTATGTTCAAAAAAAGCGGTATCTTCGGTAGCTATAAGAGCCTCTATAAGCAAATTCGGCATCTCTTCATAGGTGGCATATACTCTGTTTTCGGCATCGAAAACATTGGCCACAAGCTTACCGTGGGCATCAAACACCTGCGTCGTAAGCGGAGGATTATAGTTTATTAGCTTATCCAAGTCATAGTTGAAAGAGCGGTAAAAATATATAAGCAAAAAAGTAAGCAGCGTAGTCGCCAAAATGGCAATAGCCGCAATATATCTCATCATTTTCTAAATTCCCTATCTTTAAAATCCGCAGCCATCAAACGCTTCGTATAATCACTTTTTGGGCTTGAGAATATCGCCTCAGCCTTTCCGAATTCGACCTGTTTGCCGTCTTTTATGACCATAATATACTCACACAACTCCCTTGCAAGCGAAAGCTCATGCGTCACAAAAATTAAATAAAATCCAAATTTTTCCATTAGACTTTTAACGAGCGAAACTATTTCGCTTTTCGTATCCGCGTCAAGCGCCGTTGTCGGCTCATCCATTAAAAGGAGTTTTGGATTTTGTGCAAGCGAAAGCGCAATTATAACCCTTTGTAGCTGACCACCGCTAAGTTCGGACGGGAATCTATTGATAATTTCTTTATCCAATCCCGTCTGTGCCAAAAGCTCTATCGCCCTTGTATTATCAACGCCCCAAAATTGCTTTTTTATTTTACTCATCGGGGATAACGCAGTAAAAGGATTTTGAGGGACAAAGGCGATACTCTCACCCCTTTTTAGCTCCACCCCGCCGGAGACTTTCACATCTTTTTTTAGCTCTTTTGGCAGCACATCCAAAATGGCTTTTAACGTCAAAGATTTGCCGCTACCACTCTCGCCGACTATAGCCAAAGAATTATGTACTTCAAAAGATATATCGACTAGCGTTTTATCGGCGCTACTAACTATTATTTTTTCAAAAGCTATCAAGAGCGAGCCTTTATAAAATTAAGCGTTTTGACCAAGTCCTTCTCTTTTTCACCCAATCTAGCTATCAGCCTAATAGACGGGGTCTTTACCGTCGGCGGCCTTATAAAACCGGTGATTATACCCTTTTGGGTAAGCTCGGAGTGGATTTTAGCGGCATTTTTTGTCTCTATCATTATTATAGGGGTTAAAAACTTTTTACCCAAAATCTCGGAACAAATGGATAGTCTTTGGTCTAGTTTTTTACGTAGCGGCTCTGAGTTCTTGGCTATTTTTTTGATTCTCTCATTGGCAAGTTCTGCATCTATCGGGGAGAGAGCCGTAGAGTATATAACGGGTTTTGCGCGGTTGACAAGAAAAGAAATTATCTCTTTTGTAGCTAGTATGTACGCCCCATAACTCCCTATCGCCTTGGATAGCGTCCCCATTTTGATGTGTCTTGACTCGGGCGATATGCCGTAATAGTCGTATATACCGCCCAAATGGGAGCCTATCACGCCGTGCCCATGGGCTTCGTCTATTACGAGGTACGCTCCGTATCTACCCGCTATCTCGATAATATCAAGAGGCAAAATATCCCCTATCATCGAATAAACAGACTCTACAAAGATAAACACTCTGTCCGCCTTTGCACTTTTCAGCTTCTCTTCAAGCTCCATTGCATCATTGTGCGCAAACAGTTCATGCCTTCCTTTTGAAAGAGTAAGCGATGCTATGCCGCTAGCGTGATACTCCTCATCCATTAGTATTAGGTCGTTATGCCCCGCAATAGCAGAGACAAGGGCAGTATTGGCGAGAAATCCGCTGCCCACAATAAGAGCATCTTCAAAGCCGTATAGTTTTTTGAGGGTGTTTTCTAGTTTTTTGTGTGAGTTTTGATATCCGTAGACTAGCTGCGAGGCGGACGGGGCAAATACGCCCTCTTTTTTGACGGCGTTTACCGCTTTTTCAAAGCTCTTTACGTCTTTTTTGAAGCCTAAATAGTCATTTGAGGCAAAATCAATGACATTTTTTTGCAAAAATCTTTTACTTCGGAGTCTCCCTTTTTTTTCGAGTGCATCAAGCGACTTTTGAAATTCTGTCATCGGATAAAAGGCAATAGTTTTTCTATGGTTAGACCCATTGCGGACGACTCCAGCCCTTTTTGGGAAACAATGTAGTCTTTGCAAAATCCCTCTACCATACAGCCCCCTGCCTTGCCGTCCCACTCGTTTGAAGCTAGATATTTATCAAGCGCATCTTTATCAAACTCTTTGAAAAAATATTCGGTGATTGAGATGTCTATAAATGTGAGAGTCTTTGAAGCGTAAGCGGTACAGGTGACGATACCTACCGATTTTCCGCTCTGTTTTAGGAGTATCTCTTTTGCATCATTCACGTCTTTTGGTTTTCTTAGTATGGCACTCTCAGCCGTTACGACCGTATCGGCGCACAGTAGCGGAATATCAAGCCCATACTCTTTTTTTGCCCATTCGAGTTTGCCTATAGTCGCCTTATAAACAAACTCTCTAGGGGTAGCAGCCTCTACAGTATCTTCGTCGAAACCGCAACTAATTTGCGAAAATTTTACGCCGAAATCTTGGAGTATTTTTGCCCTGGTCGGCGACGATGAGGCGAGGCGAAGCACTAGTATCCCCTCAGAACTACGCCGAGCATTAAAGCTATAAGACCCAAAAATATATTTGCCGGTATTAGTATTCTGGCAAGAGGGGCTAAGTATTTTGCTGCAATATCAAGTTCTCCGTCGTTGAAAAACTTTTTTGCCTTGTTAAATCTAAAATAAATCACACCGTAAATTATCGCCATAACGGTCCAAATCTGTGTTTTCACATGCACAAGCACATACAAATCCGGTACGCTCTTAAAGCCGGCTCCAAGCATCATGACGATACCCGTAAGACCAAGCAGCACGATAGATGGGGATACCATCAAGAAAAATCTATTAAGCACGCCAATAATAAACTCTAACCTCTGCGCTTTTTCGTCTATGGCAGAGAGCGACGGATGGACGGCGAGACGCACCGCTATCATCCCGCCTACCCAAATGATAGCCGCGAAAACATGAACAAAAACTATGATTCTCGCATACTCGGCAAAAAAAGCGCTCACATTAAGCTCCTAGTTTCGATTTTACAAATGATAAAGCCGCCGCTTTTAGCTCATCTTTTTTACTAACATCTTTTGCGCTACCGCTTGCAAAGTCAGACCTGCCGCCGCCTTTTCCATCCGCTGCCGCAAGAGCGGTTTTGAGCCACTCGCCCGCATTGACATCAACCCCTTTTGTACCGCATACGGCGGAGATTTTGTCCTCACCCGCTTCAAGTAGCATTATCGCCGCTTTGTCAAACTTGTTTTTCATCTCATCCACAAGCGCTTTTGCATCCACGCCGTCTATAAAATCGCACACTACTTTTGCGCCGCCGATTTCTAACGTTTCAAGCTCTGTCTTGCTTCTGCTTTGAGCTTTGGCAAGCTTATCTTTTAGCTCTTTTATCTCAGCTTTTAATCTTGCAACGCCCGCTTTTAGGTCTTTGTTTTTTAGCTCACCCTCAAGCTCGTTTACGGTAGCCCTGAAGCTTTTGGCGTACTCGACCGCCGCCAGACCGGCAACACCTTCTATTCTTCTCACGCCTGCGGAAACTCCGCTCTCTTTTACGATATAGAAGCTCCCTATTTCACCTGTAGAGCCAGTGTGTGTACCGCCACAAAGCTCTATCGATACGTCGCCGAAGCTAACTACCCTTACACTATCACCGTATTTTTCGCCAAAGAGCGCCATCGCACCGCTGTTTTTGGCATCTTCCACGCCCATAACCTCGGTCTTGCCGCCGATATTTCTGGCAATCAGAGCATTTACCCTTTTCTCGACCTCGGCTATTTGCTCACCCGTCATCGCCTTTGGAGCGGTAAAGTCAAATCTAAGGCGCTTATCATCCACATCACTACCCGCCTGCGTAACGGTGTTGCCTAACACCTCTCTTAGAACTGCGTGAAGGAGGTGGGTGCAAGAGTGGTGTTTTGCGCTCTCGGCTCTAGCGTTTGACACCACCGCTTTGACCGTGTCACCTACAGATAATTTGGAGCTTACTTTTACTTTTGAGAGATTTAGCTCAAAAAACTTTCTCGTATCAAGGACGGTTGCCTTGCCTACTAGCTCGCCTGTGTCCCCAGCCTGACCGCCGCTTGCCGCGTAAAAAGGGGTAGAATCCAGCATCACCCAGCCCTCATTTGTTAGCTCCGAAACCGCTTTAAAATCAGCGTCAAGAAGTGCCAGCACTTTTGCATCCGCCGCAAGAGAGTCGTAGCCTACGAATTCATTTTTACCGAATTTTTCAAGCAGCTCTTTAAAGTCGCCCTCATTCGCAGCGTCCCCACTGCCTTTCCAAGCCGCTTTCGCCCTCTCTCTTTGCTCTTTCATCTTTGCATCAAAGCCGTCATTGTCAAGAGCTACATTTTTCTCTCTGAGCATGTCTTCGGTGAGGTCAAGCGGGAAACCGAACGTATCATAAAGCTTGAATGCAGTCTCTCCGCTAAAGATTTTTGGATTTCCGGCCATCTCTTTTTCAAACAGCTCCATCCCTGCAAATATCGTAGAGAAAAATCTCTCTTCCTCAGCCTTGATACTCTCTTTTACATACTCCGCTTTCTCTGCTAGATACGGATAGCCGTGACCCATTAAGGAGACAAGAGCATCATAAAGCGCATACAAAAACGGCTCTTTAAGCCCTAGTTTATATCCGTGTCTTACCGCTCTCCTTAGTATTCTTCGTAGGACATATCCTCTGCCTTCCTTGTCAAATGTCACGCCCTGCGCCACAAGGAAGCTTACTGCCCTTAGGTGGTCTGCGATAACACGGTAGCTCGCGCCCGATGCATATTCATATTTTTTGCCCACTTTTGCTTCGATAGCTTCGATGAGCGGCATAAATAGGGAGCTGTCGTAGTTTGAAAATTTGCCCTCTTTGATAGCCGTGATACGCTCCAGACCCATACCCGTATCAATTGACGGTTTTGGCAAAGGTATCATTGTACCGTCTTCAAATCTTTGGTACTGCATAAATACGAGGTTCCAAATCTCTAAAAATCTATCACCCTCGCCGCCGAAGTAGTCTTCGGGGGAATTGAAATGCTCCGCACCCTGGTCAAAGTGGATCTCCGAACACGGTCCGCAAGGTCCTGTATCCCCCATCTGCCAAAAGTTGTCCTTATCACCCATCTTGACTATTCTCTCTTTTGGTACGTACTTCTCCCAAATTCTGCCGGCCTCGTCGTCGCTCTCATGGATAGAGATCCAAAGCCTATCTTTTGGCAGCTCCATCTCTTCTGTGATAAACTCCCACGCATATTTGATAGCGTCCTCTTTGAAATAATCGCCGAATGAGAAGTTGCCCAGCATCTCAAAAAATGTGTGGTGTCTGGCGGTAAAACCTACATTCTCAAGGTCATTGTGCTTTCCGCCCGCCCTAATACATGTCTGGCTGCTTGTTGCCCTTGGTGGGTTTGGCACAGGGACTTCGCCCGTAAATATACTCTTAAACTGTACCATTCCGGCATTGGTAAAAAGCAGTGTGGCATCATCCGGAACCAATGGCGAGCTATCTACTACGCTATGTCCTTTTGAGGCAAAATAATCTAAAAATGACTTTCTAATATCCATATGTTTCTCTTTGTAAGCTAGAATATCTATAAAATCTCCCGCCTTGGCGGGTAGCTTTAGGGGGTGCAGGGACACTCGTGTCCATGCCGCATATACGGGCTTTGCCTGTATATGCGTGTCTGTAAAATGTGTGGGATTGTACCCAAATTAGAGTGAAATTTCCGTGCCTATGCCGTCCACGGTAAACAGCTCAAGCAAAATTGAGTGCTCTACCCTGCCGTCTATGATGTGCGCCTTTTCTACGCCGCCGTCTATAGCTTTTAGGCAGGCTTCTACTTTTGGGATCATGCCGCCGGCTATCGTGCCCTCTTTTATTAGGGCGTCGATACGGGCTTTATCGAGGCTTGCAAGCAGATGTTTTTCTTTGTCTAGTACGCCCGCCGTGTCGGTCATAAATATCACTTTTTTCGCTTTTACCGCAGTCGCTACGGCAGAGGCAAGGGTGTCGGCATTGATGTTGTAGCCTGGGTGTCCTAGACTTTCGCCCTCAGCAATAGAGGCGATAACGGGGACAAACTTCTCATCCAGCACCTTCTCCACGATAGAAGGGTCAACCTCTGTCACTTCGCCGGTTAGACCCATACCGTCCGCTAGAGGTTTTGCTTTGAAAAACGAGGAACTTTTGCCGTTGAGACCGATAGCCTTTGCCCCGTGTCCGCAAAGCAGGGAGACTATCTCATTGTTGATAGCGCCCCACAGCACCATCTCCACAACCTCCATCGTAGCCTCGTCGGTTACACGCACGCCGTCTATAAATTTTGGTTCAATACTTAGCTTTTCAAGCATTTTATTGATGTCTTTGCCGCCGCCGTGGACTATAATAGGTTTAATCCCCACAAGCGTAAGCAACAGTATGTCTCTAGCGAAAGAGGTTTTAAGCTCATCCGATATCTGCGCCGCCCCGCCGTATTTGATAACCATCGTCTGTCCGCTAAATTCCTTTATGTAAGGGAGAGCGTTTAAAAGTGTTTTTGCCGTTTCTACTTTTTTGTGCATATCAAAAATCCATCTATAAATATTTCTATAATTTTTGCAAAACCTACCTTTAGCTCAAAACATCGTCGCATAAACGGATAGGTCACATTTTTGCCTTTCATTTTAGTTATAATTTTGTTACCAAGTTGGAACAATTTTTTCTTGTAAGCAAAATAAATAAGAAGTTCAAAGGATACAAATACATCACCCGACGCCGACAGGTAAAGAAATATTTTTTCCGGAGGGCGGATTTATCGTCTCCAAAACAGACCTCAAAGGCCGTATCACTTACGGCAATGAACTATTCATAAAAATGAGCGGCTATACGGAGGAGGAGCTTCTCGGCACACCTCACAGCATATTGCGCCACCCGGATATGCCAAAAGCGGTATTCAAACTACTATGGGACACGATATCCAAAGGGGAAGAGATATTTGCGTTTGTCAACAACCTCTCAAAAAGCGGCGCAAACTATTGGGTAGAGGCGCAAGTAACCCCTTCCTATGACGACAAAGGAAATATCATCGCATATCATTCGGTCAGACGAAAGCCGAAAAGAGAATCTATCGAACTTGTTTCAAAAGTATATGCCGAGATGTTAAGAATCGAAAAATCAAGCGGCGTTGACGCATCTTTTAAATATCTTATAAATATTCTCGAAAGCAAAGGGGTTAGCTATGACGAATTTATCTTCTCTCTCAAAAGCTAAATACATAAATACTTTTCTTATATGTTCGTTAGCCACCGGACTGATCGTCGAAATGGTGACACTTGGATTTCACTGGATATTTCTGTTTGGGCTTGTAAATTTCGTAGCGTTGTGGCTTATGTATAGATATGTATCAAAAGTCCAAACTTGCATATTCTCTCTTACAAGCATAATGCGTGACGTAAATAACGGAAAATTTGAAAGCAGACTCACCCACATACAAGACGGGGGCGAACTAGTAGAGGCATGCTGGGCGGTCAACAATATGCTTGACAAAATAGAAGTATTTATGCGTGAAATTCGTACATCCATATCAAAAGCGGGAAGCGGCATATTTTATCGCAAGCTTATAACAGACGGCCTACCCGGGCAATTCGCACTTAATGCTTCGCTTGTCAATAGCGCCCTTGACGCCATGGAAAAAAACGCCCAACAAACCAAAAGAATCCAGCTCAATTCGGAACTTGGAGGCATAGGCAAAGGGGTCTCCGGCGGACTTCTCGTAGTAGAGGACGGCCTCAGAAAAAGCGTAGACAAACTCAGATTTATAAGCTCCGAAAGTGCCAATACGGCTGCACAGTCCAGAGAAAGTATATCTGCCCTTGAAGAGATAGTCGGGAAGCTTGATATTTTACTATCTAGGATAGACTCTTCGAACGATAAAATCGAAGTCCTTACGTCAAGAACTACGGAAATTAACTCGGTAGTAAATCTAATCAAAGACATAGCAGACCAGACTAACCTTCTAGCGCTCAACGCCGCAATAGAAGCAGCAAGAGCTGGCGAGCACGGTAGAGGATTTGCCGTTGTCGCCGACGAAGTACGAAAACTAGCCG
>CAZVTM010000012.1:0-48317 GCA_964630205.1 uncultured Helicobacter sp. | reverse complement strand
GAGTGTGATTTTTGTGCGGTAGTCCGCCTTGCTATCAAACGGCGGGTCTATGTAGATGAGGTCTATCTTGCCCCGCATAGACTCCAGCCCTGTCGCTGAGTCGCCTGCTAGCAAAGCTTGCATGACAAGCAGATTGTCCCCATAGATTAGCCTGTTGTGCCACTCTGAGCTTATCGCATCTTCTTGCACTTGCCCACGAGTCAGCCCCATCGTGTCTTTGTTTGAGACGACAAATTCATTTGTTTGGAGTTTGATACTTGGGGTGGATGATAGACGAGAGAGGATAGTCTCGACTTCCGCCCTCCCATCTCTGACAATTTTTGGTAATTCTTCTATTAGTGACACAGCCATATATTTTCGCTTTTCGTAGTTTTTGAGATAAATGTTTTCTATTTTAAAACATAAAAGCAAAATATTTGCCTATTTAGACTACTAAGAGCAATTTATTTGCTTGTTGTTTAGTTATGCATAGCTCTGTAGATTTTTTGTCAAAAAAAGGCAGAAAATGACGCAAAGAGATATGGCTGGATATTTAGGGGTTACGCCGATGACGCTTCGCAACTGGTGCAAAGAAAAACCAAATCTATATAAGACGGTGATGAAAGGCTTTGAGTTTGACAAGGCAGTAGAAGAGGCGAGGCTTCACTATGAAAAGCTAAAAGAGATAAGCGAAAAAAACAGTAAAAACGGGGTAGGTATTTAATCTTCACCTTTTAAACAACCGCCTGCCCTGTTTCACCAAAAATAATTGGCTATAATCAAAACAAAAAACGAGCAAAGAGATGCCAAACAAAGACATCATACTATCAACGCTAAAAAGCATGAAGCCCGAACTGGCGGCAAAATACCATATAGACTCTCTTGCACTTTTCGGCTCTGTGGCTAGAGGTGAAGCGAGAGAAGATAGTGATGTAGATATACTTTTTGAGGTAGCGGATGGGGCTAGACTATCTATCTTTGCATACCTCAAGCTAGTGGGCGAGCTAGAGGCAAAACTCCACTCCAAAGTCGATTTGGTAAGAGAGAGCAAGCTAAAAGAAGGTCTGAAGCCTTATGTAATGAAGGATGCTTTGTATGTCTAGGGATTGGAGGCTGTATCTTAACGATATTTTGACAGAGTGCGAAAATATCAGAAAGTTTACGGCAAACATAACCTTCGAAGAGTTCACGAACAACATCGAAAAAGTGTACGCTACGGCAAAGGCGTTTGAAAACATAGGCGAAGCGGTCAAGCAAATACCAAAAGAGATAAGAAACGAGTACGCCGATGTACCCTGGAGCGAAATAGCAAAAATGAGAGATGTGTTGACGCATCACTACTTCGGACTTGATGATAAAGTGCTATGGGATACACTAGGCGAAGATATGGATAGCTTTGAGGCTACGCTTAAAGAAATAAAAAGCAAATCATAGCTGCCAAACCACCGCCCTCCTTCGCCGAAAAAGCCAAAAAATGATATGATAAAACCATATTGAATACGGTATGAATGGAGAATTTATGGACTACAACGAAGTAGATAATAGTCTCGCATTTTTGGAAATGGAACTAGAGCTCAAAAAAGAGCTGGACTTTATACTTGAAGAGACTATCACTCTCATAGATAAGTTTGCCCCGAACATCAAAGAGGAGTTTTTGAGGCTTAGAAGCATATTTATAGACTCTCGCAGCAAAGAGGATGTGAACTTTGAGAACATCCTACGGACAAACGACGACATCAACAGTCTAATCAAACTATTTTCTATATATTTTATGCTCCTAAACATCGCCGAAGAGAGAGACGAAATCAGGCGCAAAAAAGTAGACCTGAACGAAACGGTAGATAGGCTAAAAAATAGTGGCTTTAGCGAAGAGGAGATCATAGAAACCCTCCATGAAATCAAGTTTTATCCCGTGTTTACGGCGCACCCGACCGAGTCTAGGCGAAGGACTTTTCTGGAGGCGCACCACGACCTCATCGGCGATTTCTACCGTATATTCAAATACGGCGACGAAAACGCCCTCGAACACCTAAGATACAAGCTCAACCTAATGTGGCAGACGAATGTCATCAGAGATGAAAAAATTGAGGTACTATTTGAGCTTGACAACCTGCTGTATGCCATAGAAAGCTCCGTACTTCCAGCGCTTACCAATATCCACGGGGAGCTGGAGAAGATAGCCGGTAGGATGGACAACCATGTGGTCAAGCTATGCAGTTGGATAGGTGGCGATAGAGACGGCAACCACTTTGTGACCAATCAGGTAATGACAAAAGTCATGAAAATACAGATGGAAACCATCATAAACAGCTACATACAAGATATCGGGCGCCTGATCAGAGACTTATCCATCAGTACAAAACAAGTCAGCGTCAATCCAAAACTACTTGAAAACCTAAAGACGGAAGAGCAATATCTAACAGGCGACATAAAGCCGCACATCAACGAGCCTTTCAGAAACAAGCTTGCCCTCATGAGAAAAAAACTCCAAAACAAGCTAATCTCCATAAACGCTTTTGAGGCTCCCGAATTTTTATACAACGAACCAGAAGAGCTACTGGCAGATATAGATCTCATGATAGAAAGCCTCGATGAGCTATCTAGCCGTGAACTACGAAAATTTAGAAGCAAGGTGCTTACAGCCGGGTTTCACCTTCTAAAACTTGATTTTAGAGACCACGCCGAGGTCATCAATAAAGCCGCCGCCGAGATATTCTCATACCTTGGGCTGTGTGATATGAACTTCCTCACGCTCTCACGTGAAGATCAGCTAAACACGCTCAACTGGGCGTTATCGAAGCCAAAAATCGACCTCAATTCGCTGTTTGGCAAAATTTCGGAGACGAGTGCAAAGACAGTAGAGGCGTTCCTCAAAATCGAATGGGGTAAAAACGAAATCTCTGAGCACATCCTAGATAGCTTTATCCTCTCGATGACCAAGGATTCAAAAGACCTCCTCATAGCACTTTGGTTTGCCAAGCAGTCGAATCTGTGGGTACCCGGCAAACACACGAGGGTATCTATAACTCCGCTATTTGAAACGATAGAAGACCTAGCGCACGCTCCGGCAATCATGGAGGAGCTATGGAAAAATGAGCACTATCACCAATATATTCTTGACAGAAACAAAAAACAAGAGATAATGATAGGCTACTCCGACTCATCAAAAGACGGCGGGATATTCGCTAGCAACTTCGGGCTTAACCGTGCGACGATAAACCTCGTGGATTTGTCACAAAAACTAGGGGTAAAATTTCACCTATTTCACGGCAGGGGCGGCAGCGTCTCCAGGGGCGGCGGTCCTACGCACACGGCGGTACTCGCTAGTCCGGCAAAGAGCATAGACGGCTTTCTCAAGATGACGGAACAAGGCGAGGTGATAAGCGCAAAATACCTCAACCGAAGAGTCGGCGAAAACAATTTCAAAGAGACGATAGCCGCACTCCTTGAAAAATCGCTCTTTGACAAAAAAAATATCCGTACAGACTGCGGCAAAAAAGATGAGTTTGTAGCGCTAATGAAAGTGGTATCGGATGCTTCGATGGAGAAATACCGAGAGCTAGTGTATGAGACCGACGGCTTTATCGACTACTTCAAAGAGGCAACCCCCTACAACTTCATAGATAGGCTAAACATAGGCTCTAGGCCGTCAAAACGCAAGGGAATGGATAGCATAGAGGATATGAGGGCTATTCCATGGGTATTCTCATGGACACAAAACCGCTCTATCCTCACGGCATGGTACGGTGTAGGAACTGGACTAGAGGCTGCGGCAAAAAAGAGCGGTATAGAGGCTCTGCAAAAAAGTTTCAAAGAGTGTCCGTTTTTCTATACGACAATAGATAATATCTCGATGAGCTTCATGAAAATAGACCTCTCGATAGCCAAGCTATATAACCAATTCGTAAAAGACGAAACAACGCGTGACATCATCTGGGGTAAAATAGTCGATGAGTACAGAAGGACACTCCAATACCTCAAGCTAATAAGAGGGGAAGAGGAGCTACTCGAAAATGACAAGATGCTACGTCAGACGATACTCCTGCGAAAACCGTACCTAACGGGTCTTAGTATATTCCAAATAGAGCTTCTCAAAAAATACAACGAAGAAAAAGATGAAGCAAAAAAACAGCTACTAACAGAGCAGATAGCCTCCACGATAGTCGGCGTAAGTCTAGGGATAAGAAACACTGGATGATAAGAGCAGCTTTTTTTGCCATTTTGTCGCTCTCTGTATTTGTGGGATGTGCCCAAAAAGAACCCACTAAGACCGAGCCGACAGTCATAAAAGCGAACGCCAAAGCAAAGCCTCTGCCAATGGTAGAGATGCTAGCCGACTTTGGCATCGAAAAATGGGAAGGCAACAGAAGCGTAGACACCGTGGTCGTACACACAGCCCACTCGGTGGAGGGTGAACCGTACGAGCCAAAAAATGTCTACAATATATTCAAAAAATACAGTGTCACCTCGCACTATCTAATAGGCAGAGATGGCGTCATATACAAACTGGCCGATGAAAACGACTTGGCACACCATGCCGGAGTCAGCAAAATGGCTGACGGCAGAGAGAGTGTCAATCGCTTCTCTATCGGGATAGAGCTGATAAACTCAAAAATAGACTACCCAACTCGTGCGCAATATATAGCCCTTGCGAAGCTAATCAACGATATAAAAACAAGATATGATATCAAGTTTATCGTTGGACACAAAGATATAGCGCCGACACGAAAGAGCGACCCGTGGAACTTCGACTTTAACGAACTTGCCATTCTCCTAGAAACACAAAAACACGACAAGGAAGCTACAAAATGAGAGAACTACTCGCAAAACTAAGCTTCGGGATAGACAAAAAAGACCTAAACAGAAGCGAACTGGCGCAAGCCGAGATGCTAATCAAAGAGAAGCTTCTTGTCGACGCTAAACATCTCAAATTCCCGCCTGCTATCGTGGCTGGAGTTGTAGATGTGACTCGCTCAGGCCTCGGGTTTTTGGAGGGTGTCACAGGGGCGCAAAAAGACCTCCCGATACCTAGACACGAGATGAGAAACATAGAAGATGAGGACATTGTCATCGCCCGCATCGAACAAAGGCGGGGTAAGAGCTTTGCCGTGCCGATCAAAATCATCCAAAAAGCGGTCCCCTACTCCGTATGTATCGTCCAAAAAGAGAGAGCCAAACTCTCCGTATGGAACATCAAAACCTCACAAAGAGTATATCTGGATGTCAAAGATAAATCGCTCAAAATGCTCCCCGACGGCGCAGTCCTAAAAGTCGATAACACCACCAAAAAACCGATAGAGGTGCTGGGCGTTATCGAAGACCCTTTTGTGGACGAAAAAATTTCTCTGGCGCTTTACGACAAAAAAGACGAACATCCAAAAGCGTGCATCACTGAAGCCGAAGCATGGGGCAAAACTGTTGACAAAGCGCTATACCCGGATAGAGTCGATCTCACCGCATTGCCGTTCATCACCATAGACCCCGTAAGCGCAAAGGATTATGACGACGCAATATATCTAGATACCGCCACGAATGAGCTATATGTCGCCATCGCCGATGTGTCTAGCTATGTCACACCTATGTCGGCACTTGACACAGAGGCTAGAAAGCGCGGCTTTTCTATCTATCTGCCACACCGCTCCATCCCGATGCTCCCTCGCAATCTATCAGAGGTCATCTGCTCTCTTAACGAGCTAGTCGATAGACTGACTTTTACCTTTAAGATGAAGATAGACCCGCAGACGCTAGAGGTTACGAGCTACGAGCTGTTCGAGTCGGTCATCAACTCCAAAAGACGATACAACTATGACGAGATAGACAAGTTCCTTAGCGGCGCACCGGCAAGAGACGAGACAGATGCAAAAATATTTGAGTGGCTAATGCCGCTTAATGAGTTGACAGCAAAGATACGAGAAAAAAGGCTTCAAAAAGGGTTTGAGTTTGCCACCGACGAAATACGGATGAGCCTTGACGAGAAGCAAAACATCACCGCTACGACGATAGAAGAGCAGACCCGTTCGCACGCCCTTATCGAAGATTGTATGCTTTTGGCCAACAAATGCGCTGCACAGTATTTTGACTACGGGATATTCCGCTGCCATGATAAGCCGACGCCAAAAAAAATCAAAGATTTGATAGAGCATTTGGATACGCTAGGGCTAAACATCAAGCCGACAAACAACATCCACACGTTGATACAGCGAATACAAGAGCAGGTCAAAGGGAGCGGGCTAGAAAAATTCGTCGATAAGCTCATCATCCGCACCCAACAACAAGCCGTCTATCAGGCGACAAACATAGGGCACTTCGGGCTAGGGTTTGACAAATATACCCACTTTACATCCCCTATCCGTAGATACTCAGACCTCATACTACACCGCCTGCTCAAAACCATCATCAAAAAAGACGACAAAGGCAAAGCGCATATTCTCAAAGACATCGAAGCGGTCACGATGACGGTTTCAAGGCTAGAGCGTGAAGCGGCAAAGGTCGAATGGGACTTCATAGACCGTAAATTTGTCAGATGGGCGGAGCAAAACATCGGCAACTCCTTCCGTGCGATAGTCACCGATGTAGACGAAGAGGGATTCAAAGATACGATAGCCAAAATAGAAGACGACATCAAGGGCGCAAGGGTGTTCATGGACCCGGAAGAAGAGGTGCATCTGTTTGACGAAATAACTGCGGAGATTATCGATGTAAATATCGCCACGACGAAGATTTATGCGAGAGCAGGAGGTAAGCGATGAGTTCAAAACTAAAAGCTTTAATGATAATCACAGGGGTGTTCCTCGCTATGCAGCTGATAGTCCCATCAAAAACAAATCCACCAACCGACAAAACAAAGGAATTGGCGGCGGATGAAAATGTCACAATCGTACTAAAAAAAGCTTGTTACGACTGCCACTCGAATGAGACGAGATGGCCTTGGTATACGAGTGTAGCTCCTTTTTCTTGGATAGCTGCTACGCACGTCCACGAGGGGAGAGCATGGGTAAACTTCTCGGAGTGGGAAAATTATGAGGACGCCAATAAGACAAAACTCAAGAAGCTGATTTTCAGAGCCGTATCGCATGCCATGCCGCCGCACACTTACAAGCTAATGCACAAAGAGGCAGAGCTGACAAAAGAAGAGAAAAAACTAATCAGAGATTGGACGGGTGTAAACCCAGAAGATATTTCCGCTAGAGATTAGAATGATACAAAACATCCAAATAAAAAAACTAGACGAACAAAAATACATACAACCCGTCAAAATAACATACACCCAAAACGGCAAGGAAAGAAGCTGGGAGGCGGTAAGGAGCTTTGATAGCGTAGCGGTACTGCTCTATCACACGACCAAAGATGCCTTCTTGCTAGTCAAGCAGTTTCGCCCACCCGTCACACTAGGTGGCACACCACCCGAAAATGCCTATGTGTATGAGCTTTGTGCGGGCATATGCGACAAGGGCAAAAGCCTAGAGGAGACTACGGCAGAGGAGATAGACGAGGAGTGCGGCTATATCGTAAAGCCCGAGAATATCGAGCTTATCACGGCGTTTCACACTTGCGTAGGTATATCAGGAGCATATCAGAGCCTTTTTTATGCCGAGATTGACGAGAGCATGATGGCGCACGAAGGCGGCGGCGACCACACCGAGGATATAGAGCTAGTATGGCTACCGAGCGCACAGGCGAAAGCGTTTGTAGCCGACCTCTCAAAGCCCAAGACCCCAGGTGTGGGGCTGGCGTTTTACTGGTGGTTTGACAACAAGGGGCATAGATGCTGTTAGATTTTAACACTATAGATGAAGCAAAAATCTACAAAATAATGAGCCAATCCATCTTTCCCCGTCCAATAGCGTGGATAGTCACCGAAGATGAGGGTGTCGTGAACATCGCTCCATTTAGCTACTTTGCCCCGCTCAGCTCCAAACCGCCGATAGTCGTAGTGTCCATAGGACTCAAAGAGGATGAAACACCCAAAGACACGAGAGCCAATATCCTAAAACACAAAAAAGCGACGATTTGCCTCGCCGAAAAGGAATTTTTGGAGAAACTCGGTGCGTCCAGCGAAGAGTTGCCGCACGATGAGAGCGAAGCGCAAAAGTTTAACATCGGCACAACAATGCTCAAAACAGGCTATCCGCCGATAGTGGACGGTGTCAAAGCGGCTTATTTTTGCGATTTTTACAGAACTTGTGAGATAGAAGGAAGCGAAACGCTACCCATAATGCTAGAAATCAAAAGCGCATATTTTGCTGACGAACGAGTAGATGAGAGACTAAATATCAGGCTCGAAAATATAGGACGAGTAGGTAGGGAGTTTTTGATAGATGCGACAAGAATAAAGGGCTAGCCGACAAACACCCCTTTCCCTTCGCCAAATCTTATCTCAAATATAACCCCGCCACCCTGTCTGTTTGTTGCGGTTATTGTGCCGCCCATATTTTGCTCTATTATCATCTTTGTCGTATAAAGACCGACACCGGTCCCTTTACCCTGCTCTTTTGTCGTAAAATAAGGCTCAAATACCCTAGGTAGCACCTTAGGGTCAACCCCCGATCCGTTATCTATGACTCTGGCAAATGCATATCTATTCCCGTCTTCGCTTGCCACCCCTATTTCTACATTGATAAATGCGTCATATTCTCCATCTTTCTATTTTTTTGATAAACTCATTTGGATAACCATGAATCAATGCCCCTCCAGGCTCATCTATGTCATGCGGGAAATAGACGTTGGTGGCTATACCGCAATGTTCAAGCTGAGGGTTGATGAGGCTAATGACATCCAAAGTGGCGGATATTAGTGTAAAGTCCTTTTTTTATTGTCAAGCTTAAAAAAATTTCTAAAATCATCAATCGTTTTTGACATCGTTTTAACTTGCTTCATAGCGCTAGCGTCGAAATTATCCAAATATTCATCATTGAGCTCACCAAACTACCCTACTATCTTAATATCTTGGATCATAATCCCTAGTGCATTTAGCGGCTGCCTCCACTGATGAGCTATAGCTGACATCATCTCCGCAAGCGCAGTTAACTTGCTTTGCTGCAAGAGCAATCTCTGCTGCAGCATCTGCCTCTCTTTCTGAGTTCTTTGCTCCGTAATATCCTTTACAGCGGAAATAACATAGTTGCGACCGCCTTCTTGCATCACACTATAAGTTGCAGACAAAAAAGCATAGTGCCATCTTTTCTGACTCTAGTCACCCCTAGCTCTATCTCCATACCTACATTTTTTATAAGCTCAAAATAGGTTTCTTCTGTTTTTTGAATACTATCACCCGGAATAACTTTCAAAAATGAGGAGCCGATAAGCTCTAATGGCTCATATCCAAATTGCCGCATATTTCTCATTAACACTAACATACAAACCGGCCTCGTCTGTCACGCATATTGCCAGATTGGCGCTTTTGTAGGCTTTTAGCTTTATGGCGGTTCTATCGGTGTCATTTTGCGGCATCGTAAACCTCAATTAAAAATGGTTAACATAGGGTATGAAAAAAATTATAAAAGTTACCATAATGTTACTCTTCTTTTTTGGATGTTCGTCAAAAGAACTTCCAATTTCAAACGAGGCTATAATAGATAAAAAACCGTTGTTTAGTCTCAGCTCGCTATCTATCGAAACAGGGTACAACTATATAAGCGGTGAACAAAAAATAGGCGAAAATATCTCATTACAGCTTCAAAAAAGAGCAGACGACTCTATATAAAAAAAAAAAAAAAAAAAGGGAATTTTAAAACTAAAGATTATATCCATAGAAGCAATCGAAACAAAAGAGAGAAAAGGTAGTTTCTTATATTTTTTCCCGTCATACTCAAAAGGATACAAGGCAACCCTTATATATTCACTCTCGGCCTATTCTCCAAACGGGGAAGAGTTGCAAAGGGCCGAGCAAAAGATAGCGGTATCGGTAAATGGACGAGATGAGCAAAGCCGTAAGGAACTAATCGAAAAAATAGCAGATTCCTTTCAGCATTCAATATTCAAAACAAGCAAAGAGACGTTCGGCAAATTTTTGGCCGGCTAGATTATGGCCGTTTTAGCAAGCTGAGCGTGCTTTACCCCTTTTAGGCCGGATATTTGGGCGGCTATTTTTTCTATTTCGCGCGGACTCCCTTTTATTACTATAACCTCAAGACAGTCATGATGGGTAACGTGCATATGGAGCGTACACGAGACGTTCAAAAGGTGCCCGTGCTGTATCTCAACCATTTTGTCGGCAAGCTCATTGTGGTGGTGGTCGTAAAGTATCGTCAACACACCAAGACACTCGGTTTCGTTTTCCCATTTTTTTTCTATCTTTTTTTGTCGTATCAAATCCCTGATAAATTCAGAGCGTGAGGCATAGCCGTTTTTTAGTACATCGTTTTCTATATAATCAAAAAGCGTCTGCTCCAACGAAACGCTAAATCTAACTATTTTGTCGTTTTTTTCCATTCTATCCTATGTCCTTAATACGGGCTTTTAAATGTGTGATTTTTTATTTTTGTTAGCATATCAATTTTTTTTAAATTTAAAACTTCAAAAAACGACAAAAGCCCGTCTAAAGCTTGTGTATTTTTGTCGCTAAAAGCCGATATTTACTCTAATACGGTTGTGTTTTTTACCAAAAAAAGACTAAAATAGACCAAATTAAGCCCATGGATTAAGATATGGAACAGATACACGCTGAAGACGGTACGCTTCTTTTTGAAGGCGGTTTTAAAGGCAAAAAGAGGAATGGCCCGTCAAAAACCTTTTACCCAAACGGCACGTTGATGCTAGAAGGGTACTACACAAATGGAAAAAGAGACGGTGACGCCAAAATATATGCAGAAGATGCGAAGCTTGCGATAGAGTGCAGGTTTGATGACGGCGTAGAAAACGGAGAGTGGAGATATTATAATGCCAACGGAACCATCAGCAAGCAAGGCGTGCTAAAAAATGGCCAGGAGGACGGCGAGTGGCTGTTTTTTGATGAAAACGGAAAGCTAAGTGAAAAAGGAAGCTACAAAGACGGGCAAAAACAGGGCGAGTGGACAGAGTATTACGAAAGCGGCAACACAAAAAAAATACTGAACTATAAAAAAGGGGTTATAGACGGAAAAGCCGAGTTTTTCTATCCAAACGGAACCTGTAAAGAAAAAGGTCAATATAAAAACGGTCATGAAAACGGGAAATGGCACGAATACGACGAAAACGGGGTAAGTACCGGAAGCGGAGAATATAGAAACGGTAAGAAAATAGGGGTCTGGAGAGGCCAAGAGCTTGAAGAAATTATTAGCTAGTCTCTCCGTTTTAGCATCTCTTGCAAATTGCATATTTGCCTTTTCTCAAAAAACGGAAAGTGAGCTAAAAGACGCAATAAAAAACGAATACCAAAAAGAGTTTCCCACTATTCTTATCTCTGATATCAAAATAGAGCACACCACAAAAGAGGATTTTAGCGGCCTACGATACAAAGCGATGGAGATGCAAAAGCAAAATCTTCAAAAAGATAACGGTGTTGTTTTGGCTATTTTTGATACCGACAAAAACTCTACCAAACGGCTATTTGTCCGCTATAAAATAGAGGCTCTGCTGGAAATTGCAAAAGCAAAATATAACCTCCAAAAAGATAAAATCATAGACTTGGACGATGTGCTGGTAGAAAACGTACCGTTTAAAAATTTTTACTCTAAACCAATATCAAAAGAGTCCCTTAAGGGGTTATCGGCGAAGAGGTTTATGACGGTAGGCTCTATTATTTTTGAAAAAGACGTAGGCAAATCTGCTACCCTCAAAAAAAATAGCTCATCATATGCAACTATGAAAATGGACGGACTAGAGATAGAGCTAGAGGTAATCGCAATGGAAGACGGCAATGCCGGAGAGACGATAAATGTCAAAACCAAAAACGGAAAAACCATGAAAGCATACCTAAACAAAGACGGCAGGCTGGAAATAAGATGAAAACCCTTGTTTGTATTTCAGGGGCAAGCGGCGCCGGACTTGGTCTAAAACTCCATAGAGAGCTTGAGAAAACGATGGAGAGCTACCTGGTGATTTCCGACTCGGCAAAAAAAGTCTTAGCCTGCGAAGAAGGCCTAAGCGATAGCGCGATAGAAGCTCCGCCGTCATCTGGTTCTTTTGGCGTAGACATTACATTTGTGGTTCCTTGCAGCATGAACACACTAGCAAAGATAGCCCACGGCATAGCCGATACCCTGACGACAAGGGTTGCGGCCGTGGCGATCAAAGAAAAAAGAAAGTTGCTTTTGGCACCAAGAGAAATGCCGCTTTCAACGATTGCGCTTGAGAATATGCTAAAACTGTCACAAAACGGAGCAATAATAGCGCCGCCTATGATGACCTATTATAGCGGGCAGCAAACTTTAGAAGAGATGGAAAACTTCATCTTGGGACGCTGGCTAGACTTAGCGGGAATAGAGAATAGCTTATACAAAAGATGGGGCGATGAATAAAACGAAAAAAGCGATATATCCAGGCACATTCGACCCTCTTACTTTGGGGCATCTCGACATAGTCAAAAGGGCTCTAAAAATATTCGACGAAATTACCGTAGCGGTTGCCCTATCAAGCGACAAAAAACCTCTTTTTAGCCTTGATGAGCGTGTTGAGATGGCAAAAGAGTGCTTCAAAGACACATCTTCCATCACTGTAGAGGCGTACGACACACTCCTTGTGGATTTTGCCGCAAAAAAAGAGACACCGAATATCATAAGAGGACTTCGGGCGATTAGCGACTTCGAGTATGAGCTACAACTAGGCTATGCAAACCAAAGTCTAAATCCGAATATCGAAACGGTATATCTAATGCCCTCTCTTGAGTATGCTTTTATTAGTTCTTCCGTCGTACGCTCAATTCTAAAGCACGGCGGAGACGCATCACACCTGCTGCCAAAATCGGTAAAAAAATTCTGCGAAGGTAAAGATTTTGTACATTGCGTTTGAAGGTGTCGACACTTGTGGCAAAACAACGCAAATCGAGTTACTAAAAAAAGTGTTCCCCGAGTTTGTCTACACCAAGGAGCCTGGCGGAACCGAGCTTGGCATCAAGGTAAGGGAGCTTGCCCTGCACCATCCGAACATAGATGAAAAAAGCAGACTTTTTTTATTTTTAGCCGACAGAAGCGAACATGTAGCAAAGATTATTAAACCAAACATAGGCAAAACTATCGTCTCGGATAGGTCTGTGATTTCCGGACTGGCATACTCAAAGTTTGGAGTCTCCGACTTTGAGCAGGTAAAGACAATGTCGCTTTTTGCGGTTGACGGCATAGTTCCATCGCTGGTTATCATATTGAAGCTTGATGAGGCGACGATACGGCTTAGGCTCGGCTCAAAAACGGCGGACGAAATAGAAAAACAGGGGATAAAAAAACTCCTCGAAATACAAGAGAGGATGCCTCGTATTTGCAATGAGCTCGGTATCAAATACGAGATAATAGACGCCTCACAGACGATAGAAGAGATACATAACAAGATAAAGGCAATAGTGCAATGATTACCGCTCTTAGAGGGATGAAAGACGTATATTTTGAAGACGCAAAAAAATTTGAAAGATTTTTGTCGGTAGCCGTCAAGATAGCGAAAAACTACGGCTTCACGCAGATAGAAACTCCAATACTTGAAGAGACGGGGCTATTCTTAAGAAGCGTAGGAGAGAGTAGCGATATCGTCGGCAAGGAGATGTATAGATTTACAGACAAAGGCGACAACGACGTTTGCATGAGACCCGAGGGGACAGCGGGGGTTGTGCGAGCGTTTATCGAGAAAAAACTAGATCGTGCCGGCGGCGAATATAGATTTTATTATTTTGGGCCGATGTACCGCTACGAGAGGCCGCAAAAAGGGAGGCTTAGACAGTTTCATCAGTTTGGGATAGAGTCTTTCGGAGAGGCAAACTGCCTTGAAGACGCTGCAATGATTAGAATGGCGGCTACTATTTTTGACGAGCTTGGCATCAAGTATACCATCAAGCTAAACTCACTCGGATGCGAAAAGTGTGTGCCGGAGTATAGAGATGGGCTTGTTAGGCAGCTCTCACAAATGAGAGAACATCTATGCGAAGATTGCGGTAGACGTATCGACACCAACCCAATGAGGGTCTTTGATTGCAAAAACGAAGCTTGCCAAAAGGCTCTATCTCCACTACCTCGTATCACGGACGCTCTTTGTGATGAGTGCGCAAGCGATTTTGAAGGGGTCAAATCTGCCCTTGAAAAAGTGGGGATAGCGTACGAAATAGACAAAAATCTAGTCAGGGGGCTGGACTACTACACCAAAACCGCATTTGAGTTCATATCTACCGAGATAGGGGCGCAAAGCTCGATAGCCGGAGGGGGCAGATACGACAAGCTAATAGAGAGCCTTGACGGTAAAGCCACCCCTGCGGTAGGATTTGCGATAGGGATAGAGAGAATACTTGATTTAATCCCTCTAGATGAGGAGCAAAGGAGTGGGATATACTTCGCCCCGCTATGCAACGAAGCGGTAATGAAAGCATTTGAGATGTCAAGTATATTTCGACAAAATACTGTAACCTATATGGGCTATAGTGCCAAATCTCCAAAAAACCATTTAAAAGCGGCAGACAAGTATAACGCACTTTGGTTTGCTGGGCTTGGCGAAAAAGAGCTGCAGACAAGCACCGTATGGCTCAAAAACCTCTCCACAAAAGAGGAGCTAAACATAAATATAGATATGCTACATACGAAAATTTTAGAGGATAGATAAGTGCAAAGATACGGTATTGACATTTGGGGACAAGAGAGCTTCGTTATCGAGGATGGATGCGTAAAAGTTAATTACGGCAGCAAGCCCTCTCTCGTTGATATAGTTCGAGAAATACGAGAAAATGGACACAAAGGCCCCCTTTTACTCCGCTTTCCACACCTTATCGAAAAGCAAATAGAACTAATTTACGAAAAATTCAACTCCGCAATCAAGGAGTTTGACTACAAGGGCGGCTTCAAGGCTGTTTTCCCGCTCAAAGTCAATCAATTCCCAAATTTCGTAGGACAAGTCGTAAAACTTGGGAAACCGTTTGGATACGGCCTTGAAGCCGGCTCTAAAGCCGAAATCATCATAGCTATGGCATACAACAATACGGGCGCACCTATAACCGTTAACGGCTTTAAAGACATGGAGATGATAAGCCTTTGCTTTATAGCGGCAAAGATGGGGCATAACATCACCATCACGATAGAAGGCATCAACGAACTGGAACTTATCATCGAGGTAGCCAAAAGACTTGGTGATCCCGTGCCAAATATCGGGCTTAGAATCAGACTCCACTCTGTAGGTATGGGTATATGGGCAAAAAGCGGGGGCATAAACTCCAAATTCGGCCTCACATCCACCGAGCTTATCGAGGCTATGGATATGCTAAAAACCGCAAACCTACTTGAGCGGTTTAACATGATTCACTTTCATATAGGTTCGCAGATGGGCGACATTGCCCCGCTCAAAAAAGCATTAAGGGAGGCCGGCAACATCTATGCTGAGCTCAAAAAAAGCGGCGCAACGAACCTAAATGCTATCAATCTCGGCGGCGGTATAGCGGTAGAATACTCGCAGCAAGCAAAAAAAATGGATAGAAACTACAAGCTTGAAGAGTTTGCCAACGACGTTGTCTATCTCATGAAAGGGATTGCGGCGGCCAAAGGTGTTAATGAGCCCGATATATACACGGAATCCGGCAGATTTATCGCCGCAAACCACGCCGTACTGATAGCCCCGGTACTTGAGCTGTTTTCAAACGAGTATGAGTCAAAAGAGCTCCGCCTAAAACCGCAAAATCCACCGCTTGTAGAGGAGCTGCTAGACCTTCTGGAGACGATGAGCGAGAAAAATGCAAGCGAATATATGCACGATGCCATCGACCATATGGAGTCTTTGCTGACACTGTTTGACCTTGGCTACGCAGATCTTCAAGACCGTTCAAACACGGAGATTTTACTACATCTTATAACTAAGAAGTTTATATCCTTATCCAAAGGGTCGTACCTCAAGGAGATAAAAAGCGTTCAAGACAACTTGCAGGAAAAATATCTGCTAAATTTCTCGCTTTTTCAAAGCTTGCCGGACTACTGGGGGCTCGGGCAAAATTTCCCGATTATGCCGATACATAAGCTAGATGAGACACCGACAAGAAGCGCAAATATATGGGATATTACCTGCGACTCCGACGGCGAGATAAAATTTAACATCAAAAATCCACTATTTTTACATGACGTAGACCTGCTAATCGAAGACTATTATGTTGGATTTTTCAAGCTAGGGGCATATCAAGAGGTCCTAGGGATGCAGCACAATCTATTTACCCATCCGACCGAGGCTACCGTCACATTTGATGCAGCTGGCAACTACGAAGTTGACGATATCGTACAAGCGCAAAACCTGATAGACATTCTAGACGATATGGATTACGATATTAAAGAGATAGAGATAAAGCTCAGACACCGCATAGCCGATTCTAGGCTAATTCCGGAAGAGAAGAAAAAAGAGATTATGGGCGAATTGTATGTTTATATGAGTGAAAACAACTATCTAAGGACGGTGCAGTTTTGATAAGTCTTTACGCCCAAATAAAAGAGGATTTCAGAGTTGTTCTTGAGAGGGATCCTGCTATTGCCTCAAAATTGGAGCTTTTTTTCAACTACCCGGGTCTTTGGGCTCTCTTTTGGTATCGCATAGCGCACAGACTTTATCTGAAAAAATTTAAAGTCCTCTCCAGGGTTATCATGGGACTTAGCCAGATATTTACAAATATAGACATACACCCAGCAGCAAGGATAGGTAGACGGGTATTCATAGACCACGGCATAGGGGTAGTCATAGGCGAAACGGCGGTTATCGGCAATGATGTTACAATCTATCAAGGGGTTACACTTGGGGGCGTCAATCTGACCAAAGGAAAACGCCACCCAACTATAGAAGACGGCGTAGTTATAGGCTCAGGAGCAAAAGTGCTCGGCAATATCACGGTAGGCTCAAATTCCAAGATAGGGGCAAACTCCGTCGTAATAAAAAACGTCCCAGCCGACTCTACGGCAGTCGGTATTCCGGCAAGGGTAATCATCAAGGGTCCAGACAAAAATCCATACAGCCATGATAAATTGCCAAACATCGATACGGAAGTTTTTATCTACCTCCTCAAACGGCTAGAGGTGCTCGAAAATGCTCTAGTTACAGGCGATAAAGATATAATTACAAAAGACAAAGACCTAAGCCTAACCTATGAAGTGTTCCTAAAATCACTAGAAAAATAAGGAGTTTCCATTGCTTTCAAAGAGAATTACGGTACTACAAGAATCAATCACAATAGCCATCTCAACCCTTGCCAAGAGACTAAAAGATGAAGGCAAAAACGTTCTAAACTTTGGTGCAGGAGAGCCTGACTTTGATACGCCGACAAAAATCAAAGATGCGGCCAAAAAAGCTCTTGACGAAGGATTTACCAAATATACTGCAGTCGAGGGTATAGCTCCATTACTCCAAGCTATTGCCGACAAACTAGAGAGGGAAAACGGACTAAAGTATTCCCCAAAAGATATAATCACGTCAAATGGCGCCAAACAATCTCTTTTTAATCTTTTTGCCGCAGTCATAGATGACGGCGACGAGGTAATCATCCCTGCTCCATACTGGGTGACATATCCGGAGCTGGCTCGTCTCAACGGTGGCGTGGTAGTAGAACCAAAGACGGATGAATCAACCGGCTTTAAACTAACAGCGGATGAGCTAAAAAAACTTATCACCCCGAAAACAAAAATGATAGTGCTTACATCCCCTTCGAATCCAACCGGAAGCGTCTACACAAGAGAGGAACTTACAGCAATAGGCGAAGTGCTTAAGGGGACAAAAATAATAGTGGCATCCGATGAAATGTATGAAAAGCTTGTTTATGACGGCAAGAAGTTTACATCTGCAGCGGCCATCAGTGAGGATATGTACCAAAGGAGTGTCACAATAAACGGCCTTAGTAAGTCGGTGGCGATGACAGGATGGAGATTCGGTTATCTGGCAAGCCCAAATAAAGAACTTATCAAGGCTATGAACAACCTTCAATCGCAAAGCACATCAAACATCAACTCGATTACCCAAAAGGCAGCGATTGTGGCACTAAAAGGCGAAGTTGACGCTGAAATAGAAGCAATGAGGGTGGAATTTGAAAAAAGAAGAAATATAGGTGCAGATGGCTTTAATGCCATAAACGGATTGAGCGTTTTAAAACCGGACGGCGCTTTTTATCTATTTGTAAACATCTCTGAAGTAGAAAAAGATTCTATGAAGTTTTGTCAAGAACTGCTTGAAAAAGAGGGTGTGGCAGTGGTACCTGGCGTTGGATTTGGCGTTGAGGGTTATTTTAGATTCTCTTTTGCCACAGACGAAACAACGATTCAAGAGGGTATAAATAGAATTGCTAAATTTGTGAAAGAAAAATATAACCGCTAAAACTTTTCAAGCGCTACAGCCCTCCCAAAAGGGCTACCAAATAAATAAAATCTCTCACTTTTTGACATAAAAAAAGCCCCGCCCAAAAAAAGGGCGAGGCTAATGGTTTATATGTTAATTCAAATCAACCGCAAGCAGGAACGTTGCCGCTGTCAGAACCGTATTCTTTCAAGAAGTCTTTAAGATCGCCTGCTTGACTTTTAAACGCACCGTCAAAGTATGCTTTTGCTTTAGGATCTTTTTGATGTTTGTCAACAAGCTCTTTAGCTCCGTTTGCAAACGCTTTTTCCCAGCCAGCTTGAGTTTTCATAGCAGCGCCTTTTACGCCGTTGCCATGGCATGATTTACAAGCTTTTAGGTAAAGTTTTTGTCCTTTATCAACGCTAGCGTTAGCGCTCATAGCAAGAACAGCGGCGCATGCGCCAACAAATAGTAGCTTTTTCATTTCTACTTCTCCTTCTGTAATTTGGTAATCACCATCTTAAGCAAAGATAACTAAAAGAAACTTTAAAGTTTAAGATAAATGAACTTATCCATATTAAAAGATTATAATTGTGAAGGTTTTAAAGGGGTGAGGTTTGCAGAGAAAAGCTATTGCTCGTTAATAACTCTTCTGGCACCAACTATTCTATTTTGGAAAAAAGAATTCATTAGATTATCGACAGCTACCGACCTACCGGTGCTCGGTGCATGGACAAACTTATTATCGCCGATATATATACCGACATGCGATGTGTTTATTTTGAAGAAAATCAAATCGCCAGGCTTTAGTGATTTGAGATCTACGGCGCTGCCAACACTTCTCATCTCTCTTGAGCTTCTAGGCAGTTTAATGCCAGCCCCTTCATTAAATACATATTTCACGAAACCGCTACAATCAAAGCCTGTATTGGGTGTAGTTCCGCCAAGTTTATATTTAATACCGATAAGCTCTTTAGCTACTTTTGATATTTTTTCAAATCTTACAGATAAAAAGTCCGTATCTTGCTTGTCTTGAGATTTTGCTTCACTGTCATCTTTTGATTTAAGTACGATGAAGTTGTTATCTTGCTCTTCTAAACTTTGTATTTGAGCTGAAGGCGCAGCAAAAAGGGTTCCCGCCGCAAAGATAGACAAAATGTAAAATTTAAGTAAATTTGTATTCTTAAACACCATGCTCCGATTATATTCGATTTTTTTCTGTTTGTCAAGGTTTTGCTAAATTTTTTATCCAAAAAACCGACAAAATTATTTACAAATTTATTTAGTACAATTTCGGCATGGACAAAAGAGAATTAGACGCACATTTAAAAACTGGCAAACAAATCAAATCGGCAATGCTTTTTGGGGCATGCGATTATTTGGCGGATGCATACATGAATAACATCATAGAGACAGCCGGCACAGGATGCGACATGTTAAAAATGTACTTTGATGAATACTCTTTTGATGAAGCAAAAAGCTTTATCTCTCAAAACTCTTTATTTGGCGACAAACTAGTTCTCTTAATCAAAAACGATAAAAAAATACCAAAATCAGAACTCAAGGAACTTATAGCCCTATCTGCTAAAAACGACGCATTGTTCATTTTTAGATTTATAGGTGACTTAACAACTAAAGATAAAGACTACTATGAACTTTTCTCTTCTGCTGAATCATTTTTTGTCAGATTTTTTGCGCCAAACTCACTACATGAAGCATCTAGATATATCAAAATCGAAGCGGATAAAAAAAATATAAATATAAAAAAAGAGGCAATAGAGGAGCTATTGCTACTTAAAAACATGGATATGGAAGGGGCGGTTAAAGAGCTTGAAAAATTCGAGATACTTGGCCGAGAGATTGGCTTGAGAGAGGTCAAAGATTTTGTAGACGAGTCAGACGATGCGGCTTTGGAGAAGTTTTTTGAAGAAGTTTTGGAGAAAAAAGAATTTTATAAAACACTGTTAAAAATACTAGAGAAAGCGGAATTTGACGAAATAAGACTCATTTTATTTTTCCAAAACTATATCCATGAGCTGTTTTTATTTTTATTGTACTCCAAGGCATACGGAAGCTACGATGCCAAAAAAATCACGGGAAGGCCGTTGCCGGAGTTTGTGGCAGAAGCAAAAGCGGCAAAGGCAATAAAAATAAAATATGGGACATACGCTAAAATATTCGAGATACTGCTAGAGGCCGATCTCAACCTAAAAAACTCAAAAAATAATGACAAAAAAGCAACCCTTCTTCATTACTTAATAAAACTTCAAAATAATTTATAGTAGAATTCTGCTCCCAAAATCCTTACCTGAGATAGTCTCGGGTTAATTCCAGAAGGAGCTGTAATGGCACAAAATCTATATGAGACAATGTTTGTCTTGAAACCAACACTTACGCCTGAAGAGACGGAGGCTAGAATAGCATTCATTAAGGATGTTATTACTTCCCAAGGCGGCGAAATATCTGCCGTTGAAGATTGGGGCTCAAAAAAACTAGCTTACAAAGTAGAAAAATTTGACAGAGGCTACTACTATGTAATATACTTCAAAGCCGAAGGCAAATCAATCCTTGAACTTGAGAGAATCTACACGATTACTGAAGATGTTATGAAATTTATGACTCTAAAATACGTAAAACAAGCTGAAGTAAAAGCTTGGAATGCTATGGTAGAAAAAGCTAACGCAAAACAATCAAAAAAACAAGAGGCGTAATTAAATGCTTAACAAAGTTCTATTAATAGGCAATACAACAAGGGCGATAGAACTAAGGTATCTGCCGAGCGGTTCGGCGGTTGCAAAAACCGGCTTAGCCGTAAATAGAACTTGGAAAGATAAAACAACCGGCGAAAACAAAACCGAAGCTATGTTCATTGACATAGTAATATACGGTAAGGCAGCCGAAATAGCTAACCAGTATATGCTAAAAGGCAAGAAAATCTTGGTCGAAGGCAGATTGGTGCTAGAGCAATGGATGGATCAAAGCGGACAAAAACGAAGCAAACACGTACTTTCCGTAGAGAGCTTCCAGTTTTTAGATTCAAAATCATCGGATGGCGGCTATGAAGCCGGCAACGATAGTGACTTTGAAGGTGGCAAAGAGGTAGGATACTCAAAACCGGCAAATAGCGCGGCAGCGAGAACGCCTGAAATAGATATCCAAGACGACGAAATACCGTTTTAACAAAGGAAAACAAAATGGCTGAAAAAAGAAAATACGCTAAAAAACACTGCAAATACTCAGAGCTAAAACTAGAGTATATAGACTATAAAGATGTGAAGCTTCTTAAGCATACGCTATCTGAAAGATACAAAATTATGCCAAGAAGACTAACTGGAAATAGCAAAGACGCTCAAGATATGGTAGGTCTAGCAATTAAAAGAGCGAGACATATGGCTCTTATCCCTTACATCGTAGACAGAAAAAACGCTGTAAATAACTTCCAAGATAACAACTAATTTTAAGAGCGGGTTAACCGCTCTTATTTTTTGAATACGTACAGCAGCTTATCCGGACTATCCCCGTATAACCCCAACTCAATCACATCAACAACCTTCATGCCGGATAACTTTTCAAGAGTTTTATTATCGTGGTAGTACTGCACTATAGAACCATCTTCTCTTCCGTAGGAATTGTCTCCCTTTTTTGTAAAAAGCTTAAACTCGGTAGTTAGCGCATCGCCGTCAAATTCGGCCTCTATAACGGCATATCTGTTATCTTTTTCTACTGCGATTACACCTTGCGCCACTTCATCAAAACCATAATAACTGTTGACATCTGCAAGAAAATATCCGCCGTTTTTCAGGTTTTTTTTGACACACGCAAAAAAATCTGCCAAACTTTTTTTGTCCAAATAGTTTAGTACGTCAAAAACTGCCGTAGCCGCATCAAATTCGCCGTTTAGCTTACAAATATCTATGTGTTGCGCATTCAGTCCGGCCTTAATGGAATTTTCCACCATCTTCTCACTGATATCTATACCTAAAACATTATATCCGTCATCCACGAGTCCGAGCCCGAAAGCTCCACTCCCACAACCGATATCAAGTATGCTTGAAACGTCAAGCGTCTTGATTTTTGAATAAAATGCGCCATATAGAGTCTCTATCGCTTCTGCAAAATCGAGCATATCCTCAATTTTTGCGTATAGCTCAAGTCCGTTTAATTTCATTTTCTATTAGCTCCGTAAGCCTCAAAATATCTTTTTTTCTTGCCACAAAGCTATTTTTATTTGCCACAAGTCTCGCTGAAGAAGTCATGATAGTTTCTACTTCGTGAAGCCCGTTTTGTTTCATCGTGGCTCCCGTCTCAACTATGTCCACTATCGCATCGGAGAGACCAACCAGCGGGGCTAGCTCGATAGACCCGTATAATTTGATAACTTCGACCGCCATCGCTTTTTTGGCAAAAAAGTTTTTAGTTATATTTTCCATTTTTGTGGCAACGCTAATTTTGTGCCTTGTATAGTCTAACTTATCGGTATTTTTCATCCCAACAACAACTTTGCACTTACCCAAACCAAGGTCAAGCAGATGTGCCAAATCAAGCCCTTTTTCCTCTAGGACATCAAATCCGACCACGCCAAGATCGCAGGAGCCGTAATATACATACGTCGGTACGTCTTGATTACGCACTAGTAAAAATCTAAATCCGTCTTTTTCTAATATTAATTTTCTGTCTTCAAATTTGAAATCGCTTCCGAATATTCTCGAAAACATCCCAAGCGTTTCATCCGCAATTCTCCCTTTAGGTAGCGCAATCGTCAGCATTAAAATTCCCTTTTATCAGTTTTAACATTCCCTTAAAAATCAGTGTATCGTCAACCGCCGATCTATCTTCAAAAAATCTAGACAAAAACTTTCCGTCCCCGCCCGTGAAATATATGAACTTCCCGCACGAAGCCTCCTTAATTGAGGCCATCACAGACATGAGCGCGCCATAACTTATTGCGTCTTTTGTGTTTTGCGGCAAAGCAGAAAGCCCTACTCCCATATTAAAACCGACATCTAGTTTTTTTGAAATTTTAGCATACGACCCCACCAATGTAGATATGCCGGGCAAAATGAAACCGCCAAGATGAAATCCGCCTTGCATAATATCTACTGTAATCGCACTTCCAGCGTCTATGACAACGCCGTCATGTGCGGCATAGCAGGCAAAAGCCCTATCCGCACCCAGTCCGATATAGTCAGAATCAAGATGTAGCATGCCGGATATATCTTCAACGTCGTATTTTTTTGCCAAAGCGGCAAGGGCGGCATCGTTCACGCTCACTACAAATATCTCCTCGCCGTCATTAAGGTCTGGAACGCTATCTACGCTTTGTTTCCAAACTCTACCGTCTTTATAAAAGTGATAAAAGCTATTTCCTATATCGCACAGTATCATATTTTTATCTCGCCCCTTAGCGGGTGATACGCCAAAACCGTATCCCGTAAATTTTGCTTTTTAATATGGGTATATATCTGCGTAGTGCCTATAGACGAATGTCCCAAAAGCTCTTGAACAACAACCAAATCAGCCCCTCCAACAATTAACGAAGTAGCAAACGAATGCCTAAGGACATGCGGAGATACACCCAAATATGAAAACGTTATTTTAAAAGCGCTAACCCTACTAAGCTTAGCACCCTTGTAGTTAAGCCATAAATAATCGTTTTTGAAACTCCTAGCCCCCAAATATCGCTCTATAGCATCTATCGCTCTAGGTGCTATCGGAACCATCCGCTCTTTTTCACCTTTTGCCCATCTTATTTTGAGCCAGCCATCTTCAATATCCGAGTATCTTGCTTCCAAAGCCTCGCTAACACGGCACCCGGTGGCGTATAAAAAAAGAATGAACGCCACATCTCTAAGTCCCAGCCAATTATCCTTAGAAGCAGATGATATTCTATCAAGTATAAACTCGTACTCCAAAAACTTGGGTAGGCTTTTTGAGAGTTTGGAGTGCCTTACGTGCGGCTTGTCGTCAACCCAGTTTTGTCTATGGCAAAAGTCAAAAAATGAATTAATAGCAGACAATTTGCGGTTTAGTGTATAGCCGTTATCAAAACGTGACAAAAAAGACAAAACCGCTTGAGTATCAGCAGTAACAGCCGAATCTTTTAGAAAAGCCTCAAACTCGCCGAGGTCATTCGCATAGGCTTCTACACTATTTTTACTAAGCGCTTTTATGACAGATATATACTCCAAAAAAGCTTCTAATTCGGAGCTCTTGCCCACTATTTTGCCAGTTTAAACTGCTTGTTGTCATAGAATATCGAGTCGCCGCTAGTATATACAAAACCTTCAATAGTACTCGACATGCCGTAGAAAGGTGCGCTAAATTGAAATACGTTTGATGATGCAAGATTAACGTCGGTCGCTATCAAGTACCCCTCTTTTTCTATGGCATAGATAAACTTGCCGTATATCACGCCTACAAATCTAGCAAAAGGAAATTTTTTCTCTTTAAGTACCTTTAAATCAGTATCCGTAAGTATGATTTTTCCGTCTTTTGTAAATATATATATCCCGTCTTTGATAAAAATAATATCTACCACATCGGCATCAAGAAAATTAGCAAAAGTCGGATTTATCGATACAACCTTTGTAGGGGTGGCGGCAACAAGCTTATTGCCTATGATATTAAAAAATATGACGTTGTTAAAATTTTTCTCGCTGCTTACTACGATATCCCTAACTACTTTTTTTTCATTTGTATCAACAACCAATAGTTTGCCGTCTAGGGTTGGGAATATGACGAGTTCATTCAAGAAATATGGTGCAGCTATTTTGGCTACGACGGCCACTACCGAGTCATTTTTTTGTTTGAACAGTATTTTTGACTCTTTGTAATCAAATACAACAGATGTATTGTCTGAAGTTATAAGGGCTATCATCCCGTTTTTAGCACGTGCAGTTGCTACTTTTGAGTCAAAATTGTGCTTTGCTATCTCCTTTCCAGATTCGTCAAAAACAGCTACATCGCCCATATCATTACCGGCCGCTATAAGTCCGCCCTCTTTGGAAAAAAATGTAAAACCTTTTGGAAGCGAGAACTTACCTATGCCGTCTTTTGTTACAAACTGTCCATTTTCCATCGTAGCGCCTTCGGCATTTACGACAGCTAAGGCAGAGCTAACTTTTGTATCAAAATCAACCTTGCCATCTATTTTGCTAGGCTGAAAGTAGCTTTTTGAGGAGCATCCTCCAAAAACTAAAGCTACCAGTATGCCCAAAGTAGCAAGATTGACTTTTTTCATTTAACTCTCCGTTTTTTCTCGAATTTGGCAATTTTACACAATGTTAACTTCATCTAAAAGACGAGCGCAGCAAGGGTAGCACAGGCTGCGAGATAATATATACCGGCCACTTTTGCCAACTCTTTCGTACCTATAAAATAGCAAATCATCAATTTTGATATATTATTTGTCACAACCGCTATAACTATGCCGTAACTGGCAACTTTGAAATCTATGGCGCTGCCGGCTATTTCCGATAAAGACAAGATTATTGCATCTACATCTGAAATACCAGATATAAAACTAACCGCATATATACCGCTATCCCCTATAAACTCTTTTGAAAGCTTGACTAGAGCTATTACAATGCCGAAAAATAAGCCCAATATTAAGGCTTCTTTTAGCTCGAACGGGTTTTTATACTCCACGTTTACACTTTCAAAACTATCCCGTTTGCTTTTAAAATAAAAATATGTGGCAACGGCTATAGATGCGATAAATGCCGCCACAAAAGCATAAACCAATTCGACCAATAAAGCTTTATTAAATAAGAATACTAATAAAAGTGCCCTGGCAAGCATCACCGTGGAAGCAAGCATAATTCCTACGGCAACCTTTTGAGACACCCCCTCGCTGGCGGCAGCTTTTCTTGACAGCGATATCGTAACAGCCGTAGATGAAACCAACCCGCCCAAAAGACCTGTAAGAACTATCCCCTTGCCTGTTCCAAAAACCCTTACCGCTATATATCCGGCAAACGAGATACCGGCTATCAAAACTACCATCAGCCACACATTATAAGGGACAAAAAGACCGAAATCGTCTATCGCTTTGTCTGGAAGTACCGGCAAAACTATAAAGGTCATGGTAAGGAAAAGTACTGCCGCATTGAGATCTTCTTTGCCTATGTATTTTTCAAGTTCCTGGATTTTATCTTTCAGGTTTAGCAAAAGAAGTAGAGCAACGGCACAAAAAATCACAAATTTGACATCTATATAGTTGAGCAATGCCCCAAGCAAAAAGGCGGCAAAAGCCGAAAATTCAGTCGTCGTTCCACGCTGTTTTTCATTAATACAACTGGCTACGTTTGCGGCGATAAGCATCGCCGATACAGATAAAAAAGCGGCCATCAAAAAAAATGCGCTAAAGCCGCTCAAAAAAGCGGATAAGTAGCCTATTAGGCATATAATGGCAAAAGTTCGACTCCCTCCGAAATCTTTTGTTCCGGCCGTGTAATTGCGCATTTCTCTTTGTATGCCGATAATAAATCCGAGCACAATTGCTAAAAAACTATGCTGGATAAAAGTATTTTCTAGCATTAATTAAACGTAATGACCGAATGGTAAAGATAATTTGCGTACTCTTTTATTGCAGAGTCGGCCGGAATTTTAGAAAGTGTTTCTCTGGCTTTCTTGTACTCATTTTTTTGTATTTGCTTGTTGGCTAGAACAAAAAGGGCTATATCTTTATAAAAAGACTCTTTATTTGCTGCGTAAGCCGCTAATTTCTCGGTATTGCCGGAAGCCAATGCCGCCTCATACACTGCGATATCCGCTAAAACCCTATTTTTTGATCCGGAGACTGCCTCTAGCGTCGCCTTATCTCCTTTGCCTAATGCCATTTGAAGCATATACGCCTCGTATAAGGGTGCGCTTTTGCTTTTTAGCAGGGCTAAAGCCTCGGCATCTGCCGGATTTTTCATAAGCTTTAAATAGGCTTCGTTTGCCTGCGCTATCCTATGCCTCTCGTAATAACCGTATGCCTGATATCCTATGCCGCCGACAACAATCGCCGCAACCGCCGATATCAAAACAATCTTGTATTTTTTTATAAATTTTTCTACTTTGACAAAAGCCGTTAGAAATTTTTCTTCGTTGTCTATTTCTTGCTTTACGCCGTCAATATCTTCTTTTAGACTCATCTAAACCCTTACCGTTTTTATTTGATTTTACACTAACTAGCTTGATTTTTCAAAGACAAGGCGGCAATTTTTAAGTTTAAAAATTTTTCGAAACTTTCGTCAAACTCCAAACTCAGTCCAATCTCTGCATAGCTCTCGCCGACGGCATCCAACTTTACTCCGTCTTTTTGGGTGCAAAGTAGCGTAGCAAGCGGGTGTTTCTCTCTTATTTTTTGAATATCTTGCTTTGTAAAATAGTAGTGATCAGGAAAATAGTATTTTGCAACCACCCCGTCCGGCAAATACAAATCGAGTCTTTTTGGATTTGCTATGGCGGTCACGAGTACGAAGCTTTCACCTTTTGGGACAGTCGTCTTACGGAAAAAATCCAAATCATCAACTGCCAAAATGTCGGCAAAGCCGCCAAAAAACAGAGGAAAGCGAAATGGTCCGGCAGGGAGGCAGAAAATATTTCTAAAGGGTTTTTTTGGGGATAGCAATATATCGAGTTTTTTTATCTCAAACTTGCCAAATCCATCATCCAGTATCACAACCTCTGCGCCAAGCCTCTTTGCCTCTTGTATTCCGACCACCCTATTCTCACTGACTACGACTGAAGCGTTTTGGGCTTTTTTGGCTATCAGCATCGCCTCGTCGCCGCTATCAAACACATCGCACTCTATGCTTCCAAAACGACTTACCACAAGAAGCCCCTGCGAGCGTCTGCCATATCCCCTCATCACGACACACGGACGCTCAAACTTTTTGCAAAGCTCTATCGCAAAAGGGGTCTTGCCGCTTCCGCCGACCGTTAGATTTCCTATCGATATGACCGGAATACCGTATTCTTTTGGATTTGATATTAGTTTTTTGCCTATGGCTATGGCGCAATAGATAAGACTAAAGGGAAATAGCAATAATGCAGCGGCGTAATGCCACGACTTGTCAAATCTAAAAAAAATATCTTCGATTTTTTGTATCAATTATAGCTCTGCGATTTTGGGCGGTCTGCCCTTGAATAGATTGGCTTCATATCGGCCGATAATAAAGTCTACCATCTTCGCATCATGACCCTCGGCGATAACCGCATCACGAGACAAGCCGCCGTCAAACATGGCGTACATAGCCGCATCAAGGTCTTTGTATCTAAAACCGAGCTCCTCTTCGTCACTCTGCCCCTCCCACAAATCCGCACTTGGCGCTTTTACTATTATCTCATCTATAACGCCGAGGTGTCTAGCTAGACCGAATATCTGCGTCTTGTATAGTTGTCCGATAGGATTGACGCCGCACGCAGTATCACCGTACATCGTACCGTAACCGAGTATTATCTCGCTTTTATTGCTTGTACCGACCACTATCGCCCTCTCTCTAGCCGATATATCGTACAGCACCGCCATTCTTAGCCTTGCTGCAAGATTGCCTTTTCGTAAAGGGGTGCTGAGCTCTAGCGGATAGGCATGAAGCATATTTTTGATGGAGACATGTTCTGCTTCTATGTCAAACTTCTCACACAACATCAACGCATGACTCATATGTATCGGATTTGTCGTATCGCTCGGTATCATAACGGCAAGCATATTCGTCCCAAATGCTTTTTTACAAAGTATAGCCACAACGGCCGAGTCCACGCCACCTGATAGTCCAAGCACTACCCTCTCAAAGCCGGCTTTTTTAACTTCGTCTTGCAAAAAAGCTACGAGTTTTTGCTCGATAACGTCGTAGTCGCTCCTCATAAACCTCTCCAATTCTTAATTTGTCGTATTTTATCAAACAAACGTCAATTTTTGGATTTTTTTAAAGGTTAAGATTTGCGCACAAAATTTCATTATTTTGGAAGTTAAAAAAGACGGCTACTTTGCTTTCGAGTCAAAAAATAGCATAGCCGTAAAAGAGAATAAAATACTACCGAAAAAGGCAATTCCTATAGCTGCTTCGCTTTGGTCTAGCGCCGTATAAGCAAGGCCACCGGCTAGCGAAACGAATAGCGTAGCTATAAACATCATATTCATATCAAGTCCTCGCAATTTAACAATCCAGAGGGGTTGCCCCCTCCATTTTAAAATTATTTAATTTTTCTAGCAAAGTATATTTTTTGCATAAGGTCTACAAGCGCTATAGCGCCACCCATTATCATCATTGCGTCGGGAAGTATTCTAACCCACATCCAGCCCTGCATAGCAACTAGTGTCTCTCTGGCTCTTGCAGCATAATAGCCAAGCTCAAAAGCGGTTTGTGTCTGATGAAAGCCTATAACAAGCGTAGGTATAGAGTAAAGAATAACTCCGATAGTAAGCAGCCAAAACCCTATCTTACTAAACGAATCGTTCCATTCTAGCCCTTTTGCGAGCGAGTTTGCTTTTGCGGTCATATAAATAAACGCATAGCTGATATATCCAAAAGCCCCGAGAAGAGCGACATGCCCGTGCGGCATAATCAGATAAGTGCCATGCGAATAGTAGCCGATAGTAGGGGTGTTGATAACCATCCCAAGCCACCCAGCACCAAGCCAGTTTAGGAACGCAGAACCAGCAAGCCATAGAAACGGGACACCCCAGTCAAAGGTTTTGCCCATTTGCTTGATATGCTTTTGCTCCTTGATGGCCTCTACCATCAAAATAATAAGCGGGAGCGGCTCAAGAGCGGAAAATACGCCGCCTATGGCTATCCAGTACTCATCTGCTCCCTGCCACCAGTAGTGGTGTCCAACGCCCAACGTACCGGTAGCGATAACAAGAAATATCTCAAACAACATAATTCTCTCTGCAACGCCACGTCTTACAAGTCCAAGCGCAACCGACAGATAAGCCAGTACACCGGCGGCAAATAATTCAAAAGTCAACTCAACCCATAGATGCACAACCCACCATCTATAATAGTCGTCCACTGTGAAGTTCGGGATTATCTTGTGTATCGGCATCATTCCGGCTATATAAAGCGTTGCGATACCAAAAGCAGACCAGATTATAGTCCCCACCAAAATATCGTTTTTTGCGCTTCTGATAGTACTATACACCATCCCAAACCAGAACACCAAGCCAACAAGGAGCCCTATATCCCATACACGCCCAAGTTCCAAAAACTCCCTGCCTTCAGAGCCAAACCAGAACCATACGTCCCTTAGCTGTCCGGTGGAACCTAGATAGATACCTATAAGACCGCCGCCGCCTACAATAAGCAGCGCAACCCATAGTACATCCACAAGCCTTGGAAATCTAAGATCTTTGCCTGCAACAAGCGGAGCTATAAGAAGACCGCCCACTAGCCAGCCTACCGCCACCCATACTATCGCCAGATTGAGATGCAGCTGCCTGACGATATTAAACGGCAAAATATCTTGCGACACTAGAAAATTATCTGTCGGATCGGCGTATATGTGCGCTAAATAACCGCCCAAAATCAACTGTAGCAGTGAAAATAGCGCTACTATAGGCACGTATTTTAAGAGTTTTTCCTGTGACGGGAAAATAGATGTTATCTTAAGCGGCTCAGCCAAAGGCTCACTCTCGCCATCTTTTTCTTTGATCAGATACTCATATGCCAAATAGATGACAAATATCGTAGCGAGCCAAAGCAGCAGCCACTCCCAAAGGGTTATATTGTGTGCCGTCCAAGTCAAATCCTGATCGATAAGCGGCTCGTTTGGCCAGTTATTTGACCATGTTCTGTCCGTTCCCGGCCTAATAGATGTTGCGACCATCTGCGACCAGTCAAAAAAGGCGCTTATACGCTCCGCCTCTTCAGGCTTTATAACTCCACCTCTCCATGCCCTCTCATGATTACCGTTGACCAAAAAATTTACCATATAAGCTTTGTTTGCCTTGAAAGCCTCTGCTGAAGCATCCGTATAGACAATTTCGTTTTCGCTCATAATGGTAGATCTGATATCTTTTTTGACCATTTCTTTAACGTGACCCTTCTCTTCGACAGACAAAGCATCCATTTTTTTGCCGTAAGTTTTTTGCCCATAGTAGTCATATAAATAAACGACTCTTTTATGCATAAACTCCGTCGTAAAATCAGGTCCAAGATAAGTACCCATGCCTAAAAGTGAGCCATAATCCATCAGTCCAAACTGCTGAAAATCCCCTTTGCCTTTTTCTATGTCTGAATAACTATACAACACCTCTCCGCTCTGGCTTTTGACAACCTTCGGCAGAGGCGGCACCTCTTTTGCCAAATTGGCGGTAAAATAGATAAGTACGGTCACCATAAAAATGCCGATTATCCAAAAGGCCGAATACAGACCTTTTCGACTCATAAAACCGCCGATAAAACGCTCCAGCATTACGTCTCCTTCAAAAAAATTATTAATATACTATTTATAGGTAGTATATTAATACGTGGCAATATGCTATTTATGCTTACAGCTAATAATATACCACATAGCAGTAGTATATTATCTAAGAACTTAAGTTTTAGTCAGGTTTGTAGACCGTAAGATAATTTATAGCAAAAAAACACATCCCAATCAAAACGGCATAATTTATAAAAAAGTTTTTGCCATATCCAAGCTCCTCTATTCTATTGGCATGAACTATTGCTATAAAGTGCGCAAAAATAGATAGCAAAAAAAGCAAAATAAATATTTTGAGATAAAACCAATCGCTTCGCATAACAGATACATTCTGCGCAATCAAAAGAGCCCCGATAATCCCAAAAAACACAAACGAAGGAATCAGAATACGGTAAATAATTACCTTTTCGATATCACGAAAAACCCTCTCTCTATTGTTGTTGTGTATATGAAAAACAATCGGCAAAACAACCATTCCGCCCATCCAAACAGTAGCAAAAAATGTGTGTAACAGCTTTAAAAACATATAATCCATTTAGGTATTTCCTTTAAAATACTATATACTTGTAGTATATTATAAATCACAAAAAAAGCGGCTAAAAATGGTTTTTTCAAAGACTGCGGAATATGCGATAAGAGTTCTATCTTACTTTGCAATCAACAAAAACGAAGTAATATCGGCTTCGTTTTTGCATGAAAAGCTCGACATTCCGTATAAGTATCTAACAAGAATAATGACAAACCTTGCTAAGGGCGGTTTTTTGGAGCCTATCAAGGGAAGGATTGGCGGTTTTGTCCTGTGTGTAGACCCTGCAAAAATATATCTAAGCCAAATTGTAGAAGCTATAGACAATTACGACGGGTATGACAGCTGTGTTTTGGGGTTTGCGAAGTGCGATCCGTCAAATCCGTGCGTACTACATGAAAAATGGGAAAAAATCAGAGATCAGGTAAATACTTTTCTGAGAGAGACGACCCTGAAAGATTTTGAGAGCATACATAATTTTCGTATTTAGCTGCGGCTATTTTTTCTTGTTTGCTCTTGATTTTACAAACTTCTCAGTCATGATATAGAGGATAAATATAGTACCGCTAATCATCAATACATCGACTACTTCGCCCACGAAAACGCTCCTTTGTTTTGTCTAAAAGCCTCGTATGATACTATCGATACGGCAGCGGCAAGATTGAGACTTCGAAACTCCTCTCTCATATCGATAGTTATCATCCCCTCTTTTCTCATGTCCATAAGTCCCATCGGAAGTCCCGCATCCTCTGAGCCAAAATAGAGAAAATCGCCCGGTAAAAATTTGGTATCGATATAAGATTTTTCAGCTTTTGTAGTCAAAAAAAAGTGTCTCTCATTTATAGGATTTGCCGCTAAAAACTCATCCAAACCATCCCAAACAGACAAATCCAGATGAGGCCAATAATCAAGCCCCGCTCTCTTTATCTTAGTATCGTCAAGTTCATACGGGATTGGTTTTACGATGTGTAGCTTGATACCCAGTGCGACGCAAGTACGCCCTATGCTGCCTGTATTTTGAGGAATTTTCGGTGAAACAAGAACTATATTTAACAAATTTATGCGCTTTATGCTTAATTTTTTGAAATTATAGCACAAGAAGAGGCCGGAGGAAATCCGGCTTATGGTAAAAACTAATGAGAGGCTTCAGCCTTTGGCTTGCTTTGTTTTGTTTTGACGTTATTTTGCTTGCCCTGTTCGGCAATTTTTTTGGCAGCTATTCCGTTTATTACAAGCTCTCTGACTATATCGCTTTTTTTGAGGATATTGGCGATGCTAGCATACATATTTTCCTTTATCGCTTCTTAGCTATTTGTCTACGTGTTCTCCGGCGTGCGCGTCTTTTACTTTTGTTACGGGAGGAACTATTGAGCTTACAAGAGCAGGAATATTGCCGTGGACATGGTCACCTTTTGCAACCGCCGTTACCGCACCGCACTTCGTATGCCCCAAAACAACCACAAGCCTAGTCCCTAAATGCTCGGTACCGTACTCTATCGTGCCTATCTGGTCGGTAGCTGAGACGTTACCGGCAGTCCTCACGGTAAAAATATCACCCAGACCCTAATCAAAAACAATCTCAGGCGGTACTATGCTATCGGAACATCCATTGACGGTCACAAAAGGCTTTTGCCCTTTTGAAATCTCCATTACTCTTACTTTATCGGAATTTGGATTCATCTTTCGTTACCCTCTTTTAGCATTTTAATCGCTTCATCGGGTGATATCTTACTCATTTCCGCCGAACTAGCAAATAGGCTTGCGGAAATCGCAATCGACAATAAAACTTTTTTAGCATTCAATACTCCATTTAAAACTTAACAAAATAAAGTATAACACACGCTAATTGCTTTATTGTGGCAAAAAACAAAATGCTAAAAAGGCCAAATAGCCTCTAGTAGTTTAGAGCCCCAAGGCTGCGTAGATGCCCTTTTTATCTCACCTTGCGTTTCATATATGATTTTTGCATCTGAGATATACTCAGAGTTGATAGAGTTGTCTTTGCCTATGTCGTCAGCCCTTATGACCCCGCTAACACGCATTATCTGCTTCTCGCCGTCTATCATAACCTCTCTTGAGCCGTCTATAAAGTAAGTTCCGTTTGTCATAACCTTGATAACCCTCGCAGATACGGTCGTAGCAAAGCTCTCTTGCCTGCTACCTTTGCCGCTTCCGTCAAAAGTATAGCTAGATGAAGTGGTGAGCCCTACATCCAAAAAGCCGTTCAATCTGCCCGCTATGCCGCCCATCTGCGGATTTAGGTTGCCGCCTGGAGATGCTATAACTCCTCCGCCAAGAGTATCTTGCTGTTTTCTGGAAAGCTTTTTTGAAGATGAAGAAGAGCTGGTGGCACTCTCTCTAATAACAACCCTTACTATATCGTTAACCCTCATCGCTTTTCTATCCGAATAAAGAGGGTTTTCCCCTTGCCCAAAAAGACTTCCGGCGTTCACTATATTGCCGCTTGAGTCTTCTTTTGCTTCCATTTGCTCAACATATTTAGGCGGTTTCATATCTATATCTGGATCCATCGGATGCCTTGAACAACCGCTAAGCAAAAGAGCTGAGCAAACCGCTACGCCGATATAGATTTTATTCATAAGAGACCTCGATTTTTTTGAAAATCAAAGCAAACTTAGTTCCAAAATCTAAGACTGCAACATATAAAACATCAGGGCCGACAAAATAGGTGGTATGAAATATTTGACGCACATATACCAAAGCTCAAAGGCAAACGACGAAATATGGGCGGTTAGATGTGTTTTTAGAAAGTTTTTATCCATACCAAAGCCGATAAACAAAGCGGTTACTATACCCCCCAAAATCATCAAAACGGCGCTTGAGACAAAATCAAACCAATCAAACATAGTCTTTGAATAAAACGTCAAAGCGGCCGAGTATTCTGCCGTATTTGAGAGAGCCAATACTACACCGACCGCCCACACTATAATCCCGAAAGTAACAACCGCTTTTTTTCTGCTCCACCCTTTTTGCCCAATGAGATACGCAGATGTAGGCTCAAGTATTGAAATCGCCGACGTTAAGGAGGCGAAAGCAAGAGCTATAAAAAATAGCAAAGCCAAAATATTGCCAAAAAAGCCAAAATTATAAAAAAGCGCCGGCATAGTGACAAATACAAGTCCTGGCCCCTGTTTTGTTTCAAACCCAAAATTAATCAAAAAAGCAAATAGCGTTATACCAACGAAAATGGCTACAAAAATCTCCATTATAGACACGATAATCGCTGACTTAACGTAATTCGTCCCCTTGGATGTATAGGATGCATAGGTAAGCATTGTGGCCATACCAAGAGAAAGCGTAAAAAAAGCATGGCCTACCGCAACCAGTAGCGCTTTTGGCGTTAGGTTTTCAAAGTTTGGCGTAAACATAAATTTAACAGCAAGAGAAAATGAATCAAAGCTCATCGAGTAAAAAAACAGAAAAAAAAGTATCGCAAAAAGTAGCGGCAGAAGAATTACGTTTGCTTTTTCTATACCCTTATCGACACCCAAAACTACTATATAGACCGTAAGAGCCATGGATAGGGTGTGAAACAAAACCTGAGTTTTAATGTCCGTCAAAAGCATGCTTTCAAAAACGGCTTTCGCCTCACCTACCGTTGAAGGGAGGGAAGATAATGTTAGGAATATATAATAAAGTATCCAGCCGATAACTATAGAGTAAAATGAGAGTATTACGAGACCTGTAAGCATAGAAAAACCGGCGTTTCTCCAGAGCCAAGGAATTTTTGCCGCAAGAGCCTCATATGAGCCTACGGGGTCTTTTTTTGCTATTGCACCTATCGCCATTTCACCTATCAAGAGCGGTATCCCTATAAGTATGACCGCAACTATATAGGCTAGCACGAAAGCGCCGCCACCGTATTCTCCCGTTATATAAGGAAACTTCCATATATTGCCAAGACCTATAGCCGAGCCTGCCGCAGCAAGCACAAAACCTATTTTTGAAAAATGAGCCTTCAAACTATTTCGCCACCATTCCTAAGCATAAAAAACATTTTTAGGATTTTGAACATTTTTTATGATTTTGTCAAGCAGTTTCTGCATATCTTCAAATATCTCTTTAGGTTTTTCTGCTTTTTTTAGCAGGCTATCAAAAAGTCCAACCGTACTTGCGCTAAGCGCATTTTTGTAGTTCTCATCTTTTGGCTTTGGAAGTTGTGCGTTGATATTTGCAGCAACCATGTCAAGCGGCTCTTTCAAAAACGAATTTGAGCCACTATCCTCGATAAACTTATTCACAAGAGGTTCTATTTTTTTCATAGCTTCCGCTATTTCGGCCTTATCCTGCTCAGTTAGTCCATTCGTCTCAAAACGAAATTTATACCCCTCCTTGGAAGCAAACATCAATGATTCACCATCCTCATTTTGCTCATAACCGAGCTGTTTTTTTGAGTAAAGCTGTAAATCTATTTTGTCACCGCTACTTGTCTGAAACGAAAACGCCATGTTGGAAGACGAGGAAAACCCGAGAGAGTTGCTATTCATATGTTGCCTTTTTTTGTTTTGTATATCGACTAAATCAGCCCTTTTTGGAGAAGCTTGAGTTTTAATATTTTTGCCGTTTTATAGGATGGCGATAATCTATATATAGAGCGCCCCACCCCTTTATCATTGTGTTGATTTAGGGCCTTTGACAAAAACATAAAATCTATTTTTTTAGCTTCCACCAAACGTTCAACAATCTCCCAAACTTCTGCGATATAAGCTATACGCTCCTTTTTTTGCTCGGCAAAACTCCTCCCTTCTTCGATTCCGATAGCAAAACGACGCTCTTTGAATAGGCAAAGCAACGTTTTTGCCCTATCTAGTCCAATCGGCCTTGAATACACTCCACCTCCTACCGTTAGCGGATTTTTGGCGCCAAGATATTCGCCTATCTCTTTTCTTGTCAGTTTGCCGCTCTCAATAAGCCCTCTCGCCTCATCCTGCACTAAGAAACAAAATGCTTCATTTTCGCTATTTTTTGCAAAATGTGCGATTGTTTCGTTAAGGTCAAAATACAGCTTACCGTTTATTTTTAAAGCTTTCGGAAAATTGTCAAAGTGCATCCGCAGATATAAGGCATTTAAGCTAATCCCTAAAAACCCTGCAATATAATTGGCATCAACCAATTTTTGTGGAACTTTTGAGAGTTTTAGATTTTTTCTAACCATAGGATAATTATATGCAAATTTTATCAAAACCTTGCGGCTCATACGAAACTAACTGCTACATAGTCTCGGTCGACAACGGCGAACTAATCGTAGATCCGGGACAAGGGGCATTCGAATGGATAAAAAGCGTCGTCAAAAACCCGCTTGCAGTACTCAATACGCACGGGCACTTCGACCACATATGGGATAATCAAAAAACAAAAGAGGCTTTTGGTATTCCGCTCTTTACGCCCAAAAAAGATGTATTCATGCTGGAGAGCGATATCTTTGGATTTAATATGCCGTCAAGTTCGCCTGACGTTGAGATGACAGAAGGCGAGTACGAAGTTGGCGGAATAAAATTTAAATACATTGAATTTGCGGGGCATACGCCGGGGTGTGGAGCATTGCAGATAGGCGATGCGCTATTTACGGGAGATTTTATTTTTAAAGGCTCTATCGGCAGAGTCGACTTTCCTTATTCGAGCCCGGAGGATATGAAAAAAAGTCTTCAAAAATTTCTTGATTTCACCGAAGAGCTAAGGGTATACCCAGGCCACGGTCCATCCAGTACGGTCTCGAAAGAGAAAGCGACCGCCAAGGGGTGGATGAACTACTTATAAACCGTCAATCTGTCAATTTTAGTCTTAGGGGGTGTCTCTCAAGGACTACCGCCTTAAATATTCCCTCAAAAACTTTTATTTCACCCATCATGCCTACCACTTTTACATCTCTAGTTCTAGTGGCTAGATGGCTGGAGTTTGCCTCAAAAGTCACGGTCTTGCCTATCTCTACCGGGGCTAGGAACTTGACCGTGGCTTCGGCAAGGACGACATTAGGGTCATTAACTGCCGCCATAGCCGCAAAATCGGCCGCCCCAAAAGTGAAGCCGCCATGGACAAGACCCATATCGTCGACTTTCATCTCTTTTGTTGTCGTGAAGCTCACAACACACTTCCCCTTTTCAAGCTCTAAAATATCTCCAGAAAATGTTTTATCTATCGCAAGGTGAGTTTTTAGAACTTCTTTTTCTTGACCAAACTCCGTCGTCTCTTTTTTTTCTTTATCTTTTGCCATCTATAGCCTCACTTTCTCTTGCATTTAAAATAAGCTCTCACGGGGGCGTCGTACCCCTCTACCGTTTTGTTATTATCATTTGGGTCTAGGAAACTATCAAGACTAAGCCCCTCTATCCAGTCGGTTTTACGCTGTTCGGTTAGCTCTGTTTTTTTAATACCGATAAGCTCTATATCTACAAATCCGGCCCTAAATAGCCACCCTTTCATCGTATCTATAGTCGGTATAAAATAAGCGTTGCTCATTTTGGCGTAGCTTACGGAAGGGCATAGCGCATATTCACCATCTTTTAGGATGACTAGATTGTCGATGATGAGCTCTCCGCCGTCGTTTAACGCCGCTTTTATCTCTTTTAGCGCCGCTATCGGGTCGCTCCTATGGTATAACACCCCAAGACAAAACGCCACATCTGCCTTGATGCCATCGCTTGCCATATCCTCCATTCCGATAAGCCGAAAATCTATTTTGTCAGTTTGGACGAATTTATTAATAAATAGATATTGCAAATAAAAGATAGGCCACGGGTCTATGGCTATGATTTTGGATGGATTGTACGGCAAAAAACGGAATGAATAATAACCGTTATTGCATCCAATATCCAGAACCGTCTTACCCTCTATATTGATATGGGGCGCCAAAATATCAAACTTTATATAGCTATTCCACTCGCTCTCTATCTTGAACCCATCTATAGCAAAAGGTCCTTTGCGCCAAGGCATCAAAGACCTTGCAATCTCATACGCTTCACTATTTTGGTCAAGGCCAAACCCTGTGTCGATGGACAAAAAATCACCGTATGAAACGCTTGATTTAACGGCGGCAAAATCCCGTATTCGCTCATACAGCGGCTTAATATTTTTGGCTTCTAGTTTCTTATTCAAATACTACTTTCTCTTTGCGCCGATATTGATGTTGATAATATCATTGGGGCACTCCCTATAAAAGTTGCCCTCAACGTCATAATACTCTTTGCAATCACAATAATAATCGGCAGTAATGCCGCATTTTGAGTAGCAACCCGCAAAAAACAAAGGGATAATTAGTAAAAATATTCTCAAAACCTAAAAAACCTTTCGGAGAAAAAATGACGCCGCTAGAAATATTCGAAAAAATAGCAAAAGATATTCCAAGATGTTCAAAAAATAAAGAGCCAATGCGTGATTTTATCGTAAGTTGGGCAAAAAATGCCGGATACACCGTGCAGACGGACGACATGGATAATATCCTATGCCAAAAAAATAAGCCGAGAATCTGCCTCCAATCTCACTATGATATGGTGTGCGTAGGCGACGTAAACCCTATCAAACCGATAATAAAAGACGGCTGGATGAGCGCAGAAAATTCATCGCTAGGTGCCGACAACGGTATCGGGGTAGCCATGATGCTTGCATTTATGGAGCATTTTGTCGACGTTGAATTCTTGTTTACGTCTGATGAGGAAATAGGACTGATAGGGGCTAAAAATATGGGGCTTCGTATCGCCTCAAACAAAGTGCTAAATCTCGATTCCGAAGAGGAAGGGGCAATATACGTAGCATGCGCCGGAGGGATAGATATAAGCGCAACAAGAGAATATGAAACGGCAAGCGTGGACGGAGATTTTTACGAAATCTCCTTGAAAAATTTGCCGGGAGGACACTCCGGCGTAGATATAGACAAAAAAATTCCTAACGCCGTCATAGAACTAGCCAAGGCGCTAAAATCCAAAAAAGCTCTTATAGCTTCTTTTTGCGGCGGCGAAAAAAGAAACTCTATTCCGGCGAATGCTTCTGCGATAGCATGTCTAAGAGATATAGACGGGCTAGATGAATTTGAAATCAAACCGTGCGATAAAAAAAATATAATCGATAAATCGGCAGAATTTTTAGAGATGATTTCCGCTGCACCAAACGGCGTATTTGAAATGGATTTTGAGCTAGGCATACCGGAGAGTAGCGCAAATTTAGGATTGATATCATTAGGTAACGGTAAATGCACCCTTACATACTCTCTTCGCTCAATGAAGCTAAGAGAGATGAATAACTATGAAGAAGAGCTTGGCTCATACTTGTCTGAGTTTGGATATACGGTTAGCAAAAACGATTTTTACGAACCTTGGGAATGGAGTGCCGATGAGTTTTGTATCTTCGTCAAAAGTATCTACAAAAAATATTTTCTAAACGCCAACTTCAAAGCCATACATGCGGGACTCGAGTGCGCCGCACTCAAAAAACATTTTAGGGATGCCTCATTTGCTTCGGTCGGCCCGAATATAGAATATCCCCACAGTCTAAAAGAAAGGGTCGAGATAGAGTCGGTCAACAAAACATATGAGGCTATTTTTGAAATTTTGAGACAAGCGTAGAGCTAAAAAGCCTATATAAAAAGGCTATCAAAACGAATAATGCACCCAGTGCAAACAGTGCGGCAGCTCCACCAAAACCCCCCTCCATCATTGCACCCAAAACAATAGATGTCATAGTAGCGGTAGCTGTAAAAAACATATCGTTTATAGATACCACTCTGCCGTAATACTCATGATCTATAGCCTCTTGCAGCATAGTCATAGTAAAAGACCAAATCGTCGTCGTAAAAAGTCCGCAAAAGAATGCTCCGACAAGCGATAGCCAGAAGTCATGGCTGAGCGCACCCCAAAGCATTATCGCCAATCCCTGCCCGAGTAAAAGCCAAAAAAGACGTTCTTTATTGACGATCTTCGAAAACAAAAACGGCCCTATCACAAGAGCCACAGAGCGGACGGCACCTATAAACCCTATAGCGAGCGCTACCGCTATGACGCTTTTGTATTTTGTATCCGCCAAGACGGTAACAACCCCATCAAAAACTGTAAGCCCTACGCTAGCGTGGAGCAAGATTATAAAAAGCAGTTTTGGATTTTTGCGAAATATATACTCAAGCCCCCCCTTAAATGAATCCAGATAGCTCCCATGGCTAGTTGATTTTTCTATCGCGAAATCAAGACGAGTAAACACAAAAATCGCCACTATAAAAAGTAAAGCATCTATCAAAAAAGCGGCTTTAATACCCATGTATTGAACCGCCAAGCCGCTTAGCGCCATTCCGACCGTAAAGCTAACCGACCACACTATGGAGTGTATTTCGTTGGCGAGTTTTAGCTCATGAGACTTAAGAAGCTTTGGCATCAAGGACATCTCAGATGTAAAATAAAAGGCCGCAGCACTCATCTTTATATATACAAGTGCCAAAAGGGGCCACACATGCTCTTTTCCTTCTATAAAAATAAACAAAAAAGTGCACAAAGCCTCTATAAGCAATAAAGTATTCATAAGTTTTTTTGGCTCAAGCCTATCTATGAGTGCCCCGGTAAAAGGCCCCTGTATAAGTGCGGGCAAAAAAGACATGGCAACCGCTATCGAGATAACAAACGGCTTAGCGCCAAGCTCAACTAGCAAAGCAAGAATGGCGACATGACTAAACCAAGAGCCAAAATAAGCTATGATTTGGACAGTAGTCAGTATCCTAACCGTTTGGCTTTGACGAAGCAATGTTATATAATTCACAAATTAATCCTAAAAGCACATTAGATGTTCAAAAAAAGCGCAATTATAACCAAACTTCTGATACTAACAGTAGCCGCTCTGCTCGGAAGCGAAATGCAAGAGCTTTTGTCTTATATAGCCGGGGTCAAACAGCCTGTATGGCTAAATTATGCCCAGATGCTTCTATTGGTTGCCATCATAATACTTGCCGCCATCTTACGTAAGGCAGAAATCTCACTAATAAAGCGATTTGAATCAGAAATAGAGAGGCTATATCAGGATAAAATCTGGGATATATCAGAAAAGCTAGCGGACGAAGAGAGGCTGCTTAGAGAGTACAAAGATGCGATAGATAGTAGCGCCATCGTTTCGAAGGCCGACAAAACAGGCATAATCACATACGTCAACGATAAATTCTGCGAAGTGACAGGCTATCACAAATATGAACTTATAGGACAGACTTACAGACCGATAAGACATCCGGATAACGACAGGGAATTTTTCCGCAAAATGTGGCTCATACTCCTATCTAAAAAAACATATACCGGAAAAATAAAAAATATGTCAAAAAACGGCAATACTTTTGTCGTAGAGGCGACCATCAGCCCGATTTTAAATTCCAACGGTGAAATAGAAGAATTTATTGCGATTATGTTTGATGTTACAAAAGAAGTTTTATTAGAAAAAAACTACGCGATAGGGCTGCGAAAGAGCAAGAAGAGTCTTACAAAGATGAGCTTTCAAAAGCAAAAGATTCATTTTTGCTTGTCTTTACTCACGAGCTAAAAACTCCGCTTAACGCAATAATTAATTTTGCCTCATTCGTAAAAAAGAAGATAGAGAAAGAGGATATTCCGGACAAAGACAAACTGGTAGAGCTTTTGGCGAGCGTTAAGCAAAATGGAGAGGATATGCTTCTCTCTGTCACAAATATGCTTGATACGGCAAAGCTAAAAAGCAACAAAATGGTTTTTGCCGATAGCATTTTTGATTTGGGTGAGCTGTTACTAGAAATCAAACACAAAATACTTCCGCCGACAGGGGTGAAATGCAAAGCCGACATAACAAAATCGGTATTCATAAAAACGGACCGCTTAAGGATGGGGCAGATAATATCAAATATTATTTCGAATGCCGTAAAATACGGAAACGGGCAAATCTATATTTCGCTGCAAAAAGACGCCGAGCAATTCACTCTATGCATAGAAGATGACGGCATAGGGATAAAAAATAAAGAGGCGATATTTCAGTTATTCGGCGAAGGCGGCGCAGACATAACAAGATCCGCAAAGGGAACCGGAATAGGACTGTACTATGCGAAAACATTGTGCGACGAATTTGGTCTAAAACTTGCTTTTGACAATGGACACAAACTATCCGGAACCCGTTTTTGCATAACCGGCAACACAACAAACTACGAGGCTTAAATGATTAAAGTATTAACAGTAGACGACAACAAAGATAACAGGCTGACGCTAAGACTTTTGCTAGATGAATACGAAGGTATATCTATATTTGAAGCAGACAATGGAAAAAAGGGCGTTGAAAGCGTCAAGATAGCATCCCCGGATATTATTTTTATGGATATTATGATGCCGATAATGGATGGCATAGAGGCTGTCAGGCAAATAAGAGAGTTTAACACCACATCGATAATCGTGGCCGTTTCCGTACTTGGTGACGATGAGCATAAAAATGAAATGCTAAAAGCCGGGGCCGAGGACTACATCACAAAACCTATCAATGAAGAGCTATTCAAAGCCAGAATGAAAAACTACATATCTATCGTAGAGTTCAGAAGGACAAAAGCAAGGATGAACGGCGCGGTAAATTTATTCTCAAAAGAGGTTTACCACAAAAAACAGCCTTTATCATAAAAGATGAAGCCGGACTTGCCGAGTTTTGGGATAGCCAAATGCCGCTAAGCGAAAACGACAACCTTTGCGACACGGTAAGGGCAATATATAACGCCGGATTACACCTATTAAGAACGAATAGGGAGTTTCAAATTATCGCCGAAGAAAACGACGACACCTCCTTTTTCTCATTGGTCGGACTGAGGAGTTTTACGGCGCAAGATATAAGAGACACGTTTGCAAAAGAAAATCCGCTAGCTTCCCTAGTCATAAAAAGCGATGAGATATCCATCAGCTTACCAAAACAGTTAACACTTTCGCAAATAGTTGAAAAAGAAAAAATATCGCTGGATGAGAGCGATAAACAGATTCTAAGAATGACCCACACAGAAAAAATATCTGCTAAAACTTTTGCCACGGAACTAGAGCCGGATATTATGGATAAGCTAGAAAGATTGGAGGCAAACGAGGAAACGCTAGATGCCTTGGTCTATGAATTTGAAACAAAAACGGATATGGATATTCTTGTAAAAATAGCCGAGGAGATTGGAACATACGCAACTGAAATAGACGCGCTATATGAGTTTAAAAACCTTAGTTATGCCCTGCTGAGCCTAGCAACATTCTTAAAAAACATAGATATCAACGCCGAAGAAAGAAAAAAACAAAAGCTGGCGATAATCATCAGAAGTATCTTTGACGATTTAACTAATTGGCGAAAAACAGTGTTTGTTACACAGAGCACAGAGGATATACACTATCTTGACAGCTCGCTGTTAAGCTCATGCCTTCAAGCGGAGCTGATATTCAAAGATGCGGCCCTTGAGGAGAGCGACGATGAATTGGAGCTATTCTAGCTTCCCAAAAATTCATCGAAATACGCTATTTGCATCTCCACTTGCGCTTTTGCGGTTGCTCCATAGCTATTTCTAGCATTCATAGAGTTGATATGCTTTATAGCTTCCAGCGCATCCGCCTCTATTCTTTCATCAATACTTTTTAGCTCATCTAGCGTCAATTTTGAAAGATCAACCCCTCTCTTCTCGGCAAGAGCTACTGCACGGCCTGATATGTGATGAGTCTCACGAAACGGCACACCTTTTTTGACTAGATAATCGGCTAGGTCGGTAGCGGTTAGATGTCCCGTCTCACAAGCTCTTAGCATATTCGATTTTTCTATCTTCATAGTTCCAAGCATCTCTGAAAGTATGACCAAAGAGGCCACAGCCGTCTCAACAGAATCAAACACGCCCTCCTTGTCCTCTTGCATATCCTTATTGTAAGCGAGAGGCAACCCTTTCATAACAGTAAGCAACCCCATAAGATTTCCATATACTCTACCGGTTTTGCCCCGTAGCAACTCCGCCACATCCGGATTTTTCTTCTGTGGCATTATTGAGCGTCCTGTCGAAAACTTATCACTCATGGTAATCCATTTAAACTCATAGCTACTCCAAAGTATCAACTCTTCGGAAAGTCTGGATATATGGGTAAACAATACGGAAATATTAAACAACATCTCAAGGGCAAAATCTCTATCTGATACGGAGTCCATAGCATTAACGGTCGGGGCACGAAAACCAAGCTCTTGTGCGCTCATATGCCTATCTATTGCGTGAGGTGTTCCCGCAAGCGCAGCCGAACCGAGGGGGCAGTAATTGTTGCGCTCAAAACTAGACTCAAATCTTTCAAAGTCCCTTTTGAACATAGCACAATATGCCAACATCTGAAACGCAAAACTAACAGGCTGGGCGTGTTGTAAGTGGGTCATCCCCGGTATTAGCGTGTCGGTATGCTTTTTTGCGATGGAGTTTAGGGTACCGATTAACGTTTTTATTAGAGATTGTATATTTTTATTTTGGTTTTGGCAGTAGAGTCTAAAATCTGTAGCCACTTGATCGTTGCGGCTTCTGGCTGTATGCAATTTTTTGCCTGCATCGCCGATTAGCTCGGTTAGCCTACCTTCAACGGCCATATGTATGTCTTCTTGAGACCTATCAAACACAAAAGATCCGCTTTCTATCTCGCCCAAAACCTGATGCAGTCCACCCTCGATAGCTTTTAGTTCATCTTTGGTCAATATACCTATAGAACAAAGCATTTTTGCATGAGCTAAAGAGCCTTTGATATCCTCTTTATATAGCTTGTTGTCAAAAAAAATCGAAGCATTAAACTCTTCAAGAAGTTCGCTACTCCCCTCTTCAAATCTCCCATCCCACATTTTTTGTTTCATAAAAAAGCCCTTTGCGTTTGTTGCTTCTACTATTATATCAAGCAAGCGGTAAAACGGCTCTCTTTAAAAGCTTTTTGGCTAGTATTTATAAAAATTTTGCAAAAGGAAAGAAATGCTCAAAAAAGCTTTATTTATTTCGTCCATTGCAGCCTCATTGATGGCTGCGCAGTATGCCACACTAAAAGACGGCAGAACAATCATAATGCACGAAAACGGCACATGGGAAGAGGTGACGGCAGTGCAGTCAAGCAATGGGCAAGTGGCAGCAATGGCAGCAAAAGACCTTGCGGGAGCGCCAAAAGCAATATCAGTAGAGGAGCCTCTAGCTAGAATGCTTACAGGCGAGTGGAAAAGTAGAGACGGAGAGCTTTACTATAACTTTAGAAATGATGGCACCGTAACATACACCATAGACGGTGTATCAAAAACCGAGAACTATACTATACAGTTTATTGATAGCAAAGACAATACAATGTCTGTAAGCATAGGGGATTCTAGTAGATACGGCAAAGTGGTATTCGGTGGAATGCTAAGAAAGTTTGAGATAGCAAAAGACGGCAAAAGTGCGGTTGACTACTCAGATGAAGTAACGCAACTAAAAAGAGTACCTCTAAAAAAAATAAGCGACGGCGCATCTAGCTCTTCGGTATCGCCAAAAACATCTACTCCAAAATCAAGTAAACAAGAAGATTCAAACCCTTCAAACGGATTTGTCAAATAAGCAAACACTCCGAGCCCTTCGGGGCTTCAAAGAGGGCTGTAGCAACTTTGGTTTTTGTATATTTGGATTTATAATACCTTTTTTTTTGTCCAGCCGTTTGCGTCTCCATGAGCCACCCATGCAAGTATTCCCAGAGCTGCCGCACAAATAAGTATTGCCAAAATCTCTATCATTTTACTCCTCCTTTTCTAGTTCAGTAAGCTTATTTTCTATATCCGACTCAATTTTCTTATAATATACCGCAATAGTAGCGACGGCAACAAGACCTACGGATGCAACAAACAGAATATATATTGGCTTTTCACCGCTTATAATGGCATACACCAAAACCACCACTGCGGAAACGAGGGCAAACAGCACAGAAAACCAATCCTTGCGTTTCTCTCTAAGAATATCTATTTCTTTTGTCAGTTTATCTTTTTTGCTCATGGGGATATTGTAGCAGTGTTTTAGTGGCTTTGTCAAACAAAATCAAACATAAAAAAAGCCGAGCGGGAAAACCCCGTCTCGGCTAAAATAGTAACTTGCGTGTACTGTTTTAAAATTAGAAGTTGATACTAGCGATTGCTCTGATAGCTTGTCTATCAGATTTTGCAGAATTGTACTCAGATTGATTGATATAGTAAAGCATAAGATTTACATCATCGATTTTTGTGCCAACATGCAAATCAATTTCGTTAGATTTAAACGTAGAAGCATCGGTTGTTCTACCTGCACCACCGCCAATAGAATAACCAGCAAGCGCTAGACCTTTCTCATTCTTTTTAACATCATATTGTCCATAGCTTGCGCCAAGGTCAAATCCGGCAAGTTTTGTACTAGCAGATAGCTTCCAAGAATCAACTGCAGGCTGAGCAGCTAGAGTACCGTCGGCAAATATTGAAGCCGTGTAAAGTTTTGTTTTTGTACCGCCAGTTGCAACATTGGCTGCAGCAAGAGTACCTTTTGATACGCTAGAGTAAGCAGCAGCAAGATTTACGTCAGCTACAGAGTATGTAACTTGGGCAGCATATGCATTTGTAGAACCATCTAGTCTATTAGCATCAAGAGTATCTTTTACTTTGCCATCTGCTTTCAAATCGGCATATTGAACACCAAAACCTAGTCCAAATGGAAGTTTAACATCAGCTTGCAACCAGTAAGCTTTTGCAGCACCCTCTATGTTATAGTACCAAGCTTGCGCAGTAGTCATAGGAATTAGAGAAGTAATAGCTGCAACAGCCCACGCACCACTAGGAGTTGGTCCGCCAGCAGTTGTGCCTAGGGTAGAAAAAGTTGCATCTTTAGTTACTGTGTATTCGTTTGTAGACAAAATATCTGTAGTACCGTTGCCTCTTGACACATAAGCAGCAACAAGTGTTGTGCTTGGAAGGTCTTGATTTAGAAGCACAGCAGCCTCAAATGTATTCGGCGCTACGTTCCATGTCTCTGTGTATGCTAGAGGCGTATCAAGTTCTT
>CAZVTM010000011.1:0-51753 GCA_964630205.1 uncultured Helicobacter sp. | reverse complement strand
GAGATGAATCTCTTTAGCCTTTGGACTAGACCTTTTGTGAGCAAAAAATTCAAGCTTGTTTGGACGCTTCACTCTGCTTTTGTGGATTATCGCTCTTACGGCTTTTTCTTTCGTCTTTTGTTTTGGCTCCAAAAGGTGCTCTCAAGATTTGTGGACAAAATAATATGCGTTAGTCGCTCCGCATACGAGTATCACGAATCGGCAGGGTATGATATGCGCCGTGCGATAGTCGTGTATAACGGTGTGGATACGCAGTTTTTTGCGGCGTCTAAAGAACTTGGCGAAGCGTTTCGGACGCAAAACAATATCCCTCAAGACGCATTCGTGATAGGTATAGCCGCCAGAATAGACCGGATGAAAGGGTATCCGCTACTGGTCACGGCGGCAAAGGAGTTACTTGCAAAACACGACAATCTCATGTTTGTAGCGGCCGGCGGTGGTGACGAGGCTATCAAAAGGGAGTGCATAGAGATTTTGGGTGAGTATGCGAGCAGGTTTGTTTGGCTCGGGTTTGTCTCAGACCTCAGGGGGTTTTACAACTGCCTAAATCTTTTTTGTCTGCCAAGTTACGGCGAAGCGTTTGGACTTACGGTCGCAGAGGCGATGAGTTGTGAGGTGCCTGCGGTTGTGAGCGATGCCGGCGATATGAGGATAATTGTGGGTGACGAGAGAGCGGTGTTTGCAAGCGGTGACGCAGGGGATTTGACGGCAAAGCTAGAGTGGGCGATGAGAGAAGCCGTGCCAAACAGGGAGCGAATCGTCAAAAACTTTGATATTGCCTCGTCCGTTGCAAATACCGAAAAGGAGCTGGCGTGATACGAAGCAAGGCTGATTATGAGGCATACCTAGCGGCGGACAAAGCGGCTCTTCGAGTATCTGGTAGCTTGAGGGATAGGTTTTTCCATCCGATTTACAACTACCAAAAGCTCCTTCGCCTACTCGAATACCGTCTCAACTGCAAGCGGGGCATCCTCTCAAAGCCTTATACCTTGTGGATAAGATATAAGTTTCAAAAGCAGTCCATTAGATTAGGATTTAGCATTTCTCCAAACTCGTGTGAGGCAGGGCTGGAGCTAGGGCACTACGGAGACACGGTGATAAACGGCAAAGCTCGTATCGGCAAAAACTGCACGATAGCGGGAGCTGGCGTACTCATCGGCGAAGACTTGGAGAGTGGCGAAGCGCCAAGTATTGGCGACAACTGCTACATAGGACCGGGGGCAAAGGTAATAGGCGGCGTGCGGATAGCCGAGGGGGTGACGATAGCGGCAAATGCGGTGGTGGTGCACGATGTCACGGAGGCATATACGACGGTCGGAGGCATACCCGCTCGCAAGATTTCGGACAATAGCGTAAAGAAAAAGTTGTGAAAAAAGTAGCTATTTTTGTGTATTCGCTTGGTGGAGGCGGGGCCGAGAGGGTGGCGCTGGAGCTTGCCATTGGGCTAAAGGATGACTATGAGGTGGAGATAGTGACCGTAAGCCCTACCCAAAAATACGACAATCAAGGCATTAAGACCACTGCTCTTGCACTAGACGACCTAGATAGTTCGGCGTTTGCCAAGCTACTCTCTCTATTTCGCCTCGCAAAAGCTTTTTCAAGTTACTGCAAAAAAGAGCGAATAGACACCGTCATATCGTTGTTGTCCAGACCCAATATCATAGCAGCCCTCTCAAAGCTCATAAATCCAAGAGTTCGCCTAATTGCGGCGGAGCACACGACGCTTTCAAACTATTACGGCAACAGTTTTTCCGAGATGGTTTTGAAAAAGCTTTTGACGATTTCATACAAAAGCGCAAATGCCGTCGTAGCGGTATCGGAAGGGATAAAAGCAGATTTAACGGATAATTTTGGAGTAAGAAGCAAAGATATTTCAGTCATATACAATCCAATAGACTTGCAAAAAATCAAACTTATGGCGCTTCAAAAAGCAAATAGAGTCAGCGGTGACGGGTTTATATTTGTAACGGCAGGGCGGCTAGTGGAATCAAAAAACTATCCGTTTTTGTTTGAAGCGTTCAAATCTTTACCCTCTTTTTGCAAGCTTTGGGTGCTTGGAAGTGGGGAGCTTCTTAGCGAGCTTAAGTTTTTGGCGGTAGAGATGGGGCTGCATGAGCGGATAACTTTCTTTGGTTTTTGCGAAAATCCGTATGCTTATTTTGCCGCCGCCGATTGCTTTGTGATGGGCTCTCGTTTGGAGGGTTTGCCGACCGTGCTGATAGAGGCTCTTGCATGTGGCATCCCCGTCATCTCCACAGATTGCAAGAGCGGGCCTAGGGAGATTCTAGGCGGCGGGGTGGATATGCTGACGAGCGGTATTGAGAGGGCGCAGTATGGTCTGCTGGCAAGCCTAGATACGCCAAAATTTCTCTCGCTTGCCATGACAAAAATGATAGAAGATGACGGTATGCGTAATCAGTATATGGCTGGCGCAAAAGAGCGGGCAGAATTTTTTTCAAAAGAGAAATCAATAATAAAATATAAAAACCTGATTGAGGGAAGTGCAAAATGAAGATACTAGTAACGGGCGGAGCCGGATACATCGGCAGTCATGTCGTAAAACAGCTAGGGGAGCAAGGAGGGTGCGACATAACCGTGCTTGACAATCTATCAACCGGCTTTGAAAGCTCCATTCTCTACGGCAAACTTATCAAAGCGGATTTGGCGGACTTTGCGTTTGTAGAGAGGTTTTTGGATGACCAAAAGTTTGATGCGATAATACATTTTGCCGCTTCCATCGTAGTGCCTGAATCGGTAGAAAACCCGCTCAAATACTATATGAACAATACCGTAAACACGACAAATCTCGTCAGGTGTGCCGTAAAGTCCGGAGTCAAAAGCTTTGTATTTTCATCTACCGCCGCAGTGTACGGCGAGCCGAAAGAGGGGGTCGTGACCGAGGAAAGCCCTCTATCTCCTATAAATCCATACGGCTACTCAAAACTAATGAGTGAGCAGATACTAAGGGATACGGCAGAGGCGCATTCCGGTTTTAGATTTGTAATTCTCAGGTATTTTAATGTTGCCGGCGCTTCGATGGATGGGCGCATAGGCCAGAGATTTCCAAACGCCACTCATCTTATCAAGGTCTCATGCGAAGCGGCGTGCGGCAAGCGAGATAAAATGTATATATTTGGCGAAGATTACCCGACGAAAGACGGTAGTTGCGTGAGGGATTATATCCATATCGAGGATTTGGCGTCGGCGCATCTTGCGGCTCTCTCTTACCTGGAATATGGCGGCAAAAGCGATATATTCAACTGCGGATACGGCAGGGGTGCTAGCGTAAAAGAGGTTGTGGATACTGTCAAAAAAATAAGCGGTGTTGATTTCGAGGCACAAAAAGCACCTAGAAGGGCAGGAGACCCTTCGCTTCTGGTGTCCGACAACAAAAAAATATTAAATACATTGCCGTGGAAGCCAAAATACGACGATTTGGAGATTATCTGCAAAAGTGCTTTTGAGTGGGAGAAAAATATATAACTATTCTTGATCGGCAAATATATTTTTTATCTCTGTATTGAGCTCCCTAACCCTTTTTGATAGGCTTTTCATTATTCTGATGGCTATGACTGGTTCCCAAGCGATGATTCGCTCAAAGTTTGTGGAGTTGATTACAAATAAGAGGCTTGTCTCTATCGCCGTTACGGTAGCGCTTCTAGGCGCATCGTCTATTAGGCTCATCTCTCCGAAAAAATCACCTCCAGCCATTTCTCCAACGGTAATATCACCAACTTCTATACTTACTTTACCTTGCAGAATGATAAACATCTCATCGCCGCTATCACCCTCTCTTACCACTTTCTCGCCCGGATTGAATTTTCGCACAGAACCGTAAGCGGCTAGTTTTTTTGGGTCGAATCTTTTTGCTTCTAGCATATTTTTCGCACACCTTTTTGTTAATCTTGCACTCTATAAATTTTTATGCTTGGTCACATTTTAGTCTTAAATTTATTTGATTATATCAAATAATATGGTATTATATTTAGTAATTTTTATGAATTAGGGTTTTTTATGGATGCTCTTTTTTTGGAGGCCGCTTCCCAAATAGGCGCTTCAAAAAGTTTTGACGATGTCTTTACAAACTTAAGATATTACCTGGTTAAGCTCGGTATATGCAAAGAGGTAACATTTTTTGTTTGCAGATTCAACGGCGAGACGTGCTATCCGCAAAAAAACTGCTCCATAGATAAGCCGACATTATCCTCCATGCAGCAAATAAGCGAAGAAAGTATAGTCGAGTACAAGGTCGATAATGGCATAAAAAAATTTGGCGGAGTTGAATTGTCGGGTGTTGTATATGCCGGTAGATTCAAGATGCTAGAACATGGCGGCGAAGTTTTTTCTTTTTTTTCAAAGGGTGACTTGTATAATGAGGCCACCCTGTTGTATTTTTTTAAATTTGCATATGCTCCACTTAATCTAATAGCCTCAAAGGGCACTTTAAATCTCATACTTGAATATGCCGCTTTTGTTGCCGAGCAAAAAGAGCCGGAGATGATGCTTGTGGCGCTGGCCGATATGGCTAGGGAGTTTAGTGCCGCAGACAGGGCGACCATATGGATAGGCAATAAAGATAAGTCTACTCTTTGGACCAAGGTCGCGCACGGAATACCAAATATTGAAATCCCCGATAATACCGGCCTTGCCGGATATGCGTACAGCAAAGGCGAAACGGTCGTATGCAACGATCCTTACAAAGATAGCAGGTTTAATCCTGAAATAGATAGAAAAACCGGATATCTGACTAAGTCCATAGTCGTTTTGCCGGTAAAAAATAGTGAGAATATGACTATCGGCGCTCTCCAATGTATAAACAAGCTATCCAGCGACGATAGTTTTAACGATGGAGATGTCGCAAAGTTAAATCTGGTGACTTCGTATATAGCTAACACTATAGAACTGGCAAGTTTGCATAAAGAGATTGAAGACACCCAAAAAGAGGTCATCTTTACGATGGGCGAGGTAGGGGAGTTTCGGTCTAAAGAGACTGGAAACCATGTCAAGAGAGTTGCTGAATATTCATATGTACTTGCTCTCGGTTGCGGTCTTAGTTATGCCGAGGCGGAGCTTTTGCGTATGGCTTCCCCGATGCATGATATAGGCAAGGTGGCTATCGAAGATGCGATATTAAAAAAACCCGGCAAATTGACGGATGAAGAGTTTGACGTCATGAAAACTCATACGACCATGGGGTATGAAGTCCTTAGGCACTCTACGAGAAAGATTATCTCTGCGGCTGCCACGGTAGCTTACGAACATCATGAAAAATGGAACGGACGCGGCTACCCTAGGGGAATCAAAGGCGATGAGATACATATTTTCGGTCGTATTACGGCTCTTGCCGACGTATTTGATGCGCTTGGTTCGGATAGGTGCTATAAAAAGGCATGGGAACTTGAAAAGATATACAATCTCTTTAAAGAAGAGAGAGGGGAGCATTTTGATCCAAAAGTAGTGGATGCTTTTTTTGAAAATCTAGAAAAAATATTACATATAAGGGAGAGCTTCAAGGATGTATAACGGTTTAAAGCAGGGTCTTTTGATTAGTTCGGTCGCTGCAATTTTTTTGGGATCGCCGTTATTGGCAGACAATATTCAAATAGATAAAGTCGCATATAAATCAAATTTTGATGACGCCGTTAAAGTGTTTAATGCCGGCGATTTTATTGGGGCTTACGAAAAATTTTACTCGTTGTATGAGTTAAAATCAGATGATCCACAAGTAAACTTCTATTTAGGTAGAGCTGCTTTGGAGTTAAAAAAATATGACGAAGCTACTGCTGCTTTTGAGCGGACGCTTATTGTTGAGCCAACACATACTAGAAGTCGTTTAGAGCTTGCAAGGGCATATTTTGAACAAAAAGAGTTTGTTATGGCTGAGAGCGAACTAGATGAGGCACTAAAAGAAGATTTGCCAAAAAAGGTCAGAGAAAGCGCTTTAGCCTATAAAGATGCTATAGCAAAGAGCAGACAAAAACACTTTCTTAATGGATTTGTTTCTTTGGGTTTTGGCTATGACTCAAATACCAATAACGGGATAGGCGAGAAAGAATACGCTTTGCCTAGTATAGGCATTAACTTAACCGGAGATGCTCCAAAGGCCGATAGATACCATACGGAAGTAGCCGGAATTAACCATATATATGACATGAAAGATACATATGACGGCTTATTTTGGCAGGACAATATTCTCTTGTATGCCCAAAGTTACTTTAGTGTCACTTCTAATAATGCGCGATATGTAGCCCTTACGACGGGCCCAGGCTATAGGACAAAATCGTATGAAACATCTCTCGGACTGACTGCAGACAAGCTCATATACGGTAATTTAGATTATATGTATAGTGTAGGCATAGCCCCAAAAGCATCATATAAAGCTACCGATTCTTTAATCTTGGAAACTTCTTTATCGTTGAAGAAAAAATATTACTATTACAATAATTGGGCTAGAAATTCACTCTATCAAGATGTAGGTTTTGGTGTTAGGAAGCTATTTGCTTCTACCGGCTCCGTTTTATCCAGCAGTATCACATTCTCAAAAGAGATGGAAAATCTTAATGACGGTACAGACCCGCTTGGCAGAACCGACGTCTCGAACTCTACAAGAGCTCTAAGCGTAAACCTGTATCACCCTTTAATTGACGGCCTTGATGCAACCGCCGGAATATCAATTAAAAATACATTCTATGCCGATACGGACGGAGCTTTTTCGGATAAAGAAAAAGATGTATTGTACAGCTATAATGCGGGACTTCTTAAAACTGTAGCTAAAAATCAAATAGTAAATTTTGGTATAAACTACAATAAAAATACATCCAACTTCGAAAACAAGATTTATCAAAAACGCGGCGTTAACGTTAGCTATATCTATAACTTTTAGTACGAGGTACAAGTCATGAAAACGAAAATTATCTTTCTCGTTCTAGCCCTCCAAACACTACTATTCGCCTCCGTGGGTAAAATAACCGCGGTTAACGGTGACGTATCCGTAGTTAGGGCAACAAAAACAATAAAAGCTACTTCAGGGTTTACGCTTGAAGAAAAAGACGGCATCAAGTCTTCAAAAGGCTCAAGTGCCCAAATAGTATTTAACGATAAAACGGTTATCACCGTAGGTTCTGACACCTTGTTTAAAGTAGAGGAGTATTCTTCTGATGCGACCTCCCCGAAAGCTAGATTCGGTGTAAATGAGGGTACTTTTAAAGCAGTTACCGGAAAGATAGGCAAGATAGCGCCTGATAAATTTAAAATAGAGACTAAGACCGCTACTATAGGTATTAGAGGTACTACGTTGGCCGGAAGGGTGTTGCCAAGCGGAGAGACCATGGTAATGTGCATGAGAGGTGCAATAACCGTAGCTCCCAATATACCTACCCCTCCTCCTCCGGTAATAGTCAATGAGGGACAGATAACACGTACAAATATGGGATTTGTGCAACCGCCGGTACAAATAACGCCTGAGGATATGAGAAATATCCAGGGTAGTTTGGCGCCGCTTGCTAGAAATACCACCCAAACAAATAACGGCACAGACAATGGTGGGCAAGCTCAGCCTCAACCACAGCCACAAAGCCAACCGCCTCAAAATACTACAATGCCAAATCTTGACGCCGTAAAAGACTTAACTACAAAGGTGGTTGATAGCACGGTTAATGATAAGGTGGCTACGGTTAGCTTGCCAAAATGGGCAGATGCATATTCAAATAATTATGATAAAAACACTCTGTACGTCATGGACGGTAGAATAAGCGTGTTTGGCGCCACTAAAGCCAATTATGATGCTCAGGGCGGCGGATTTAATTATGAAGAAGATACAACTTCCTCTTTCTTTATCCTTCCGCCTTCAAACGAAGCGTATTTATCAAATTTTTTAGACAGTATTAGACCAAGCGGTTTGGCAACTATATCTGGAGAGGATAGTTTTTCGGTTAGACTTGGAGGCAATATAGATGGCTATAGTGTCAACAGCGCAAATAGTAAGCTATATACCGCCACGGACGTAGCGGATGCCGATTATGCATCATGGGGATACTGGATTGCGGAGTATGATTATTTGGGTACGTATGTAAAATTTGGCACTTGGGTAGGCGGAGCACTCACTAAAACCGATGAAATAAATGCGCTTGTAGCAAGTGACGCTACGGCAAACTATAAAGGTCAATCTATAGGCGGCGTTGTAAACTCAGACAGATATTATAGCGCTATCAAAGTGGATGCAAATAATATAGTAAATTTGAGTATAAATTTTGGCTCAAATAAGGCTATTACCGGAAATATAGCTTTTAATACCGTTGGTGGTCAAAATTGGAATGTGGCGGTAGATGCGTCCACAAGCGCAATGACTATGCAATTTAGCGCAGCTAATTCATCTTTTAGAGCATTCACTGACAGCGGAAATCCTTTTAGCAGTACAGGTAGCAACGGCAGCGCAATCGCAACCGGAACTTTGGACGGTAATTTTTATGGACCTAACGCAAAAACGATAGGCGGTTCATTTAGATTTGTAACCTATGGTAACGCCATAGCTTCCGGTGTATTCAAGGCTAATAAACAATAGGAATTTAAGTGTTTAAAAAGCTAAAAAACTATGGACTTATCGGTTTAATAATATTTTTTGCGTGCTCTATAGGATATTTATATCTACCTAAGAGCGTGCAGGTTTTTGATGACAAACTTAGAGATCTTATGTTTGTCTTTAGGGGGCCCACTCCGGCTTCAAAAGATGTTGTTATAGTGGATATAGATGAAAAAAGTCTAAAGGAGCTTGGGCAATGGCCTTGGAGCCGAAATAAGTTTGCCAAAGTCCTTGATAATTTGGCTGCTAACGGCGCCGGAGCTATAGGCCTGGATATTGTCTTTGCCGAGCCGGATAATTCATCGCCCGCAAAAGTACTTAAAGAGATAGGGTATGACGCCTCAAACGCTCCTGATTATGACAGGGTGGCGGCAAATGCGGTTGCGAATTCCCCTACTATATTGGGATATATATTCGCGCTTGAAAATGATGGAATGAAGCCTATCGGCGCCCCGAATGTAGCGGCGATAGTTGCCGAGAAAAACAAACCGGAAGTTGAGTTTTTGGCGAGTGCGCACAGGGCGGTTATGAATACGAAAATAATACAGGAGGCCGGGTACTCAAGCGGATTTTTTAATACAATCCCCGATTCTGACGGTATAGTCCGCTCGATTCCTATGGTTTTAAAGTATGAAAACAGACCTTTTCCGTCATTGTCGCTGGAGATGATAAGAGCCGCAAGCGGATATAAAAAAATAGACGTCTACTATGATGAAAACGGTGTTCAGGGCGTTGTTATGGGCGAGATGGAAATACCTACCGATAGATTTGGTAGATTGCTTATAAATTACCGCGGACCGGCCAAAACGTTCAAGTATATATCGGCGTATGACGTATATGCAGGCAAGGTGGATAAAAAGGATATAGAGGGGAAATTTATATTGGTCGGTACATCGGCTGCGGGGCTTTTGGACCTTAGGGCAACCCCTTTTGACTCTGTATACCCGGGTGTTGAAGCGCATGCCAATGCGATAGACAACATCATAAAAGGCGATTTTTTATATAGACCGTCTTGGGCAGAGGGGGCAAATCTGGCTCTCATACTCGCAGGGGTTGCGATTACTGTTACTTTGACTGCTTATGCAAGTGCGGCTTTGGGCAGTGTTTTATTTGTAATTATCTTATTCTCTTTTGTTGGGTTTGAATATTATATGCTATTCCATGAGGGTATAGTTTTAAATATTTTATTTCCTTTTGCGGCAATGCTTTTATCTTTCATGTCTTTATCTTTGATGAATTACTTTTTGGAGAGTCGCCAAAAGGACTTTATAAAAGCAAAATTTGCAAAAAAAGTTTCCCCTGCCGTTGTGGAGGACTTGCTTAAACATTCAAATATGAATAGCTTTGAAATTAAAGAGAAATTTGTAACGATATTTTTTAGCGATATCCGTGGTTTTACGACTTTGTCCGAAGCTATGGGGAGTCCAAAAGCGCTTATCGGTCTTCTTAACGAGTATATGACCCCTATGGTTGACATTATCGTCGAAAGCAAAGGAACGGTCGATAAGTTTATAGGCGATGCGATTATGGCCTATTGGAATGCGCCAAACGAGGTCGAAAATCATGAGGATGCGGCCGTTGGCTCTGCAGTTAGGCAGTTACGTTCACTGGACGAGCTAAATAAAAGGCTTTTAGAAGAGGGTAAGCCGAAAATAGAGATAGGAATAGGCATAAATACCGGAGACGTAACGGTTGGCGAGATGGGCTCATACGGTAGGGCCGACTATACTATCATCGGCGACCCGGTAAATTTGGCGTCTAGGCTCGAGGGACTTTGCAAGCCATATCATGCACATATAGTTATAAGCGAATTTACGAAGTCCGGTCTCAAAAAAGATTACACTATTAGAGAGCTAGATCTTGTTAGGGTAAAAGGCAAAAACGAGCCCGTATCGATTTACGAGGTTTTAGACGATAAAGCACCGAGTGAAGAATTTAAGGCCGAGAATGCAAGATACCAAGAGGCTTTATCTGCCTATAGGGCTTCATTATTTATGGAAGCTTTGAGTATATTTAAAGAGCTGCACGACAAAACCGGCGTTTATCTATATAACGTATATATAGAGAGGTGTGAGCACTACATAGAAAATCCGCCGAGTGAATTTGACGGCGTATTTACGTTTACGACTAAATAAGCGAGGGCTTAAATGATAAATCACATAGATGTGTTAGGCGCATACGGGGGCAAAGGGTGCGGCAAAAACACGACCTGCTTTCGCATAGCCCAAAATATAGTAATAGACGCAGGAAATATCATTGCTCCGCTCAAGGAAAATGCCGCCGCTATAGAACATATTTTTTTGACGCACTGCCATCTTGACCATATCATAGATATAGCATTTTTGATAGACGCTTTTTATGCGATAAAGACGAAACCGCTTAATGTATATGGATTAAAAGATACTATCGCCAGCCTAAAAGAACATATTTCGAATTGGAAAATTTGGCCCGATTTTTCAGAACTCGATTTATTGGATAAAAGTGACAAATCAATAATGTTCCACGAGATAAACTATGGCGATATATTTGAGCTTAGTGGGATTCGGATTGAGCCTTTTGCAACATGCCATACCGTGGCCAGTTGCGGATATAAAATAACAAAAGACGGTAGAGCTACGATAATAACTTCAGATACTGGTGTTTGCGAATCTCTTTTGGAAGAGATCAAAAATACGAAAAATCTAAAAAATCTAGTTATAGAGTGCTCGTTTCCGTCAAGATTTAAGAAACTGGCGCTAGACAGCATGCACCTGACTCCGGCCTTGCTAGAAGAGGAGCTTGGCAAGCTTGAAAAAATAGATTTTAATATATACATTAACCACCTAAAGCCTTTTTACGAGTCTGAAATAGTTAGCGAAATTAACGGAATAGATATTTTGCACAACGCCGTTGTTTTGGAAGATGGGAGCAAAATAGAGTACTAGCGTTTGAGGCGCAATCACAAAATAAGCCCTTTTTTTGTATGATTTCAGTAAAAATTTAGGAGATTTGGGTGCAAGACTCCACGATTGAAGGCAAGAGTAGAAAAAGGGTTTTGGTCAAATTTTCCGGCGAAGCGCTAGCCAGCGATGTCGGGTATGGAATAGACACCGAAGTATTAAAATACGTTGCAAACGAGATAAAAAAACTTGTTGAAAGCGATATAGAAGTTGGAATAGTTGTCGGCGGCGGCAATATCGTAAGAGGGGTAACCGCAAGCAAGGACGGCTTAATAAAAAGAAATGCTGCCGACCATATGGGGATGTTGGCTACAGTAATTAACGGCATAGCTATTCAAGGGGCTTTAGAGAGCCTTGGCGTTCGTGTTAGGCTCCAAAGCGCCATTAAGATGGAGCAGATATGCGAGCCGTTTATTGTTCGTCGTGCCGTAAGACACCTTGAAAAGGGGAGGGTGGTGGTTTTTTCGGCGGGGACCGGAAATCCATTTTTTACTACCGATACGGCGGCTACACTGAGAGCTGTAGAAATAGGCGCAGATATGATTATCAAGGCTACGAAAGTAGACGGTGTATACGACAAAGACCCAAATAAATTTAGCGATGCAAAAAAACTGCATGAACTCAGCTATGAAGAGGCATTGCAGGATAATATCAAAGTTATGGACGATACCGCTATAGCGTTGGCAAAAGATAATAATCTGCCGATAGTAGTATGCGATATGTTCTGCGAAGGTGTTTTGGCAAGAATAATTAACGGCGGCACGGCTGAGTGCTCTATAGTAAAAAGAATTTAATAAAGTAGGACAACACAAATGAGAATGGAAGAGATAAACGCAAAAGCTTTGGTACATGCCGGTGGAGATAGATATCTGCTTAGCGTAGCCGTAAATAAAAGAGTAGATGAGCTATTTAAAGGGGCAAAACCTCTCCTTGACCTTGACATTAAAAAAGTAAAACCGGTTGATATAGCGCTTATGGAAATAAGCGAAGGTCTTATAAAAATAACAAAATCATAAAATCACCGCTTGCAAGAACTAATTAGAGACGTTAGCGGCATAGATACGGTAGAGGCCGCTAAAGACTTCCTGCTAAAAAAATTCAAAGGCGAAACCTCCTCGCTTATAGCAACAATCTCATTTTGTATAGAGGCGCATAAGGGCCAAAAGCGCAAAAGCGGCGCAGAGTATGCGGTTCATCCGATACTTGTTGCGGCTATCGTGGCGCATTTTGGCGGGACCGAGGATATGATAAAAGCCGCGCTTTTGCATGATGTTGTAGAAGATACCGGTTTTGCCAAAAGCGAGGTTGCCGCTAGATTCGGTACGGTTGTTGCAGAATTGGTAGACGGGCTGACCAAAATAGACGAACTCAGGGAGCATGAGCTTCCGCCGTCAAATAAAGACGAAAAACTTTTAAAAGCCGCTCTTTCTTTTAGAAAAATGTTGAGTTCCGCCATAGATGACCCTAGGGTTCTTGTAATCAAGCTCTCAGATAGACTTCACAATCTTCTCACCCTAGATGCCCTTGAGGTTAAAAAGCAGAAACGTATAGCAGAAGAGAGCCTCGTCGTCTACGCCCCTATAGCCTATAAGCTTGGTATTAGCAAGCTAAAAAACTACATTGAAGATCTCTCTTTTCGGGCTCTTTTCCCGGAAGATTACGCCAAAATAGACGACTACATGCACAAAAACGATGCTGCTATCGACGCAAGATTGCATGCAATTATCGAAAAAATCAAAGATTTGCTTGTTAAAAGTGGAATTGAAGAGGATAGTTTCGAAATAAAGTCAAGGGTAAAGCACTACTTTTCTATTTATCAGAAGATGCAACGAAAAGGGGTTAGTCTCGATGAGGTGCTTGATCTTTTGGCTCTTAGGATTCTGGTTAAAAATACAAATGATTGCTATAAAGTGTTAGGAATTCTGCATACCAATTTTAAACCTCTAGTAGGTCGGTTCAAGGATTACGTAGCAATTCCAAAAGAGAACGGGTATCAAACCATACATACGACGCTTTTTTTTGACAATACGATTTTTGAGGCGCAGATACGGACGTATGATATGGACGATATAGCAGAATTTGGGATAGCGGCGCACTCAAATTACAAATCCGGCGTGGCTGCGCTTGCAGCTATGAGCGGGTCAAAATGGCTCAAAAATTTTGAGTTTCACGGTGACAGTGCCATGGAATTTTATGAGCTTGCCAAAAATGATCTAATAAGTGAAGACATAGTCGTTTATTCTCCAAAAGGTGAGTTGTTTACGCTGCCTGTCGGGGCTACTGCGCTCGACTTTGCATATGCCGTGCATACAGAGGTGGGACACAAGGCAAAAGAGGCTTACGTCAACAACGCCAAAGTTCCGCTCTTGCATACTTTAAATAGCGGCGATATATGCGCCATAGTAACATCGGATAAACTGCAAGCTAGATGTACTTGGATAGATAGCGTTAAAACATCGAGAGCCAAACATTCTATTAGAAACATATGCGCCCAAAAGCTAAAAGATCTTGATAGAAGGGTTGCCAAAAATATCTTGGCGCATACTTTTGGATTTGATTATTATGAGCTTAGAAGTTGGCTGGATGATAAAAAATACTCCCAAATTATCTATAAGATTCCAAGGGATAGGGCGTATTATCAAGAGTTTGTGAAAAAAATAAAAGAGGAATCAAGCCTTAAATCCCGCTCGTTTTTTACACGGATTATGGGGATAAAATTTAAAAAATACCATTTTGATCACTTTGATTTTTATTCTAATAAACCGGTGACGGAGCTTAGTTTTGATGTTTGTTGTCATCCAAAAAAATGGGACGACATAGTCGCTTTTTTCCATAAAGGCAAGGCGACCGTGCATCACAAACTCTGCTCGCACGCCGATAAGATGATAGCTTCGCATCAGCCTATGGTATTTGTGGAGTGGACAAAATCTGAGATACGCACCTTTAGGGTTGTGGTGGCCCTTGAAAATAGAAAAGGCTCACTTTCGCACTTTGTCGGCTTCCTTGCAAAACACGATATAAACATCGTCACACTAGAGATTGGAAAGGCGAAAACCTTTACGGAATACTGTACGGTAGAGATTGAAATCAAGCACGATTTTAAGAGCATAAAAGATAAAATCGCCAGGAATTTTAAACTTATAGACTTTGCTTTCGCCGACGACGCCTACAAGGAAAATCAATGACTTTTACCGAAGCCCTCGCTGAGATACAAAGAGGCTCATTTGAGATAATAGACGAACAAAAAATCGCTACCCACATCAAAGAATATATAGAAAACGGAAAGACTTATACCGTAAAAGCTGGCTTTGACCCGACTGCTCCAGATTTGCACCTAGGCCATACGGTGCTTCTGAACAAACTTGCGACGTTCCAAAAATACGGTGCTCAGGTATTGTTTTTGATAGGTGATTTTACCGCCATGATAGGCGATCCGACTGGAAAGAGCGAAACTAGAAAGAAGCTCACAAAAGAGGACGTGCTTGCAAACTCCGAGAGCTATAAAGAGCAGGTGTTTAGGGTGCTTGACCCCGCCAAGACAACGGTAGTTTTCAACTCCGAGTGGCTTGGAGCTCTAAGCTCATATGAGATGGTGGAGCTTGCGAGTCGTCAGACGGTGGCTAGAATGCTTGAGAGGGACGATTTTGAGAAGAGGTTCAAAAGCAACTCCCCGATATCTATATATGAGTTTTTGTATCCGCTATTTCAAGGATATGACAGTGTTCATTTAAAAAGCGACATTGAGATAGGCGGCTCTGATCAAAAGTTCAACTTGCTTATGGGGAGACACCTGCAAGCAAGCTACGGCTCATGTAAAGAACAAGCCGTTCTTATGATGCCAATCTTGGAGGGGCTTGACGGCATACAAAAGATGAGCAAGTCGCTTGGCAATTATGTAGGCATTAACGAAGCCCCAAAAGACATATACGCCAAGATATTAAGTATATCAGACGAGCTTATGTGGAAATACTACTATCTACTAAGCGCAAAAAGCTTGACCCAGATAAAAGAGCTACAAGAGGGTGTGCTAGACGGCTCTAAACATCCAAAAAAAGTCAAAGAGGAGCTGGCGCTAGAGCTTACCGCTAGATATCATGGTGCAGAAGCGGCTAGGGCTGCAAAAGAAGAGTTTGATAATGTATTTTCAAAAAACGAACTTCCGAGCGATATGCCTGAGTATGAGTTGCCGGCTGGAATAGGGCTACTTGATGCTATGAGAAAATCTGGCCTTGCGGCGTCAAATTCCGAGGCTAGACGTGCGGTCGAAGCCGGAAGCGTCAAAATAGACGGTGAAAAAACAACCGACATCAAGTTCATAATATCAAGCGGTGAATATGTGGTTCAAGTCGGAAAAAGAAAATTTGCAAAGTTAAAGGTCTCAAAATGAGTCTTCCATCTCTTAAAATAGGCAAGCACGAGATAAAAGTTCCTATCTTGCAGGGCGGTATGGGTGTCGGCATTAGCTGGGATCAGCTTTGCGGCAACGTTAGCAAAGAGGGTGGGCTAGGTATTATTAGTGCGGTGGGTACTGGATATTACAAGAATAAAAAATTTGCCGATAAGCTGAGCTTTGGAAGACCTTTTGGGGTCGAAAACTTTTACTCTAAAGATGCACTTTTTGAGATAGTCAAAAACGCTCGCAAAATATGTGGTAATGCCCCTCTTGGTATGAATGTGCTTTATGCGATTAACGACTATGGCAGGGTTGTGCGAGATAGCTGTGAAGCAGGAATAGATATAATAGTTACAGGGGCCGGGCTTCCTACTAATATGCCTGAATTTACTGCTGATTTCCCTGATGTGGCGCTTGTGCCGATAGTGTCGAGTGCTAAGGCTCTTAAAATATTGAACAAAAGATGGGAAGGCAGATACAACCGTATTCCTGACGCTGTTATTGTAGAGGGTCCACTTTCCGGAGGGCACCAAGGCATACAGTTCGAGGATTGCTATAAAGAGGAGTATCAGCTGGAAAATCTGGTGCCGGAAGTTGTCGAGGAGGCTGCAAAATGGGGGAGTATCCCTGTAATCGCTGCCGGCGGCATCTGGGATAATGCCGATATCAAAAAATTTATGGCAATGGGTGCCGCCGGCGTTCAGATGGGTACTAGATTTATAGCGACGTATGAATGTGACGCTCCGCAAATATTCAAAGAGATACTTATAAACGCAAAAGAGGAAGACATAGTACTAATGAAATCCCCCGTAGGCTATCCTGCCAGAGGGGTAAGAACAAAGCTTCTTGAAATGGTAGAGGCAAAGACTGCGCCAGACGTGAAATGCATATCAAATTGTGTTGTTCCTTGCCATCAAGGTGTTGAGGCTAAGGCTGTAGGGTATTGTATAGCCGATAGACTTGCCGACGCCGCTATGGGTGACGCAAATTTAGGTCTTTATTTCTCCGGTTCAAACGGCTATAAAATAGACAAAATAGTGAGCGTAAAAGAGCTAATGAAAGAACTTGTAGGGGATGATGCTTAGAAGTTTTTTCTTAGCTTTGTTTTTTATATTGCCACTTTTGGGTTCATCATTGCCAGAGGTAACCAGCATAGAGATAAAAGATGATGCGGTTACCCTCAAGATTTCAAAACCTCTACTTTCTACCCCAAAAAAAGCCGCACTTGATATGCCCGATAAGAGCAAACTAAAATTTTATTTTAATATAGGCGCCACATTAAGAGGGGCTTTTAAGGGCGGCTCGAGTCTATCTATGCCGGAGATTAAAGTTGCACAGTTTGATAAGCAAACGGTTAGGATAGTTGTCGTGGCGGATAAAAATGCGAAATTTAATATCTCAGAGGGGAAAGATTTTGTCTCAATAGCCCTTATGGGCGGTAAAAAATCTACCGAGCAGACCGCTGATAAGATGATTAGACAAATAGACAAACAACCTTTGAATATTTCTCCAAAAGATGAGTTATCGGCGATAAAAAAAGAAAGTGACAAAGAGGATAGTACCTTTGTTGTCGCTAAGAAAAAAATAATAGTAATAGATCCAGGTCATGGCGGCAAAGACCCCGGCGCAATAAGCGGCAACGGCATTAAAGAGAAAGATATAGTGCTTAGGGTGTCGCAATTACTAGCCGGTATGCTTGAGGAAAAAGGGTATGCGGTACATCTAACGAGAGATAATGATATTTTTATAGAGCTTCAAGACCGTACGAGTTTTGCTAATAAAAAAAATGCAGATATTTTCGTATCCGTTCACGCAAATGCTATAGATACTAGATATTCGGATCCAAATAGATTTCACGGAATCGAGACATATTTTTTATCTCCGGCGCGTAGCGAAAGGGCAAAAAAAGCGGCTGAAAAAGAGAATGGCGTCGGTCTTATGGATGTGTTTAGTAAAGAGACCTTTTTGAATTTTCTAAACCGTGAAAAAATAGTAGCCTCAAATAAGCTAGCGATAGATGTGCAGCGTGGGATGCTCAAATATGCCAAAAGCAAATACAAGGATACGACTGACGGCGGTGTAAAAGAGGCGCCGTTTTGGGTCCTTGTTGGGGCGCAAATGCCGGCCGTTCTTGTGGAGCTCGGGTATTTGACCCATGATGGCGACCTTGAAAAGTTACGAGAAGATTACTATAAAGCGCTCCTTGCAAAAGGTATAATGGAGGGGATAGAAAACTACTTCCAAAATAACTAAGGGGGCAACGTCATGGAACTGTACGCATACCACTTGGAAAAATCCCCGCAAAAAGAGGAAATAGAGCTTCGTCTGGGAATCCGTTTTGAGCGTGTTTTGGAAAAAGCTTTTTATGCGAAGGTTGGCAACAAATATCTATTTTTTACGATGTTTGGATGCTTTGCTTTTTTGGGTTTTACAAAAGACGAGATATATGAGTTTATAGCTCCGCTTGGAAGTACTCTCAGACTGGGGCACATAAATCAGGACTACAAAATAGAAGAGTGCCGCGAGCTTACGAGCGAGTTTAGGGTCACCAATGAGAAACTGCTTATACGTTCCTTTAGCGATTCTCTATTGTTTGTGGCTGCCCTCATAGCCTCTCAAAGCGTGGGACTTGAAAAATATGAAACTGTGCTAGATAGAAAATTGACCACAAGTAAAAGCCTGCTTAGCAGACGCGAAAAAGGGTATTATGGGAAACGAAAGTCTCTGATAGAGTTGGCAAGCTCTTTGGCGCTTTTGAGACATGAGATTATCGTAGATATGCATCTTCTTGACAAACCGAATATTCTTTGGGACGATGAGACTGCGGAGCGACTCTATAATGATTTGTCGGTATTTTTCGAACTAAAAGAGAGATTTGAGATAGTTGAGTTCAAGCTTGGGCTTTTAAAAGATGACATAATGTTTTTGACTGATATAATAAATCACAAAAAAAGTGAATTTTTAGAGTGGATAATTATCTGGTTGATTGCGTTTGAGATAATTATGGGGCTTTATAAGATGGCCGAGTAGCTACTCGGCAAAGTAGAAACGTCCAGTATATACTATGGTTTTTCCGCATTTTTTGCATTTATACGATAACCCTTTTTTTTGTATATTGCTATGGACGTTTTCTGGTATAGCGTGTATTTTGTTGTCGCATCCGCAAGAGTAATAGTATCCTTCTTGTTTCTTGGCGGGTTGCGCTTCTTCTTGTTCTTGGATTGTATCAGGCGTTTTTTGCCCTTTAAGACCGTTGTTTTTTTCGTCCAGAATACTTCTCATTCTATATTTTTCTATAAGCATGTCGTGGTGTAATATATGGTCCAATAGCCATTCTTGCGCTATAACGCCTAGCTTTTCTTTCATATCGTTAACGTTTTTTATCTGCAAGATGGTTGCTGCAAGTTCTTTGACAATATGCTTATGAAGCTCCCTGTGATCGTGCAGCAATGGATAATTTATAGACTCCATATATGCCTCTTCGTCGCCGAAATGGACTTTCATATATTCAAAAAACTCGGCTAGAATCTCCCTGATTTCTTCTCTAGATACATATTTGCCCCCCATAAGAGAGGCTTTTTTTGCGAGTTCAAAAAGCTTTTTATGTTGATCGTCGATTTTATTGTTGTGGATACTGTAGCTATCGTGCCAGTTTATTAACATACATATACATCTTTTAATAATATTATAAATTGATTATATATAAGGGAAAATAAATATAAAGTTAAGAAAAACGTAACAATTTTGCTTATTACACTATTTCTTTTACCCGTCCGACTTCGCCGCCGCTTAGTCTGACCTTGATGCCGTGCGGGAGAATATCCTTGACGATGCCCTCCGTGAGTTTGCCTGTGGGCTGGTCTGCCTTTAATACTATACGTACTTTTAGCCCGGCTTTTATATCTGCCCTTCTATCTCCTGCCACGTCTATCCCCGTCTTTTTTCTGTCCTGTTTTTGGGCGATCGCTTTTATTGGTTCTATTGTTTGTGCTTGCGCCACGATTGGAAGAGCTGCCCCCTCTGCCACCCCCGCCTCTTGAGATGGGCTCCGCTTTTATTAGCGGATCCGGTTCGAATCCGTCAATGATATGTTTTGGAATCTCTTTTTTGATGAGCTTCTCAATTCCTTTTAGGTACTCTGCCTCATCGACGGATACTAGTGATATGGCCTCTCCTTCGCATCCGGCGCGTCCCGTTCTCCCTATTCTGTGTACGTAATCTTCGGCGATATTCGGCAGCTCAAAGTTGACGACATGGGGTAGAGCGTCTATATCTATCCCTCTTGCCGCTATATCTGTTGCTACAAGTACCCTCACTTTTCCTTTTTTGAAATCATCAAGGGCTTTTGTTCTTGCCGCTTGGCTTTTGTTGCCGTGTATTGCGGCTGATGTGATTTTGCACTTCTCTAGGTATTCGCTGAGCTTATTCGCTCCGTGTTTTGTCCTCGTAAAGACTAGTACCTGCTCCCATTTATTTTCGGTGATTAGCTTTGATAAAAGCGCACTTTTGCGTTTGCAATCGACTAGATATACGCTTTGCGATACTAGTTCGCTTGAGGTATTGCGTCTGGCGACCTCTACTTCGGCTGGATTTTTGAGCAGACTGTTTGCCAGGGTTTTTATCTCATCGGAGTAAGTAGCCGAAAAGAGAAGATTTTGTCTTTTTTTCGGTAGTTTTTCGATGACCCTTTTGATATCTTTGATAAAACCCATATCAAGCATTCTGTCCGCCTCGTCAAGGACGAATATCTCTACGGCTCCGAGATCGACCGTACCTTGTCCTGCATGGTCTAGTAGGCGCCCCGGTGTTGCTATGAGTATATCTACGCCGTTTTTTAAGGCTGTTATTTGTGGATTGATACCAACTCCGCCGAATATTATCGTGCTTTTGAGGGTTAAATATTTGCCGTAAGTCTTTACGCTTTCCTCGACTTGCGCCGCCAATTCACGTGTAGGAGTAAGGATGAGTGCACGGATTCGTCTTTTTGGTTTTGCCGGAGGGCTTTTGGATAGCAGCTCAAGCATCGGCAATGTAAAACCTGCGGTTTTGCCGGTACCGGTCTGCACCCCGGCAAGCATATCCCGGCCTTCTAGTATGTATGGAATCGCCTGCGCCTGTACGGGAGTAGGGGTTTCATATCCTCCGTCTTTTTGAGAGGTCTACGCTTTCCATGACGAGAGCGATTGGAGGGGTGATAATACTACCAGAGAGTTGACTATAGCTCCAAATGCGGCACCGATAATAATACCGACTGCCATATCAACGGCGTTGCCTTTGATTGCAAACTCTCTAAACTCTTTTAGCATCACCTATTTCCTTATATTTTGCCGCAAACTGCGACTATTGTAGCAAGACGAGCTTTGCCCGTCTTGTGTACTATTTAGTGTAGGCTTTTATAGCGTCGTCTAGGATTTTTGTTGCACTTGCCAGGTCTTCAAAACCTTTTACTTTTACCCATTTACCTGGTTCTAGCATTTTGTAAGTTTCAAAGAAGTTTTTGATTCTATCTACCGTGATTTTCGGCAAATCGTCGATTGATTTGATGTTTTCATATCTTGGGTCTAGTTTTTTTACAGGGACTGCAAGCAGTTTTTCATCCATACCACTCTCGTCTTCCATGATAAGTACGCCGATTAGTCTACATTTGATTACGCAGCCTGCTTGAAGCGGGTATTCGTTGAGTACCAGTACATCCACAGGGTCGCCGTCGTTACTAAGTGTGTTTGCCACAAAGCCGTAGTTTGCAGGGTAGAACATCGCAGAGTACATTACTCTATCCACGACTACCGCACCGCTCTCTTTGTCTATTTCGTATTTGATATTTGTACCGTAAGGTATTTCTATTACGACGTTGATGCCGTCCGGGTTGCTACCGATTTCTATTTTTGATAAATCCATATTTGTGCCTCTCCTGCATAAATTTGTTGCGTATTCTACCCAAAAGGGCGTTAAAACTGTATCAGCCCGTTCATCGGCGAGCTTGCCGAGGCGTATGGTTTTTTGGCTATTCGTCCTGCCAAAAAGCCCATTCTGCCCGCCATTACGGCGTGTTTCATCGCCTCAGCCATCATTACGGGATTTTGCGCCTGCGCTATCGCCGTATTGGTTAGCACCGCGTCCGCTCCTAGCTCCATCGCTATTGCGGCGTCACTCGCACACCCCACGCCAGCATCAACGATGACGGGAACTTTGATAGCCTCTTTGATAAATGCGATGTTGTATCTATTTTGTACACCTAGCCCGGAGCCTATCGGCGCCGCGAGAGGCATTACCGCCGATGCTCCCGCATTTTCAAGACGTTTTGCCATTATCGGGTCGTCATTCGTATATGCAAATACGGTAAAGCCCTCACGAGCGAGCACCTCGGTGGCCGCTAGAGTCTCGATGACATCTGGATATAGCGTCTTGTCGTAGTCGCCTATGCACTCTAGCTTGATAGTAGTTATGCCTGTCGCCTCTCTCACTAGACGAAATAGCGTTATCGCCTCCTCTGCCGTCTTACACCCTGCGGAGTTTGGCAGTAGTTTGACATCGGTGTCTTTGAAGTAATCCATCAGGTTTTCTTCATCTTTATTCATGATGTTTACCCGTCTGACGGCTACCGTTATCATCTCGCTTCCGCTTGCTAGCGTCGCCTCTCTTGTTGTCTTAAAATCGGGGTATTTGCCGCTTCCCACTATCAGGCGGCTTTTTAGTTCTAGTTGTCCTATTTTTAGTATATCGCTCATAATTTATCCCTTGTTGATTTGCTTGGTTAATTGTATAAAAAGATGGTTTAACGGCGTAACGGCTAAAAGCATGGTATTTTAGTGACCGAATTCTATTTCATTTTTTGGGCATAATAAATCATAATAACCTATCAAAGGTGGCTAAAATGAAAGCGCTACTAATTTTTATCGCAAGTTCTATTATATATGTATCATTTGCGGCCGAAGCGGCAGGGATATTCAAGAGTGTAAGCGGTGATGTAAAAATTATAAAAAATTCAAAAAACTCTTCCACCCCTAAAGTCGGAGAGAAGTTTTTTGAGAGCGATACTATCAAGACCGGGCAGGGTGGCTCCGCAGAGCTTACGGATGATGGGATAATGGTGCTTGATGCCGCTATTAAAGAGATTGTCGCCAAAAAGGCAAATTTGGTTGTTTGTGCCGGTCACTCGGGTAGTTCGGGCGAAAAAGAGTACAACATGGCACTGTCTCTAAAAAGAGCCGAATCGGCCGCCAAATACCTAGTCAAACACGGCGTGAACAAAGAGATAATAGAAGTTCGCTATTACGCCGATTCAAATCCGCTCGTCAAAACGGCGCACGGCGTCCCCCATCCTAAAAACAGAAGAGTTGAGGTGGTGGTTAAATAGCCAAAACTTTTAAAATAGCTTTGGGATAGAGCTCGTGCTCGGTTGCGTGGACTCTCTGCGTAAAGCTCTCCAGTGTGTCGCCACTTAGTATCGGAACACTCTCTTGTAATACTATTTCTCCGCCGTCCATCTCGCTTGTGACAAAATGGACGGTAACCCCGCCTTTATCCATTCCGCTAATAAAACTCTCTTGTATTCCGTCTTTACCTTTAAATAACGGTAGCAGCGACGGGTGGATGTTTATCGCCTTGATGCTGTCGGTAAAAACGGTGCTTAGAATACGCATAAATCCTGCAAGAACTGTAATTTCAGGGGAGTACTCTCTTATTTTTGCAACAAGCGCTGCGTCAAACTCCTCTCTGGAGGCATATTCCGTATGCGGTAATATATCAACATGAACACCAAGGCCTCTGGCTATCTCTATCCCTTTGGCATTCGGATTATTTGTGATGGCTGCCGCTACTTCCACGCTTTTGCCGTGCAACTTCTCTATGATACTTTGCATATTCGAGCCGCGCCCGCTAAATAGTATGACTATTTTTTTTAGAGCCATTTTAGACCCTCTAGCAAATCCTCTATCGTAAGAGAGTAGTTTGCCCCTTTGTATTTCGCCGCCGACAAAGCTATCATCAAAGAGCCGTTTTTTGCTGCCTCAAGCGGTCCGTAGCCTTGAGCGAGCAGCGAGGCTATGACTCCGGCTAGTGCGTCGCCGCTACCGCCTTTTGCCAAAGCGGCGGATCCGAGCGGCATAACATATAACTCGCCATTTTCGGCTACTATTGTATTCGAGCCTTTTAAAACAAGCGTTTTGTCTTTGTATTTTTCGCTAAATTTTTGTGCGTATGTGAATCTGTCTTTTTGTAGCGTGTTTACGTCAAGCTCTTCGCCCGTGCATTTTTTCCAAAGAGAGCAAAACTCTTTTGGATGAGGGGTTAGAACTATTTTTTTATCCATTGCCAAAATATCCTTGATGCACTCTTTTTTGAATATGTCGGCATCTACTACGGCTTTTTCTATGGTGGATACGAAAGACACTATCTCGTCGTCGGAATATGAGCCACCAAGCCCTTGACCGACAAGTATCGTATTTGCCCCTTTTGGAGGCTGTACCGATAGCATTATCTGCGGCTCCGATATTGACATCATATCGCGCTCTGTTATTGTGACTAGCCCTATTCCGGCTCTAAGGGCGGCTTTTGCGGCTATAACGGAAGCGCCTATCAGCTCGCCCGAGACGATGCATAGATGTCCAAAATCACCTTTGTGGCTACTCTTTTTGGTTCTAATCGGCAATACAAGGTCATCCTTATCTAGGACATATCCGTCCGGCTTAAAACCGTCTGTATATTTTTTTGCGCTAAGCCCTAAGTCTTTTAAGATTATCTCTCCGGTAAAGTCTTTTGAATAGTCTTGGTAAAGTGCGGTCTTATGAGCTCCCATGGTGAGCGTGAAGTCTGATATAAATGCCGTATCGTGTATATCCATACCGTTTATGACGCCGCTAGGTATGTCTATAGATATTTTTATTGCTTTTTCTAGATTTAGTTTTTCTACTAACTCTTTTATATTCCCGCTCAAAGGTTTTGAAATACCGCTTCCGAGTATTGCGTCTATTATTACGTCAAATCCGTCCAAGCCGTCCGCAAGAGGAATTTGTAGCTTCCGGGCTCTTTCAAATTGTACTTTACAGAGCTCGCTTTTTGGTTGTACTGCGCAAAAGATAGAGGCGTCCGGCAACATTCTAGCGAGAGCAAGACCGTCTGCACCGTTGTTTCCAGGGCCCGTGATTATGAGAGTTTTCTTGGCTTCAAGACCCCGTTCTTTTAAAAATTCATACACGCCTCTGGCCGCATTCTCCATCAATATCTCTTGAGGGATGTTATATTTTATTTTTGCAGCCAAGTCCTGTGCAGCTAAGTCTTTATATAGGGGCAGCATTTCGTATCCTAGAATTTTTCGGCAAACTCCATAAAGCTTTTTAGCAGTTTGCTTTGATATTTTTCTTTATGCAGTAGTCTAAGCAGTTTTCTTTTAAAAACAAAGTTTTTTATTTTGATTTCAAATAGCTTGCCTTCATCAATCTCTTTTTGTACGGCAAGGCGTGATATGCATGTTATTGAATCGCTTTGTTCGACTATTTTTTTGATTGCTTCGTTGTGTCCAAGTGTCAAAAATATATTTAGTTTTGCAAAATCATCGCCTAGACCGTTTTCAAATATAGCTCTGGTACCAGACCCTTTTTCTCTGAGTATCCATTTTTGATTGGATAGCTCATCTAGTCTGTATTCGTCTTTTGAGAACTTCTTTTTGTTTGATGCGATAACCAAAAGCTCGTCGTCTTTCCAGTGTTTGCTGTCAAGTTTTGAATCGCTTACAAAGCCTTCTATAAAACCTATATCTATTTCGCCGCCGTCTAGTTGAGTGAGTATGTCTTTTGTGTTGGCTACGACAAGCTCGCATTTTGCGTCAGGGTATTTTTGCATAAATGCATATATGAGCTGAGGCATTATGTAGTCACCTATAGTCTGGCTTGCCCCTATGCGGAGCTTTCCGCTTATATTGTTTTCTAAAAAGCTGTTTTCCAGCTCCTCAAACTCTTTTAATAATCTATTGGCTCTCTCTAGCAGTAATCTTCCGTTTTCATTTAGGATGAGCTTCTTATTTCGTCTTTCAAAAAACTTTGTTTTTAGATTTGACTCTAGCTCCTGAAGGGCCATTGATATCGCAGATTGGGATATGCCTAGCGCTTCCGAACTATTTGTTACATGCCCGGTGGTCGCCACCTCTTTAAATATTTCTAGTTGTCTGATAGTGAAGTTCATAACAAAAGCCTCTTGATATATCTTTTTGATGATTATACCACAAATAATTTTATTTTACTTATTTCTTGTTTTGGGTTATAATTATTTTAAGATTTTCGTAAGGAGTTAAGGTGTCATTTTCGGTGCAAAACAGAGCAAGTACACTTAGCGGAATTTGGTTCGTATCGCTTTTTGCATTTGCATCTATGTATATCGCAGAATTACCGTTTGTAAGCAGTGTCGGCATCAGTCCGCTTGTTGTAGCTATTATATTTGGAATGATATACGGCAACACCTTAAGACATAAATTACCGCCCGAGTGGGCGCCAGGTATCGTATTTTCATCCAAAAAAATACTTAGATTTGCCGTTGTTTTTTACGGTTTTAGAGTGACATACGGGCAAGTATTCGGCGTTGGAGCCGAAGCGCTTATTATTGACGCAGTTGTCGTTATGGGAACTTTTTTGCTCGGTTGGCAGCTTGGTACAAGATTTTTTGGATTAGACAGAGACTCATCTATGCTTATAGGATCGGGTGCAGCTATATGCGGGGCAGCTGCGGTAATAGCTACGGAAGGTACGCTAAAAAGCGAGGCACACAAAGTTTCTATGGCTGTTGCCACGGTCGTAATATTCGGTACGATTTCAATGTTTTTGTACCCTGTTTTATACAACTCAGGGATATTGGGTTTTGATGCAAAAGAATACGGAATATTTGTAGGTGCTACGATACATGAGGTAGCTCAAGTGGTTGTTGCGGGTAATGCTGTTGGGGAAGATGCTGGAACTACTGCGGTAATCGTCAAGATGACGAGGGTTATGATGCTTGCGCCTTTTCTTATAGCTCTTGCCTATTTCATCTCAAGAAGCGGTAAAAATAGCGGACAAAAAAGTGAAATCATGATTCCTTGGTTTGCCGTATACTTCTTGATTGTTGTTGGTTTCAACTCTCTTGATTTGCTGCCAAAAATCGCGGTTAGCACCATCAATTCAATAGACACTTTTCTGCTCACTATGGCTATGGCGGCACTTGGTATAGAGACCAATATTAACAAGATAAAAAATGTCGGCATGAAGCCAATCTATCTAGCCCTTATTTTGTTTGGCTGGCTACTATTTGGCGGCTACGCTTTGGTGAAATTTATAGCCTAGTAGGTTTTTAGCTCATTATAAAGGCTGTCTCTCTCAACAGGGGAGAAGCCTGCGTCTTTGATGTAGGCGATGAGCGTCTCTTTTGATACTCCGTCCTTGCTTGCGGCTCCGGCTTTTGAGATGATAGACTCCGTCTGTATCGTACCATCCAGGTCATCCGCTCCAAACTCTGCAGCCACTAACGCTAGATTGAGACTTGCCGCTACCCAGTAAGCTTTGATGTGAGGTACGTTGTCCAGCATCAGGCGGCTTATCGCTATCGTTTTTAGTATTTCGTGACCGCTAATAGGGTGAGGGATATTTAAAAAATTATTTTCTACGTTGTATACAAGCGGGATAAAAGCGTTAAAGCCGCCAGTTTTGTCTTGCAGTCTTTTTATCCTCTCGATATGGTCTATCCTGTGCGCCCTTGTCTCTACATGACCGAAAAGCATAGTGGCGTTGGATTTTTTGCCCATTTTGTGCCAAAGCTCATGGATAAGGAGCCAGTTTTCGCTTGAGACTTTGCCTTTTGCGATGTAGCTTCTAGTCGCCTCATCAAATATCTCCGCCCCGCCGCCCGGCATTGAGTCTACGCCAAGTTCCGCCATTTTTTCCAGTACCGCTTCGTATGGCATTTTTTCAAGTTCACTTAGGAAGTTTACCTCTGCCGCCGTAAGCGCTTTGATATGCAGGTGCGGGTGGGCTTTTTTGATGGCGCCGAAAAGTTCCCCGTAAAAACAAAGCCCCATATCCGGGTTGTGGGCGCCGACGATATGCACCTCAGTGATGTGCTGTGCGTATGGGGCGAGGTCGCTCATTATCTCTTCCACGCCGAGGGCATATTTGTTTGGATTTTTGCGACTAGCCGAGAATGCGCAGAATTTACATACATCCTTGCAGATATTGGTTGGGTTGATGTGTTTGTTGGAGTTAAAAAATAGCTTGTCGCCCCACATCTGCCGTCTTACTTTGTCGGCCCTCTCACCAAGTTCTAACAAATTTTCATTGTAAAGTTCTAGCATTTCGTCTCTTTTGTAGTTAGTTTTTTTATCTCTTCGCACTTAAATCCGGCTTTTAGCCTTGCCTCTATATTGATGTCGTCTTTTTGCTTGACCGAGTTTGGCAGCACCGATTCCACGATGTCAAAGTATGTATCCGGCGACACCCCTTCTTTTTCACAGGCGTACAAAAACCACTTTGTCCCTTTGGTTACATGGTCTATCTCGTCTCTTAAGATAATGTCCAGGGCGTCTAATACCTCTCTTGATAGCTCTCCGCCGGCTCTTTCTATTTTGGCTCTCATCTTGCCGTTTGCGTCTAGTCCGCCAGCCTCCAGCCACCTTGGCACGGCCGCCATTCGCTTGAGAAGCGTGGGCGATTTGCGGCACGCCTCAAAAAGCGACGCGTGCACGGGATAGTCGCCGTATCTGCCGCCGGCTTTTGAAAGCAAAGATATTAACATCAAGAAGTGGTCGCACTCCTCTTTGGCGACTTCCAGCCAATCCCTATAAAACTCTTTTGGCAGACCAGGGAAGCTATGGCACGCATCAAGGGCTAGGTCTATTGCGCTGTATTCAATGTGGGCTATGGCATGCAAAAACCTGGCTTTGCCCTCGTCGGTGTCCAAGTTTCTCCGTTTTTCTACTTTTGATGGATGTCTCACTTCACAAAAGGTGGAGTATGACGGTTTTTCTTGGAACACTGGTTTATTGCCGTTAAAATCTTCAAACTCTCCCGCCTCAAATCTACTCCAAAGCTCGTAAGTTTTTTTTGTTTTTTTGCTTGGGTCGCTCTCTTCAAGGGCGCTCCAAATAAGCTCAAAAAAACTGTTTTTACCCATTTGCCGCCAATGTCACAAGCTCTGTCACCGTTTGTTCAAACGGTATCTGCTCGTTTTTATCTTGTTTTAAAAAATTCTCTATCGACTCTTTTTTGTTGATTGCCTCGTCTATCTCAGGGTCGCTTCCTTTTTGGTAAGCTCCTATTCGTATGAGTACTTCGTTTTCCTTGAGCGTTGCGTATAGCCTGCGAAATTTAAACGCCGCCGTTTTGTGCTCTTTTGAGACGATGTCGTTCATTAGCCTTGAAGCGGAGTTGAGGATGTTTATCGGCGGGTAGATACCAAAGTCGGTGAGGTTTCTATCAAGCACGAAGTGCCCGTCAAGGATAGAGCGAGACTGGTCTGCTATCGGGTCGGACATATCATCCCCTTCAACAAGTACGGTAAAAAAGGCGGTGATGGAGCCTTTGCCTTCCTCTTTCCCCGCCCTCTCCATTAGTTGCGGAAGTAGTGAGAGGGTGGATGGCGGATAACCTTTGGTGGTAGGCGGCTCACCCAGAGCAAGTCCGATTTCTCTTTGCGCCATCGCAAAACGGGTCACGGAGTCCATCATAAAAAGCACATCGTGCCCCTGTTCTTTGAAATACTCCGCAACGCTCATGGCCGCAAACGCCCCATACTTACGCATTAGGGCCGAATCGTCTGATGTTGCCACGACTATTACTGTGTTTGTCAGGTCTCCACCTAGGTTTTTCTCGATAAACTCAGGTACCTCTCTGCCCCTCTCCCCGATAAGGGCGACTACCTTTATCTTTGCGCTGCACCCTTCTACTATCATCCCCATCAAGGTCGATTTACCCACGCCGGAGCCTGCAAAAATGCCGAGCTTTTGCCCTTTGCCGCAGGTGAGCAGTCCGTCTATTGTCTTGACCCCGACCGAGAACACTTCGTCTATTAGCCCCCTTTTCATGGCAGCCACGGGCGGGCGGATGACACTCATTAGCTCGTCTAGCTCTATATCTCCCTTGCTATCTATCGGTTTCATCAAAGGGTTTACGACCCGTCCCAGCAGACCTTCTCCGACGGGGATTTTGAGCCCTGTTTCCGATGCGTAGACACGGTCTCCTATCTTAAACCCCTCCACAAAGCCAAACGGGGAGATGCTAAATTTGCTCTCGTCTAGTGCGGTCACCATCCCTAAGCTCTCATTTTTATCCTCTACGGACGAGACCCGCACTATATCGCCGACACTAGGCCTAAGACCCACCGCCTCGAAGTTTGTCGCATTTACTTTTGTGATTACCGCAAATGCAGGGGATAGATCGATTTTGTTTAGTTTGTTTTGAAAATGGCTAAGCGGCATTAAAACCTATTACCTTGCGGCGTATTGATGATAGAGTAAAACTCGTCTCTCGTTCTGGCATCCTTCATAAAAAGACCCCTGAGCGAAGATGTCGTCGTGGATGCGTGCATCTTTTCAACGCCTCTCATCTCCATACACATATGTCTTGCCGATACTACGACGCCGACACCGAGCGGACTTATCACATCCATCAAGGCATCAGCTATTTGCTCCGTCAGCTGCTCTTGGATTTGGAGTCTTCTGGCGAATATATCTACTACTCTCGGGATTTTGGAGAGTCCTACTACCTTGCCGTTTGGTATGTATGCCACATGAACCCGTCCGAAAAAAGGGAGCATATGATGTTCGCACATCGAATAAAACTCTATATCACGGACTACGACCATTTCCGAGCTTTTGCTCTCAAAAAGGGCGTCGCCCAGCGCCTCTTTCGGGTCTTTTTCGTAGCCTCCAAAAATATGCCCGTAAGCTTTTGCAACCCTGTAAGGGGTTTTTACGAGCCCCTCTCTATCGGCATCTTCTCCGACCAGCTCTAAAAGCTCGCGCACTAATGTTTCTATCCTTTTCGCTTTGTCCATAAACCCATGTTTCCTTGTTTGAACCTTTTGCGTAAATATAACAAAAATGGGCTGTTGTGTAAGCCCGTACAATAAAGATATTTTTGATAAAATCAGCCTATTTTAAACAAAAAATTTTAGGTTTTAAGGAAACGTATGAAGTTATCGGCAAGCAAAAAAAACAGCGCAAACGGCAAAATAGAAGTAATAGTATCTAAAGATATTTTGGATTCAAAAGCTAAAAAAATAGCGGGGAATATCGCCAAAAACGTAAAAGTTGACGGTTTTAGAAAAGGCAAAACCCCGGCGGCGGTAGTTGAAAAAAGATATGGCAAAAAAATACAAGAAGATGCTAGACAAGAAGTAATCACGGAAGCCCTTAATAACGGCCTAAAAGAGCTTGGTGTAGAGCAAAAAGACCTAGTGGGTCAACCGCTTGTTACAAAATTTGAAGAAAAAGACGGTGGCATAGAAGCCGAAATTAGTTTCTCTATGAGACCTGAAATCGCATTTGATAATATCGAAGAACTAATCCCTGATTTTAAAGAAGTAGAAGTTGCCGAAAAAGAACTGCTTGAGAGAATAGAGACAATGGCAAAAGCTATGGCCCCTCTTGAGACTTACGAAGGTAAGAGAATAACCAAAAAAGGCGATTTCCTTACTATTGATTTTGTAGGTACGGTTGACGGCGTAGAGTTTGCCGGCGGCAAAGCTAATGATATGGTTGTTGAGCTTGGGGGCGGTAGATTCCTTCCTGATTTTGAGAAAAACCTTGAAAAGATGAAAATCGGAGAGGAAAAAGAATTTGAAGTAGTATTTCCGGCAGAGTACGGCAACAAAGACCTCGCTGGCAAAACAGCCGTGTTCAAAGTAAACCTAAAAGGGATACAGATAAAAGCGGATGTAACAGTGGACGATGAGCTTGCTAAAAAAATGATGCCTGAAGATCCCGAGGCGACTCTTGAAAAACTAAAAAACGTTATAGAAGAGCAACTAAAAAGTGAGAAAACTACAAAACTGTTTACTGACGAACTAAAGCCAAAACTAATAGAGGCGCTTGTGGGCAAATACAATTTTGACCTCCCTGACATGATAGTGGAACAGGAAATGGATTTGATGTTCAGGGGTAAGGTAGGCACCATGAGCGAAGATGAAATAATGGCTCTAAAAGATGCCGAAGATAAAGTAAAAGCTATGAGAGAAGAGATGAGAGCTGAAGCTGAAAAAAGTGTAAAAGCTACCTTCCTTATTGATGAGCTTGCTAGAAAAGAAGGTATCGCCGTTAACGACAATGAGCTTGTGCAGGCTATATTCTACGAAGCGATGGGTATGGGGGCTGAGCCGAAAGCTATGCTTGAGTATTATCAAAAACAAGGTCTTCTCCCTGCAATTAAAATGGCTATGATAGAAGATAAGTTGCTTACCCACCTACTAAACAAAAAAAAGGTGGATAAATAAAAATGAGTTACGTACCGTTTGTCGTAGAGCGAACCGGAAGAGGTGAGCGAAGCTACGATATATATTCTAGACTTTTAAAAGATAGAATTATTTTTCTATCCGGCGAAATCAATGACGCAGTAGCTTCTACGGTTGTTGCACAGCTTTTATTTTTGGAAGCGGAAGCTCCGGATAAAGATATATTCCTTTATATCAATTCGCCAGGCGGCGTAGTGACAAGCGGTTTTAGTATATTCGACACCATGCAATACATTAAGCCCGACGTATGTACTATTTGTATAGGACAAGCGGCTTCGATGGGTGCCTTTCTTCTGTCGAGCGGTACAAAAGGGAAGAGATACGCTCTGCCGCACTCAAGAATTATGATTCACCAGCCTCTAGGCGGTGCTCAAGGTCAGGCGACAGACATTGCGATTCAGGCAAAAGAGATACTAAGAATGAAAGATGAGTTAAACTCTATTTTAGCTGCGCAAACAGGTCAAAAATTTGATAAAATAGTTGCAGATACGGAGAGAGACTTTTTTATGGGTGCCGCAGAGGCAAAAGAATATGGACTCATAGATAAAGTGCTAGAAAAAAGCTTTAAATAAAGGTAAGAAAAGTTGCTTATACAAAAAAGCGGGTTGAAGCCTAGTCTTGGCGGTTCAAAGTCTCCGTCTTTTGGCGGAGACTCACAAAAATCACTAGGGGCTCCAAGAAAATCGGGTAGTTCCGCACTTGATGAATTTGCAGCAGAGGTGCTGGCAAAGATAAATGAAGAGGGGCTTCCCCCGATTCCTAGCTATTTTGAACTTTATTTTGAAACGTTATTGCAAGACAAGCCTTTTGACTTTAGAAAAGAGGTTGCCGAACAGCTTAATTTACAAAATACCGGCGGGGATGAGAAAAGGGCGCTTCTTGAGACAAAACTCAAAGAGGGATTCACATCCGTTAAGGATATACTTCGAAATGTATCCGTCCTATATAAACAGATTCTATCCGTAATAGAAACCATAAAAAAACGATCACAGGAAGCAAAAGGGATTAATAATCCATCGGCTGTCCAAAACTTCGCAACTACCCTTTCAAGTGATGCCGAAATGTTGGCAAACTTCTTGTCAAAGCAGGCAGGGGTATTTAAAGATCTTTATCAAAAAAGCGCCAATATAGTTAAAGAGGTTGAGACCGAAAGTATCTTTGACGCTAGATACGGCATATATAATAAGAGATATTTGTGTGCTCAAATAGACCAAGAACAAAAAATGTTTGCCAAATATAGTCACAGCAGCACCTTGCTTCTTGCTAGTTTGTCATCAAAAGTTGTTGATGATATAGGAAGTGAAAAAGGGATAACACTCGTCAATAAAACGATGGCTAAGCTCTTTATGAAAACATCGCGCAGAAGCGACGTCGTTGCATATTTCGGACAGGGTATATTTGCATTTTTGCTGAAACATACAGATGTAAAAAATGCCACCAGAACGGCTGAGAGACTATATGACATGATGAGCTCTACCAACTTCTTTTTGGGCGATAAAGAGATAGAGCTCAAAATTTGTTCAGGCATCGTGGCTTTAGACAAAGAAAACACTGTTGACGAGACGATAGAGTCTGCATTGACGGCTCTTAGAACATGCGACGAGAAGGGCGACGGTCCTTATTGCGTCGGAGAATAACCGATGACCAGAAAGGTAATAACGTATCCTGATAAGCGCCTAAAGCAACACTCAAAAGACATCGATAAGTTCGATGATTCGCTGCATAAACTTCTTGATGATATGTATGATACTATGGTCGAGAGCGGGGGAATAGGCCTTGCTGCTATACAGGTTGGAGTGCCTCTAAATGCTCTTATTATAGAGCTTTATGATGAGGACGGTAACAAAATATCAGATTTGATAGAGGCTATAAATCCAAAAATAACAAAAAAAGAGGGCGAGACAAAACACAAAGAGGGTTGTCTGTCGGTTCCCGATTTTTATGAAGATGTGACTAGATTTGAAAAAGTTAGCGTCTCATATTTTGATAGGTATGGAAATCAAAACGAGATAAATGCAGAAGGCTTGCTATCCATAGCTTTTCAGCATGAAATGGATCATCTAAACGGAAAGCTTTTTTTTGAGAGACTGTCCATTTTAAAAAGAAAAAAATTTGAAAAAGAGTACAAGGCAAATTTAGCCACACTAGGCAAGAAATGACTGAAGTACGCTCTGCTACGCTTGAAGGGGCAAAAGCCTTCGGCGTTCAGGTTGAGTGTTCACTTATTAAAGGGCTTCCGTCTTTCACAATCGTCGGGCTCGGCGATTCATCAATCCAAGAATCAAAAGAGAGGGTCAAGGCCGCTCTATCAAAAGAGGGGATAGCTCTTCCTCCCTATAAACTCATAGTCAATTTATCACCAGCGGATCTCAAAAAAAGCGGCTCCGTGTTTGATTTGCCGATAGCCGTTTCGATAATGTCGGAGTGTGCCAAAAAGCAGATAACGCTAAAAGATGCCGTATATCTAGGCGAGCTAGGTCTTAACGGTGCGTTGAAACATTCTAATCAAATATTCCCGATAGCGCTAAGTCTTGCCAAAGAGGGGGTAGCCAAAAAATTTGTCGTTCCGCTTGAGAGTGCCCCATTTATCTCAAGAATATCTTCCGTGGAAGTTTATGCTGCGTCTACTCTCGGTGAAGTTTTTGAGCTTGTGTGCAGCGACAGTCCAAAACATTTTGAATACTCGGAAGATATGGATGCCGATTGCATAGAAGTTGACGGTATAAAGTATTTTTATGAAAACAGCTATGAACTGGATTTTACCGAAGTGAGAGGTCAGGGTGCAGCTAAAAGAGCTGCCATGATAGCCGCCGCCGGAATGCATAATATACTTCTTGAGGGCTCCCCCGGGTGCGGAAAGAGCATGATTATGAAACGGCTTCGGTATGTATTGCCACCTAGTTCTACAGAGGAGATACTCAAATTTGCTATGCTCGATTTTTTGGACGGCAAAGAAGCGACATTTCGCCCACTCCGCCCATTTCGTGCCCCTCATAATAATGCGACCAAATCCGCACTGCTAGGCGGTGGTTCTAAAGATGGGCAAATCGGTGAAATAGCTTTATCGGCCGGCGGAATACTTTGGCTTGATGAGTTGCCGCATTTTGATAAGACGCTCTTAGAGGGGCTCAGGGAACCATTGGAGAATTATCGTATTTTAATTTCACGCGTAAACTCTAAAATAGAGTATGAGGCTGATTTTCTATTGGCGGCTTCGATGAACCCGTGCCCTTGCGGAAACCTACTTTCAAAAACCAAAGAGTGCAGATGCAAAGAGAGTGAGATAATAAAATACAAAAGCAGACTATCAGAGCCGTTTCTTGATAGGATTGATTTGTTCGTTCAAATGGAAGAATATGACAAGGACGCAAAGGCCGATGTGAGCTCCAAAATGATATTTGACGGGGTATTAAAGGCGTTTGAGATGCAAAAGCGTAGAAAACAAAGAGATTTTAATGCGAGACTTAACGAGAAAGAGGTAAAAAATATTGAAATAGCCTCAGATGCGCTAGATATATTGACGCAAGGGGTGATTAAGTTTGGACTTTCGGAGAGGGGAAGGGTGAAAACATTAAAGGTTGCAAGAACAATTGCAGATTTGGCAAGTTCTCATACCGTAGAAAAGCCCCATATTTTAGAGGCTCTTTCATATAGAAACAGGGGTTAAACTAGGCGTGAGATTTTGGCTTGCAGTTTGAGCCACTCCTTATGCTCCATTAGCGGGAAGCCGCTATATGTTTTGCCGCCATCTATCGATTTGGTTACGCCACCTCTTGCCGCTATAGTAGCAAAAGCTCCTATTGTGAGGTGTCCGGCCGACGCACTTTGTCCTCCCATGACAACGTTGCGACCAAGCGTTGTTGAGCCGGCGATGCCGGATTGGCTAACAAGTATAGAGTATTCGCCTATTTCGCAGTTGTGCCCTATCTGAACAAGATTGTCTATTTTTACGCCCCGTTTTACTCTAGTGACCCCAAATACGGCTCTGTCTATAGTTGTATTGGCCCCTATTTCTACATCATCTTCTATAATTGTTATGCCGTTTTGGTATATCTTAACGTGCTCTCCGGTTTTTGTATGGGCGAAGCCGAAGCCGTCAGAGCCTATTACGGCTCCGGCGTGTATGATGCAGTTATTGCCGACTTTGCAATCCCTGTATATAGTTGAGCTTGGGTGCAAAACGGTATTATCGCCTATTTCGGCGTAGTCTCCTATGTAAGCGCCCGACATAACGATACTATTTTTACCTATTTTTGCCCCTTTGCCTATGTAGGTATTTGGCATTATTTTGGCGCTTTCGTCTATGTAAGCAGGGTCTCCGATTTCAAAAGGCGGTTTGGCGAATATTTTGGTGGCAAATGCTAGTTTGAGATACGGCTCCGACGTGATTAGCCCGATTACGTCACTTGGCAAATATGCGGCATTCTCGGCCGTCAATATAACGGCAGAAGCCTTTGTGGACTTGAGGTCGTTTATGTATTTTGGATTATCAAGGAAGCTTAGCTGTCCCTCGGCGGCGTCCTTAAGTGTATTAATCGACGTTATTTCGATGTCTTTGTCACACTCCAGCCCGATTGCCTTGGCTACTTCGCTTAGCTTCATTGTTGTTCCTTATTTTTCTATTGCGACTATGCCGCCTCTTACTATCTCTTTTGGGGAGAATTTTTTTACCGCTTTTAAAAAGCCTTCTATTCTTTTTGGCTCATCGGACGCCATTATTATTACGCTGTCATCCGTCGCATCTACTATTTTGCCGTTATAAGCCGCGGATAGCGCCTCTATGTCGGATAGAGAACCAGATGACGGTATTTTCACCAGTACCATCTCTTTTTCTACCATTTCCTGGTGTTCGATAACTTTGTACGTAGAGATCAGCTTGTGTAGTTGTTTTACTATCTGCTCCAGTACTTTCTTGTTGCCACTTGTCTCTATCGTTACCCTAGATAAGTTGCTTCCAGGCATCGGGGCGACAGTTAGTGTCTCTATGTTATAGCCTCTGCCTGCGAAAAGCCCGGCTATACGGGCTAGTACACCGTGCTCGTTTACTACTTCAACCGATATTATTCGTCTCTCTGTCATTTTCAGTCCTTAAACTCTAGGAGCATATTATATAGCGTCCCCCCGGTCGGAACCATCGGTAGAACGTTTTCAAGTCTATCTATTGCTACGTCTATAATAACCGGAACTTTTAGCGTCATGGCCTCTTTGAGTGCCGCTTCAAAATCTTCGTACGTATCTACTCTATAGCCTTTTGCGCCGTATGCATCAGCGAGTTTGACAAAATCGGGCTGCATAGATAAGTCTACCGCAGAGTATCTCTTGTCGTAAAAGAATGTTTGCCACTGACGTACCATACCTAGGTAGTTGTTGTTTAGTATTACATTGATGACGTTAATCCCGTGTTCTGTTGCCGTCATCATCTCTTGTATATTCATTTGTATTGAACCATCGCCGGTTATGTTGACGACTGTTTTTTCTGGGCATGCTACTTTTGCCCCCATCGCCGCAGGGAAGCCAAACCCCATTGTTCCAAGTCCCCCGCTAGTTACCCATTGCCTAGGCTCGTTAAACGGATAAAATTGCGCTGCCCACATTTGGTGCTGGCCGACATCGGTCGCAACTATTGCGTCTTTTGGTAGGATTGCGCCCATTTTTTTGATAACGGTTTGAGGTTTTAGAGCCTTACCGTCTTCACTATATGTTTTTGAGAGAGGATGAAGCTCGTTAAATCTCTCTATCAGCTCTCTCCAATGTTTCAGCTTTTCTTTCTCAAAACCGTCTACTTTTAGTGTGGCTACAAGCTCCGCAAGAACGGTTTTAAGATCGCCTACTATAGGATAATCGGCGTTTACAAGTTTTGATATCGAGCTAGGGTCTACATCCACATGTATTACCTCTGCGTTTTTGGCAAATTCGCTTAGTTTTCCGGTAACTCTATCGTCAAATCTTGCGCCAAAAGAGATAATCAGGTCGGCTTCGCTCATAGCCATATTGGCGGCGTAAGTACCGTGCATACCGAGCATCCCGATTCTTTGTTTGTCGCTTGAGGGCATAGCACCTAAGGCCATAAGGGTTTCGACACAAGGCATACCGGTGAGTGCGGCAAATTCTCTCAGCTCTTTTACGGCATCTGCCAATATTACGCCACCGCCTATATATACTATAGGTCTCTCGGCAGCTTTCATAGCTTCTAAGGCTTTGCTTATTTGCTTTGGATTACCTTTGTGTACCGGTTTGTACGTTTGCATAGAGAAATTATCTTTTCTATACCACTCCCCTATAGTCGCCGTAATATCTTTGGGTATATCTATGTGTACAGGCCCCGGTCTGCCGCTTCTAGCGATATAAAACGCCTCTTGAAGTATATGCGGTAGCTCTTCTATATTTTTGACCAAATAGTTGTGTTTTGTGCACGGCCTTGATATGCCGACTGCGTCTATCTCTTGGAACGCATCTGTTCCGATAAGCGAAATCGGCACCTGACCGCTAATAATAACCATAGGTATAGAGTCGGTGTACGCGGTTGCTATGCCTGTAACGGCATTCGTAAATCCTGGGCCGCTCGTTACGAATGCAACCCCTACTTTGCCTGTTACTCTTGCATAACCGTCTGCGGCATGTACCGCCGCCTGTTCATGTCTTGTCAATATGTGTTTAAAATGGTTTTGTTTACAAATCTCGTCATAGATATTTAGTATGGCACCGCCTGGATATCCGAATACAACGTCAACACCCTCTGCTTTCATAGCCTCTACAACCATTTGCGAGCCGTTTAATTTTAAGCTCATCTCTTATCCTTAAAAAATATTTATTTTCTTACAGGAGGATATGGCTACCCCCTCTCTCAACCCATCGTCAAATACGATGCACTCTCTAAATCCTGACGCCTCAAATATTTCTTTAAATATTAAAATTCCAGCTATTATCAAATCTTCTCGGCCGAAGCCCACCAGCCTTGTTCTTTCGCCTTCGCTGATTTTGAGTAGTTTTGTAAATATCTTATCTACGTCATCAACGCCTATCACTGCACCGTTGATTTTTGCTCCGTCATAGCTCTCATAATCCATTCCCGCTTTTAGAGCCGCTATGGTTGTAGGGGTGCCGGCCGTAGCGCAAAATACTTGCGGCTTCAAAAAAGCATACATCGTATCTTTAATAAACTCTTTTAGCTCTGAACACTCTTTTTTAATCCCCTTTTCAAGGGCGTCAAGCCCTTTGTACTTCTGAGCCATACTTACAATGCCTATTTCAAAGCTCTCCATTGTAAGTTTATCGCCTTTTTTGAAGACTATTTCGGTTGAGCCACCGCCTATATCCACAAGTAAAAAGCTGTCTGAATCGTGCCCTGTAAGCTTCATCCCGTTGTCTATCGCCATAGAGGTCAGCAATGCCTCTGTTTCCCCGTTTATTATGTGTGTTTTGAGACCAAACTTGCCTTCGAGTTCTTTTAGAAATTCCGGCGCATTTTTGGCTTTTCTATAGACAGCGGTCGCTACCGCTACAGTTTCGTTATCGTCGCCTAGTTTTTGCCTCATCTCTTTTAGGGCAGCTTCTATTCTGGCCTTTGAGGCCTCATTTATTATTCCGCTAGAGTGTGTGCCGTCAGCCGCTTTGACGATTTTTTCGAAAGTTCCGATTTTCTTTTTTGTTGCACAGTCAAACTTTGCCGCCCTAATAGTATTAGAGCCCATATCGATAGCTATCAATGGTAACCTTAATTTTTTAGGCGAATTTTACCAAAAGCTTGTTTATATCCTCTAATGCTAAAATACCCCCAAAAGTTCGCAAGGGAAACGATGAAACTAGGTGTTAACATAGACCATATAGCTGTGCTTAGAGAGGCTAGGAGATGCGGCGATCCGTCGCCGGTCGACGCACTGTTGCCGTCAATGCTTGGTGGAGCCGATCAGATAACTATACATCTTAGGGAAGACAGAAGGCATATACAAGATGCGGATGCGTATACAATAGCAAATCTTTGCAGGTTGCCTTTGAATATTGAGTGCGCCGTGGAGCCGTCCATCATAGACATCATCTGTGACATCAAGCCCCAAAGGGCGACGCTTGTACCAGAAAAAAGAGAAGAGGTGACGACTGAGGGCGGGATAGACCTCTACAAAACAGCCGCTCCTCTCAAAGAGGCTACAAGAAGGCTAAGAGAGGCAGGAGTTTCGGTGTCGTATTTTATAGACCCTTGTGAAATCACCGTCGCCCTCTCAAAAGAATACGGAGCCGACACCGTCGAATTTCATACCGGCAGATACGCCAATCTATTTTTGGCTTTGAACACAAATATCCAGTGTACCCACCACAGGATAGAGTCTCTAGGTGATGATAGGGCGTGGCAGACGGACGAGCTAGAAAAAGAGCTTGAAACTATAAGAAAATGTGCCTCACTGGCCAATGAAATGGGGCTTTTCGTCGCCGCCGGACACGGGCTCAACTACCAAAATGTAACCGCAATATCCGACATAGAAGAGATAGAAGAGTTAAACATAGGACAGTCAATAGTGGCAAGAAGCGTATTTGTCGGATTTGAGAGGGCGGTAAGAGAGATGAAGGAGCTAATATGCAAAAACCAAAAATAGCGATAAGTATCGGCGATATCAATGGTATAGGTCCTGAAATCGCCGTGCAGGCTCACGAAAGAATCAAAAATATCTGTGAGCCTATCTATTGTGTGCCAAGGGCTTTGATGGATGAAGTAGCTTTAAAAATAGGGATTGAAGAGCTCGATTTTGATTTTTTATGCGTAGATTTCAATTTTGAGTGTATGCTTCGTCCCGGTGAGGCGGCGGCAGATAGCGGCGAGATTTCTTACAAGTCGTTCAAGCTTGCGACAAGCTACGCCAAAAACGGCAAAGCGGATGCCGTAGTGACTTTGCCTATCAATAAAAAAGCATGGGAAATGGCAGGGGTGCCATATGTAGGCCATACGGACGCCCTTAGCGATATGTTCGGCGAAAAAGGGATTATGATGCTAGGGTGCGAAGAGCTTTTCGTGGCTCTCTATACCGACCATATACCGCTTGCCGATGTTGCGGCTCTTATCAAAAGAGAACCTATTGCAGAGTTTCTTGCTAGATTTTACAAGGCGGGAGGCTTTGAGAGTGTGGGCGTACTCGGCTTCAATCCTCATGCGGGAGACGGCGGTGTACTCGGAAGTGAAGAAGATGAGATAAAGGCTGCAATAGAGAGCGCCAACAAAGCTATCGGCAAAGATATTTTCTTTGGACCTCTCGTGCCGGATGTCGCTTTCACGCCTGAATCAAAAGGTAAATATGCCGCTTTTGTAGCGATGTATCACGACCAAGGTCTAGCCCCGCTCAAGGCGCTACACTTTGACGAATCTATCAATGTAACTTTGGGGCTCCCTATTGTCCGCACATCCCCGGGTCACGGTACAGCATATGATATAGCTTATACGCTATCAGCAAACACAAAAAGCTACGAAAACGCCGTTAAAGAAGCGGTTAGGCTCTCATCCAAGGACAAAAAAGAAAGCTTTGTGTAAAATTTGAAATAACTTTTTCAAGACTTTTTTGCATTTCACTTAAGTTTCGGCGGGGGTGCCCCAAAATCATAGATTTTGACCCTTTGCCTGCAAAGTCGTTTCGTGCGAAAAAAGTTATTGACAAACCTAAGAAGGAAAACTCATGTTAATAGAAGGCAAACTAGCCCTAAGCGGAAGCGAAAAAATAGCGATAATATCCGCAAGATTCAACCATATAATCACGGACAGACTTGTAGAGGGTGCGAAAGATAGCTTTGCAAGACACGGCGGCAACGAGGCAAACCTTGATTTGGTGTTAGCTCCGGGAGCATTTGAGATACCGAGCGTACTTCAAAAACTGCTTTTGACTCAAAAATACGACGGTGTCTGCTGCGTAGGCGCTGTAATCAGAGGCTCTACGCCGCATTTTGACTATGTATCTGCGGAAGTAACCAAAGGTATTGCCGCAATGAGTCTAAAATACAACACTCCAGTGACATTCGGCGTGCTTACGACCGACAGCATAGAACAAGCTATCGAGAGAGCCGGAAGCAAAGCCGGTAACAAAGGTTTTGAGTCGATGACAGGGCTTATCGAGATGATTTCGCTATTTAAGAATATCGGTTAATGGCTACTCGTAGACAAGTCCGTGAAACCGTAGTATCCCTGCTTTATTCTGTGGACCTTGGAAATGAGGATGTTGCAAAGCATGCGGATACGGTGTTTGAAGAGCGAAAAATCAGGAATAAACAGAGAGAATTCGGCAAGCATTTATTTGGGGGCATTATTTCGAATTTAGCCGTAATAGACGAAAAGCTTCAAGCTATGATGAAAGAGTGGGAGCTTGACCGTATTGGGAGCATTGAAAAAGCTGTACTTCGCCTAGGCGCCTATGAGATACTTTTTGAAAATCAGGACAAAGCCGTAGTCATCAATGAAGCCGTGGAGCTTGGCAAGCTATTTGGCGCCGAGAATAGCGCAAAGTTTATTAATGGTGTACTTGACGCCGTAGCTAAAGGCAAATAGTGGATATCTGCGTAGCTCTCGACCTTCCTAGCCGTGAAGAAAATCTAGCCCTTCTATCGGAAATAAAAGAATTTGACGTTTGGATAAAGGTGGGGTTTCGCTCTTATATCAGAGATGGTAAAGAGTTTTTAGCGGATATCAAAAAGATAAATCCGGAGTTTAAAATCTTTCTCGACCTTAAGCTGTATGACATCCCAAACACGATGGCAGATGCCGCCGAAGAGATAGCGGCTCTAGGCGTAGATATGTTCAACGTCCATGCAAGCTCCGGGGCAAAAGGTATGAAAGAGGTGATGGTTAGACTCTCATCTTTGCCAAATCGCCCCCTTGTTCTTGCCGTTACCGCCCTTACAAGCTTTGACGAAGACGATTTCAGGGCTGTGTATAACGAAGGGATAGAGGCAAAAGCGACACAATTTGCGCTTGACGCTAAAAATGCCGGACTTGACGGCGTAGTTTGCTCGGCTCACGAGAGTATGCTCATCAAAACCGCTTGCGGCGATGATTTTGCCACTCTTTGCCCAGGTATCAGAGATGTATCTGACGACAAGGGCGACCAACAAAGAACCGTTGACGTGGTAAAGGCAAAAGAGCTAAAGGTTGATTTTGCGGTGATAGGCCGCCCGATTTATAAATCACAAAATCCAAAAGAGACGCTAAGTAATCTATTAAACCGAATTTAAAGAGGCGTTTGCTAAAATTACGCCCTCTTAAGTCTTGGACAGATGGGTGAGTGGCTGAAACCACACCCCTGCTAAGGGTGCATACCTAAATACTGGTATCGAGGGTTCGAATCCCTCTCTGTCCGCCACCACTTTTTTCAATCCAAATTTTTTAAACAATCATAATAATCCATAATCACCTTAAGCTATCCGTCTATGGCAAGACGATCAAGGCTTGATATGACCGACTATCATCACATAATCAATCGTGGCGTTGCCCGCTCAAACATATTTACCTCATTCGAAGCCAAACAAGAAAATCTATCTTTAATGATGTGATAGAACAAGAAAAACGCATCGGTCATCTGTGGCAAGGCAGGTTTCGCCCGTGGTATTCCGATAAAAGCAAAACTTACTAATAAAATAGGGGAATATCCCTACACCCTGGCATCTATGATATTTGGAAGCTGAGACAAGTGAAGAAGAGTGGGATGCACTAAAGCAAGAACAAAGACGCAAAGTTAGCGTTGAAGATGAACAAATCAAAGTAGCACGCTCAAAAACACTCCATGAATATTTTTATAAAATACGATATCCAAGCAAGAGCGTAACTGTGCTATCATCAAAGCATTCAAAGACGGATATACTCAAAGTAGTATCGCCAAACATTTGAGATAAAAGAAGAAGCCTTAGAGCTAAAAATAAATTTTTGATAGAGTTGAAAATATGGAAAGTATTAAACGCAGTTTGGAGGCGATTATTCAAGAGGTTGATAGCCGCGGTGCCAAGAATGCTTAACGTATCGGAAATATTTTATTCACTTCAAGGCGAGGGCAGGTATGCAGGAAGGCCTAGCGTATTTGTCCGTTTCGGCGGATGCAATCTCAGGTGTGAAGGATTTGGCGGGGCGTGCGATAGTGCTTACGCCGTAAATCCTGCATACAAAGACTCTTGGGTAAAGTGTGATGCCGCAGGGCTGATAGCTGAGTATGAAAGTAAAAAGCCGTTCACCTACGCCGATACCGTCCTGACCGGCGGAGAACCTACTTTATGGTTTAAGGACGCCGATTTTATCGTATTTGCAGAGTATTTACGCAAAAGCGGCTCCCTGGTGACCGTAGAAACCAACGGCACAAAAACGATAGATTTTGAGTTTGAGCCGTATCGAAGCTTTGTTTTTGCCCTTTCCGTTAAGCTTTCAAACAGCGGTGAAGCATATGAAGATAGAATAAACAAAGAGGCTTTAAAATTATTCGTAAAAAATGCGAAATATTTTTTTAAATTTGTGTTGGATGCCGAATTTATAAGCTCAGGTACCGCAAAAAAAGAGATAGATGAAATCAAAAACGAGTTTGGCGTAGACCCAGCCAATATATACTGTATGCCGCTTGGAGCGTCAAAAGAGCAACTGCTTGCCAATGCTAAAAGTGTATTTGAGTTCTCCGCCAATGAGGGGTATTGTTATTCTGATAGGGTGCATATAAGAGTTTTCGATAAAAAAAGAGGGGTGTAGACAACAAGGAGCTTTGCTTCTTGTTGTCGTTTTAAAGTACTTTAGTTCGTTTTAAATTGAGCCAAAGAGGCGGAAAGCGTGTCTGCTAGTTTTGCCAAATGTTCGGCTGCGGATGCTATCTCCTCTACGCTTCTTGCATTTGTCGTTGCAAGTTCGCTGATTGTTGTGATTTGCGCTATTACCTCTTTCGTTTTTTCATTTCCGATTTCGGCATCTTTTGCTGTTTTTGAGGCTATATGTGCGGCGTTGGTTATTATCTCTACCGTGTTTTTCATAGTTTGCTCTACTTCCTGCGATTTTGCTCCGAGCTCTTCTATGTCTTTTGCACTTTTGCCCATCATTTCCGTTGCGTCGTTAACCGATTGCACGATTACGGATACGGTAGCATTGGACTCGGACAAGCTTTTTTGCGTTCTTTCGGCTAGCTTGCGCACTTCATCGGCGACGACCGCAAAACCCCTGCCGTGCTCGCCCGCTCTAGCCGCTTCTATGGCTGCGTTAAGCGCTAGAAGGTTTGTCTGGTCTGCTATATCCGTGATTACGGATAAAACTGTTTTTACTTGTTCGGCCTCGCTAGAAAGCCTCTCCAGCCTATTTGACAGCTCTAGCTGCTCTCCTACGATTGACTGCAATGAGCCTGATACCGACAGCACCTCTTTTGCGGCGCTTGACACCTCTTTTGAGGCCTCTTGTATTTGTACGCCGGCCTTTTGCGAGCTATCGGCGCTATTTGCAAGTATCGTTGCGACTTGCTCGGTAACTTGCTTCGTCTCTTCAACGGCTCTTGCCGTATCTTCGGTTCTGTTTCCGATTTGTAGGCTGGTTGCCGATAATTCTTCCGCTACGGAGGCGTTTTCTGCTGCCGAACGTTTTGCGGCGGATAGTGTCTTGGATATCTCCGCCAAAAGCTTATTTACTTGATTCATTGCCTCTGCAACTTCGTCCGCTTTTCCTGTGTTTATGTTTTGCGTCAAATCTTTTGTGGAGATTATTTTGTCGCAACCCTCTTTTGCGGCCTTGATTGATGAGTCTATCGATTTTAAAACCATTGAGAAAACCACAACAAATACAGCAAATATAGCCCCAAGAGTCAGTTTGGCAAAAAGTGCGTTACTCTCTATGGTATCAATATCTCTTTTTTGCATGTCCAGCTTTAGTTCATGCAGTTTTTCACCTATTACTTTATATCTATCGGCGGATAGCTTTGTTAGTTCCGCGAGCTTTTTGCCTTCTTCGGACGATGTAAATGCTTCGGTTGTAACGTCTTTTTTGTATTTTTTTAGTGTTTCCACTCTTGGGGCGTTGCCGTCTTTCCACTCTTTTGCGAGAGCAAGAATCTCTTTTATCCTTTTTTTATTCACTTCGTTCCTGGTGATTGCAAATAGAGACTCAAGTGTTTTTGTGAATTTATCGTAGTTTTTTTCGTATCCTTCGATAAATCTATCTTCGAAAAGGAGCTGATAGCCTCTAAGATCCATCATTATTTCGGCTTCCGTGGTTTCTATAACCCCTAACATTACTATTCTTTCTACTGTTTTGAGAGAGTCCTGGTTGCCCTTAACCGTCAAAAAACCGAGCAGCGCAAATCCAATGACAAGGACTGCTAATAATAAAATCAGTTTTGATTTTATGGTTGATAATGCCATATATACCTTACATATTTGTAATAATTATGGATACTACATCCAATTTGATTAGATTTTAATTAATTTGGATAATGCAACAAAATATAATCAAATAATTATTGATGAATTCGCACAAAAACAAGGATAAACGCAGATTATGTACTGGGCACCGTTAATATTATCAGAGGCGAAGAGAGAAAAAGCGAATACCTTTTGACGGCTAACAACTATGGCTATCTAGGTCCAAGCAACGGAGAGATAGCGCCGCAAGATTATCTCAATATAACCCAACAATTTAAAGGAATAGCAAAAAATCTAGACCTTTCGGTGGGTGCGCAAAATGTTTTTGGCAAAACGGTTAAAACGTTGTATATGCCGTTAAACCAGCCGAATAACCAAGACATTCCGTATATGGGTCAGATGTTCTGGATGAATCTGTTGTATAAATTTTAGATTTTTGGATTAGGTTTTGCTTTTAGTTCCTACTTAACAAAGGTAGGAGCTGCAGTGAAAATATCTTCCGACTATTATTCGTCTTCCCAAAATTCTACGGAATCTCTTTTTTCAAACAACAAACAAACACTTAATGACTCGCTTGTCGGAGCCGCTAAAATAACAAAAACGGAGAGTTCCGAAAATAAAGATAAAACCTCTTCGGACAAGCCGACGTCGACAGCTAGAGAAACTTACGGTCTTAGCACTTTGGAGCAGATGACGGACGAGGAGTATGCGGCGTTTACTAGGGCTACCGCCAAAATGTCACCAAACGAGAAGATACAAGCGGCACAATTGTTGCATCTGGTAGCCAAGAGCTTTGAGCAGGCGCAGCAGATGATAAATGGTGGCGGCCTAGTGCAGGCTATGAGCGGTAATGCCTCTGATACCGGCTATTTCAAAAGCAACCCTGACATGCTTGACAAAGGCATTTCAGTACTAAAAGAGATGTCAAGTGGAGAGGGAAGGAGCATGGCTAGCTTTCTAACAAGGTACAAAGGGGCGCTAGCCGGAGGCGGGCTAAATATTAGCGCATAAAGTATTTTTTGAACGCTTCGTCATAATCTACGGTCTCTTCCGTTATGAGACCGTCCTCTATTGTTTTTAGTCTCTCGTCTACAAGTAGTTTTCTCCCATTTTCCGTCTGGATGATAGCCAATTTTTTTTTGCGTAAATATCGTATGTCGCACTATGACAACCATGTGTGTTTTTGGTCTTCTCTCAGGGTATGTCATAGGTCTAGCAGCGGCGAAGTAGTATTCAAACCCTATTGTCTCCAGCGCCATGGCAAAAAGACCGTTTAGCTCGTAGCAGTAGCCGCCGCGTCCATCGTATACTATCTTTTTGACTATATCTTCCGGTTTTAATGACGGTATCCGTCCTGCTTGCACTTCAGTGTTTTCAAAGGCAACCGAGCAGAGCTGTGCTCTCATCATCATCTCTAGCGTATTCAAATCCTGGTTTACGCTACCACTAAACCCTATGCGTTCAAAGTATCCGTCAAGCGAGAAGTTCTCAGCCTTCATTTGCTCATTTTGCCGATTGCACAAGAGACAAAGCTTTTTGCGCTTGCTTTTATGCTATCGATTGTGTTTAGCTCATCGCTCACAAGCGGATAGCCAAGTCCTCTTAGCGCTACTTTTAGCTCTTCCATTCTCCCCTCATCGATATCAAGGGTTATTTTTCTAGGCTCAGATTCCAAATCCACGCTCACCTCGCCAAACTCCTTTGAAAGGCTTTTTATCAGAGTATTGGCGCAGCCGCCGCATTTTACGTTTAGAACTTCAAAAGTTTGCAGCATCTTCCATCCTTTTTGTTTTTTTTGTATTGTACTACGGATTGTTTTGTATAGTTTGGACAGTTATTTTATCGAGTTCCTCGCCCCTATCTATAAACTTTCTTATTATCTCACACTTGCGCTCGTCAGATAGATTTTGCCCTGCTTTGACTTTCAGCGATTTGTGTGAGGGCGTCAGCTTCCAGACTGCCGTTTGCGATACCGTCGTATTTTTGGTGTAGCGTCAGAAGTAGAACATTTTTCATATTTTCCGCCTTTTTTATTTGCTGAGATTTTATAATGTGCAGTTTAATGTCAAAAACATACCAAGTCTTGCTCCGGGCAAAAATAATTTTTCTTGATTGTTGTCAATATTTTTGCCGTTCAAACCAAATATACTTCATCCAAAAAAAAGGATAAGAAGTGAACCATATAGCATTTTTCAAAGATACCAGATTTGCCGATAAGCCACAAATTGACTTGATGCTTGACACGCCCAATAGCAAAGAGATTCGTATTTGTATGCAAAAGGGAAATAGGATGGAGGAGCATACGGCGCCGGGAGCCATCGTAATCATGGTGCTTGACGGCAGTGTAAACATAGGCTCAAAAGAGGGCAACGTGACGCTTGGCGCCGGTGAAGCGGTATATTTTGCCGCATACGCTCCACATTCGCTTGAGGCGACAGAGGATAGTGTGATACGCCTCAGCCTCTCAAAAAACGATAGCGTGAGGAGAGTAGAGGGGCTAGTGCTGTAGCTTTCTAGCACTTTTGTAGCCATAGATAGTTGCCGCAATATGGAGTAGCAAAAGTACCGCAAAAAGCTCTTTTAGCGAACAGCCGAGGCTAAAGATGAGCATCCCAAACAGCGATGCGACGACCATAAACAGCGCATTTAGTATGTTGTTGGCGGCGATGGCGCGGCTCCTACGCTCCACGTCGCTCGCTTTTTGCAGTAGCGAGTATAGCGGCACGGTAAAAAATCCGCTAAAAAAGCTAATGGCGAAAAAATCTACGACGGAGCGAGCTACGCCGTTTGCAAAAAACGCCAAATCACCCAGAAACAGAGCAATCCCGAACGCTCCGACCAGTACAAACTTTAGCTTGATGTCGCCGTGCGATATTCTCTCGCACACCACCGAGTCGATACCGATACCCACCGAAAATATCACCAAAAACAGGGTAATTGCCGTCTCATTCTCATGTAAGTACTCTTTGACAAAAAAAGCGGGAGCTGTGTGAGGATGATGTCAAATGTAACCATCACGAGTATTGCATTTTTGAGTATGTTGTCATTCATGGCGCCGAGGAACTGCACGACACCTCTTTTGTTTTGAAGTTGACCTAGTATTGCAAAAGTTGGTTGAGAGTCACCGCATATAACTTGGTATAATTGACCTAAAAAGATGAAGGCTATTATGTTCCTACCTACTACGCCCGCCGAAAAAGAGAAGCTGGGGATAAAGCAGTTTGATGTCATCCTCGTAAGCGGGGATACCTATATCGACTCGGCTTACAGCGGCACAGCCATCATCGGGCGACTACTGCAGAGCAAGGGCTACTCGGTAGGCATCATCGCCCAGCCGGACTGCGAAAGTGACGACATCGCAAGACTAGGAGAGCCGAAGCTCTTTTGGGGGGTTAGTGCGGGGCTTGTGGATAGTATGGTCGCCAACTACACGGCGCTCAAAAAACCAAGACGGAGCGACGACTTCACCCCCGGTGGCAAAAACACCAAAAGACCCGACCGTGCAAGCATAGTCTACACTGGGCTTATCAGACGGCATTTCAAAGATACCGTGCCTATCGTGCTGGGCGGTATTGAGGCATCTCTCAGGCGGATTGCCCATTATGATTTTTGGGGCAACAATATCCGAAAATCCCTGCTTTTTGACGCCAAAGCGGACGCCATCATCTATGGAATGGGCGAAAAGACGGTGCTTGAGCTTGCTAGCGCGCTAAAGAGCGGCAAAGAGTGGCGAGATATAAGAGGGCTATGCTACGCCGCCAAAGAGCCAAAAGAGGGGTATATCTGCCTGCCTAGCTTCGATGAGGTGAAAGCGGACAAAAACAAATTCATAGACGCTTTTCATCTGTTTTATCACAACAACGACCCGCTAAGCTCTCAGGGGCTTTGCCAAAAGCAAGACACCAGATACCTCATCCAAAACCCGCCGCAATACTACCTGAGCGAATCCGAAATCGACGCCGTCTACGACCTGCCATATACCAGAGATGTCCACCCGTACTACAAAGCGGACGGTGAGGTAAAAGCGCTGGAGACTATCAAATTTTCCGTCACGACACATCACGGCTGTTACGGCGAGTGCAACTTTTGCGCTATCACGGTGCATCAGGGTAGGACTATAAGAAGCAGAAGCGAGACCTCGATACTAAAAGAGGTCAAAAATTTCACGGAGGCAAAGGATTTTAAGGGCAATATCTTTGATGTCGGCGGAGCGACGGCAAATATGTACGGATACGACTGCGCCAAAAAGCTAAAATCGGGCGACTGTCACCACCAAAGATGCACGGGCGACAAAGTGTGCAAAAGCCTAAAGCCAAACCATAAACGGCTCATAAATCTCCTGCGTAACATCCGCAAAATCCCTAAGGTAAAAAAAGTATTCGTCCAGAGCGGCATCCGCTACGACCTAATAAATCAGGATAAAGAGTTCGGCGATATGTACCTAAAAGAGATAGTCGCAAACCATGTAAGCGGACAGATGAAGATAGCCCCCGAACACACCGAGCCAAAAGTACTAAAGCTCATGGGCAAACCCGACAAAGAGACGCTACTAGGCTTCAAACAAAAGTTTGAAAACATGAGCAAAATGAGCGGCAAACAGCAGTTTCTCACCTACTACATGATAGCCGCCCACCCTGGGTGCTCCGAAGCCGACATGACGGCAATGAAAAACTTTGCATCCTCTAGGCTTCGCCTAAATCCAGAACAGGTACAGATATTTACCCCGACCCCATCGACCTACTCGACGCTGATGTACTACACCGAGATGGACCCGTGGACGAGGAAAAAAATCTTTGTCGAAAAAGACCCCGTGAAGAAGCAGAGGCAGAAGGATATTATTGTGGGAGGCGGTAAATGAGTGAAAAATATAGATGCGGTTGGGTAAAGCTAAGTGACCCCGTATATGTGGCGTATCACGACGAGGAGTGGGGCAAACCCCTGCATGACGACAATGCGCTTTTTGAGCTTTTCTCCCTTGAGACGCAGTCGGCGGGAGTGAGCTGGCTAACTGTACTCAAAAAACGGGATGGATATAG
>CAZVTM010000010.1:19951-57650 GCA_964630205.1 uncultured Helicobacter sp. | reverse complement strand
TTGTGACGACTATCTTCGCCTGGGCGTCTTCGATTCTACCCCTAAGCGCCTCGGCGGAGAAACCGCCAAATACTACAGAGTGGATAGCGCCTATTCTCGCGCAAGCGAGCATGAAGAATACGGCTTCCGGGATCATTGGCATATAGATAACTACTCTATCGCCTTTTTTTACGTTGAATTTATTTTTTAGTAGGTTTGCGGTTTTACATACTTCGTAGTAAAGCTCTCTATATGTTATAACTCTTTTATCTCCGGGTTCACCCTCGAATATGATAGCCGCTTTGTTTTTTCTAGTTTCTAGGTGTCTATCTAGGCATTGCTCGCTTACGTTTAGCTTGCCGCCCGTAAACCATTTGTAGTTTGGAGCGCTAGACTCGTCAAGCGTTTTTTCAAACGGTTTTTTCCAATCTATCATCTCTTTTGCAAAGTGCGCCCAAAAGCCCTCGTAGTCTCTCTCGGCCCACTCTACAAGCTCTTCATATTCGCACATATTTTTTATGTTTGGAGTCTTGAAAAGCTCTTTTTTCGGTTTAAAAACCATTCCGTGTAATTCTTCCATTTTTATGTAACCTCTCCTTTACATCTAAGATTAAAAGTTTAACTATTTTTCAATTTGACAAATATTAACGCTGTCATTAAAGCGTCATAATATGCGCTATGTTGCCCAAATAGTGGCAAATTCAAATCTTTCATAATTGTTTCAAAGCGCAAATCGACATTTTTACTGCCGAAAACGTCGTTTTTTTTGTCAAAATAGAGGGCCGATACCTCTATTTGCGGGTTTGGGAGCTTGGTACCCAAAAACTCCTGCATATATTTGTTAATCATCGCCACGTCAAACTCAAGATAGTAGCCGACAAGCGGGCGATTTTCTATAAAATTTAAAAATCTCTCCAAAGCCTCCTTTGACGAAATGCCGTTCTCTACGTCGCAATTTCTAATATGATGTACCTTGATGCTCTCCTTATTTATTTGGTTTTTTGGCCTAACTATTACTTCAAATTTTTCACTCGTTAATACCAGGTTGCCTTTGATTTTGACCGCCCAGATTGAGATAACCTCGTCTTTTTTTGGATTCAGTCCCGTAGTCTCACAGTCAAACGCCACATATTCATCAAATCTCGGCTCATCAAACAAAAAATCAAATCTTTTGTCTTTTAGCTTCCCCCTAAGGTATTTTCTTTTTAAAGACTCAAACATCTACGATATATAACCGAGTTTAAAATGGGCGAACAAAAACTTTTTGAGCTTGTCGACTATTTTGAAAACATCTTTCAGCAGATCCCTCTCTAGCTTTGAGAGCCTTGAGGGGCTGATGTAGTTGTCCGGCTTTTGCCCTGTCTGTATCTTGTAAAGACGCTCTTTGAGTCTGATTTCAAGGAGGAAATTATATGCCTCGATGAGCTCTTCCGCAAACGCCCTATCTATCAGCCCTATATTGTTTAGCTCTTTTATTCTCTCAAAGGTATTGGCCGCATCTATGTTTTTTTCAAAAGCCAGACACCTGATAGAGTTTACGATAGGGAAAATAGCCCCTTTTTTGACGTCAAGTTCACCGTTATGTTCTTTTTTATCCAGCACAAAGCCGCCAAGCATCGAGAGCGGCGTTTCAAAAGATAACGAGCCTCCCGCCATACGTGCAAGTATTTGCGGATTCATCCCTAGTTTTTTTCTGAGATATGCCGCAACTTCTACTTCAAGAGATTTATTCCCGGCAACAAAGCTCATATCCATCAGAATCGGCAAATTCAAAAAGCTATTTGGTGTAGGCGACATAACCATGTCGTATATATCTTTTTTGTACTCTTCAATACTTTTGCGGTAATAGCTATTGTTTGCCATGACACCGCCTGTACACTCAGGGTATCCAAGTTCTATCAGTATGGAATTGAACTTTTCCGATGAGATTTTGATAATATCTCTATCTACGGTCTCTGAGCAAATAATACCGTTGTCTTGATCGGTTCTGAGTATCTGCTCGCCCCTCCCTTCGCTACCAAAAATAACAAGCGCAACATCGTCTCTGACGGCTGGCTCAAAAGACCATTCAAAAACCTTTTGAAACACTCTCGTGTTTAGCTCACTGACGAGCTTTACGATATGTTTAACTTTTACACCTTCGCTTAGTAGGTTTTTTATTGAGCCGTCTATGTCCGCTATCGCCGATTTTAGCTCATCTATGCCGCTAGCCGTCTCTATTTTACGAGCCACAAACTGCGTATGAGACGAAAGCGCGCCGAGTATGTCGATATCTTGAAGTACGCCGCATATCTCACCGCCGTCTTTTACAACAAGCCTTTTAATGTTGTGTTTTGTCATCAAAAGCAAAGCATTAAATAGAAAATCATTTTTTTCTATAGTTTTAATCCCTTTTGTCGCTATCGCCCCTATGTCAGCATCCAGATCCATCCTGTTTAGCAGCACTTTTTTTCGCAAATCAGAATCCGTCACGATACCGCTTTCATTTTCAAACCTGACAAGAATAAATGTCTTTTTGGCATCCGTCATCCGAGTAATCGCTTCATAAATAGTGCTATTCTCATCAACAAACAACGGTTGCTCGTATGCTATGTCGCTAATTCTTTTTAGAAGGTAACTGTCCGAGTTTTTGTGTTTTGCCTCTAGTTTTTTGGCTGCGGATAGGAAAAAGTAGTTTTCTATTTTGGTGTTAGAATGAACGGCTTTTAAAAAATCGTCTTTTGCAAGAACGTACAGCAAGGCCTCTTCTATAACCGAATATGAGCTTACATATGAACCGCCGAGCAAAGACTCAAAGTCAAAAAAATCACCCGATGAGTAATAAAATTCATCTTCGTTTTGTTCTTTGATAATCCCTTTAGCCACTATATAAAAACACGTCGCCTCATCACCTTTTTTGAAAAAAAGCTCACCTTGCTTTAGATACAAGACGTCCGCTTTTTGGCATAGTTCGCCTAGCGCATTCGCTCCAAGCTCGTCAAACGGATGGATTTTTGATAAAAATGTTTTTATATCGAGACTACTCATATAACCTCTGTTTTAAAAAATAAAACGGAGAGCAAAAGCTCCCCGTAAAATGCGTGTTTTAGTGTTCAGAAGCGCCGTCAGCACCGATACCTGTTTGAGCTCTGATATATTGAGCTTCAAATTTGGCTTGATCCTCTTTGCCCCTTGCAGAGTTATCCATTTTGGACACTATGTAGGTAACCACAAAGGTAAGCGTCATCGATATGATGGCAGGGTTTTTAAGGCTAATAAACGCCTCTTTATTGCCAAGTACGTCTTTCCATACCGCAGGTCCCATGATAACAAGGATGATCGCAGATACAAGACCTACCGTACCGCCCACGAATGCGCCTTTTGTCGTTAGCTTGCTCCAATAAATCGAGAGAAGCAATATAGGGAAGTTAACAGATGCGGCAATCGCAAATGCTAGACCAACCATGAACGCAACGTTTTGTTTTTCAAATGCAATACCTAGAAGGATTGCAAGAACACCTAGAACAAGAGTTGCTATTTTAGAAGCTTTCATCTCAGTAGCTTCATCAACTTTGCCTTTTCCGATTACGCTAGCGTATAGGTCGTGACTGATAGCCGATGCACCCGAAAGCGTAAGGCCTGATACAACCGCAAGGATTGTAGCGAACGCAACAGCCGAGATAAAGCCAAGGAACAAGTCGCCGCCAACCGCACGTGAGAGGTGGATAGCAGTCATGTTATCGCCGCCCACAAGAGCTTTTTTGTCGCCTACAAGTATTTGCGAAGCGTTTGTATCGCTAACTATTGTCTGGAAGCCGTTAACTACTGTTGCAACACCTTTTTGGAAGTATGCAGGGTCAAGGGCAAGTAGCGTAATAGCGCCAAAACCGATAATAAATGTAAGAACATAGAAATAACCGATTAGTCCAGTCGCATAGAAAACTGATTTTCTAGCCTCTTTTGCATCTGCAACGGTAAAGAATCTCATAAGGATATGCGGAAGACCGGCTGTACCAAACATCAACGCAAGACCTAGAGATATAGCATTCCAAGGGTCAGACACCAGACCGCCCGGCTCCATAATTTTTGCGTGGGATTTGTGTATCTCTACTGCACTATGGAACATATTTTCAAAGCTAAAACCAAAATGCACCATAACCATAAACGCTATAAAAGATGCGCCTGAGAGTAGAAGTACCGCTTTTATGATTTGAATCCAAGTTGTCGCAAGCATACCGCCGAATGCAACATAAAGAATCATAAGTACACCGACTAGTACGACCGCAGTCGAATAGCTAAGACCGAATAGTAGTTGGATAAGCTTGCCCGCACCGACCATTTGAGCGATAAGGTAAAGGATAACCGTAACTATCGTACCGGCAGCCGCTATCGTTCTAATATCGCTTTGTCTTAGCCTAAAAGAGGCAACATCCGCAAACGTATATTTACCAAGATTTCTAAGAGGCTCGGCAATCAAAAATAGAATAATCGGCCAACCAACAAGGAAACCTATCGAATAGATAAGACCGTCAAAACCGCTTGTATAAACAAGACCTGAAATACCGAGAAACGACGCAGCGGACATATAGTCTCCCGCTATCGCAAGACCGTTTTGTTTGCCGCTAATACCACCGCCAGCCGCATAAAAATCTTTTGCGGTTTTTGTTTTTTTTAGCCGCCCAGTATGTAATACCGAGTGTTGCAGCAACAAATATAAGGAACATCACTATCGCGTTTACGTTTAGCGATTGTTTTTCCACAGCTCCGTCAACACCGCCGGCAGCAAAAGCCGTCACCGCAATAGAGAGTGCGGCAAGTATCGTCAAAAATCTTTTCATTCGCCCGCCTTTCTAACTTCTTCTTTTACTTTTTCGCTTAGTTCGTCAAACTCGGTATTTGCTCTTTTTGTATAGATACCTGTAAGTATAAACGAAATCACTATGATACCTATACCTATAGGTATACCGACTGTTGTTACGCCGCCGCTTAGCGACACGCCAAGGAGCTTTTTGTCAAATGCGATGACAAGGATGAATGCATAGTACATAACAAGCATTACCGCCGCAAGCTTGAGGCTAAAAGAGGTTCTTTTAGCGACAAGTTCTTGATAGCTAGGGCTGTTTTTGACTATCTCAACAATGTTATTTTTCATGCGTGTACCCTCTCTCTTTCATTAAAAGTTGTAGTTGGCGATAACTCTATACTCTTTCCAGCTAGTGGTCTCAGCAGTAGTTAGATTTTTTCTAAAGTCATTCGGGAAATTACCTCTTAGTCTAAGCTGAAGGTTTTTAATTCCGGCATTGTTGTATGTTATATCAAAACCAGGCTCGGTAGTTGTAACTTTATCGGTATAGTTATTTGCAGAATTGACTTTAAAAGATGCATAGTATGCACTAGCCGTAATATCTTGTCCGAGTATATCTTTTAGGTTGTACCCAGCAGATACTTTCCATGCAGTCGTATCTTTAAAGAACTGGTGTCTTGTCACCATGCCTTGTGTGAATGCCGGCATGCCGCCCCATGGAGATATTACACTTCCCCCAAAAGAGGCGCTATTGTTTTTTCCTGTCGCAGAGTAAGCCGCAGCAGCATTGAAGCTTCCCGCTTTAGTAGCAAGCTGTACCGCATAGTATGGCGCAGAAGATAGGTTAAGCGTATCGTGCATATCACTCTCTTTGATATACTGCACAGAACCGGTCATTGTAGCGGCAGGGTTTAGTAGGCATTTCCAGCTGTAATCTGCCTGAGCGTAAATAGCGTTTAGGATTTCATGTGCATAATAATCCCATACTTGCACCGTCAGACCAGGAATACCCTTGTAAATTGCGGCAGCGGCGGTTACGCCAGAGTTTTTAGCACCATCACCCAGCGCAGCCTGCCCCATGCTTTGGAAAACGCCAACTTTATAATCTGTCCTATTGCCGTAGCCGCTTACAAGCGCAAGCTCGCCGCCGCCGTATGCGTTGGCAAACGTTCCGTATGCCACTCTTGTTACGTGCGCGCCGATAAGGGTCGTATCTTTAATATCGCCGTTAATAACCACCGCCGCTTCAAATAGCGTTGGGAGCATTCTAGCGTCGTCGCTTCCGGCTAGAGGGGTGTCTAGTTGTTGTCTACCGATTTTTACGGTAGTGGCGCCAAATTTGCCTTGAATATACGCTTGACCTAGTTGCGTATAGCCGTCGTCGTTACCGTCGAACAACGTTTTATCGTTTTTGGCCGCCGTCGTATGCTCGTCGTCTAGCTTGTTTGTCGTATAAAACGCGACTCCGGCAGAAATACCTTTTAGCGGAGCCGTTTCGTACGCGAGCTTGCCGCCTAGAGCCAAACCGTCTCTGTTATAGTCGGCTGTAGTTTTATCAAACTCCAAGCCTCTATTGATGTAAAACGCTCTTATCTGACCGCTGACCTTGCCCTCTTTAAAGGCGCTTTCAAGATCGTTAGCCGCGAAAGAGCCGATTGTAGCGACCGTCGAAGCGGCTACAAAACTTAATACTACTTTCCTCATTTTCACAAACTCCTTGCCAATAGATTACAAATTAACTTACAAATTTATTGTAGATTTTTTGTTTTTCTTAACCGTAGCAGGATGTAAAAATAATCTTTAACAGTTGATTTTTGACGCCCTAATGTGTATTTTCGTAACAATTGAAATAAAAACTACAGAAATTCAAAAAATTTATAAACCGAAAAAATATATTTTTCATAGCCAAGCGCCTTTTTTAGAGGCGCCTGTTTGGGGTAAAATGGGGTAGTGGCGGGTATTTAAGGGGAAAAATACGAAAGAAGCCGCAATTTTCGGCAATACAAAGCGTTATTGCCAACCTATGCCATAAATTAATAAAGCTTTATTTCGTGTATTTTCGTAACATATAAAGAGATTTTCGTCTCCGACAAAATCAACTATCCTTAAATTTTGAAAGCTCTAAACTCAAGGCCTCCGACGCTTTATAGAGGGTTTCGGCGGTGGACGCTATATCTTCGGCGCTCATAGCGTTTTGGCGAGACATATCGGTAATCTCTTCGATTTTGCCGAATATATCGGAGATTTGCTCTATCTCCCTAGCGGCGTTAGACCCTACCTTTCTAGCCTCGGAAGCGGTTTTGTCTATCTCGTTTGCGGTCTCTTTCATGGATATTTCGGCGAGTTTAGCTTTGTCGCTTAGCGCTGATAGTTTTTGAGAGTTTTTAGTCATAGCTTTTGCCGCCTCGTCAATCGAACCGACGATCGCCCTAACGGTAGAGTCCGATTCGCTCAAACTATTTTGAGTCTTCTCGGCTAATTTTCGCACCTCGTCCGCTACGACGGCAAACCCTCTTCCGTGCTCCCCCGCTCTTGCGGCCTCTATCGCGGCGTTTAGCGCCAAAAGGTTCGTTTGATCGGCTATCTCGGCTATAACGGTCAAAACGGACTTTACCTGTTCCGCTTCGTTTGAAAGAGTCTTTAGCTTGGATGATAACTCCGCTTGCTCCGATACGACGTTTTGAAGTTCGGTAGAGACGCTAAGGACGTTATCCGCCGTTTTTGCGATAGAGCCGGTGGCTCTCAATATATCTTGTTCGGTTTTTTTGATCTCCGATTCGTTATTTTTAATTGCGGTTGCGACTACCGCCGATATAGAGCGTATCCCCTCCAACGCTTTTGCCCCATGTTCGACCCTAAGCCCGATATTAGAGCTCTCTTTTGACAGTCTCAAAGACAAAGAGGCGTTTTGTTCGGCGGAGCCTCTAGCTTTTGCGATAGCGGCTCCAAAACCGGCCATTATTTCGTTAAACGCTTTGCCGACTTTGCTTATTTCGTCTTTCGAGGCTATTTTTAATCGTCCCGATAGGTCGTTATCGGATACGACCTTTGCGGCGAACGTCTCTATCTCTTTTATCGGCTTTGCTATTGTGGCGATAATTTTTATGGATATAACAAAAATCAACGCGGCGCACAACATCAAAACCGCAAAAGAGCCGACAAGCGAGCTCAACGCCTCTTTTTTTAACTCGTCTACATAGATGCCGGAACCTATCACCCACCCAAAACCGTCGTGTCTTTGCACGTACGAAAGCTTAGGGTAACTCTCTTTGGTAACCTCTTTATTCTCCAAGGGTTTAGGCCAATCGTAATTAACAAACCCGCTTCCGCTAATTTTTACCGCTTCGTTCATAGCGACAAATAGATTTGTTTTTCCGTCCGTTTCGATAGGTTTTGCGTCAAGGCCGCGTTGGATATGGGTCGCGCAATTAAACTTTGCCGCGTCGAGTGGTTTGCCGTCTAGCGCCGGGACGGTTGGATGCATAATCATATTTGGAACGGGGGCGACAAGGTCGTGAATCCAAAAATACTCTTTTTTATCGTATCTAACGCTTTTTAACAGCTTAATCGCTTCGGCTTTTGCCGCATCTTCTCCGATTTCGCCGTTTTTGCTTTTTTTGTAGAAGTACTCTACGCACGCATAGGCGCTCTCCACCAAATGCCTAGTTTTTAACTTTTTTTCGTCGATAAGGTTTTGATACAAAAAATACGAATCTAACGCCATTATAAAAAAGCCGCCCGCAAGAGACAACAATACCATTATCCATAACTTTATCTTAATACTCATAATGCGCTCCGTATATACGTTGGAGTTTTGAGTATATCACAATGCTACGATTTTGCTATACTCAAAAATAAGATTTAAGTATTAAAAATATCATATTGAGTCAAAAAGTAACAATTTTGTTATGTCTCTAAATATGCGGCTATCTTCTCTCTATCTTATAACCAAGCCCTTTTGCGTTTACGATTATCTCCTCTTTTAAAAGCTTTTTTAGGCGGTTTATCTCGGTTCGTATAGTTGCGTCGTCTATGTCGTCTCTCTCCCATACGGCGCGTCTAAAAGCGTCAAAGTTAAAGACAAATCCGGGATTTGAAGCCAAAAGGTCGATAATATGGAGATGTCTGCGGCTAAGCGTCTGTTCTTTATTCTCGTAATAAAGTATTTTGTGTTTCCTATCGTAGCGGTATTTTGGACTTAGTATCAAAATATTAGAATTCTTGCCCTCCATAAGCTTGAATATCTGATTAATACGAAGCCACAACTCCTCTAATTTAAAGGGTTTTTTTAGATAGTCGGAACATCCGAGGTTATATGCTTTTGTTATATCATCGATATCCGTCATTGCGGTGATAAATATCACAAGGAGATTTTTGTCTTTTGCCCTAACCTCTTCTAGCAGTTCGTATCCGTTTAGGGTTGGAACATTGATATCCACCACCAGCACGTCAAACATTTCATCCCTTAGCGCTACTAAAGCCTCGGAACCGTCAAAAAAATCGCTCACTTCGCTACCGAGAGCCTCCAAAAACTCTTTTATAGAGCTTCTTAGCATAGCTTCGTCTTCAAGCAATAAAATCTTCACGCTACCTCCCTATTAAAATCCGTGCGAACTAAACGCATCTTCAAAATAATCTTTGAATGCATACGCAAACCACACCCTCCCGTCCTCAAGGGCAGCACAGCAGATGCCGACTCCGTTTTGCACCGCTATTTGATATACAAGATTGAGCCCTATCCCAAACCCGCCCCTGGCATCAGACCCTCGGTAAAATCTATTAAAGATTATCTGCATATCGGGCTTATAAAGAGCTTCGTTGACTATTTCGAATATTATTTTTCCTTTTTTATCTGCAAAAACAGAGATCTTTATCGATCCACCCTCTTTTGAGTATTTGATGGCGTTAAATATATTGTTGTCGACCATTCTAAGGAGCTGCGTACGGTCAAATGAGACAAAATATTGATCTTTGCCGTCAAATTCCATCTGAAGATTTGCCCCCTCTACGGCCTCTTTGAAGTACTCCATCCTCTCCGATAAAAACTGAGTAAGATTGAGCACCTCTTTTTTGATGATAAACCTGTCTTTTTTGATGAAATAGCTGAGGTCTTCGTAGATATTTGTAACAATCTTAGATGCAGCTTCTATTTTTACAAGGTGACGACTACCAAGTCCATTTAGCCGCATTAGTTCTATGTTTGCTTGTATGACGGCCAGCGGGGTATTGATTTCATGGATTGAATCTTTGATGAATTTGTCTCTGGAGGCCAGCGCCTTTTCTACTTGTTTTTTGGCGACGGATAGCTCTTCATTTTTCTTTGCCAGTGCCCTTGTTTTTACCTCAACGCTTTGTTCCAAATTTTCGTTCAACTCTTTCAGGGTGTCTGTTTTGTCTTTTATCTCGGTCATCATATCGTTGATATTTGAGGCTATTTGGCGAAATTCGGCTATCTTGAAATCATCTGTCCGCAAAGATGCCTTGCCGCCGTCGTGCCCCTTTAGAAATTCGCTGATGGCTACGATTTCATTCGTAACGCGAGCAACAAAAAATCCCCAAAAAAATCCCACGCCGATAACCACGCAAAGCGCCATGATAATGAGCTGAAACAATATCTCGATTGACGGTCCCGAAAAATGAGCATACTCGGTATACATAATATACAGCGTAAAAGCAGCAAATACGCCTACGACGCCTAGCGTCATGGTAAGTGCCGATTTACCGAGAGTTTTTGGTTCGTTCATAATTTTCCGTATTTTATTGATTGTCAAAATTTGGACATAAAGAGTTGTTACTTTACCAAAAAAATTTTTTGGAAGCAGCGGATGAAGCTTTTTGCGCACAAATATAAAAACATAGGGCATTTGCAAAAGTTTTGCGAAGAGAGTATACAAGAGCATACTTATGCCTCCGTTTTGGCTCTCGTCGCTTACAAAGACGGTAGCAAAAAAGAGGCCGACGAAGCCGGTGATTTCATCCAAAAAATAATCAAAAAAGCCATAGTGGTCTCTTTTGGCGTAGAGGCCGGGTGTATGAGCGAAAGACTTGTCGATAAAGGAGTTTTCGTAACATTCCTGATGACAAAAAAAGCTTCCGTCAAGGCAGAGGCCATAGAGAGCTCAAAAATCACGGAAGAATTTTTGAACGGTTATAGAAACGATGAGCTAAAAGCAGCAATAGTCTTCTCATCCGTATCCTTACCTCCCTCCTACAGAGCTACACACCGCATTAGCCTCTCTCAATACTAAAATAGCGGGGGTAAAATCATACGCCGATAGCTCCAAATCACCCATAAAATTAAATGGGAAAGAGATAAAAAACGGCGTAATAGCCGTAATGTTCAGCGGTAAAAACTTAGACGTAAATATCTACAAAAACTCGCAAATTAAACCGATAAGCAAAAAACTACAGATTACAAACGCCAAACACGGCTTTGTCTATGAAATAGAAGGACTTGAACTTTTGGAGGCGTACAAAAAGCTTCTTGGCGAAGATATCGTCGTCGAAGATCCGCTACTAGCCGCCTGTAGATTCCCGCTAATATCACAATCTACCGGAAAGGCTTTGTTTATCGATGAGTTCAACTTTAAAAAAGCGATTATGCGCGGGGATGTGAATGAAGGCGATATGCTACAAATAGGGTATTCCAGCCTCAAAAATATAAGCTCAGAATCCTACGAGAGCGCCAAAGCCGCAAGAGCCACATCTCCGTCGGCTATGCTGATATTCTCCGACTATACCCTCAAAAAATTCTTCAAAAATAAAATACCCCTCGCAATTCCCGGCAGTCTAGCCAGCCTATGCGACTGCGTGTCATACTTCGGCGAATCGGAAATATACGGCGACGAAGCAGAGGGGCCGGACGAACTGAGCCATTCAAGCGTCATACTTACTTTTAGCGAAAAAGAGGATGCGAAAAACGAGTCTTATCTAAGAGAGATAAAAGTCCCGCTCACGCCGGCCGACGCATTTGTAAACCTCGTAGATGACGCCCTCAAAGAGCAATTTGAGATAAACGACAAGCTCAAAAAAGCGCTAAACACCCAAAAAATATTCATCTCCTCTATCTCCCACGATATCCGCACCCCGCTCAACTCGATAATAGGCTTTCTCGAGCTACTAGAATGTACCGATCTCGACACAGAACAGCAAAGTTACGTCCAAAGAAGCTTGGTCAGCTCAAAGCACCTGCTCCGCCTCATAAGCGACGTACTCGATGTCTCAAAATAGAGGCAAAGCAAATGGAGTTTTTTGAGTCCCCTTTTGACTACGGCTCACTCCTGGAAGACATCAGAAACATAGTAAGTTCAAAATGCGAAAACGAAGTAAAGCTCGAATTTAACGACCCTGGGCTGGAGAGATATATCATAGGCGATGCCGACCGTCTCAAACAAATACTTGTAAATCTCCTATCCAACTCGCTTAAATTTACCAAACACGGATATGTAAGGGTCGACACCGTAATCAAAAACAGACATAAGCACAAACTTGAACTGGAAATAATAGTCGAGGACACGGGCATCGGTATAGAAAAAAGCAAACTAAACGAAATATTTAAACCGTTTTACCAGACCAGAGAGACCGTATCAAAAAACTTCAGCGGTACGGGACTTGGGCTTTATATCTGCAAAAATATCTGCGAAATCATGGGCGGCTCAATAAGATGCGAAAGCAAACTAGGAGGCGGATCTAAGTTTTTTGTCACACTTCCTCTCAAACTAGGCCGCAAAATAGATAAAAATCAGGGCAAATTGGAGCTTAGATACGACTTTAGCACCAATGCGTTCAAGGATTTGAAACTGTTGATAGTAGAAGATGTGGCATTCAATGCGGAACTGATATCCGCAATGCTAGACAAAAAATTCGGCATCAAAAATATTCGCTTTGCGAAAGATGGACTAGAGGCGCTAGAGATGGTACGCAAAGAGAGTTTTGACATGATTTTTATGGATATACAGATGCCTCGTCTTGACGGCTTCAGCACGATACGGCTAATGAGGGAATTTGACAAAACGACGCCCGTTATCGTGATGAGCGCCAACGCCTTCAAAGAGGATATGGCAAAAGCCTTGAAGCTTGGTGCAAACGACTACATCACAAAGCCTGTGCGTGCCGACAAAGTAGCGGAAGCACTCGGCAAATACGCCTCAAAACGTCAAAACGGCAGTTGCGATATCAATCTTGAAAAACACGACCAAACAAAAATAAATATGCAACGTCAAATGTTTGCCTATTACAAAAACAATCTAGGACTTACCGGCAAAGACGCAAAGACATTGTACGGCGTCTGCGTGGACTCAATCAAAAAAACAATCGCAAAAGCCGATACGGCAATGGAACAAAACGATTATAGCGAGCTATACGCCGCAATCCACAACCTAAAGGGGATCCTTGCAAGTACGGGCTTAGATGAGCCGCTCCACACCGCAAATACACTCAACATAAAAGCCAAAAACGCTGCGGACGGAGCTAAAAACGCGATAAACGACGAATTTAGAGAGAGTTTTTTTGGGCTAAAAAAAGCTCTCTTTATGCTTTACGAGGGCTAAAAATGATAAGACTTGATGAGAAATGGCAACAGGTTGTCCAAAATTCCGGGTATCTATTTTTGCCGATAGTAAGTCCGCAAAGCGGAGAGCTATTTGGCGTGGAGGCATTGCTGCGCGGATATGAAAAGAGCGGTTTTACTAGTTTGGAGGATATGTTTGACGAAGCCTACAGGGACGGCGTATTGTATGATGTGGATCTAGAACTTCGCAAGCTGGCGTTCGCAAAATTCACAGAATTACAGCAGCAACTCGCAAAAGACGGGTCGGAGGAGGCGGCGGCGTCACTAAAGCTCTTTTACAACCTCGATACGAGGATACTAGAGATGCTAGACTACAGCCCCGGCAACACAAGACAACTCCTCAAAGAATACGATATCAGTCCGCAAAATATCTACTTCGACATCTCCGAGCGGTATAAATTTTCCACATACGCCAGCACAAAAAATATCCTCAACACATACAAACTTCAAGGCTTCAAAGTAGCCCTCGACGACTTCGGAAGCGGACATAGCGGCTTTGAGCTACTCTACCACTCGGAACCGGACGCCGTAAAAATAGACAAATTTCTAGTGCGAAACATTAAGCAATACAGCAAAAACCGCCTATTTTGTACCGAAATCATCAAGCTAGCCCATATCAGAGGGGCGATAGTAATAGCCGAGGGCATCGAGACCAAAGAGGAATTTTATACGTTAAAAGAACTCGGTTGTGACCTTATGCAGGGGTTTTTTATCCAAAAGCCATCCAAAAACAAAGATATAAAGCTATCTATTCCGATGATAAAAGAGCTTGCCGAAGAGGATAAAAGAAGCGGCAAATCCGACGTGTCACACATCTTAAACCAGCTTTTATGGCTTGATACGGTACTAAATACGGAGCCCATCAATAATGTCGTCGAAAAATTCCAAAAAGACGAGCGTGTAACGATGTTTCCGATAGTAGACGCTGATTTGAGACCGCTAGGTCTAGTGACGGAAAAAAGTCTGCGCCGCTACATATACTCACAATACGGCTTGCAAATCATCCAAAACCAACACACCGGCAAATACGCCACTCCATGCCCGATAGCCGACATTACTACGCCGCTCGAGGATATCCTCGATATGTTCGCCCATCACGATGAATTAGAGGGCGTCATCATCACCAAGGCATTCAGATACAAAGGATTTTTGACGGCAAAATCCCTAATCAATGCCTTAAACGAAAAAAACCTCAAAGTCGCAAGGGACCAAAACCCGCTTACAAAACTCCCAGGCAACGCTATCATCTCCGAGTTTATACAAAAAGCGACATCCGATACTTCAGGTGAATATCTACTCGCCTATCTCGATTTGGACAACTTCAAGCCTTTTAACGACAAGTTTGGCTTCAGACAGGGCGACCGAGCGATAATGCTCTTCGCAGATACGATGAAAGAGGAAACGGCAAAATTCAAGCCGTTTCTCGGACACATCGGCGGCGATGACTTCTTCATAGGCTACAAAGCAGAGGATGGAAGCTCAATAGCCGAGTTTGAGGAGACGCTCAAAGCAGCCCTCAAAAAATACGCCCAAAACGCCGAATCTTTCTACTCAAAGGATGACCGCAAGGCCGGATTTATAACGGCAAAAGACAGATTCGGGATTATGAGGGATTTTGACCTGCTTTCCGCTAGCTGCGCCGCTATCGTAGTCGGCAAAGACAAAAAAGGGATTACCGTAGACGACATCATATACGCCACAGCCGAGCTCAAAAAATCGGCGAAAAGCTCACCGGAAAAATACGCTTCGTTAAGATAATGTCACAAACTGTTTTTATAATTTCACTGCAATCTTCATAAACACTCTGCAAACCGAGCCGCATAGCTCGGGGCGCAAAATCAAAATACCTTTTTTATAGCAGCCGTCGCCCACTCCACTCGCTCTTTTTGCGTCGCAAAGTTAAACCGAAAATACAAGCTCTCTCTACCGCCGAAGAAAAAATCCCCACCACTTAGAGCCACGCCCGCATCCGCAAATCTCTCTCTTAGCTCCTGCTGCGATAGCCCCGTAGCCGAAAAATCAAGCCAATAAAGATATGTCCCCTCTGGCGAAAATCCGCTCACAAAACCGTTTTGCGATACGAATTTGTCAAGGAGAGCTTTGTTTTGAGCCAAAATCTCTTTGAGACTGCCCAGCCACTCATCACCGTCGTTGTACGCCGCTTTGAGAGCCTCTATCCCAAATACATTTGGCAAGCTCTGATGCAGGCTTCTTGCGTAGTGTTCAAAGATTTTTTTGTTGTTTTTTGACGGGATAACGGCGTATGAGACATTGAGCCCAGGGATATTAAAAGTCTTTGTCGGAGCCGATAGCAGCGCCAGCCTATCATGAAGCTCCTCAAAGGCAAGTAGCGGCGTATGCGCCCTAAACACAAGGTCAAAATGTATCTCGTCCGAGACCACAAACACGCCGTATTTGACGCAAAGAGCGACAAGCTGCGACAGCTCGTCCACGCTCCACACACGCCCCACGGGATTGTGTGGGGAGCAAAAAAGCAAGATTTTTGGTTTCTCTCTTTCAAATATCTCTTCTAGTCCCTCAAAGTCCATCTCGTAGCCGCTCTCTGTCTTAAGTAGCGGGTTTTCGATGAGCTTTCTGTTTGCCCCTCGCACCACGCCAAAGAACGGTCCGTACACGGGAGGCTGCACTACCACACCCTCGCCCTCTGCGCTAAACGCCAGCACAGCCGTGAACATACTAGCCGCCACGCCGGTCATGGGCGTTATCCACTCACTTTTGAGCTCTACGGCAAATCTCTTTGCAAACCAGAGCGACACGGCATCAAAAAACCCGCTATCGACCGTCGGATACCCGTAGACATTGTGTCTCGCTCTTGCGGCTATCGCCTCTAACACACACTGCGGCGCCTCAAAGTCCATATCCGCCACCCAAAAAGGCTCCAAATCCCCACGCCCAAACAGCGGCTCCATCCCGTCGTATTTGAGGGAGTTTGTGTTTTTTCTACTCTTGAAAATTACTTTTTTTTCTTCCACACACTCACCTGCGACACGGTATGTTGATACTTTCTCTCACTCTCTCTGATGACAAATTCGACATCCAAAGGCTCGCCGATAAGCACAAAATGTTCACTCAAAATATCCGAGATAACGGCAAAAGAGCCTCTCTCGTCACACAGCCACTTCTCTTTTGAGGTAAATCTCTCATCCCAGCTATACGGGCTTGCAAGTACGAGTATCCCGCCCGCATTTAGCCTCTCGTGTATGGAGCTCAGAAACTTCATCGGGTCGTAAAGCCTATCTATCAGATTTGCCGCCACTACGAGGTCGTATCCGGTGAAATGCCCCTTGAGATTGCACGCATCCCCTTGCCAAAACTGCACCCTGCGCCTGCACTCGTCATCCACGCCAAACTCGTCGATGTGGGCTTCTTTGTTTATGAAGTTTGCCCCCTCGCTTTTGACCCTATATCTTACGACACCCTCGTCTCTCATCTGTAAGCCGTTTTTGACAAACCTAGCAGAAAAGTCTATCCCCGTCACATCCTCAAACACCTTGGCAAGTTCAAAGCTACACCTGCCGACCGAACACCCTATATCAAGAGCTCTTTTTTGCTGTGTTCCCGCACTCATTGAGAGGGCTATACGGGCTATCTTGGCCGGGAAATTGGGTACACCCAGATATTCGTCGCCGTAGTGAAACTCCAGATATTCGCTCACTGCGCTATCGCTCTCGTACATTCCCAGCTCCTCTTTTACACTATTGGAACTCTGCACATACCGAAACCCGGCGTGCTGGAAGAAATGCCTGCGAAACGCATACCTAGAGGCTAGCAAAGCCTCGTTGCCCGTTGATATGAATGAGCCGCCTTTGATGATATTGTGCCTGCCGTCGAAGGTCGGGGTGCTAAAATCATCGTAGAGCGGATGGGTCTCAAAACCCTCATACCCAAATATCGGCGTCTCGCTCCACTGCCATACATTGCCCCATACATCATAGAGCTCGCCGTGCTTGTGCCTATCTACGGGGCATGCACTGGCATACTCTGCCAGATTGATATTTGCGTTTGTCAGTTCGCTTTTTGCCCCACAAACCTGCGCCATACGGTACCACTCCGCCTCAGTAGGCAGTCGCAGCTCTTTGTCAAGCTTTTTGGACAGCCAGTTGCAATACGCTTTTGCCTCCAGATAGTTCACATCCACGGGCCAAAAAAGTGGCATATCAATCTCTTTTGTCATAGCACGATAGGCGTATCCGTCACCTTTTGGCACCCAAAAGACGGGGTGACGGGCTTTTTTGTACTCTAGCCATGCCCTCCCCTCTTCACTCCAAAACTCCGGCTTTTCGTATCCGCCGTCTCTTACAAACTCCAAAAACTCGGCATTACTCACTAGATATTTGGAAGCCTCGAAGCTCTCAAGAGTACTCTCAAAGTGCCCGTATTCGTTGTCCCATCCGTAGAATTCATCGCCCCGAAGCTTGCCCAGCTCCACAAGACCGCCCGGTATCGCCACAAGCTCGTTTTTGACCTCTCGCCCAATGTCGTCACATACCGCAAACAGCGAATGTTCTACAACTTTGGATATATCTAGCTGTCTTATCAGCACGGAGCTTGTCTCTAAGTGTATCCTTTCATGTTCACACCCCATCAGTATCGCCCAAAACGGCTCATCCCAGCTTATCGGCAGGCTAAGCGGCTCATTTTTGATAAATTCGCTCACAGCATCCTTCACAAGCCTTCTATACTCTCTAGCCTCATCCATGCTAGGCCACTCGTATCTCTCACCGTTTAGATCATCCCAGCTCATCTCATCCACGCCTATCGCAAACATGGATTCGAGCTTTGGATTTATCCGTGCCATTTTCTTGGCAAGCACAAGCTTGTTGACATAAAATGCAGCGGTATGACCAAAATAAAATATCAGAGGATGACGGAGAGGTTCGGGCTGTTCGTAAAACACAGAGTCGTCCGCAAGGGTCTCAAACAGCTTTTCGTAAAGTTCGTATGTTTTTAGGAAGTATTCTAGGATTTCGGCTTTTTTCTCAGCTGGAGAGTGTCCACTCAGCGAAATGTTTTTGGCTGCGTAAGCTCCAATCATCGGCGCTCCTTTTGGCTTTTTAGTTCCCGTGTTTTATTATATCAACTCTTTTTTGTATACCTCTTCGTCAAAGCCGACTATTACTTTGCCTTTGTGCTCTATCACCGGGCGTTTAATCATCGTAGGCTCTGCCGCTAGTGTAGAGAGCTTATCCGCTTCACTCATCGCCCGGTACTCAAGTCCGCTGCTTTTGTATTTTGTACCTTTGGTATTAAAAAGCCTATCCATCGTGACCGCCTTCGCCCACGCTTCTACCTGAGCTAGCGTAGGCTTTTGCTTTTTAAAGTCGATAAATTCATACTCTACGCCGCTAGCCTTCACAAAATCAAGCGCTTTTTTGACGCTTCCGCAGTTTGGGATACCGTATATTTTCATCTGTGCTCCACTTTTTCAAAATCCTCTACAACCTCGGCATCTATCGTGTCCTCACCCGGCCTGCTTTGTGAACGGTTAAAATCCGCCCTTTTGGTACCTATAAAGTCAAAATTAAACGGTCTAAATACGAAATATCCAAACACCAAAAACACCGCCCCTATCCCAGCGGCGTACATATCGGAGTTTTGTGCCGCTAGCCCAAGCAGGTATGCACCAAGGAGCAATACAAGCCTATTTGCCAGCAAAGTCGCAAAAAATATCCCCGCCGCCCCGGCAAACAGCCCTCCAAAAAACGGTGAAATAGCGGCAAACTTAAGTCCTTTTTTGAGTGCTACAAACAAGAGCACGGCAACCGACATCGTAAATGCGCTCGTAAATACGAAATAAGAAAAGAGCATATCGGCGCCAAAAGCCAGAGCCGCCGATGCGTTGCCTTTGAAAAGGTATGAAAACGAGAAGCAAAAAAACGCAAAATAAAGGCCGAAAAATCTCATAGTTTGTTCTCTTTCATATATCTAACCGTCTCATCTCTAACCACTTTTGAGAGCAGTACGAGGGCTATTAGATTTGGTATAGCCATCAGCGCATTGGCGGCGTCCGAAAAGTTCCACACAGCCTCTAGTGTGCTTATCGCCCCTACAAACACAAGAGATGAAAAAAATACACGATATATCTTGACCGAACGATCTCCAAACAAAAATTCACATGCCTTCTCACCGTAGAAACTCCAGCCAATGATGGTAGAGTAGGCAAAAAGTGCAATAGCTACCGTCACTATCATCCCACCCAAATCGCCAAGCGTATGCGCAAAACTAACACTAGTAAGCTCCGCGGCCGACACACCCTGCGTCCACGCTGGAGCGGTAAGGATGATGAGTGCAGTCATAGTACATACCACAAGCGTATCTATAAAAGTCTGCGTCATACCGACAAGGGCTTGTCTTACCGGGTCTTTTGTCCTGGCTGCCGCACCCGCTATCGGAGCGGAGCCTAGACCTGACTCGTTGGAGAATATACCCCTTGCCATACCGTATCTCATCGCCGCCGCTATCGTAGCGCCGAGGAAGCCGCCCGTCGCTGCCGTGCCGCTAAAAGCCCCCTCAAAGATGAGTCCAAAAGCGGAAGGGAGCTTGTCGATATTGATTGCAAGCACGATTAGTGCGGCACCAACATAAAACACAATCATAAAAGGGACTAGAAAAGAGGTGAATTTTCCTATAGACTTGATACCGCCCAAAATAACAAGCATCGTGAGTACCATCAATACAAAACCGGTAATAGCCGTCTCAATTCCAAATTTAGAAGACAAAGCCGATGCAACTGCATTCGACTGGGTCATGTTGCCGATACCGAAGCTCGCAATAACGGTAAAAACGGCGAATGCTATCGCAAGGCGAGGCATATTGGCTCCGTCTCTCAGATAATACATAGGGCCGCCTCGCATTCCGTGAGCCCCTTTTTGTCTATATTTTTGAGCCAGTAGTATCTCGGAATATTTGGTGGCCATTCCGACAAAACCTGTCATCCACATCCAAAATACCGCCCCGGGACCACCCAGTGTGATCGCCGTAGCCACGCCAACGATATTGCCTATACCGACCGTCGCCGCAAGAGCCGTCATTAGCGCCGCAAAGTGGCTAATATCACCTTCGCTCCCGTGTTCTTTGTGAAAAATTAACTTAAAAGCGTGAATAAAAGCGCGAAACTGTACCCCGCGCAAAAGAAAAGTCAGATATATACCGACCCCAAGCAAAAACACAATAAGCGGAAGCCCCCAAAGAGCTCCCGCAAGCCATGCAATACCGCTATTTATATATTCCATTTGCCGTCCAGTCTTTTGATGTCTTGATTATAGCCAATTATTTGCCTCTACTAAGGGGATATAATCATCAGTTTTTAACACTAATTCAAAAAACATTTAAAAATCTTGATAAAAAACCTCAAAATTCTGATAAAATACCACTAATAAATTATGCCCAGAGGTTTTTATGAGCGCAAAAACTATCGAAGCTAGGCTCTTTAAAAAATATAACAAAATGTTTTTGACAAGAGAACAGGTCGAAGCAGAAACACACGAAGTAGCGGATAAGATAGATAGCTCCTCGTCCGTCGAAGATACTTGGCTTATTGCCGATGTTGCAAGATTTGTAGCCAGACTCGGAGAGAGAAGCGTTAGAACGAAGCAGCAAACTATCGAGTACTACACTCAAAAAGTTCAGGATATTTGGAGAAAACAGGGTCGCTACTAGGATAGCGTACTCCTAAAGATAGGCATCTGTTTTATCTTCTCGATATCAGTCTCGCCGTTTACGTTTACCACTTTGATACTTCCATGCCCCTCTTTCAAATCATTTGCAAAATCGTAAACCATACCGACTATCGTTAGCTCGCCGCTTTTTACTTGATGTTCAAACTCGGCCTTTGCACTGCATACTTGCTGATGAACATTAGATATGACGGCATTAATCCACTTTTCATTTTCATTATAGCCGCCTACAGATTTTTTGATAGATAGAGCCAAAGTGTCAACTTCTTTTTTAATATGCAAACTCTCTTTTGAATAATCCGACATAGCAGCTTTAATAGCGCCGCATCTTGTATGTCCCATAAATATTAATAGCGGGGTATGTAGATGATGAACACCGTACTCTATCGAGCCGGGATTTGAAGCGAATTGGTTACCTATATTCCTAACCACAAATATATCATTTTCAGGCGTTTCGTCTACAGCGCCAATCTGAAATCTAGAATCAGAACAGCCCACAAGCGTAACTCTAGGATGTTGGGAGCCTGCAAATGACTCAAAAAAAGCTCTATTCTTGCTTTTTTTATAGTATGCGTTGGATTTAAATATCTCATTAACCATTTTTTTTGATATCTCTTTGACATCGCTTATTACGAAATTATCCCTGCCTCCGCCTGAAGCCAGCAGAGGAGCCGTAGTCGCTACGGTTGCGCCGGCAGCGGCAAATCTTATAAAATCCCTTCTTTGCATCCCAAACTCCTTTTTTCAGATTTTGCCAAACAAAAGCTTAGCGGATAATACACATAGGAGCCTCTTGTCCGACGACTTCATAAGCCCTTATTATTGCCTCATCTATGTGCGGAACTATATTTGCCTCGCCTATATGTTCAGTTAGTCCCGTCTTGTCAAAAAAGTGTCTTATTTCAGGCTTGACTCCAGATAATATGAGGGTAACCCCTTTACTTTTAAGGCCGTGCAACAACTCTTCAATGGCATGTATCCCCGCTGCGTCTATCATAGGAACATTCCGCATCCTAAGTATTAGTGCCTTAGGGGGGAGTTTGGCAAGCTTTAACGTATCTTTGAGCTTATCCGTAATTCCGAAAAACAACGGCCCCATTATCTCATACACGACTGTATCTTGCGGTAATGTTTTTTTGTCCGTGGCGTCTTTATCATAACCGTCAACGACAGATTCGCGAACTTCCGTAACGTTTGTTATTTTAGCTATAAAAAGTATCGAAGCGAGTGAAATACCGACCTGCACGGCAAAATTTAGATCCACAAGCACCGTAAGCGTAAAAGTAACAAACAAAACAACCCTATCTGGACGAGGCGAGCGCATGATTGAGCGGATATGGCGTATTTCGCTCATATTCCAAGCTATCACCATCAATACCCCAGATAGCACCGCCAGCGGAACTTTGACTATGAACGGAGCAAGTATTGCCAAAAATAATGCCAACCACACGGCATGCATAATGCCGGATACAGGAGAAAAGGCTTTTGCCTTGATATTTGTAGCAGTCCTCGCTATTGCTCCCGTAGCGGCTATTCCACCAAACATAACGGACGCTATGTTTGCTGCGCCTTGCGCCACAAGCTCCGTATTTGATTTGTGTCTATCACCGCTCATTGAATCGGCTATCACGGCACTAAGGAGAGACTCTATCGCAGCCAAAATGGCTATCGTAATAGCGTCAGGGAGCACTAAAATCATTTTTTGAATCGTAATGGTCGGAAAAGTCGGCGACGGCAAAAAGGTAGGTAGCGCCCCGAATCTGCTTTCTATAGTCTCAACTGGGATGCCAAAAAAATACACAACAATAGCGCCAAGTACCACGGCGGCGAGAGGTCCTGGAATTTTCGGATATTTTCTTTGGAATAACACGATAACGGCGATAGAGGCAAGACCAAGCCCTAGTGCGTAAAAGTTGACGGTATGAATGTGTTCAATATACGACTCAAGCCTTGGCGTAAATTCGGCAGGTACGTTTTGTATACTAAGACCAAAAAACTCTTTTAGCTGAGTAAAAAATATAAGAAGGGCGATTGCGGAGGTAAAGCCGGTAAGCACAGGATAAGGAATAAAGCGGATAAGAACTCCTGCTCTAAAAAAGCCAAAAACAAGGAGCATAACGCCGGCCATTAATGTAGCAAGCATCAGTCCGTCAAAGCCGTGCTTTGAGACGACAGTGGCGACAGTGACGGCAAAGGCCGCAGTCGGACCACCTATTTGAAACCTTGAGCCGCCCAACAATGAGATAAAAAATCCGGCGACGATAGCGGTAAATATCCCTGCGGATGGAGGAACGTCGCTAGCGATAGCGATAGCCATAGCAAGAGGCAATGCGACTATGGCAACCGTAAGACCCGAGACGGAGTCGGCAAAAAACTCTTTTTTACCGTACCCCTCTTTTATAACCTCAAATAACCTAGGGTTAAACTCTTTTAGATAGCTGGAAAACTCTTTCAAAGTAGGCTCTTTTACATAAGATTACCTAATTTTACTCCTACAAAACTTTTTTATCTTCCCGCCGGCAATAAACTTGGAAACTCAGGTGTCTCCTTATCGTCCCAGCCGCCGCCGAGAGCTTTGTATAGATTAATCGTAGTTATAATCCTGTTTTGCTTCGCTATTACGGACTGTTGCTTAGCGCTGAGCCAGTTTTGCTGAACTATTAGCATATCGGCATAAGATATAGTGCCGACTTTATATCTAAGCTTGGCACTTTCAAAAGCTTTTTGCATAGCCTCGGCTCTTTTTTGGCTGGCTTCGTCTTGCTCTTTTGCGTGATAGTTTTGCCCTATGGCGCTATCCGCATCATTGAAGGCTGCTATGACGGTCTTTTGGTACTGCGCAAGACTTTGGTCTTTGCCCGCCTCAGCCTCTTTGACCTGCCCTGCTATCATCCCGGCTGTAAAAAGAGGGAGATTGATGGATGGTGCCACTTGCCAAAGCTTAGTCGGAGAACTAAAAAGCTTACTAAATTCCGTACTTTGGTTACCAAACATTCCGGTTAGGCTGATGCTAGGGAAATAAGCCCCTTTTGCAACGCCTATTCTGGCATTTGCGGCTATCAGATTTTGCTCTGCGGCTCCGATATCCGGTCTTCTGGCAAGTATATCGCTCGGAAGCCCCACCGGAACGACAGGTATCTTGATATTATCTATTACCGAAGTGTCCACTTTGGTTGGGGTCTGCCCAAGCAATACATTCAAAGTAGCGCTTTCTGCTATTTTGGAAGCCTCTAATTGTGCCAGTGTAGCCTTGGCGCCTTCTAATTGCGACAGGCTTTGCAACCAATCAACTTCTGATGCATAACCGAGATCGTATTTTTTCTTCGTTATTTTCTCTATTTCAGACGCCGTTGATATATTCTCTTTGGCGATTTCAACCTGCGCACTTATAGACGAAAGTCTAGCATATGAGGCCGCGGTCGCAGAGGCTACCGATAAATGGGTGGCTCTTCTATTGTATTCGCTTGCGAGCAGCATGGCCCTAGCTGCCTCAGTGGCACGACGTACTTTTCCAAAAAGGTCTATCTCGTAGCTTGCCATCGTCAAAGAGGCCGCAAATGTATTAGTCACCCCGTTTTTCAGATTATTATCGGTTGAACCGCTGACGCCTTTTCTAGTTAGCGAGCCGGATGCATTGATATGCGGATACAAATACGATTTGGCTTCATCAAACTGCCCCAAAACGGCATCCACCTGTGCAGACGCCATTTTGATGTCATAATTGGCCTTTATGGCCTTATCTACAGCGGAGCTCAAGCCATCATCTCCAAAGCTTTTCCACCACTTTTTATCTATATTGGTTACATTTTCATCGGCTTTTACAACATCTGATTTCGTATATTGTTTTGGCGTTTCAATGCTTGGCTTCTCATAGTTTGGACCTATAGCGCAGCCTGCCAACAATAAAGATGCGGCGACGGAGAAGAGCAAAACATTAGTGGTTTTCATCTGCGCCCCCTTTATATTTAATCAAAAATTTCTCTCTAGCCGTAGCGACCCAGTAGTAAAGAAACGGTATAAAGAACCTCTCTATAAACGTGGCCGCCATCATACCGCCAAACATCGCTACGCCTATCGAGAACCTACTCATAGCGCCTGCGCCGGAGCTCATAATGAGCGGCAACATACCCGCAAGAAATGCGACGGATGTCATCATCATAGGCCTAAACCTTAGTCTTGCCGCCTCCATAGTAGCGTCATATATGCTCTTGCCGAGCCGCCTTTGTTCTTCGGCAAACTCAACGACCAAAATCGCATTTTTAGCCGAAAGACCGATAAGGGTAAGAAGCCCTATCTGGAAATACACGTTATTATTAAGAAACGGTATTGCCCAAACCACAGCGTATGTTCCGGCTATACCATACGGAACGGCTAGCATAATAGATATAGGCAATGCCCATTTTTCATACAAGGCGGCGAGTATCAGATACACCAAAATCAGCGCAAATACTATAATTACGAAAGCTTTTGAGCCGACAAGTTTTTCCTGGAGATACAATCCCTCCCAGTCATATGACGTATTTGACGGAAGCTTCTCGGCCGCTATCTCCTCAAGTCTTTTTATTACGTCTCCAGAACTATATCCGTCAGCCGGAGTACCCATGATAGTCGTGGACAAAGAACCGTTAAAGTGTTCTATCGTCGACGGTGCGCTTGAAGGATGGACGGTAATAAAGTTTGACAACGGCAATAGTTTGCCGCTAGAACTTCTGACCCAAGCCCTGCCTATATCTTCGGGCTTACTTCTATATTGTGCCTCGGACTGTACCTGCACCCAATATATTTTGCCGTTTTTGTCGAATTGGTTAATATTCATATAGCCGATACTAGCCTGTAATGCGCCGAAAATATCGGATATCGAAACGCCGAACGACTTGGCTTTCTCCCTGTCCACATCGACAAGCAAAGTAGGCGTACTAGCTCTCATGGTTGTGAAAGAGGATTTTAAACTCTTTTCGTCTTTTAACTCTTTTATGAAACCGCCCGTAGTTGCCGCCAGCTTGCTCATATTGCTGTCGCCCATTTGGAGCAGCCTAAAGCTAAACATATTTGAAGGCCCCATACCCCTTATCGGCGGAGGCGGCATAGCTATTACATTGGCATCCTTTACGGCTCCGTATTTTTGAGATATCGAACCTATGACACCAAACAACTTCAGCTCTTTTGTAGTCCTTTCGCTCCAAGGCTTGAGACGGACAAACACGGCGGCAGAATTCGGTTCTTGCGAAAACGTCATAATATTAAGCCCCGTGACGGCTGTATACATGTATACGCCCGGCTCATTGGCAAGTATCTTTTCGACCTCTTTAACAACCTCTAGCGTTCTATTGGTTGTAGCTCCGTCAGGAAGATTTACGCTTGTAATAAAAAAGCCTTGATCCTCCATAGGGACAAACGCTGTCGGAAGCGTCTTATGGAAAAAGTATATAAAACCATAGGTGGAAAGATATACAAAAAACACAAGCGTCGACTTTCTTATCATCCATGCGGAACGCTTTACATAATTATCGGTCATTAATCCGAATTTGGTATTAAACCATCTAAAAAATCTTGCCGGCTCGGTATGTTGTTTTTTTAGTATCAACGCACCTATCGCAGGAGCAAAAGAGATAGCCATAAAACCTGAAAATGCAACCGAAATGGCGATGGTTGCCGCAAACTGCTTATAGAGCTGCCCCGTCATACCACCTATAAACGTAGCCGGAATAAAGACGGCACACATAACAAGAACTATCGCTATAACCGGCCCCGATACTTGCGACATAGCCTTAACGGCAGCCTCTCTAGGGCTTAATTTTTCACTTTGTAGTATCCTCTCCATATTTTCAATGACGACAATGGCATCATCCACGACGATACCGATAGCAAGTACGAGACCAAACAGCGTCAGTGTATTAATAGAGTATCCAAGTAAATACATACCTATAAAAGCGCCGGTCAATGAAACTGGAACCGACAATATAGGTATAAGCGCCGCCCTCCAGCTTTGAAGGAATAAATAAATTACAAGGCTTACAAGGATAATTGCCTCTACGAGCGTCTTAACAACTTCGTCTATCGATATTTTAATAAACTCGGTCGTATCGTAAGGTATTTTATACTCTAAGCCAGGAGGAAACTTTTTGGAAAGTTCTCCCATTTTTTTATATACGGCCTCGGCCGTGTCGAGAGCATTTGCGTTTGTATCGGCAAATATACCTATAACAGCCGCCGGCTTTCCGCTCACTCTTGCGAAATACTCATAATTTTGGCTTCCAAGCTCTATTTTTGCGACATCTTTTAGTCTTATAGAGGAACCGTCTGGATTTGAACGGATAATGACGTTTTCAAACTCTCCGACGGTAGAGAATCTGCCTTTGCTGTTAAGCTGCATAGTCCACATCTGGTCTTTCTCGGTTGGAGCTTGACCTATCCTGCCCGGTGCAACCTGTATATTTTGGTCTTTGATTGCCGCACCTATATCGGCAGCCGTCACACCAAGCTTTGCCATCTTGTCAGGATCTGTCCAAACCCTAATAGCATAATCTTTTCGACCAAATATCTGGGAGCGCCCCGCACCTGGAATCTTTTTGATTTCATCCAGTATATTAGTCAAAATATAGTTGCTTATTTCGGTATCCGACATACTGCCGTCAGGAGATGTTACGGATACGATAAGCAAGATATCCGACGTTCTTTTTTCAACTGTTACGCCGAGATCTCTTGTTGTTTGAGGCAGCTGAGCAAGAACGGAGTTGATTCTATTTTGTATATCAACCGCAGCAAGATCTTGGTTTACGCCGATGTTAAACGTACAAGTTATCGAGGCCGTACCAGAAAGTGCGGAAGCCTTGCCTGTCATATACATAAGGCCGTCGGCACCTGATATTTGCGCCTCAAGCGGCGTCAAAATATTATTTGCGATAGTCTCGGCATCTGCCCCTGGATAAGAGGCGGACACGACAACAGTAGGCGGAGTTAGATTTGGAAATTGCGATATCGGCAGGCTTTTTATGGCGCTAAAGCCGAGTATCATAATAATAATCGCAATAACCGTAGACAATACGGGCTTGCTGATAAAAAATTTACTAAACATATAACTAACTCCGTATTATTTCGAAGGGGTCTGCGTTATCGGCGCACCTGGTTTCAATTTTGAAAGTCCATCCACGGCTATCTTTTCTCCCGCTTTTAGACCCTCTACCACAACGACGTTTTTACCAATCCACTCGCCTATTCGCACAGGTCTGACGCTTACCGTATTGTTGGCTTCGCATATATACACAAATCGCCCCTTTTCTCCTGTAAGAACAGCTTTTTGCGGAACAGATACCGCATCTTTCCACTCAAGTCCTTTTACTTTTACACGGACAAACTGCCCTGGAGCGAGCTTGTTATCTGAATTCTTAAAAGTAGCGCGGTAGCTCATAGTGCCCGTAGCGGTATCAAAAAAAGGCGCCGTAAAGCTGATATCTCCGACTCTATTTACGACACTGCCGTCTCCAAGTGTCAATTCAACTTCATATTTACCGCTTTTAGGGGCTACCAGTTTGCCGGAAGCTAAAGCATTTTGGTAGGCAAGTCTTTGGTTTTCGCTAAAACTAAAATTAACATACATCGGATCAGTCTGATAAACGGTAGTAAGAAGTCCATTTGCCCCTGCCGTTATGAAAGTGCCTATGTCTATTTTTGATTTATCTACATATCCGGATACCGGAGATTTTATCTTCGTATATCCTAGATTTAGCTCAGCCTGCGCATATAAAGCCTTTGCGCTAGCTACGGCGGCGGCTGTCGTACGTTCATTCGCTACCGCATTATCATACTCTTGCCTACTTGCCGCATTTGCTTCAACCAGGGGTTTTATTCTATTTAATACGGCTTTTGCGTTCTCATGGGAAGCCTCAGCTTGCATTAAAGATGCTTTTGCAGAGTCTCTAGCGTTTATAAGGTCCGCCGGATCGATGGTAAACAAAGTGTCACCTTCAGACACCCTGCCGCCTTCGGTATAGTTTCGTTTTTTAAGGTATCCGTTTACCCGCGAGTATATCTGGACGGTATTGAAAGCCTGAGTCTGACCGGTTGCTTCCAACGTAGCCGGAAGATTTGCGGCTTTCACCTCTTCTGACGCCACAGGCAACGGTCCCATTGGAGCCACCTCCATTCCGCCCGCTTTCGGACGTTCGCAACCGGTAAAAATGATACTTGCCGATAGTAGGGATGCTGCCAAAACAATAGATATTTTATTCATAGATTTGCTCTTTGTTATGAAGTTTTGTTGAATGAATTCTAGTGTGGATAAAAAAAAATGTCAAGTAGTACTTGACATTTTTTTGACATTGTCTGAAAAAGTTTAACTAACTTTTATCACCTCTTGTTTTCTGGGCAACTTTAAGTCTCTTTTTTTGCTTTAACGGCTTTTTTGGCAACTCTGCCGCTTTTTGCTATTTTTGCTTTCTTAGATTTTGAAGCTACCCTAGCCTTACCTTTAACGGCTCGTTTGGATACTTTTTGCACAGATTGTTTTTCGGCTGCCGCGACCTCTTTTTCGTCCTCTACGGTTTCAGGCTCCGGCGCTTTATATCAAAAGCTTTTTCAAACATATCTTCGGCAACGCTCCATCTGTCGGCCTTTGCTTTTAACATAACGAGAAGCATATCTTTATTGTCTTTTTTGGCTCTTGCAATTAGACATTTTCCAGCTCTGTTGGTATAGCCTGTCTTAATTCCGACGGCATATTTGTATTTATCAAGCAACCTATTGTGAGTTTTGAGATTATATACTTTGCCGCTATCTTGTTCAGTTATGCTCACTCTCTCAAGCTGCGCTATCTCATTAAAAAGTCTATTTTTTATCGCGTATTCGGTCAGTTTTAGCAAATCTCTTGCGGTGGAGTAATGACCAGCGTAAGCACCCCTGTCAAATCCGGCCGGATTCGTAAAATTAGAATTTTGGGCTCCAAGCAATCTTGCTTTGTAGTTCATCACTCTTGCAAATTCGTTTACGCTTCCGCTTAGATGTATAGCTATCGCAAACGCTGCGTCGTTACTAGAATTTACCATTGCAGCCTTAACTAAATCAAGCAGGCTTATTTTATCCCCCGGTCTAAATCCCGCTTTTGAAGGCTCTACAAGAGTAGCCTCTCTTGGAATTGTGACAATTTCGGAGAGTCTTCCGCTCTCTATAGCTATTATGCTTGTTAGTATTTTTGTAAGGCTGGCCGGTTCAATTCTGGCGTCTTTATTTTTTGCCATTAGCATCTCGGAGCTGCCAACCTCTTTTACTATGTATGAGGTGACAGGGATTGAAGAGCTTATCGAACCGATATCTGTCTTTGCGTAAGCGGTTATGCCTAGAGCCAAACAAACCGTCAGTCCGATTTTTTTCATTCGTTTCCTTTGAAGTAGTGAAGGGTTTGGACGATTTTGCCAAACTTTCATTTAATTTCGTCTTTTTTTAATAATATTTTATAGGCAAAAACCGTCCCCTTTTACTCCCCGCCTTTTAGATTTCATTATGTATAATCCTTGCAACTTAAGCCACTGAATAGGACATAGAAGATATGTTTACATACCAAGTGCTCAAAGAGTATTTGTTTCGCCTAGACCCCGAAACGGCTCACAATCTTGCAGAGGGGGTAATCAGGCTCTCACGGCTATGCACACCGTGCCAAAACTATTTTATCGATAAAAATTTCGTCCTTGACGACAGACTTACGCAGGTCATTTTCGGTAAAAAGTTTTTAAATCCAGTCGGTCTTGCCGCAGGGTTTGACAAAAATGCGACGATGATACGTCAAATAGCTATGTTTGGATTTGGCTACACAGAGGTCGGCACGATAACACCGAAACCTCAAGACGGTAACGCAAAACCTAGGCTTTTTAGGCACATCAAAGAAGAGAGCCTTCAAAATGCGTTTGGTTTCAATAACGAAGGTATGATTGCGGCTAAAAAAAGAGTAGAAAGAACATATCCGTTTGTGCTCCCGGTCGGCATCAATATAGGCAAAAACAAGCTGACAGCCGACAAAATGGCGATAAATGACTATAAAAATCTAATAGAGACCTTACACGAGTTTGCAGACTATATAGTTATAAACATCTCTTCGCCAAACACCAAAGGACTTAGAAGTCTTCAAAACGAAGAGTTTATAAACGAACTTTTCACTATGTCAAAAGAGCTGACAGAGAAGCCGATACTGCTCAAAATTGCGCCGGATTTAGATAAAAAAGAGGCGTTAAGCCTATGCGTAAAAGCAGTGGAAGCCGGTGCAAAAGGGATTATAGCAACCAACACCACGACAGATTATTCGCTGGTTCAGGATGCCAAAAATTTCGGAGGCATTAGCGGTAAAGTACTGTGTGAAAAGAGCTTTGAGATGTTTGATTACATCGCCGCAGAGCTTTACGGACAAACCACTCTTATTAGCGTCGGCGGCATAGACAGCGCCGAAGAGGCATACAGAAGGATAAAAGCAGGGGCGAGTCTCGTGCAGGTATACACCGGATTTATCTACAAAGGTCCGTCACTTGCGAAGCAAATAAACGAAGGCATTATGGAGCTTATGAATTTTGACGGATTTACGCATATCAGCGAAGCAATAGGGTGCGATCGCAAACCTAGAAGATGAAACGAATATCGTTTGTAATATTTTTTTTGACCGGAGTTTTAATGGCTAGCGCTTTACCAAAATATGAATCAAAAATACTCTCAAACGGCATGGAAGTAGTCGCCATAAAGCTAAAGCAAAACTCTGTAGTCACGGTAGATGTATTTTATAAAGTCGGCTCACGCAATGAAGTAATGGGCAAAAGCGGCATAGCACATATGCTAGAGCACCTCAACTTCAAATCAACAAAAAATCTCAAAGCCGGAGAGTTCGACGAAATCATCAAAGGCTACGGCGGCGTCAATAACGCAAGTACCGGTTTTGACTATACGCACTACTACATCAACTGCGCAAGCCAAAATATCGACAAGTCAATGGAGCTTTTCTCGGAACTCATGCAAAATCTTAGTCTAAAAGACGAAGAATTCCAGCCGGAACGCGACGTGGTTGCCGAAGAGAGAAGATGGAGAACAGACAACAATCCGATGGGGTATCTATACTTCAATCTTTTCAATCTTGCGTTTGGATACCACCCGTACCATTGGACTCCGATAGGCTTTATGGACGATATACTCACATGGAAGATAGACGATATTCAAGCTTTTCATAAAAAGTTTTATCAGCCGTCAAACGCCATTTTGATAGTCGCAGGCGACATTGAGCCAAAAGAGATATTTAAAAAAGCCCAAATCTACTTCGGAAGCATAAAAAATAACGGTGAAATACCTGCGGTTCATATGCAGGAGCCAAAACAAGACGGAGAAAAAAGAGCTGTAGTTTACAAAGATACCAATGTGGACATGCTTGCTATCGCATACAAAATACCAAATTTCGAGCACGAGGACATAGTGGCCCTCTCCGCACTCTCTGAGATACTATCAAGCGGTAAAAGCTCAAGGCTCCAAAAAGAGCTTTCCGATAAAAAAAGACTTGTTAACTCGATATACAGCTATACGATGGACCTTAAAGACCCGGGGCTCTTTATCTTTATGGCCGTTTGTAACGAAGGAGTCAAGGCTGAGACGGTAGAAAAAGAGATACTAAAAGAGATAGATAAATTAAAAACAAAAGGTATCGATAAAAAAGAGCTTGAAAAGGTCAAAATAAATACCAAGGCCGATTTTATATTCAATCTTGAGAGCTCGAGCCACGTAGCCGACTTATTTGGAAGCTATATGGCAAGAGGGAACGTAAAACCCCTGCTTGAGTACGAAGAGAAACTATCCAAGCTAAGCGCAGAGGATATTATCAACGTTGCAAACAAATATTTTACGGATGACATAAAAACAACTATAATTTTGAGAAAAAAGGATAAACAATGAGTTTTCCGATAGGGAGTGCCACTGCGCTAATAACCCCTTTTAAAAACGGCAAGCTAGATGAAGCGGCTTATGCCAAATTAATAGAGAGACAAATAAGACTGGGTATCGACATCATATCTCCGATGGGAACTACCGGAGAGAGCCCAACAGTCACGCACGACGAGCACAAAAGATGTATAGAGATAGCGATAGAGTGTGCCAAAGGGACACACGCAAAAGTTCTAGCGGGAGCCGGCTCAAATTCAACCGCCGAAGCGATAGATTTGGCAAAATTTGCCGCAAAAGCCGGTGCCGACGCAGTGCTTGTGATTACGCCGTACTACAACAAGCCGACGCAAGAGGGGCTATACATGCACTACAAAGCGATAGCAGATTCGGTGGATGTCGGCGTAATGCTATATAACGTACCAGGAAGATGTGCAGTCGATTTGAAACCACAAACGGTCAAAAAAATTGCGGACGATTGCAAAAACGTTTACGCAATTAAGGAGGCTAGCGGCTCAATGGAGAGATGCGTCGAGCTAGGGGTAAGCGTACCGAATATTGCCATACTTAGCGGCGACGACGGAATAAACTACCCAATTCTGGCAAATGGCGGCAAAGGTGTGGTGTCGGTCACCAGCAACCTTTTGCCAAACAAACTAAAAGAGATGACGGATGCCGCCGCAAAAGGAGACTATCTAAGGGCTAAACAAATAAACGACGAGCTTTACGCAATAAATAGCGTACTCTTTGTAGAGACAAATCCGATACCTATCAAAGCGGCAATGTACCTAAGCGGACTAATCGAAAATATGGAGTTTAGACTACCGCTTACGCAGCCTAGCAGCGAAACTATGAAAAAACTTGAAGCTGCGCTTAGTAAATACGAGATTTTAAAGTAGAAGGGTAATTATGAAGGGAAAAACACTTGTTATTAGCGGCGGGACAAGAGGGATAGGCAAAGCAATCGTCGATAAATTTGCCGCAGAGGGTGTAAATATAGCCTTTACCTACAACTCCAACGAGGAAGAAGCCAAAAAGATATGCGAACAAGTAGGAGCTGAGTATGGTATAAAAATAAAGGCCTACAAGCTTGATATTTTGGAACCTGATACTTATAAAGGGGTATTTGAAGAATTGGATAAAGATTTTGATAGGGTCGACTACTTCATATCAAATGCTATTATCTCCGGCAGAAGCGTTGTTGGCGGGTTTGCACCTTTTATGAGACTAAAGCAAAAAGGTCTAAATAATATTTACACAGCAACGGTACTTGCTTTTGTGGTCGGTGCGCAGGAAGCGGCAAAAAGAATGGAAAAAGTAGGCGGTGGCGCAATAGTAGCCCTAAGTTCGACAGGGAATCTCGTACATACCGAAAACTATGCCGGACACGGCAACTCAAAAGCTGCGATTGAGACAATGGTTAAATACGCCGCAACGGAACTAGCGCCTAAAAATATTAGGGTAAATGCGCTTTCAGGCGGCCCTATCGAGACGGATGCGCTAAGAGCTTTTCCAAATTTTGAAGAATTAAAAGCCGAAGTTATTAAAAGAACACCGCTTGGGAGAATGGGGCAGGCAGAAGACTTGGCGCCTATAGCTCTATTTTTATGCAAACAAGACTCTTATTGGATTAATGGACAGACAATAATAGCGGACGGCGGCAGCTCTTTTACATGATGAACACCCCAAATACTCTAGCCACCCTTAGGATTTTAATATCGCCGGCTATTTTCTGGCTGCTTCTCAACAGAGACAACCCGGCCTTAAATATTCACCCCACTTGGATGGATTTTTTTGCCGCATTTTTGTTTGTACTTGCCGGGCTTACAGACTTTTTTGACGGGCACATAGCAAGAAGCTGGAATGAAAGCACAAAACTCGGCTCAATACTTGATCCTTTGGCCGATAAAATGCTTACTCTGGCGGCATTTTTGGGTCTTATGCTTCAAGGGATAGCAAACCCGTGGGCTATATTTTTGATTCTTACAAGAGAGTTTTTTATCACCGGTCTTAGAGTCGTAGCTGTAGCCGAAGGCAAAGAGATAGCTTCGACCATGAGCGGTAAAATAAAAACAACGGCACAGCTAATCGCAATAGGCTTCATGATTATGCATTGGCCACTATCTACTGCGCTTCTTTGGGCGGCGGTTCTTATCACGCTATATTCCGGATATGAATACGTCAAGGAATATGTCAAGCTCTAACAAGCATTATAATCGGAGTTTATTTTGGGATTTTTGGTATCTTTTCTCGTTCTATCGTTTTTGATTTTTTTCCACGAACTCGGACATTTTTTGGCGGCGAGATTTTTTGGAGTCAAGGTTGATGTTTTTAGTATTGGGTTTGGCAAAAAAATAGTTACAAAAAAAATAGGCGATACCGAATACGCATTATCCCTGATACCGCTCGGCGGCTATGTAAAGATGAAAGGGCAAAACGATGCCGATCCAAACGAAAAAAGTATAGACAAAGATTCTTACGGCTCCAAAACTCCGCTTCAGAGAATAGTAATTTTATTTGCCGGTCCTTTTTTCAATCTTGCACTTGCCGCAATAATATATTTTGCTCTTGCTCTTGGCGGCATAGAAACACTAACGGCAAAAATAGGACAAATATCTCCAAACTCCGCAGCCGCAGCAGCCGATATCAAAATCGGCGACAAAATAGTGCAAATAAATAACGAAAAAATCAGCTATTGGCACGAGATAAGCGAAAAAATACAAAGTAGCGTAGGCAAAACAATAAATATAAAAATAAACCGTGACGGCGAAGAGAAAATGATTCTTGTCAAGCCGATTATAGTTGAGACAAAAAATATATTCGGCGAAAATACGAAACGATATATGATAGGTATAGCCCCGTCCGGCGAAAGCGTAAAGGTATATTACAACCCGATAGAAGCGGCGGGGCTTGCGATAAACAAAACATATGAATCTGCAAAATTTATAGCCATGGGGATAGAAAAGCTAATAACCGGGGTTCTCGGCTTGGATAACGTAGGTGGCGTAATATCGATAGTACAGGCTACCAACGACGCAACCCATAGCGGCTTTGTTACGTTGCTGTTGCTTACGGCGCTTATCTCGGTAAATTTGGGGGTTATAAATCTATTGCCTATTCCGGCGTTGGACGGCGGGCATATACTCTTTAACCTATATGAAATGATTTTCAAAAAAGCCCCTAGTGAAGCCGTATTTACCAAACTAACCATTGCCGGATGGGCGGCTCTTTTGTGGCTTATGCTCCTCGGTCTTTACAATGATTTAAACAGGCTTACCGGAGGCTTTTGATGACAAACCTTGAAACCGTCATAGAGAAAATAGAAAAAGCTAGGCTTGCCTATAACAACAAGGCCATAATCAAACTTGTAGCCGCTAGCAAATATGTAGACGCCGACGCAATAAAAAAGCTCTACCTTGAAGGGCAAAGGGCTTTCGGGGAAAATAAAATACAAGACATGAAGGCAAAAGAGCTTTTACTTAATGATTTGCCTATCGAATGGCACTTCATAGGTCGTATTCAGACCAATAAGATAAATATGCTTCTGGAAGCAAATCCATTCCTTGTGCACTCTATAGATTCATACGAAACAGCGGTCGAAATAGACAAAAGAGCGAAAGTCAAAAATATGAAAATTAGTGCACTTTTGCAGATAAATAGCGCCAAAGAAGATACAAAAGCCGGGGTTGAACCTGAAATAGCAACAGACGAATACCGCAAAATAAAGCAAAATCTATCAAATATCGACCTAAAGGGTGTTATGACCATAGGGGCGCATTCCGAAGATAAAAATGACATACAAACCAGCTTTGCAAGATGCAGAAAAATATTTGACGAGCTTGAAAAAGATGGAGCAAAAATATGCTCTATGGGAATGAGCTCTGATTTTGAGCTGGCTATAGCATCGGGCTCCAATATGCTTAGAGTTGGCTCAATACTTTTTTCCAAATAATAAAACAATAATTTTTTATTATTCTATCTTCTACGTATAAAACTTCAAAATATACAATTTTAAATTGTTAAAATTTTTTTTTATTAAAAAATTTTTATAACATATTTTTTTGAGGCAAATAGGCTTTATTTATAGCGTATAGCATTAAAATATGTTATAAATAATTAACCATACTTTATATTATAAAAAATTATAGAAAATTACAAAATTTAAAGATAGTTTAATTTTTGTAGCGATAGAATGAAAACCGTTAGTTAAATAACAAAAAATTATTCAAACGAAAATATCCCAAAGTCAAGAATCAACCACAAAACAAGGAGTGAATATGGCAATCAACAGAAGGGACTTACTTAAAATAACAGGTATTTCGGCGGCTGCGCTTGCGGTCGGCGGATGTGCGGCAGATAATGCGGCTAATACTGAAGCGCCAAAAGGTTTTAGCCTTGCACACAGCGAGCTAATGCCTGCCCCAAAAGGTAAAAGAGTCGTAGTATGCGGCGGTGGATTCGGTGGTCTAACCGTAGCGAAATATCTTAGAAAAGCGAGCAAAGAAGTAGAAGTTGTAGTGCTTGAAAAAAGAGATAACTTCATGTCTTGTCCATATAGCAACTGTTGGATGGGCGGCGTAATGGATCCATCAGGTAAAAACCTGTTACGCTTGATACTCTAAGCTTCGACTACTACACACCTGCTTCAAAACACGGATATCACTTCATCCAAGCTACAATTACAGGGTTTGACAAAGCGGCAAAAGTAGTAAAAACAGATAAAGGCTACATAGGATACGACTATCTTGTAATCACCGGCGGTATCGAGTACGATTA
>CAZVTM010000010.1:0-19937 GCA_964630205.1 uncultured Helicobacter sp. | reverse complement strand
TCAAAGCTGTTCGGCGCGGATAAAGAAAAGGCAGCAAAATGCCTAATGGAGTGCCCTCCGGCACTAAAGCCTGGGAGCGAACACCTAGCACTTAAAAAGCAACTTGACGAGCTAGAAGAAGGAAACTTCATTATTACCGTTCCGGACGGCGCATATAGATGTCCTCCTGCTCCTTATGAGAGAGCGGCTATGGTTGCAAATTTCATAAAAGAAAACAAAATAAACGCCAAAGTGTTAATTCTTGACCCTAGACCGGCTCCGGGCGCAAAACCTAAACAATTTATGGAAGTTTACAAAACTCTATATTCTGGAATAATCGAATATCACAAAAATACACACATCAAAGACGTTGATTTCGCTAAAAAAGTGATACACGTAGAAGTTGTAGACGGTGACAAAAAAGAGGCAAAAACAGTTAGCTATGCAGTGGCGAACATCATCCCTAAAAATATAGCTTCTCCATTGATGAAAATGGCAGATGTAAAAACAAACGCAGATGGATACGCACTTGTTAAGCTTCCTATGCATACGGCGCTAAAAGCTGACGGTAGCGCTGATGAAAACGTATTTGTCCTCGGTGATGCTATAGCGGCTACAAACTTTGCAGCCGGAAGTGGATATCCAAAATCGGGGCATATGGCCAACTCTCAAGGTAAAATTGTCGCAAAACAAATCGCCGCAAAACTAGGCGTAGCAAAAGACGACGGTCTTATACTTCCTGACAATACTTGCTTCTCTATGGTAAAAGGAAATCCAAAAGAAGCGGTTGTCGTAAACCACAAAGTAGAGTATCTAGTAGAAGCGGATGGAACTAAAAAAATCAAAGTATCCGCAAGCGCCAAAGGCGAAAATGCCGCAGATAGACCAAATCTCGGTAAAGCTACAGATGAGTGGTATAAAGGTATAATGAACGACCTATTCGGTTGATTTCAAGGAGTACGTTTGGAAAGAAGAGATTTTCTAAAGACCTGCGCCGTATCTGCTACTTTGGTAGCAGGCGGTGTTATTTTTTTGAATGATGCCAGAGCGGCAGATTTGCCTGTAACAATGTACAAAAAAGCGCTACTGACTGACGCTAGCGGTAAACCTATTTGGTTTAACACGATAGCTCCGGATGCGCCTTTTATGTTTAACTACCCTTTTGCGGCGACGCCAAACTTCCTATTGCTTCTTGATTTGCCGGTGAAACCGATGGATTATACGACAAGCGACGGAAGCCAGTATAAGGCACCGGGCGGAGTAGGCAAAGGTAAAAATCTTGTCGCATACAGTGCGATATGCCCTCACCAATGGTCATATCCGACAAAAGAATTTACTGTAGTGAATTACTATGGCAAAAAAGACCCGGGCTGTATGCAGGGCGTTCAATTAATCAAATGCTGTGCACACTTATCTGTATTTGATGCAAAAATTTGCGGCAAAAAAGTTGACGGGCCTGCTGAAAACCATATGGCTATGGTAGTTTTGGAAGTAGATGAGGCTAAAAAAGAAATTTATGCGGTTGGCATAGCCGGCAAAAATCAATTTACCGAATTTTTCGACCTCAACAAGCAAGAGCTAAAAAAAGAATACGGTTCAAACGCGAAAGCGAAAGCGGAAGTGGACAAAGCCGTAGTATTGAGACTAGATAAGTACTCCGCAAATATTATTAAGTGTTAAGACCCAAAAAGGTCTTAACACCCCATAATCAATCCATTTTTACAATTTTTCCTTCGCCACACAAAATCCCCTGCTCTTTTAGCTTTTTTATTGTTCTAGAGAGCGTCTCCGGCGCCATATTAAGCATTTTTGCAATTTCAATGTGTTTTTTTAATTCAAAAATAGTCGGATTTTCACTAAGCAAAGCTATTATTTTTTCTTCAGCCCCAAGATTTAGCTCTTTTTGTATAAACCCCTCAAGTATTCTCATTTTCTGCAAAAGCGACTTAATAAATTTATAAGACACCTCGGGATTGGATAGCATTTTGTCTTTAAAAGCATCAAAGTCTATCTTTAATATCCGAACATTACTAGCTGCTCGCGCACTCGCCGGAAATGCGATTCTCTCAAAGGTCGGAAGCTCCGCAACCAAAGACGGAGCCTGTATGGAGTGCAAAAAAAACTCCCCAAATTTTGCATTGGCTTTATAGATATCAACCACTCCATCCAACAAAACATGCAGATACTTGGAGCTGTCGCCCTCTATAAATATTATCTCTCCAGGAGCAAATTTTTTTTCAAAAGATATCGATGATAACTCAAGGAGCTCTTTATCGGCAAAACCTTCGAATAAATAACACTCTTTCAAATTCATGGCAAAACCCTTTTGATGTTACAATTAGACGATTTTAACACAAAAGAACGGTAATGAAAAACTCAAGATTTTTGACACATTCAAGCATAAACTTCGTATTTACAAAAAACTCAAAAGATTTTACCGTCGAAGAGATACCTCTTTATGAATTTAGCGGCGAAGGGGAGCATATCGTAGTCGCTATCCGAAAAAAAGATATGACGACATGGGAGATGCTAAGCTATATATCATCGGCTCTGGGCGTCAAACAAAAAGAGATAGGCTATGCTGGGCTAAAAGACAAGGACGGGATGACTATACAACACATATCCCTACCGAGAAACTTTGAATCCGCCATTAAAGATTTGACTCATCCAAACATAAAAATTTTAAGCGTAGTTCGCCACAAAAACAAAATAAAACTAGGGCATCTAGCTGGAAACAAGTTTTTTATCAGACTCAAAAAGATAATGCCCTCCGACTTTGCCAAGCTAAAAAACGGGCTTAAAACCATAGAAAAAGAGGGGATGCCAAACTACTTCGGGTATCAAAGATTCGGAAGAGACGGCAAAAACCACGAGCTTGGACGAGATATAGCGCACGGTATCAAAAAAGAGCGCAACCAAAATTTAAAAAGATTTTTTATCAGCGCCTATCAGAGCTATCTTTTTAACGATTGGCTCGACTTTCGTATCAAGTTATCCAGGCTTACCGAAAGTTTTGATAAAAAAGAGCTTGAGGATGCCCTAAAATCGCATTTTGCCTCAAGGGGTATAGCGATGGACGCAAAAATAGGAGCTGAGCTAAAAAAGCAAAAACAGTTTTTTAAGATAATTGACGGCGACGCAATGTGCCACTATCCGCACGGGAGGCTTTTTTTTGCCGAAGATATGAAAGTGGAGGGGGACAGATTTGCCTCTAGAGAGATAGCTCCGACAGGTCTGCTTTGCGGAGAAAACAACAAAAGGGCAAAAGGATCGGCTTTTGAAATAGAAAAACACTTTGTCGATGAAAAAGTAAAAGCTCTTGGAGACAGAAGATATGCTTGGATATTTCCAACCGATTGTTCTATAGAGTACGATGAAGAAAAGGCTCACGCAAAGATAAGATTTAGCCTCCCAAAAGGCTCTTATGCGACGGGGTTATTAGAGGAGCTTGTCGGCGCCGAATTAAGAGGCAATGGAGCCGAGGATTTTTTTGACGAGTAGGATTTTGCCGAACACGGCGCTAAACATCGCGACGCTGACCATCATAAACATAATCACAAGCTGAAAGCTAACCGCCTTCATAGGCTCAGCTCCGGCTAGTATCATCCCCACCGCAACCCCGGGGATATGGATAAAACCGACGGTTTGGAGGGTGTTTAGGGTTGGCATCATGCACGCTCTCGACGCCGCCCTTACGGATTGCAACAAAGATTCTGCAACAGAGGCACCAAGCGCAATTTTCCCCTCTATCTCCGCAATTCTATTTTTAGCCTCCCCTTTTAATCTCTCCGCAAACTGCGTATAGACATTGAGAGCGTTTCCCGTAACCATTCCCGCCAAAGGTATAATCTCTCTAGCCTTTAGCGATATTGCGCCAATGAGCAAGAGCAAAAACAGCACGCAAAACGACGAAGCCGCTATAACGACAAAAGATACGACAAAGCCACCCTCGTATAGCCCAGCTCTCCCTTTGGCTATAAAAGCTGCGTAAACACACATAAAAAGCCAAACAAGCAGATAGTACAGCGGGGATTCAAATGAAAAAAGAAAAGAAAGTATAAAACCGAGAATTAGAAGCTGAAACAGTGCCGTCACAGAGCCAACGGCTATCTTTTTTTCTATTCCTAGCCCTTCCTTGTAAGAATACACGAGCGAGACAGCAACAAGAACAAATGAAGCCAAAAACGTATAATCAAACTCTTGCATGTTCCGCTTTTAAATAAGATTATTTTTATCTTATTTGGGTTAGAATTGAAGCTGCTTGGATAGTAACCAAAAAAAACTTAGGAGGAAAACGATGGCAACAGTAAGCAGATATGTAGATATTAGCCAGATAGACAAAGAGGCAAAAAAAGATTATATTGATAGACACTCTCCGTTCGTACACTGTGCAAACGAAGCAAAAAAAGGCGAAAAATTTGCGGTTAGAGTACAGATGGGCAACGAGTACAAACACCCGGATGATTTTGACCACTATATAGCATACATTCAACTTTTCGACGGTGAAACACTGCTAGCTCAAGCAACATATACACCTGGTGCGCAAGGAAGTGCGCCGGCAAATGCGGAAGTAACATTCACAATAATCCCGCAAAAATCAAAAATGAGACTAACTGCAATGAGCTACTGTACAAAGCACGGCCTTTGGGAAAGCGATCCGGTAGAGGTAAGCGTAGCGGAATAACTAAAAGAGGAGACTTGACTCCTCTTTTAATCTATCTTATATCCAAGTCCGGATACGTTGGAGATTAGCTCCTTGCCAACCTTCAACCTAACTCTTTTTACAAGAGTTCTAAGGGCTAAATCACTCATATAGTTATACTCATATACAATGTTGTGAATATGGTCGTTGGTGACTATCTTCCCTCTGTTTTGCAGTAAGAGCTCCAAAAATAAAAGCTCTTTTTTTGGTTAGCTCAATTTCTTCATCATCCCTGAAAAGCTTTCTTGTACCGACATCAAATACCAATCCGTCGCCAAAAGCAATTTTTGAAGGTGTATTTTTCGACAATTTAGCCAATTTGATTGCTAGCTCTTTGATATGAAACGGTTTCTTGAGATAATCTTCCGTCCCTAGTTTATATGCTCTATCTATAGTTTCTATATCGCTATCGGCGCTTATGATTATTACCGGAAGCTGCTCTGATGCTGATTTTATTTTTGCAAGAATTTCAAGCCCACTAGCACCCGGCAGATTGATATCGACTATACAAGCATCATAGGACATGCCTCTCTCAAGCTCTTTCATAGCCTCTGCACCATCAAAAAAAGCGTCAACGACAGAACCGGAATCTTCCAAATACCTCTTAATCGCTTGCGCTATAGAATACTCATCTCCAATCAACATTATCTTCATACCAATATTCTAACAGTTTTTGCTGAAACGATACCTAAAGATATTCCGGTTACCTTCGGTATCTAGCTCGATGACAATACCCTGGTCGTCGCAAATCTCTTTTACCATAGATAGTCCGACGCCATGGCCGCCCTTGAAGCAGTCTTCTCTGGTGTACAGCTCAAATATCTTGCTTTTATCTTCTATTTTTTTTCCTATACTCTCAAATTCAAGTATCCAATCAATAATCAACTCGCTAACGTCGACGCTGCTCTCTTTTTGAAAAGTGCTAGAGTCTTTGAGGGTGAAATAACTAAGGTCCCCATATGCGCTTGAGAGGCTTTTTGCCCCTCCTAGTATGGCAGACGTAGACCTATTGACTCCGTAGTCTTTTATCAAATACTCGGCATTTATGGTAATTACGGTCAGTGCAGTATTGATTTCGTGTACGGCATTTCTAATAAACTTCTCTTTTGCCCGAATCAGCTCCTTGTCTTTTTCGATGTTTTTTGCGACCTCTTCTTTTACTCTAGCCTCAAGAGATATGTTCAGCGTTTGCAAATTATTTTGTATCTCTTTCATGGTGGTAATATCATATGCAAATACCAAATTTGCAAGCCTACGTTTATCTGTTCCAAAAAGCGGACTTCTAAACACCAAATATACAAAATGGTTGCCGTCTTTTTCACAATCCTCTTCACTAATCGATTTCAAAAGGTCATTATCATTGTCGTCATCTTCAAACGGACTTTTTTTCAAAAAAGATACCGAGTCAAACTCGTCTACGTGACATCCGACAATCTCTTGCGGTATCTTATTTAAAAAAGCGGCAAAGGCTTTATTTGCAAGGACTATTTTCCCGCTGGTGTCTTTGGCGTAGATGAATCCCGGAACTAAGTCTATTACCTGCCTTAGCTCGTTTTGTTTTCTCTCAAACCTCTCTGCGGCCAAGTTGAAAGCATCGGCAACCTCCATTAGCCAAGATGATTTGACGTCATTTACCCTGTAAGACCAGTTGTCGATTTTTAAAGCTCTGGCAAAATCCGTCAGCTTTCTAACAGATAGCAAATCCTCTTTGACTATCAAATAAGCCAAAAACATAGTAGCCGACATCGGTATCAAAACATACGGCAAAGCGGCAATCGCAAAATCTGCATAAGCCAGAAAAGAGATGTACGGCAAAGCGGTAGTAATAAAAAATAGCGTTATTAGTTTTTTGGAAGTTTCCATATATTTACCTGAGCTGTTCTGTCAATTTATACAAGTGTTCAGCTACGGCAGCTATCTCTTTGACGCTTCTTGCATTTGCTGACGACAAATCATTGACTTGTCCGACTAGTTTTACCATTTTTCCGGCATCTTTTGCCAACTCTATCGAATTTTCAGCCCTATGAACCGTAGTTTGCATTGTGTTATCCATGACGGAAGCCGTGCCAAGTATGGCATGCTCAACGGCTTGGCTTACCTGTACTAGTTTTTGGATATTTGCGGCATTTTTCCCCATTTGATCCGCTGAATCTATAACCGCCTGCACTATTACGTTTATCGTAGTATTAATCTCTGTTAGACTTTTTTGTGTTCTCTCGGCAAGTTTTCTTACTTCATCTGCCACAACGGCAAATCCTCTACCGTGCCCACCGGCTCTTACCCCAGCGTTATCATTCTATTTTTAGCGTCAATTGGCTGTTTCCGAGCCTCTTGAATTTCAGCTTTAGACTCTTTGGCCGCCCTTGCCCCGTCTTCTATAATTAGTTTTACTTTTCCTATCTCTTTTGTTAGACGATGCTTTTGCGTCTTTTATTATTTTTTCAAGAACGCCCAAAAACTCGTTAAAACTATCTACCGTATCGCCTATCTCGTCTTTTCCGGAATAGTTAATTTTGAAGTTTAGGTATTTTGTCTGCATAAATTTAGATATACCGTCCCTTAGCGCATGGACGCCGGCCGATAGATTTGATATTAGTTTCTGCAGCAACGGCTTCTTCGGAGGCTTCTTTTGAGATTCTACCTGACTCTTTTGAGCTACAGTCTACAACTTTTTTAAACTGCTCGTATAGCACCTCTTCTTTGTCAAAAGGGAGTTTCTCGTATGCGGCCAAATTTTCATTAATTACCGCATAACAGCTATTCTTATGTCAGACTGAGCCTCTAGGGCAGTCAAAAGATATTTTGTGGATTTGAGTTTATTGTCTGCTATCTCATGCAGATTATTAGACGTATATTCAAGTTTGATATAGGAAGTTACGGAAATAATAAGCAACAATGCCGATAAAATCGTAGAGAAAATGATTAGCTTTGCTTTAAAAGTTAAACTTGAAAGCATTTTTCCCCACTTAGTCTGGTCATATAATGTTACAATTATACAACTAACATGTGATTATGGAAGTAACTTTTATGTGACTATTTTTGGCCTCTGAGCTGGTAGGTAATATCGCCAGCACCGAAGCCGATGAGTAATCCTTCAGATATCTCAATATTTTGACTATTAGAGATTATTATTATTTTATTTTCTTCTTTTTTTATTTTTTCTGCCAAAATAGGTGAGTATCTCTCGAATGTTTTTGAAAAATCAAGCTCCCTAGGCTCTTCATTTACCGCCCAAACAGGGAGTATCACTAGGGTATCTACCCCCTCAAAGCAAGTCACGAAATGCTCCAAATTATCCATAGTTCTAGACCATTTGTGCGGCTGCCAGACGGCCGTTATCTTGCCATATCCGCCAAGCTTCGCATAAAGTTTTGCTGATTTGATTGTAGCCTCTATCTCTGTCGGATGATGCGCATAGTCGTCTATAATCGCTATTTTTTCATTCTTTTCTATGATGTCAAATCTCTTTTTGATACCCTTAAATCTTTTTAGATTTTCTCTTATTTGCGGGATTTCAAGCTCGTTCATTGCTGCAAGTATCGCCAGTGACGCGTCAAGGGCGATATGCTTGCCAAATCCCCAAACGGCGAACTCCCCTAGATCTTTTAGCTCAAAAAATGTCGTAGGCTCACCGTCCACTAGGTCGTATCTAATATTTTTAATATCTTTTGACGGATACAGTCTTACGGCATCCATATCTACGCTAGAGAGGAACTCATCTTCGGCATTTATCACACGGCTTGAGGCTTTTGCCAAAAACTCGGTATAACACTCATAAAACCAATCTGTATCGTAGTCGTAATACTCCATATGTTCAGGCTCTGCGTTTGTCACTATCGCACAATACGGGTTTGAGTTCAGGAAGCTTCCATCCGACTCGTCCGCCTCAAATACCATTAGATTTTTTTGCGCCACGACCCTGCAGTTTGCCCCTATCGCCTTGCTCTCAGCGCCTATGAGTGCACTACTTGCTAGTATCTCAGCTAGCATCGCCGTAGTCGTACTCTTGCCGTGCGCCCCACACACCGAATATACTTTTTTTTCTGACAAGACTAATTTTAGAGCCTCAAGTCTCGTGATTACCTGTATCCCTTTGTGTCTTGCTTGCTTTAGCTCAGGATTTGTAGATTTGACCGCTGCGGAGTAGATGAGAAGGTCTTGGTCTTCTACGGCGCATCTATTGTGCGGCACGGTCACCTTGATGCCTAAAGCCTCCAGGTCTTCTACTATTTTTGTCCTTTTGATGTCGGAGCCGCTGATTTCATGCCCCTTTGCGAGCAAAAATCTAGCGATTGCCGACAGCCCTATTCCGCCGATACCTACAAAATGTACTTTCAATATATTCCCTTTAGTTGTTTTCTACAAAAAATCTCTGAGCCTTTTTATTGCTTCCTCGGTCTTTTCAGGACTCTCCACAAGTGCAATGCGCACATACTCCTCGGCAAATCCACGAGCCAAAAAGCTCCCAGGGAGCACCAAGACATTTTTTTGTCTGTATAGATTTGCCGCAAACTCTACGCCGTTGCCAACCGCAAACCATATATAAAATGTAGCGTCAGCCATAGGCGTGCCTAGATATTTTGAGGCTATCTCAAAGTTTTGCCTGTATTTTTCTCTAGCTTCATACACATGCTCTTCGTCACTCCACGCTACTGCGGCGGCGTACTGCATCGGCAAGCCGTTTGTCGCTCCGACATAGGTTCTGTACTTTAGATACTCTTTTAGCACACCGGCATCCCCGGCGATAAAACCGCTTCGTAGACCCGGGGCGGAAGAGCGCTTGGATATCGAATTTAGCACTAGGCAGTTTTTGAAGCTCTCGTTTCCGATGGCAATAGCCGCCTCAAGGAGCGAAGGCGGTGGGGTGCCGAAATATATTTGGTTGTAACACTCGTCGTTAATAAGTAAAAAATCATACTCCAAGGCGGCGCTCATCCACTCTTTCAGTAATTCTAGGCTCATGACCGAGGCAGTCGGATTATTCGGGGAGTTCAGGATGACGATGTCGGGTTTTTTGCCGTTTTTTATATGTTCTTTTAGTTCATCAAAACTCGGCAAAAATCCGTTTTCACTTCTAAGATTTAGATGCAAGGCCTGGGCTTTTGAAGCTATTGCCGCCCCTTCATATATCTGATAAAACGGATTTGGATACGCCATAATTGGGGAGCTTTTGCCAAACAGATAAAACTGTGGAAAATTAAAAAGCACCTCTCTAGTTCCCAGAGTCGGTATCAGCTCTTCACCTTTTAGCTCTACACCGAAATTTCTATGGACAAAGCCCAACATCGCCGATTTTAGCTCATCCTCACCCGCCGTTTTTGGATATTTGTTGAGTGTATGCGCCGTATCTCTAAGCTTCTCTCTAATAAACAGCGGAGTATCAAACTGCGGCTCGCCGATGGTTAGCTTGAGCGGCGAATACTCTGCGCTTGGCGCTATATCCTTGGTCAGTGCGGCTAGTTTTTCAAACGGATAACTCTCAAATTTCACTCTATAATTCCTATGTTTGACGATATTTTTCCAAAACCCCAACTCTTTCTGGCGGCGGTTAGTTCCGATTTGGAGACCTCAGCTATTAGTATCTCTTCGCTTTTACCTAGATGCGATTCTACCTCGCCGTACGGGGAGACAAAGAAGCTATCGCCGTAGAAATTCCATTTGCCCTCTTTGGACTCAAACTCCCCTATTCTATTAGCACGCAAGATGTAGGTATTCGCCAGAAACGCCCTCGTTTTGGCTATCTCTCTCCATCTGGCTTTACTCTCAAACGTCGATACGGTAGGCAGCAGCACAAGGTCGGCTTTTTTCTCTTTTATTTTTTGCCAATACGCATCAAAATGAAGCTCAAAACCGCCAATAATTGCAATTTTGAAACCATCGACGGTAATAAATCCAGGGGTAGCGTGAGACGATAACCCCTCGTCAAAAAAACCTCTCTCATTCCAATGAGGGTAAGGCATCAGCGTTCGCTGTTCAAAAGCCTTGAAATGCCCTTTATCGAACACCGCCATAAGCTTATAAATCTTTTTTTTCTCTACCAAAATAAGAGGTGATACTATCGTGATGTTGTAAACACGGGATAGATTGAGGAGATTTTCCTTTTGCATCTTTGCCTGATCTTCTACAAGTCCAAGCGGAGTCTTCTCAAGCTCTTTAAAAAACAGATTTACGACGTATTCCGGCAGGAGCAAAAGCGATACTTTTTTGCTTTTTGCGATAGCCAGATAATAATCAAGCTTTGCCTTTTCTATAGGCAGAGACGGCACTTGCAGGGCGGCGACGGTCAGTATTTTATTTTCCACGCATCAATCTTTTTTAGAAAACTCTTCTATTTGCAGCTTCGCCTCTTCAAGCATCTTTGCCGCATCCTCTAGCTTTTTGATCCCCTCTTTGTATGTCTCCACGCTTTTGGCAAGCGTGATTTCAGGGTCGTTTAATGCCTTTAGAAGCTCTTTTGCCTCATCCAATAACTCTTCGAAAGATTCTTTTTTGCTCATATTTTTTTCTCCAAAATATCGGATACAAGGTCGGCGAACTTCTCTACCTCAACGAGAAACGCATCATGCCCGTAATCCGAGTCTATGCAGATGTACGAGACATTATCCATTCCTTTTTTCTGCATCGTCCGCACGATATGCTGCATCTCGGATGGGAAAAACATCGTATCGCCCTTAAAGGCAAGCAGATACAGCGAAGAGCGAATACGAGATAGTGCATCCTCAAGACTATCATATCCGTATGACACATCAAAGATGTTTATCGCCTTGGATAGATACAAAAACGAGAGCGGGTCAAACCATTTGACGAAGTTTTCGCCGTTGTAGTCGAGGTATCTCTCCACCTCAAACTGCCCGAAAAGCTCGAAAAGACCGTCGTTTGCCACATATCCTCGCCCAAACTTGCCGTTCATCCCCTCGGGACTTATATACCCTAGGTATCCCGCCATTCTAGCCGCCGACAATCCGGCTAAACCGTTTTGTTTGATATCGTCCGGATTGTAGTTGCCGCCGTCAAAAGCCGGGTCGGCAAGCAGTGCAGACTGCGCCACTTTATTGAGAGCTATTACCCACGGACTTGTAGCGTGAGTAGTCGCCATAGGGATTACGGTCTCCGCAAAATCAGGATACTCAACCGCAAAAGAGAGTGCCTGCATTCCCCCCATGGAACCGCCTATAATCGCCTTGACTTTAAATATTCCCAGCTTGGCAAAGAGGGTTTTTTGCGCCCGTACCATATCCCGCACGGTTATCACCGGAAATTTGAGCCCGTAAGCTCTCATGGTTTTGTGGTTTTCGCTACCGGGTCCCGTAGAACCGTAGCAACTTCCTATGACATTTACACATATTACAAAATACTTTCTCGTATCCACGGCTTTACCGTCACCCACAAGAGCATCCCACCATCCCGGCTTTTTGTCGTCCTCATACCTGCCTGCGGCGTGGTGTGAGCCTGAGAATGCATGGCAAACGATTATGACGTTGCTTTTGTCTTCATTCAGCTCACCGTATGTTTCATAAATCATACGGTACGGTTCAAGTATCCGCCCGCTATCAAGATAGAGCGGGGTACTAAAATCTACTGTTTTTGTAGTTATCTGCACGTTTTTTACTATCTGCTCTCGTGGTAGTTTGGAGCCTCTTTTGTGATAAATACATCATGAACGTGGCTCTCTTTGAGACCGGCAGATGTTATTTCTACAAATTCCGCTTTTTCTTGGTAATCAAGGATGTCTTTTGCCCCCAGATACCCCATGGACGAACGGAGTCCGCCCAACATTTGATAGACTATCTCATGGATATGTCCACGATAAGGCACTTGTCCTTCGATACCTTCCGGCACTAGCTTGTCAACAGCAGTTCCCTCTTGGAAATATCTATCGTTTGACCCTTTTTGCATAGCGCCGATACTACCCATACCCCTGTATGCTTTGTATTTTCTGCCTTGATACATGATGGTTTCCCCCGGGCTCTCTTCAGTTCCGGCAAGCATAGAGCCGACCATTACGGATGAAGCTCCGGCGGCTATCGCCTTGGCAAGGTCGCCGGAATATTTGATACCGCCGTCGGCAATAACCGGAATACCTAGCTTTCTAGCTTCCTCTGCGGCGTCCATAATAGCGGTAATTTGAGGCACTCCGACACCGGCAACTATTCTTGTCGTACATATGCTTCCAGGTCCTATACCCACCTTTACGGCGTCCGCCCCAGCCTGAGCAAGAGCTCTTACCGCTTCGGCGGTAGCTATATTGCCGGCTATCACGTCAATGGCAAGTGTCTTTTTGAGCTCTTTTACCGTATCTATAATCCCCTTTGAATGTCCGTGCGCAGAGTCCAACACCAACACGTCAACCCCGGCTTTTACAAGTGCTTCTGCCCTATCAAACTGCCCAACACCGATAGCCGCACCGACTCTTAATCTTCCAAAATCATCCTTATTTGCATTTGGATATTCGATTCTTTTTTTGACGTCTTTTATTGTGATAAGACCCTTTAATACGTTTTCATCATCCACAATAGGAAGTTTCTCTATTTTGTGTTTATGCAAGATTTTAGCAGCTTCATCAAGTGATACGCCGACTTTTGCGCTCACGAGCGGCATTTTGGTCATTATCTCGCCGATTTTTCTTTTTGGGTCGTTTTCAAACCTCATATCCCTATTTGTACATATCCCGACAAGCTTACCGTAATCGTCGATAACCGGAGCTCCTGAGATATGAAACTCGTTTAGCATATAAAGAGCCTCTTCGAGCGTTGTCCCCTCTTTGAATGCAATCGGATCGACTATCATTCCGCTCTCTGATTTTTTGACTCTTTTTACCTGTTTTACTTGCGACTCTATATCCATATTTTTGTGTATGATACCGATACCGCCGACTCTAGCCATCGCTATAGCGACCTCGTATTCCGTTACCGTATCCATCGCCGCAGATACTATAGGTGCGTTTAGCGTTATATTTTTTGTCAAACGGCTGGAGATGTCTACGTTTTTAGGCAAAATCTCTGAATATTTCGGTACCAGCAATACGTCTTCAAACGTTAGCGCCTTTTTTACTATTTTCATATCCATCTCCTTCTTATAATAAATTGTTTTTATATGCACAAATGTCTTCCACAACCGCCGCCGCATCAAATAGCTTTTGTTCTTCAAAATGCGAGGCCAAAAGCTGAACGCCTATCGGTAATTTTTGCTTGTCATATCCCGTCGGTACTGATATTCCAGGCAGTCCCGCAAGATTTACGGATATGGTATAAATATCCTCCAAATACATCTCAAGAGGCTCTTTGAACGAGTTAAACTCAAACGCAGTACTTGGCGTAACCGGCATTATCACGATGTCTGCTTCCTTAAAAATAGAGAGATATTCATTCTTTATAAACTCTCTAACTTTTTGAGCTTTCACATAATAAGCGTCGTAATATCCACTTGATAGAACAAAGTTGCCCAGGAGTATCCTTCTTTGCACCTCGCTACCAAAGCCTTCGCTTCTAGTTTTGACAAACATCTCGGCAACGCTTTTTGACTCGGCTCTATATCCGTATCTCACACCGTCAAATCTCTGCAAATTGGTAGCCGCCTCTGCCGTAGCCGTCACATAGTATGCCGCTACATCGTATTTTGAGTTCAGCAGGTTTTTGTAGATCACCTTGTGTCCGGCTTTTTCAAGCTCTTTTATGATGCCTTTGATGGACTCTCTGATGTCTTCGCTTGCCTGTTCTACATAGTTTTCGATAACGGCAAATGTTAGCTTGCGGTTTTTGTCTATCTTATCCGCTGTTGTCACGTGCTCTACGGTTGCGCTAGTCGAGTCTTTTGGGTCAAATCCCGCTATTTTGTCATATAGCAAAGCCGCATCCTCAACGCTTCTACCGAATGAGCCTATCTGGTCAAGGCTGGAACCGTACGCCACAAGCCCGTATCTGCTCACTCTGCCGTAAGTCGGTTTCATGCCGACACATCCGCAAAGAGCAGCAGGCTGCCTGATGCTCCCACCCGTGTCGCTTCCTAGGGCTACTATCGCTGAGCCGTTAGCTACCGCCGCCGCCGAGCCGCCTGAGCTCCCGCCCGGCACTCTAAGCTTGTTATGCGGATTTAGAGTTCTGCCGTATACGCTGCTCTCAGTCGTGCTTCCCATCGCAAATTCATCCATATTTGAACGCCCAAACAAAGAACAACCGCTGGCAAGCAGCTTTTCTATCACAGTAGCATTATATGGAGATACATACCCTTTTAGGATGTTGCTAGCACAAGTGATACCCCAATCTTTTACATTGATGTTGTCTTTTACAAGTACCGGCACCCCCTCGCCGACCTCTTCAAAGCCGACATACGCATTTATATCTTTTGTCTCTTCTATTTTTTTCTTTAGTTCTTGTTTTAGCCCAGCAAGGTCTTCCCCGCCTAGTTTTAGAGCGTCTTTAAAGCTTATCATTTCCCTTTTTCCTTATTTGCTTTCGGATGTTTTTTTACAAATATAATACCCACACCAAGCACGGCAAGCAAGAATCCCACCGCAGCGACTACCACCCAAAACGGCACAGCTTCGCTAAAATTCAAGATAGGACCTTTTGGCATCTAGGACATAATGCATCCTCTGTTTCGGCAGCATATCTCCAGCATCTTGGGCATTTGTGTTTTGCGGATTTCATCACGCTAAACTCTTTGCCATCAATCTCAAAGGAGGCTAGCACTTCGCCTTCGTCTTTATCTAAAAGACCGCTAACAAGGAAGAAATCTTCCATATCCTTCTCGCTACTTAGCCCCTCAAAGCCTTTTGGCAAGCCAAGAGCTAGCTCAAGGGTACTTTTGACGCTCCCCTCTTTTTTGAACTTCTCTACGGTCTCGAAAAACCCGTCTCTTATCTTAAGCAGTTTTGCGGCGTCAAATTCGCTTTTTACGCTCGGGAGCTCTTTTGAGACAAGCCCAAAAACACTAGCTTGATTCTCCCTCAAAAACTCAGGCATATACTCCACTACCTCGTCCGCCGTGTATGTAAGTATCGGAGCCACGAGTGTCAAAAGCGAGCGAAGGATAAGCGCCATCACCGTCTGCGAAGCCCGTCTACTCTCAGCGTCTTTGGCATCGCAATACAGCCTATCCTTGCAAACATCCATATAGATATTTGAAAGTTTGCTCACTACAAAGGCGTTGAGTCTTATCATCGCTCTTGCGTATTCGTACTCGTCAAACTCTTTTTTGACCTCTTCAAATACCGTTTTTGCCTCGGAAAGTATCCATCTATCTAGCTCTCCCAAACTCTCCATCGGAGCTAATGCCTCAAGGTCGCTGATATTGGCAAGCAAAAATCTAAACGAGTTTCTGAGTTTTCTATACTGCTCGGAAATCTGCTTTAGTATCTCGGTAGAGACCTTGACATCGTCGGTAAAGTCGCTCATCGCAACCCATAGTCTCATTATCTCGCTACCGTACTCTTTTAGGATAGCCTCAGGAGCCACGACATTGCCGAGAGATTTGGACATTTTGCGACCGCTTGCGTCTACGGTAAAGCCGTGCGTAATTACGCTTTTAAACGGCGCTTGCTTGTTGATAGCGCAAGAGAGCAGAAGTGAGCTTTGGAACCATCCTCTATGCTGGTCTGACCCTTCCAGATACACATCCGCAGGATACTCTCCCGCATCGTAGTTGCCGCTTTTGATTACTGAAAAGAATGTAGAGCCGCTATCAAACCATACATCAAGTATGTCGGTCACCTTCTCAAAGTGTTCCGCCTCCGTCTTCATGCTATAGGGCAAAAAGTCTGCAACCGACCTAGAGTACCAAGCGTCCGCACCCTCTTCGTCGAATATCTCGGCGGCAAGACTTAGAGCCCTCTCATCTAGCAATGCTTCACCGGTTCTTTTATCCCTGAGGAAAGCTATCGGCACACCCCAGTCTCTCTGTCTTGAAATACACCAATCAGGTCTATTTTCTATCATGCTTTTTAGGCGGTTTTTGCCCGCTTTCGGATAGAAGTTGATTTTTTCTATCTCGCCTAGCGCTATCTCTCTTAGCGTTCTATCGTCACCGGAGAGCTTCTCGTCCATTGCGATAAACCACTGCTTCGTTGCCCTATAGATAACTGGCTTGTGTGTTCTCCAGCAGTGCGGATAAGAGTGGACAAACTTCGATACTTTCAGAGCCGCCGAGCCTAACATCTCGACTATCATATCGTTGGCTTTGAATATGTGCATACCCACAAACTCTTGCGGATTTGGGATAAGACCTAGTTTTACGATAGTCTCATCGTATTTGCCCTCTTCATCGACAGGCATTACCACATCAAGGCCGTATTTGAGCCCCACCCTGTAGTCGTCCTCACCGTGCCCAGGGGCTGTGTGTACGCATCCAGTACCGTCTTCAACCATAACATGCGCACCCAGCACTATCGTCGAAGCTCTACCGTTTAGCGGATTGATTGCGTTTAGTTTTTCCAGCGTTTTTGACGGGAATGTTTTTTTAATCTCTCCGGCGAAAAGTCCGTTTGCCTTGCATTTTTCGACCAAAGATGCCGCCACTATGTAGCCGTCAGTCGTGAGTGCATACTCTTCGTCTGGATTTAGCGATATGCCGACATTTGCAGGAAGCGTCCACGGCGTAGTCGTCCATATGACAACAGCCGCCTTCTCCTCGCCTATTGCAGCCAAAGCCTCGGCGCCAAGGTCAAACGCCACAAATATAGAGTAATCCTCTTTGTCTTTGTACTCCACCTCAGCCTCGGCAAGAGCGGTTTTTGCCGCCCAGCTCCAATACACGGGCTTGCTTCGCTCCACCAGCAATCCCGCTTTTGCTACTTCACAAAGCGCTTTATAGATGTTTGCCTCAAACTTGAAATCCATAGTCACATACGGTTTTTCCCAGTCAGCCTGCACGCCCATCTTTTCAAACTCGCCCATCTGGATACCGACAAACTTTCTAGCGTGCTCACGGCAAAGCTCTCTAATATCCTCTTTTTTGAGGGCATCTTTTTTCTCTTTTCCGAGCGCCTTTTCTATCTCTTGTTCTATCGGCAGACCATGGCAATCCCACCCTGGGGTAAAGCGCACGGAAGCGCCTTTAAAAAAGTTGTGTTTTACGATAATATCTTTTAGGGTTTTATTGAGCGCATGCCCTATATGTAAGTGTCCGTTGGCATACGGAGGACCGTCGTGCAGAGTAAAATCTGCCTTTTTACCTCTCTTTAGGTCGTTAAAAACAGAATTTTTTCGCCATAATTCATATCTTTTAAGTTCATTTTGAGGCAGATTTGCCCTCATTGGGAAGTCTGTAGCAGGTAAAAGCAGGGTGTCTTTATAATCCATAATTTCTCCGGAGTAGTCACAAAAAGAGTTTTCGTAATCTTACAAAACCCTAGGTAAAAAAGCGTTAAAAGGGTTTTTGAAAAAAACAGCATAATGAAGTAAAGGAAGGGCGTTGAAGAGTACTGTTTTGGTAGTCGGCGAAAAATTTAGATACTCAACCGATTTTTTGGAAGCTCTAAAAAGAAAAATACATAGTAAACTCCCAAAAATAGACTCTTTCGTGTTCATAAAAGAAAACGATCCAAATATTCTTGTGGAGCTAGAAAACTACATTGCCAGCTCATCAAACATCATAATAGCAGCGCAAAAAAATAGTTTTGCTTTGATAGGCAAGATGCTATCCACGCACATGCTAGACACCTTGGTACCAAGGGGCGATATGCTTGTCCCGTCAAAGTGCAAAGAGTATGTAGGCGGAAGCTACCTAGTTACTATACAAAGTAGACTTATCAACGCTTTGCGGATAGACACGGCGAGCGACATTCCAGAGATATTAATAGAAGAACAAAGAAAAATCAAAAAAATATTTATCCTCGATAGTGATGAAGAGCGAACTAAATTGCTTGTATCGCCGTTGGCTACGGCAAGTGAAATAGCGACGACTATATACAAAAATCCAAGTGGCTTCATAGAACTCGTAGCGGAAGAAAAAAAATACGGCAAGCTAGATAGTTTCCTAGCAAAAACACAAAAATTATTCGACGGCAAGGCCATACTTTCAGATTCGCTGGAGACATATCTAATAAACTCGCTTAGCACCCAAAACAAAAAACTAGCGGTAGCCGAAAGCTGCACGGGAGGGCTTCTAAGCTACAAATTTGTCAGAGTTCCTGGCGCAAGCGACGTTCTCATAGGCTCCCTCACTACTTACGCCAATGAAGCCAAAATATCATGGCTTAGCGTTGACGAAAATACTATAGACAACCACGGGGCGGTAAGCGAAGAGAGCGTATCACAAATGGTTGACGGATTGCTTCGGATATCTGGGGCCGATTATGCCGTTGCTATCAGCGGCATAGCGGGGCCTGGCGGCGGTAGCGTAGACAAACCGGTGGGGCTTGTATACATAGGAGTAGCCAATCTAAACGGCGCAAAAAAGATTGAAAAAAATATTTTTTTTGGCGACCGAGAGCTTATACAATCGAGTGCCGCAAACTATGCGCTAAAAATGCTTTGCGAAATTTTTCAAGAAAATTAACAAAATAGTCTTGACAAGGGCAAAATTTTCGTATATAATTCCGGCTCCTTTTGAGTGAAACACTTAAAAGATTTCGTGACCCGTTAGCTCAGTTGGTAGAGCATATCCCTTTTAAGGATAGGGCCGATGGTTCGAGTCCATCACGGGTCACCACTTTTTTAAATTTAAGTCACCCTATCGTCTAGAGGCCTAGGACACCGCCCTTTCACGGCGGTGACAGGGGTTCAAATCCCCTTAGGGTGACCATTTTTTTTGAGAGCTTGCTATATTTGGTCTCTTAGCTCAGTTGGTAGAGCGCTACCCTTACAAGGTAGATGTCGCAAGTTCGAGTCTTGCAGGGACCACCATTTGGGTCTTATTTCTTCATACACAATAGTGGTCCGGTAGTTCAGTTGGTTAGAATGCCGCCCTGTCACGGCGGAGGTCGCGGGTTCGAGTCCCGTCCGGACCGCCACTAAATAAGTCACTTCAACAGAATCAATCTTAACAAATTTTGCAACTGTCAACGAAAGCGTCAGCTGGTTTTCTTTAAAAGTTTAGATACTTTATATCAATCATTTATACAGCTTTTGCAAAAAATAAAAAAAATTGTAATAATATAAATCCTACCCAGCAAATAAAAGCAAGCAATGGACTTAACTAATTGGCAAGATACCATTTCTGATAATTTTCATCGCTGCTTATCTTTCCTACCGATAGCGATAATCGCAAAATAAAGAACTACAAAAAATACTGCGAATCCCAAAGACACCAAAATAAAGGG
>CAZVTM010000009.1:0-60822 GCA_964630205.1 uncultured Helicobacter sp. | reverse complement strand
GATGTAATTCTCTCTTGAAGCGCACCCATCTCTCTTGCAAGTGTCGGTTGGTAACCAACGGCAGAAGGGATTCTTCCTAGAAGAGCCGACATTTCAGAACCTGATTGCGCAAATCTGAATATGTTGTCGATAAACATAAGAACGTCAAGACCCATAGTGTCCCTGAAGTACTCAGCCATAGTTACACCAGTAAGGGCGATTCTGTTTCTTGCACCCGGTGGTTCGTTCATTTGACCGTAGCATAGAGCAACTTTGTCAAGAACGTTCGACTCTTTCATTTCGTGATAAAGGTCGTTACCTTCCCTTGTTCTTTCACCAACACCTGCAAATACTGAGTAGCCGCTGTGTTTGTAAGCAACGTTATGGATAAGCTCCATGATGATGACCGTTTTACCAACGCCCGCACCACCGAATAGACCGACTTTACCACCTTTTGCGTATGGAGCCAAAAGGTCAACAACTTTTATACCCGTTTCAAATATTTCCGATTGAGTATTTTGTTCTTCAAATTTTGGCGGATCTCTGTGGATTGACCAGTATTCTTTAGCTTCACAAGGAGCGCCGTCATCGATTACGTTACCGGTAACGTCAAAGATTCTTCCTAGTACTTCAGTACCTACCGGAACCTTAATAGGGGCACCAAGAGCTTTTACTTTTGTTCCTCTTGATAGACCTTCAGTCATATCCATGGCGATTGATCTTACTCTGTTGTCACCAACATGTTGTGCAACTTCGCAGATTAGTTTTACATTTTTGCCCTCTGCGCTGAAGTTAATTTCAAGCGCATCGTTAATGTTTGGCAATTGACCGTTATCGAAGTCTACGTCGACAACCGGACCGATTACCTGGCTTACTATACCTTCCATCCCTCATATCTCCTTTATTATTTAAGCGATTCCATACCGCTGATAATTTCTGTTAGCTCTGTCGTAATTGATTCTTGTCTTGCTTTGTTATATTGAACAGTCAAGTTGTTAGCCATCTCTTTTGCGTTTCTGTTTGCCGCATCCATAGCCTGAACTCTGGATGCATGTTCAGCCGCTAGAGAGTCGATAAGTGAATAGTATAGATTGAATTCGATGTATTTTTGCATCAAAGAATCCAAAATAACTTTGCTGTCATCCGGCTCTGTTGAAATGATTGACTCGCACGAGTTGTTGCCCGCGTTTTCCAAATCAACAGGGAGGAGATCTATCTCTCTTATCTCCTGAGCTATCATGCTTTTAAATCCGTTATAAATAATAACGACTCTGTCCGTTTTGCCTTCTGCGAAGTCGACAAAAGCTTTTTCGATTATCTTTTGGGCTTTTTCGTAAGAAGGAGCCCCGGATACGCCTATGTTTGATTCGGCTAGCTCAATCTGGTTGAATCTGAGGTTGTCGATACCTTTACGGCCTATACCTCTTATTCTTACAGTTTTGCCTTCGTTTTTTAGCTTCGAATATAGATTTTTTACGGCTTTGATCGTTTGTGCGTTAAAACCGCCGCAAAGACCTTTGTCGGAAGTGATAAAAATCAAATCGACAACCTTTTCATCCTCATTTTTTTTGAACAGTCTTGCATCGTATCCAAAACCGCTAATATCGTATTTATTGACATTGCAGGCTATGTTTGACAAAACTTCATTCAATTTCGAAGCATATTCTCTAGAAGCTTTGGCTAGCTCCTCGGCTCTTTTTAGTTTAGCCGTGGAGACAAGCTTCATCGCTTTGGTTATCTTGCCCGTGTTTTGAACGCTTTTGATTTTGCGCTGAATGTTTTTTAGGTTAGCCATTTTTTTGTCTCTTTACTTATTTCTTAGCTGTTGACGAAAAAATTACCTTAAACTCATCAAGCGCTTTTCTAAGAACTTCTTCGTTCTCTTTGTCGATTTGTTTTTTAGCTCTAATATCTTCGAATATTTGAGGATATTTAGAGTCGATAAATTCATAAAGTTCAGCTTCGTAAGTCGTTATCTCTTTCGGATTCATGTCGTCAAGATATCCGGCGTTACCTGCAAATATTAGACAAACTTGTTTTTCGATAGCGATAGGTGCGTAAGGTCCTTGTTTTAGAACCTCAACCATTCTAAGACCTCTTTCAAGTTGGTTTCTACTTACTTCATCGAGGTCAGAAGCAAATTGAGCAAACGCTTGAAGCTCTCTAAATTGTGCAAGGTCAAGTCTTAGTGTACCAGCAACTTGTTTTGTCGCTTTAATTTGAGCGGCACCACCAACCCTAGAAACTGAGATACCTACGTTAATCGCTGGTCTAACACCTGCGTTGAATAGGTCTGTTTCAAGGAATATCTGACCGTCGGTAATCGAAATTACGTTTGTCGGGATATATGCAGATACGTCGCCAGCTTGAGTTTCGATGATTGGTAGGGCAGTAAGGCTTCCTGCGCCAAGTTCGTCGTTAACTTTTGCAGCTCTTTCAAGAAGTCTTGAGTGAACGTAGAATACGTCACCAGGGTAAGCTTCCCTGCCCGGAGGTCTTCTAAGAAGTAGTGACATCTCTCTGTAGGCTACCGCATGTTTTGAAAGGTCATCATATACGATAAGGCCGTGTTTTGCATTGTCTCTAAAGTATTCGCCGATTGTGACACCGCAGTATGGAGCAAGGAATTGAAGAGCCGCACTCTCAGACGCAGTAGCAGCAACAACAGTCGTATATTCCATAGCACCGTGTTCTTCAAGAGTTTTAACTACTTGAGCAACAGTCGATTGTTTTTGGCCGATAGCAACATATATACAATATACGCCTTGACCTTTTTGATTGATGATAGTGTCAAGGGCAATCGTACTTTTGCCTGTTTGTCTGTCGCCGATGATAAGCTCTCTTTGACCCCTGCCGATTGGCACAAGCGCGTCGATTGCTTTGATACCTGTTTGAAGAGGCTCGTGAACAGATTTTCTAGCCATAATACCTAGAGCTTTTTCTTCAACAAATCTTGTCTCAGTAGCAGCTATCGGTCCTTTGCCGTCGATTGGTTCGCCAAGAGCGTTTACAACCCTTCCTACCATTGCTTCGCCGACAGGAACTTTTAGAAGTTTGCCTAGTCTTTTTACCGTAGTGTTTTCAACGATTCCTTTGCCTTTACCTAGAACAACAACACCTACTGTTGATTCTTCAAGGTTTTGAGCAAGACCTTTTTCTCCGTTTTCAAACTCGACCATTTCTCCGGCCATAACATTTTTTAGACCGTAAACTTTAGCAATACCGTCACCGATACTGATTACTTTGCCGGTTTCGTTAATATCTACTTTTAGCTCAAAGTTTTCAATTCTTTCTTTGATTATTGAGCTAATTTCGTCAGCATTTATTTTAGTGCTCACCGTGTCCCCTTTCAAAAGATTTTAGTTGTATTTAAAATGTGCGCGATAACAGATTTTTTTAGCGCGTCTTTGTTAATTTCAACCTCTACACCGAGGTCTTCTATCTCAACTTTGATACCGTTGAAATGAGCGGTATCTGTTTTTGTGAAAGATAGTTCGATCTCTCTTTGTAGTTTTGAGCCGAGAACCTTTGCAATTTCTTGCATATCGGCATTGTCGACATCAAAAGAGGCGGTTACGGTTCCGGCAGCTTTGCCTGATTTTGCCGCCAAAAACTCTCTAATCTCTTCGGCAACAGCTGGAATTATTTCAACTCTTTTTGCTTTTAGAAGTAGTTCGATAAAGTTTTTCAGTTTTGCTTCATTGTTTCCTGATATTTCGGCAATTAGAGCCGCTTTTTGTTCTAAAGAAACTTCTTTTGAACCTATAATATCTTGAAATTTTGATAGCTTGATAGCGCTACTTATTTTGCTTAGCGATTCGTAGCTTTTTTGAAGCTCGTCATTGCTAAGCGAGCCTATTAGGGCTCTAGTATATTTTTTAGATATTGATGAAACCATTAGGCAACCCTTTTTGCAATGATTTTCGCAAAATCTTTTTCATCGACGCCGAAACCTTCTTTGTCGACTATTTCGCCCATTGCACCTTCTACTGCATCGATGATAGCTTTTTTTCTCAGCATAGCTTTTTCTTCTTCTGCCGATTTTTGTATTCTGGCTATCTCTTCGTCAGCATGTTCGGCTATTTTTTTCGCCTGAACTACCGCGTCTGTTTTTGCTGAAGCTATAAGTTCGCTCGCAAGTTTGGACGCCTCGTCTTTTTTTGCTTTTGCCTCGTTCAAAGCAGCGTTTGCTTCTTTGATCTTATTTTCCGCATCTTCGTAAGCTTTTGCTATAGAAGCGGATCTGCCGGCAAAAAAGCCTTCTAGCTTTTCTGCCAATAGATAATAGGCAAGTGCTGCAAAAATAAGAAAGTTGACCGTTCTAGGCAATATGTCTGTTTGTGCATGCCCTGCATCAGAAGCAAAAAGTGCTACCGATCCAACAAGCAATGCGGATGCTACTTTGACCATACTCATCTGCAACCTTTCTTATGTTTTTAGGGCTTTTGCCAAGCTTTGTTTATAGCTTTCCGCATTGGAGATTATTGCGGATTTAAGCTCGGCCTCCTGAGCAACTAACTCATTGGAGTAATTGGATATTTCCGTTTTTGCGCGATCTTTGACGGCATTGATTTTGCCTTCAGCTTCGGCTTTTGCGGCAGTTATGGCTTCATGCCTTATTTTTGCAGCCTCTGCTTTTGCGTCGGCAAGCAACCTGTTTGCTTCCGCCATAATGGCTTCTTTCTCGCTTTCTTGTGCATCGGCGAGACCCGCGTCGGCTTTTAGATTCGAATTTCTCTCTTCTATGAAGCTAAGCATCGGTTTGTAAAGAATCTGATTTAAGATAGCTACTAGTGCCAAAAATGTAATAATTTCAAACACGAGTAGGCTAGGCTGAATGTCTAGCATATAAAAGCACTCCTTTTTGTAGTGACTTAGGATTTTATCACACGCAAGCTAAAAATGCGTGATTAAAAATAGCCCTGATTCTATTTTAGGCTTTTTAGCAGTGATTCGATTTGCTCTTGGCATTCAAATTGAATCGTTATGGACGAAGCCGTTTTTCTTGTTTTAAGCCCATAAGATTCATTTAGAGTAGATATAAGTTTCGCAAGCTCCATTTTTGCTATCGAAGAAGTTGTCTTTTTTGAAGACTTGGCAGGTTCTTTCATTTTTGAAACAAGCTCTTCGGTATCTCTGACGCTCAGTTTTTGCCCCACTATAGAGTCTGTTATCTTTTTTTGTTCATCTGCGCTCAGACCAACTAATACTTTTGCATGACCGTGGGTGATTTTGTTTTGCATCAATCTATTTTTTACGTAGTCGTCAAGTTGCAATAGTCTAAGTGTATTGGTTATAAAGCTTCTGCTTTTTTTGACAATATCGGATAGCTCTTCATGCGTTAAATCATGCTCCTCAATAAGCTCTTTTAGACTTATCGCTAGCTCTATCGCATTAAGGTTTTCTCTTTGGATGTTCTCTATAAGGGCGAGCTCCCTTATTCTGTCTTTATCGATATCGGCGACTATCGCTTTTATCTTCTCTATGCCGGCTAGCTTTGTTGCTCTAAGCCTTCTCTCCCCGGCTATTAGCATAAATTTATCGTTGCTTCTGATGACTACGACTGGTTGCAATAGCCCGTGTCGTTTGATTGATTCGCTAAGTTCTGCTATTGATTCCGGATCAAACTGTTTTCTTGGCTGAAAAGGATTTACGATTATCTCTTCAAGCTCTATCTCTTTGACAAATTCGCTAGAACCACTATTTTGCTTGTATGCCTCTTCTACCTCTTCGAGAATCGCACCAAGTCCTCTTCCTAATCCAGACGTCTTAGACATTTGCTTCCTTTAGCAGGCAGCATGCAAGCTCTTGGTAAGCGAGCGAGCCAGGCGATTTCGCATCATAAAGGATAACAGGCTTTCCAAAGCTTGGCGATTCTGCCAAGCGAACATTTCTAGGGATAACGATATAGGATGATGTCTCATCGTTGCTTTCCGCTTCGGCAGAATTTTTAAACAACCTATCTACGAAATGTCTTTTGAGATCCAAAAATACTTGCTTGGAAAGGTTGTTTTGCGTACTGTACATTGTTGGCAAAAAGCCCTTTATTCTTAGTTTTGGATTTATTGTTTTTTGGACTATTTTAACAGTATTTAGTAATTGGGCAAGACCCTCTAACGCAAAAAATTCGCATTGAATAGGTATGATGAGCGAGTTTGCTGCCGATAGTATGTTTACGGTTGTAGTTCCTAGGGCAGGAGGAGAGTCTATCACGATATAGTCGTATTTGCTCTCTATTTCCGCGATTAGCCCTTTTAGTATTAGCTCTCTATTTTGTATTTTTTTATCGTGCAACTCTTTTTCTATTCCAACGAGACCGATATTTGAAGGGACTAGATGTAGATGCGGCAAATTTGTATCAAGTATTACTTCGGAAAGTTTTTTTGAGTCGATAAAGGCGTGATATATATTGTATTCAAAGCTATTTCTATGAATCCCCAGGTTTGTCGTGGCGTTTGCCTGAGGGTCGGCATCGATGAGAAGTACTTTTTTTTCCGCTACTGCTAGCGATGCGGCCAGATTGACGGCCGTAGTTGTTTTGCCGACGCCGCCTTTTTGATTTGCTATAGCAATTATTTCGCTCATCTTAAACTATATACCTTTTTATTATCTATACAAAGAGATCCGTCACTATTTAGAGTGACATTTTCGTGGCTTTTTAGGCTACCTAATAGTAGCATCTTCTCTCTCGTTTTTAAAAATTCTACTTCAAAATTTATAAAAATATCCTTCCAGTTCGGGGGAGCCTGAAATACAGACAGATACTCGTAAAGAAGGTTTTTTTTGTCTGTTTTGATATCGCATTTTCCATATTCTTTTGACGCTAAAATATTGACACCTATGCCGCAAATGAGAACATTTTGTTCTTTTAAAAACGAGGTTATCGCCCCGGCCATTTTTTTATCTTCTAAATATATGTCATTTGGCCATTTAAACCAACACATAGACCCTTTTTCGGCAAGCAAACTTTTTAGTATGTACATAAAATATATTGACGCTGATTCTATCTTTAAATCATGCGGTAATAATGCGATTGGTATCGCAAAAGAGAACAACAAAGCTTCCTCTTGTTGAACCCATTTATTGAGGCGCGAACCTATGCCGTTCGTCTGCGTATGGGCTGCTATGCATATAGGGGCTTTTAGGGAGCCGCTTTTTATCTGCTCCGTTAAATAATTTTGAGTAGAGCCAAGCTCGTCAAACCAGAGTATCTCCAATATTTAGCCTTTTGCCTCTGATGTATTCTATTGCCGAGACCTCATTTTTAGTGGGGGCTTGCACTCTTGATATTTTGAGTGAGCCTTTTTCGAAGCCAACGGTTATATCGTCTTCGCCGATTTCAAGTATTTTCCCGCCGTCGTTTGACGAGCCAAGCTCGTTCATTGTCGCTTCTTTAATCTTGAGCCCAGAGGATAAGTAGATGCCTGGCCATGGATAATAGGCTAAAAACTTTTTGTAAGCTTTTTTGGCCGAGCTAAAATCTATCTCACCATCCTCTTTTGAGAGTTTTTCGGCATAACTTGCGTCGGCATTTATCTGATGTAGCGGTTTGATATTTTCAAATTCTAAAATGACGCTTTTGGTCAGATTTGCAGCTTGGTACCCAAGGTGCTTTAGTAGGCAGTTGAACTTTACACACCCTTGCGGTCTAAAAAATAAGCTTCCAAGTATATCGCCCGTATCGAGCCCCTTATCCATCCAAATAGCGGTTACTCCGGCATAATCATCGTTTTCAAGAATGTGTGTCTGAAGCGCCGCCGCACCTCTGTTGCGAGGCAAAAATGAAGTATGAAGATTGATGCAAGGGGCAATATCTAAAAGCTCTTGTTTTAGGATTTGGCCGTACGCAGCAACTACGATAAAATCAGGTTTCATCGCCCTTATCTGCTCTGTACATTCTGATATTTTTGAAGGCTGAAAGGTTGGAATATTGAATCTTTTGGCACAAATAGCTGTATCCGGTGGAGTCATTATCTGTTTTCGCCCTACAGGTTTGTCCGGCTGCGTAAAGAGAGCCAAAACGTTAAATCTCTCATCTGTTACGAGTGATTCCAAAATGATACTAGAAAAGTCCGCACTTCCCATAAAAACTATATTTTTTCTCATTTTGAAAATAGAGTCCCTTCGTTTTGGATACCGTCCATCAAAAATTCTTTTGCCGCCTTCAGATCAAAGCCGCTTGACAAAAACATCTGCCTGTCGTGATTGAGTAGGAAGTTTGCCGCTTTCAGTTTGGTGACTATTCCGCCTGTTGCAAAGGCGTCGTTTGGATTGTAATCGGCATTTAGCTCGTTTTCGTCTATGTGCGATACAACTTTTCTCAGTTTTGCATCTGCGTGCTTGTTTGGGTCTTTGTCAAAATATCCCTTAATGTCTGAGAGAATAACGAGCATTTTGGCGTCAAAATAGTGAGCCACTTGGGCGGACAGCTGATCGTTGTCACCTCTGAGAATTTCATCTACGATAACCGAGTCGTTTTCATTTATTATAGGCACTATATTGTTATCAAGAAGAGTATTTACCGCCGCTTTTGCATTTTCGGAGCGCTTGATTGAGTCAAAATCTTCGGCGGTCAAAAGTATCTGAGCGACCGTTATGTCAAATTTTTTGAACTCTTTTTGGTATTTATTAATTAACGCCGCTTGTCCGAGAGCTGCAAGGGCTTGCTTGCCGGCTGTCGTTTTGTTGGATATACTGGGAAGTATAGTGTGTCCTGTAGCTATGGCGCCGGATGTGACAAGGATGACTTTATATTTTGATGTCAGTTCGGCTAAAAATTCCACAAGGTTTTGTATTCGCTCTGCGCTAATCTTACCCTCTTTGGTAAGTACCGCAGAGCCAACTTTTATGACAAGTTTCTCTTTTTGCATAAGTGGCTACCCTTTCAGGATTTTAAAAAGGGAAAATTTTAACTTTTGAATGTTTTGATGTGCGCTTGATGAAATAGGAATAATAAATCTAGGATTTGAATTTTCCGATTCAAAATACGGTAATCCGTCTATTTCCCCGTCGGATTTTAAGCCGAGTTCGGACATAAACTGATTAATTTTTATGTTAACTTCCTGTGTGTCAAGGGCATCTATCTTTGTTATCGCTATTGCGAAGTTATTTTTGCTTAGTTTGTCAGAGTATGTCTTAAGCTCTTTTTTGAGCGTTACAAACTGCTCACCTAGGCTCTGCTCTCTAGCGCAGTCAAGGCAGTATAGGGATACTTTGGTTCTCTCTATATGCTTTAAAAACTCTAGCCCGAGACCTCGCCCCTCGCTAGCCCCCTCGATGATTCCAGGGATGTCGGCGATAACAAAAGAGTTATAATCGTCTATATCCACAACGCCGAGATTAGGCTTTAGGGTGGTGAACTCGTAATCGGCTATCTCAGGTTTTGCCGCAGATACAACCGATATCAAAGTAGATTTGCCCACATTTGGGAAACCGACAAGCCCTACATCAGCTATGAGTTTGAGCTCTAGCTTTACCCTTTTTTCTATGCCGGGTAGACCGGGTTGCGCATATGTCGGTTTTTGGTTTGTCGAGGATTTAAAGTGCATATTTCCAAGACCGCCCTTGCCGCCCTCCAGGAATAAAACTTTAGTGTTTGGCTCCGTCAAATCGACAAGCAGCTCGCCGGTTTCGGCATCTAACACCTGTGTACCGACCGGAACGATAAGCGTTAAGTCTTCACCGCTTTTGCCGTGCATTTGTCTATTGCCGCCCGGTTCGCCGTTTTTGGCTTTGTGATGGTGCTTGCCTCTATATTTTGAGAGTGAATCCGCATTCGGGTCTATATAAAAGTAGACACTTCCGCCTCTGCCGCCGTCACCGCCGGAAGGTCCGCCCTGTAGTATAAATTTTTCTCTGTGGAATGCCGTAGAACCGGCGCCCCCTTTTCCTGAGGCTACGGTTATTACGACGCTATCTGTGAACATATTTTATTTTTTTGAAGAAATTGGTAGATTAAGAAGCAGCCGGATATACCGAAACTTTTTTTCTATCTTTATCTTTTCTTTCGAAAGTAACTATTCCGTCGATAAGTGCAAATATAGTGTGGTCTTTGCCTATACCTACGTTTTTACCAGGATGGATTTTTGTCCCTCTTTGTCTAATAAGGATATTTCCAGCTCTACAGAATTGTCCGCCTGATTTTTTAAGACCTAGACGTCTACCGGCTGAGTCGCGGTTATTTTGGGTGCTACCCTGACCTTTTTTGTGTGCCATATCTTATTCTCCTACTTTTATTAGGCGGCTATAGCCGTGATTACGACTCTTGTAAAGTCTCTTCTAAAGCCTCTTTTTACTTTAGAGTCTTTTCTTCTTCTCTTTTTGAAAGTTATTACCTTTCTACCTCTGCCTTCATTTACCACTTTTGCGACAACTTTTGCGCCTGCAACGAAAGGATTACCTACTACTAGTTTGTCTGAGCCTACCATAAGAACTTCTTTAAATTCTACTTCGCTTTTTGCTTCTACGCCCATTTTGTCAACTAGTACTTCGTCACCGACACTTACTTTGTATTGCTTGCCGCCGGCTTTTATAACTGCGTACATTTTTGAACCTCTTGAAATTTTTTGGTTTTTAAGACGCAAATAATATAAAAAAACAAATTAAGTTTTGTTTAAAGCGTCTTGCTTATTTTTTCTATGTCCGTCACATTGCCTATAATTACGAGTATGTCGTTTTCTTGAATAATCAAATTCTCATCGACTACCGTATGCCAAATACCGTTATATTTGTGCGCTATAAGTCTGACACCGTGGTTTTGTTCAAACTCTATATCGCCTATTCTTTTGCCGATAAACATTTTTGGAACGCTGAATTTGACTATCCTCATCGTATTGGATAAATCTATCGTATCGTAGTGGATGTGGTCTGCTATTGTTTTGACAAGCTTTAGTGCCGCCTCTCTTTCTGGCTGAATGACCTTGTATGCGCCGAGTTTTGTGAGGATTTTGCCGTGGAGTACCGAAATTGCTTTGGCTATTACCTGCTTTACCCCCAAATCTATAAGCGACATAACGGTAAGCGTGCTTGCTTCGACATTTTCGCCTATGCTTACTATGACGACATCCGCCTTTGATATCCCGCTGTCCTCAAGAGCTTTTATATCGGTAGAGTCCAACACTACGGCGTCCTCTACGTAATCCCCGACTTGCTTGACTTTTTCAGGGTCGTTATCTGCTGCGATGACGTCCAGCCCTTGTTCAGCAAGACCTTTTGCGATATGAAATCCAAATCTTCCGAGTCCTATTACGGCGTAAGTTTTCATTATTTTCCTCTTATAAGATTATTCTGCCTTCGGCGTGCTTGTATCTTTTTTCCTCTATTTTGCCTATGAATGCGAGGGTGAACGCCAAAAATCCAATTCTCCCCGCTAGCATTATAAAGACGATAACAAGTTTGCCAAAATCGTTAAAATTTGCCGACAGGCTTAAAACGCCGCCGTTGCCGGTAGATAGTCCGACTGTACCGAATGCGCTGGCGACCTCAAAGATAATTTTTATAAAGCGGACATCTTGTGTTTCCGATATCAGTATTGTCGCCGCTATGATATAAAACGTCCCTACAAGCAAAATTGTAAAAGCTTGCATAACCGTCTGGTGCGGAATAGTCCTTTTGAATACGGACGCATCGGAATGCCCTTTGATAGAGTGCCACGTGGCTATGGCTATGACGGCAAATGTCGTAACTTTGATGCCGCCGGCGGTACCGCCTACGCCGCCGCCTATTACCATAAATATCGTGGATAAAAACAGGGTTGAGTCGCTTAGCGTTCCTATGTCAATAGAATTTGCTCCGGCGGTTCGCAAGTTGATTGCATAAAAATATCCTGTTATTAACTTTTCAAGCGTATCAAAGCCGCCTATCGATTTTGCATTGAACCATTCAAGACTCAAAAATAAAAACATAGCCGTAACTATCAAAATAAGGGTTGTAGATAACGTGAGTTTCGTATGAGTGGATATTCTGGTTAGCTCTTTTTGCCTAAAATAGTAAAGCTCCAAAATAACGAAATAGCCTATTCCGCCTATGATAATTAGGGTTGTTGAAATCAAATTCACAGCCGGGTCGAATTTGTAATCCATCATTGAGTTGGAAAAAAGGGAAAAACCGGCGTTGTTAAAAAACGATAGCGAGTGGAAAAGACCAAACCATACGGCTTTATCAAGCGGCATATCGAGCGCAAATCTTATAGACAAAAGGAGTGCGCCTATCAATTCTATCGCCAACACCATTTTAAATACTATTTTTAAAAATCTAACTACTCCTGAAAAAGTATCGTAGTTGAGTGATGTTTTTAGAATCATTTGGTCTCGATGGGATAGCTTGCGACGTAGCATTATCGCCATAAACGTAGCTATAGTCATATATCCGAGGCCGCCGATTTGAATCATCAAAAGTATGACTCCTTGGCCGAAATATGTAAAATCTATAGGGGTGTCTTTGACGATTAGCCCAGTCACGCATGTTGCGCTAGTAGCCGTATAAATAGCGTCCGTAAGTGAAATCGGTTTTGTGGTAGATATGGGAAGTGAAAGTAAAAACGTGCCCGCGGCTATAATCGCCAAAAACGTCCAAATAATAAGTCTAATCTCTTTTGCGCTGTTCACATCAAATGCCAATAGTTTTGTTTAAAAAAGCGGCTATAGTACTCCTGGTAGACTTAAATTGATTTAAAACCGTAATCAAGTTTTTGTATAATAGAAGCTTACTAGGCGAGAAGCAAATAAACCGAACGGAAAATGTAGATGGAAAACAAAATAAATTTAAAAGACCCGTATCTATATATCAATAGAGAGTTATCGTGGCTCAGGTTTAATACAAGAGTGCTTGAGGAAGCGGAAAACACGAAGCATCCATTGCTTGAGAGGCTAAAGTTTATAGCCATTTACGGCACAAATCTCGATGAGTTTTATATGATTAGGGCTGCCGGCCTTCAAGAGATGTATAAGATGGGCATTAATGCCGTCGGTGCGGACAAGATGACCCCGATAGATCAGCTTGGCGAAATAAGAGGTTATCTTCATGGCGAAAAAGTTAGAGTCAAAAAATGTTACGAGGGGATACTCGAGGAGCTAAAAAAAGAGGGGCTCTATATAAAAAAATATCAAGACTTGAGCCCAGAGCTACAGGCGAAGGCCGATGCGTATTTCTTTAGCAGCCTATATCCGGTTATCATACCTATAGCAATAGACTCGACTCATCCGTTTCCGCATCTGAATAATCTTAGTTTTGCGCTATCCGTAAAGCTTGTGGATAAAGACGACAGAAACATAGTCAAATTCGGACTAGTTAGAATACCGAGGATTATTAGCAAATTTATAGAAATAGAGAGCGGAATATTCGTAGGGGTGGAATCTATTGTAAGACGACATATCGAAAACCTGTTTTCCGGGTATGAATGCGTTGAAAGTATAGCGTTTAAAGTGACAAGAAACGCCGATCTCATAATAGAAGAAGAAGAGGCTGAGGATTTCTTGGAGCTTCTTGAGCAGGGGATTCGGGCAAGAAGAAAAGGAGATTTTGTTAGGCTAACTTTGGAGAAAAACGACGATAAAGAGCTTTACAACTTTCTAACTTCGCATATCAAGCTAGATGAGGCCGATATATTTCACGTCTCAGCCCTCCCGCTTGATCTTAGCGCCTTGTGGCAGATAGTCGGTTCCAAAAGATTTGCACACCTGACATATAAGCCTTATACCCCAAAAGTGCTTCCGCCGCTTGACCTAAACGGCAATATATTTGATCAGATAGAAAAAGACGATATTTTATTTTATCAGCCTTTTGAGAGCTTTGACCCGGTGGTGAAATTTATCGTTGACGCCTCAAAAGATCCCGGCGTACTCTCTATTAAGATGACGCTTTATAGGGTAGGAAAGAACTCACCGCTAGTAAAAGCGCTGATAGAGGCGGCTGAGAGCGGCATACAAGTGACGGCTCTTGTGGAGCTGAAAGCAAGATTTGACGAGGAAAACAATCTGCACTGGGCGAGAGCTCTTGAGAGAGCAGGGGCGCATGTGGTGTACGGAATAGCCGGGCTAAAAGTGCATGCGAAGATTGCAACGGTTGTGCGAAAACATAGAGATGGACTAAAGCAATATATACATCTATCTACCGGAAATTACAACGTGCAGTCCGCCAGAATATATACAGATGTCGGCTTTTTCACGGCAAATAAAGATGTGGCGGAGGATGCGACCAAGTTTTTCCACCATTTGACCGGCTCCGCCAAATACTCCGAGCTTACAGCTTTGTCTATGGCACCGACGCAAATGAAAAAGAAAATACTTTCCCTTATCGAGAATGAAACGGCACAAGGGGCGAACGGGCAGATACTAGCCAAAATGAACGCCCTTGTGGATGCCGATGTTATTAGGGCTTTATACAAAGCTTCTATGGCAGGGGTAAAAATAGAGCTAATCATTAGGGGTATCTGTTGCCTAAGACCAGGTGTTGCCGGCGTGAGCGACAACATCAGGGTGACGTCGATAGTGGGTAAATATCTGGAACATGCGAGGATATTTTATTTCAAAAACTCTAGTCCGCAACTATACTTCTCTAGCGCCGATTGGATGACTAGAAACCTTGAAAAAAGAATTGAGCTACTCATACCGATATATGATGCGAAAATAGGGCAAAAACTGCTTGAGATACTGAAACTTCAAGCAGGCGACGATGTGCAGGCAAGAGAGCTTGGCGTTGACGGCGAGTATGTAAGGGTCGAGAGCCAAAACGGCGGACTTGATAGTCAAAAAATACTGGAAGACTATGTGACCGGCGTTTACGAGTCGTATGCCAAGGAGCAAAGTTCAAAAGAAAACCGCCTTGCAAGCAAACTTCTCAAGGAGAGCTAACATGATTATGAGGTTTAAGCAGTATGAACCGTCAATCGGTGAAAATGTTTTTATAGCGCCGTCGGCCGATGTGATAGGCAGAACCACGATAGGTAAAGACAGCTCTATCTGGTTTGGCGTAGTTGTCAGGGGCGATGTGCACCGTATTGAGATAGGTGAAAGGACAAGCGTCCAAGACTGTTCAATGGTTCATGTGACACATTACAAAGGCGACGACGAATCCACCGGATTCCCGACAATTATAGGTAGCGATGTGACTATCGGACATAGCGTCACACTTCACGGGTGTACTATCGAAGACGGATGCCTTATTGGTATGTCTAGCACGATACTTGACGGAGCCGTGATAGGCAAAGAGTCCATCGTGGGGGCCGGTTCGCTTGTAACCCCAAACAAAAAATTCCCCCCTCGCTCTATGATAATGGGCTCCCCTGCAAAGGTGGTTAGAGAGCTAACGGATGACGAGGTAAAAGGGCTATATGAACATGCAAAGAGATATGTAGCGTTTAAAAATGAGTATTTGTAACGGATAATGGGAACTGTTGATATATTAAAAGCGGCCGATTTCATAGGGATAGCCTCTTTTGCCCTTAGCGGTTTTTTGGCCGGGGTACGTCATAGGCTGGATATATTCGGGATAGCTTTGTTGGCTTTTTTGACAGCTCTTGGCGGCGGGATAGCCAGGGATGTTATAGTCGGGCGAATACCTGTTTCTATGCAAAATTTTTCGCTTTGTTTTATCGTTCTTATTACTATTTTTATAGCTACGATACTCAAATTGCACAAAAAAACTGAGCTTGACCAAAAACTAATATTTGTCGTAAGCGATACGCTTGGTCTTGCCGCATTTTCGATAGCGGGCTCCATCGTCGCTATAGACTCCGGGCTCAACGGATTTGGGGTTGCGGTGCTTTCGCTACTTACGGCTGTTGGCGGTGGAATGGTCCGAGATATGCTAGTTAACGATGTTCCGGCTATCCTAAAAAGCGAATTTTACGCTACAATCGTGATTATGGTAGGCGTGTGCATGTATATTTTGGGGCAAAACGGGATGTTAAATCTTTATACGATTTTTGCGCTTTTCGTCTTGTCTTTTACGCTTAGAATGGTTGCCTATATAAAAGAGTGGCACCTGCCAAAACTTGGGAGTTAGGTCTTGAGAATAAAAACAGTCGGCGTGGTTTTGCGCCCTTCGACCGAGGGTATAAAAGAGTTTTTTTACGAGTTTAAAAAAGAGATATGCTCTTATGGGGCCGATGTGCTCATAGATACGGTATCCGCAAAGTCGGTCAGCGAAAAGCCTACGCCTTTGGAAGAAATGTTCAAAAAAGCTGATATTCTCGTATCGATAGGCGGAGATGGTACGCTGATAGGGCTTGCCAGACGTTCGCATCCGTACAAAAAACCGATTTTCGGGATAAATCTAGGCAACCTAGGCTTTTTGACCGCCGTTTCGAGGGATGAGTACAAAGAGTTTATCGCCGATTTGTTTGACGGTAAATACGAGATAGAGCAACGTATCATGATGGAAGTTGTCCACAAAAAAGCAAAATCAGAAAAAAGATATTTTGCATTCAATGATGTCGTATTGACAAAAAATATATTTTCAAAAATGATAGAGATAGGGGTAACATCCGAGGGTAACGAAGTGAACAGCTATTACGGCGACGGTCTGATCATCTCTACTCCTACGGGATCAACTGCTTACAATCTCTCTGGTGGCGGCCCTCTCGTGTACCCTACCAGTGAAAACTTCATTATGACACCTATTTGTCCGCACTCCTTGACGCAAAGGCCGTTTGTTCTGCCTACTTTTCTCAATCTGACGGTGACCCCTACATCTTCCTCTGCGGTAGCTATCATGGACGGGCAAGAGAGTTTTGCCGTAGAGTATATGGAGAGCTTGGAGCTACTGCAAAGTAAGGAAAAAGTGGTGCTACTTTGGCCGAAATCGCATAGCTTTTTTACCGTGCTAAAACAAAAGCTCAGATGGGGGCAGGATAGATAGTGTCTCTGGTTAGATTTTACGCAAAAGAGCTTGTCGGCTTCGCCGAGGTAGAGCTGGAGTTTGAAAAAGGGCTTACCGTATTTACGGGGGCTTCCGGCAGTGGTAAGTCGGTGTTGATGGAGGGTGTACTCTCGGTGTTTGGGTACAAAGAGCCAAAGGCGGTGAGCGCCGAGGCGGACATAGCGATGAGTCTCCAGGCCCTCGAGACAATGGGCATAGACAACGAAGAGCCGAACACTTTTCGTTACCTCAAAAAAGACAAAGCCAGATACTTTGTAAACGCCAACTCCGCTTCAAAAAAAGATATATCCACTCTCTCTGCCGAGTTTTCGCTATATCTATCCTCAAAAGAGGGAAACGACTTTAGCGATGAGAGACTAGTTGGGCTACTTGACTCTTTTGTCAAAGACCCTGCTTTTGATGAACTAAAAAGCGGATACAAAGATGAATTTGTAAAACTACTTGCCATGAAAAAAGAGCTCTCACGGCTTGAGGAGAAGTCCATAAAGGCGGCTGAAGAGAGAGAGTTTTTGGAGTTTGAACTCAAAAAATTTAGCGAGATAGACCCCAAAGAGGGAGAGGAAGACGAGCTGCTTGCCCTTAAAAAAGAGCTATCAAAAAAAGAGAAAATAGGGCAGATGCTCTCAAAAATCGAGAGCGTAAAAAACCAGAAAAATACTATTTTGGAGCTTTTTGAATTTGTGGGAAAAGACGATTCTAACGCTAGGCTGTTTTTTGCCGAGTTGGAGGATGCCGCAGGGGAGGCGGACTTTAGACTCTCCCGTCTTGATGGGGTGGATATAGACGGCGTGTTCGATAGGCTCGAAAAGCTATCGTATCTCAACAAACGATACGGTGGGATAGACGAGGCGATAGCGTATTTTGAGAGCAAAAAAGGCGAGCTAAAAGAGCTTGACGAACTTGATTCGCTTATCGCTTCGTTGCAGCTTGACATCAAGACGCTCCAAAAAAGCGTTGATACAAAAGCCTCAAAAATGAGTGATGCTAGGCGTGCGGCGTTAAATGCCTTTGCCGAGAAACTCGGGTTTTTCGCTCAGAAATTGCTGATACAAAAGCCGAAAATAGAGCTGGCAAGCAGAGAGCCGTGGGCGATGGGGGTGGATGGCATAGAGCTATCCCTTGCAAGCTCGAAGCTCTCTACTTTAAGTGCAGGGGAGTATAGAAGGCTGAGACTTGCACTGATGGCGTGCGAGAGCAGTGACGGCGATGGCGGTATACTGTTTTTGGACGAGGCGGATGCAAACCTGAGCGGCGAGGAGAGTGCCGGGGTGGCGTATCTGCTGCGTGAACTATCCGCAAAGTATCAGATATTTGCCATCTCCCACCAGCCGCAACTTGCCAGCGTCGCCAAGCATCACTTTGTCGTGTCAAAAGACGGTATAGAGAGCCGTGTAAGGCGGTTAAAAGATGAGGAGAGGGCGGCAGAGATAGCCAGAATGGTCTCAAGCGGTGAGATAACCAAAGAGGCGATGGAGTACGCTAAAAAGATGCTAAAAGAAGGAGCGGGATGCTGATAGATACTCACTGTCACCTAGACGACGCTAGATACTTTGACGATTTAGACGAGGTGATAGCCCGCTCAAAAGCTCACGGCGTCGATAGATTTATTATCCCCGGTGCGGGAGCTGCCGACCTAGCTAGGGCGGTGCAGATAAGCGAACAATACGAAAACGCCTACTTTGCAGTAGGAATTCATCCGTATCACGCCGCAGAGTTCGACGAAAAAGCGTTTGAGCTACTTTTCCATCCAAAATGTGTAGCCGTCGGCGAGTGCGGACTGGACTACTACAGGCTCCCAGAAGACGAAAACGAAAAAATCGTAGAGAAAAAGCTGCAAGCAACCGTTTTTACCGCACAGATAGAGGCGGCAAAAAAAGCCAAAAAACCGCTAATCGTGCATATTAGAGACGCAAGCGAAGATAGCAAAAAAATGCTCTTAGAACTGGGGGCTTCAGAGGTGGGCGGTGTGCTGCACTGCTACAACGCAGACCACAACCTACTCTCATTGGCGAATGAAGGTTTTTATTTTGGCGTCGGCGGAGTGCTGACATTTTCAAACGCCAAAAAGCTAGTCGAAGTGTTGCCGAAAATCCCCATGGATAGGCTCCTTTTTGAGACGGATGCGCCATATCTGACCCCTATGCCTCACAGGGGCAAGCGAAACGAGCCGTCATATATGCCCCTCGTCGTCAAAAAAGCCTCAGAATTGCTAGATGTGCCCGAGGAGCGACTGGTGGAAATATCAAATGAAAATTCCAAAAGGTTGTTTGGTATTTAAGATAAAGTGATATGCTAGAATAAAATAAAACGACAAAAAGCGATAACGAATGGAACATTTTAGACGCTATTTTGGCCATGTTTCAGTCTTGTTTATCGTTGAAGACGGACTTAGCGCCAAAATGTTCGATATTTTTTCGTCGTCATGCCCAAAATAAAAAAAATTGCGTCTATCGGATGCGGTTTTGAGCAAAGAACCGCTAAAAGCCCATCTGCTGATACTGGAGCTCTCAAAGGCAGCACAAAAATCAATCGGGGTTGTTTTGTCGAAATCGTCCGCTATTGAGACGGTCGTATTTTGCGATAATTTTGACGACGGCGAGATACTGCGTTTTGCGGTTTCGAAAAAAATAAGCTGGATATTGAGCAGAAATACGGATGCAAAAGAGTTGGCCGAAGTATTTAAAGAGCTTTTAATATCCATATCCACAAAACAAAAACAAAAATCAAAGCAAGAGAATTACGCCAAGCTTATAGAAAATAGCGACGTGCTGTTTTGTATAAAAAAAGCCGGAAAAATCGTATTTGCAAGCCCCGGTCTTATGAATCTGTTCGGAACACAGAGCCTCTCTGAACTAAATGAGATTGAAAATACGGATAACGAACTTTTGAAATTTTTGATAACCGTTGCGGACGAAGACGAGGATAGCGTTTTGGTTGATATGCAGACGGGCGAATCTTATCTGGTAGGCATCAGGCGGTTGCACGGTGAGCAGTTGATATCGTGCGTAAAAACAAAATCAAAACCCGATGCCCAGACGGGCTATATGAGCCATACGGATTTTATAGAGCTTCTCAAAAATACGCTTCTTCAGAGGGAGGCCAACGAAGATCAGACTTTTGCGGTGACGCTCAAGCTTGAAAATGCGGCAAAGATAATGAGCGATTTTGGAAGCGAGTTTTTCTATGCGTATTTTAAGAAATTCAGTTCATTTTGCAATTTCTTTTTTGAAAAAGATCCTCTTATATTTTGGTATTTTGACTATATCGTTATTTTGCCGCAAATATCAGATGAAGACGCCATTAAGGCTGCGGCGGAAGAGCTGTTTGCGCAGTCTGGGCAATTTGAATATGAAAAAGAAATTGTCCCTTTCATAGACGTTTCCGTGTTATCTCTGACGTATTTATCGGTTAGAGGTTCGGCATGTGGACGGAGTTGAGCCTTATGCAATACTTAGAAATCCTATATTTTTGGAATTTTCCGCCAATAATAGAAAAAGCGTTAGGGTTCAGTGCGATGTTAGAATACCAATTACGGTATCGTCAAATAAATTTACTTTTACCGGCGAGATATTTGATATATCCATTCATGCGATAGCCATAAGATATAAAAATAAAATTAACGGCGATATAGCCGGAACAGAGGTCAAGCTAAGCTTTTCGCTCCCAAGCAAAGAGTCGGAAAACGGTGTTGAAAAAGTCGTGTTGTTTGGTCAAATAACGGTAGTAAAAAACGCCGAAGAATATATGACCGTCATAGTGGCCGTCAAAATGGAGCCGCAAAACGAAGAGGTGGTACTCGAATATATTTACACCAGACAAAAAGAGTTAATTGCCGAAATCAAGAAGCTTGGCGGGATGATTTTTAAGTAGTCGACAGCCCGTTAGCCTCTCATAATTTCAAGTAAATTTAAGCTAAAATACTCAAAAACATATGGAAATAATATTTGAAAAAAATCGCCCTTTTAGTCATTTTTCTTTCGTTGTTTGTTCACGCCGATAGTTCTTTGGATGCAGCGGCTAACTCTTTTGACATAGAAGGCGGCGCGGAGCAAAACGGGGTTTTGTATAAAATGGTCGGCGATGATGAGAGCGGTAAAAACCAAAAAGCTTTTTTAAAAAAAACTATTCTTGCAAACAAGTCGAATTATCTGATTGCCAAAAGAGTTCTTGAGGAAAAAGGGATTCCGGAAAGCTTTATTTGGATAGCCATGACCGAGACAAAATTTAATAATAAAATAGCCCTCAAAAGGACAAAAACAGCCGGCATATGGCAGATGGTTCCGGGTACGTCGAGAACTTTTGGACTAAAAGTCACAAAGGGTGTGGATGAGCGAAAAGATGTCGAGAAATGCACGGCAGCTTTCGCCGATTATTGCCACTATATGTATAAAAGATTTAAAAATTGGGGCTTGGTGGCCGTAGGATATAACTGCGGCGATGAAAGGCTCAAAAGAGTTATCCGCAAAGCCGGAACGAATGACTTAAATGTTTTGCTTGATCCCAATAAAAAGCTTCTGCCAAAAGAGACTAGGATATACTTCAAAAGGGTTCTAACGTTAACCAGAACTGCGAATCACGAAGAGATACAAACATTTTTAGAAGAACTTGAAAACGGAGATGAGAGTTGAGAAATATTTTAATTACCGCTATTTTGGTATTTTTATTTGCCGGATGTTCGCAAAAATATGAAGTCAAATACAATCCATATCAAAAAAGCGCTCAAACCTCAAGCGAGGCTTCGACAAAGCCGTCATCCGCTTTTGCCTACAATATGAAGCCTTATACCGTATTCGGCAAGACGTATTATCCGTCTTTTGTTTCGGTTGGCGAAGAGTATAGCGGTATAGCTAGCTGGTACGGTCCGGATTTCCACGGCAAAAAGACGGCTAACGGCGAAATGTACGATATGAACGCAAATACCGCCGCACACAAAACACTCCCTATGAATACGATAGTCAGAGTGACAAATCTAAACAACAATAAAAGTACCGTTGTTAGAATAAACGACCGTGGGCCTTTCGTTGACGGCAGGATTATAGACCTGTCTTTCGCCGCCGGTAAAGAGGTCGGTATAGATAAGACCGGGACGGCCCCGGTTAAGCTTGTAGTGCTAGGGTTTGACGGTGTAGTGGCAAAAAGCGGCTCCAAAGAGAGCAAGTCCGTATCTTCGATAGCGGTTCAGATAGGGGCATTCAAAAATAAAAGCGGCGCCGACGAGTGGGCAGCGAAGCATGCAAGTGTGAACGGTGCGTATAAGGCAATCGTAAAGACTTACGATATGCAGGGAAGTCCTATATACAGAGTCATGTTGACGGGCTTTAGAAGCGAGAATGAGGCTAGGGACTTTATTAAAGAAGGTCGCTTTGCCGGGTCGTTCTTTGTTAGTCTGGACTAAGGAAAAAATATGATAAAGATAGAGAGAAATACAAAAGAGACGCAAATTAAGCTGGAACTTGGGCTGGGCGGCGGAGAGTCCAAGATAGAGACCGGAATCGGGTTTTTTGACCATATGCTAAACAGTCTCGCAAAACACTCTGGCATAGAGATAAATCTTGTCTGTAAGGGTGATTTGCATGTTGATTTTCACCATACGGTAGAGGATGTCGGCATTGTCATAGGCGAGGCGCTTCATAAGGCGGTATTTCCTGTCGGTGCGATAGAGAGATTCGGTGAGGCAAGTATTGTTATGGATGAGGCTTTGGTGGAGAGCGCCATTGACATATCTGGAAGACCTTATCTATACTTTGACCTTGGTCGCCTGAACGGTAAAATAGGTGAATTTGACGCAGAGCTTGCGGAGGAGTTTTTTCGTGCCCTTGTGTATAACTTCAAGATTTCAGCACACATTACGAAGGCGAGAGGTCAAAATCTTCACCATATAGTAGAAGGGGCATTTAAAGCATTTGCCGTTTCGCTCAGAAGAGCTTTAAAACCGAGCGGCAGCGGTGTCCCTAGTACAAAAGGGGTGCTATGAGGAGGAGCGGACGACTCTTCTCCTATATCGTAGGATTTCTGGCTGCGGCTTTGTTTGTCCCTTTGTTTGCGGTATACCAAAACGATAGGGATGTAAAGGGTGAAAACAAAGAGTTTGCCGGAGCGCTTTTGGAGCTGAAGAAATTCAAATAGGTTGAGCTTCAAAACGGTAGCAACGGCGTAGAAGTTTTAGGCTCGGTCGGTTATCATTTTAAAGACAAAGATGAAATATACGGCTTCAAAATAGAAAAAAGAGACGTCAACTATACGACAAATATACTCTCCAAAAAAGCGGTAAAAATAGGTGATGAGATTACTCTAACCGGGGATGTAAATTATCTTAGAAGCGACGGCTACAAGATCACCACCGATAAATCGCGCTATAAAGAGAGCATTCAAACGCTATACATAGACAATCCGTTTCGGTTTGAAGGCGAGAAGTTCGTGGCGTTTGGAAATTCATCTTCCATTAATATTAAAAATAAAACGGTGGGCATAGAATCTGTGCGAGCCAAGCTAAACTTATAGGTCGGTAGTATGTTTTTTAAAATTTTGCTTAGTTGCTGTTTGGCTTTTTCGCTGTTTGCCGCCGAGGTAGAGATAACTGCCAAAAGATTTGACGGCGACGATAAAAGCGGCGTATCAAAATTTAGCGGCAACGTGAAAGTGGTAAAAGAGGGCGATACCATATATTCCGATACGCTTTTTGTCTATACCGATGCCGCAAGAAAACCGCATAAATTTGAAGCAATAGGGAATGCTAGTTTCGTCATGATACAAGAGGGCAACAAGACCTATAAAGGGAAGGCGAGAACTATTACGTATTTCCCGAATCAAAAAGAGTATTTGCTGGTCGGTGACGGTTATGTCGAATATGTAGAAGAAAAAAGAAAAGTGTTTGGTGATAGGATATTTGTCAACGATGTGACCAAAAAAGCTACGGTAGTCGGCGAAGAGGGCGGCAAGCCTGCCAAATTTATCTTCTTTATCGAAGACAAAAACAGTAGTAAAAAAACCAAATGAGGATACTAAACGCCGAGTTTGTAAAATCGGCCGCAAAGCTTGGAGATTCTCCGTCCGAGGATTTTGCGGAGGTGGCTTTTTTGGGACGTTCAAATGTCGGCAAAAGCTCGCTTATCAACGCTTTTTGCTCTAGAAAAGATTTGGCAAAATCGTCATCTACTCCCGGCAAAACAAAGCTTATAAACTTTTTTGATATCAATGCGGCCGAGGGTGAAGAGAGACTAAGATTTAGACTCGTCGACTTGCCTGGGTTTGGGTATGCCAAAGTCTCAAAAGGTGAAAAAGAGCTTTGGGAGGAGAATCTGACTAGATTTTTATTTGGTCGTTCCGCCATCAAGCTGTTTTTACTACTTCGCGACTCGAGGCATCCAAAAATGGAGATAGACGATGACGTCAAGGAGTTTTTGTCTACCCTGAATAGGCGGGATTATACCGTTTGCGAAGTATTTACAAAAGTGGATAAGCTGACAAAAAACGAGCTTTCGCTTTTGCGTAAAAACAATCCAAACGCTTTGTTTGTATCGGCGTCGGCAAAAATAGGTCTTGATATGCTGCTTGCCAAGTCGCATGAAGCGCTTTTTGGGAAGATAGCGTGATGGAGTTTGTAAAACCAACCCTCCTTGATATTGCCGCGATGCAGACTTTGGTGCAAAAAGAGGTTGAAAGCGGCGTTATACTGTATCGCGACGCAAACGAGATGGCAAACACGATACGTTCTTACACCGTGGCAAAAGATGGTGACGAGCTTATAGGTTTTGCCGCCTTGCACATATACTCTCCGGAGATAGCCGAAGTTAGAAGTCTTGTGGTAAAGGAAGGATATAGAGGCAAAGGTGTAGGCAAGGCTTTGGTGGCCGAACTTGAGAAAGAGGGCAAGAGACTTGGACTTTCAAAAATCTTGACCCTGACGTATCAAAAAGAATTTTTTGAAAATAACGGGTTTGTAGAAATCCCGAAAGAAGAGATACCTGAACATAAAATCTGGGCGGACTGTATAAAGTGCAAGCATTTTCCTATTTGCAACGAAATATCGCTGATAAAAACTATTTAAAACTTTTTATTTGGGGTGTAATACTATTTATGTATTTGGCGCTTAGTGCGCTAAATCCGTATATGCCGCCTCTTTTTGGCGTGTTTATAGTCCTTGCGTATTTTGTTCGAGAGAAGTATGTTATGTGGTTTGTACTTGCATACCTCTTATTTTTTGAGCTTGACAGGGGCTATTATCTGTTTTCAAGCTGGCTTTTTTTGTTTTTTTATATCTATTATTTGATTCCGCTGGTCGGAAATTTCCTTGATTGCAGACGATGTATCGCGGCACTTGGGGCGCTACTCGCATATCCGGCATACTTTTTTATGCTAAATGCGATAGATATGTTTTTCCTAAAAGAGACAGTTACGGTTTCGCTTGCTCCGCTTTTTGTGTATATGTTTTTTGAGACGCTTATAGCGCTCTCTTTGGAGTAGGCGTGCGAGATAGAATTGTAATCGCGATTTTTATCGTCGTATGGTCGACTCTGCTTGTTCGGGTGTTTTATTTTAGCGTTAAATCAAATGCCTATTATGAAGAACTATCTGCTAGAAACTCCATCAAAACAGAGTTAATTTATCCGGCAAGAGGGGTCATATTCGACCGCAATAAAAATCCGTTAGCTATTAATAAGCTAGGTTTTGCGATAAGTATCGTTCCGCATCTCTCCAAGAAAAAAAACATAGCGATACTTGACCAAAAACTGGCAATGCTTAAGCAATTTTTCCCGAGTCTAAGCATAGAAAAAACAAAAGCTTTGTATATCAGGGAAGATTCCGCATACAATCATGAGAACATCAGAGTTGTAGATTTTATGCCGTATGAGCAAATTTTGCCGTTTTTTACAGTACTTAGTCTGGATGAACATCTTCAAATAGAATCGACAACGATGAGAGAGTATCCGGAGAGGGATATAGCTGGACATGTAATAGGTTATGTGGCAAGAATATCAAAAGATGATGCTGCCAAACAAAATATAATATCACCTAACGGTTTTATAGGCAAAGACGGGCTTGAAAAATTCTATAATTCAGTGTTGCAGGGTGAGCCGGGCGAAAAAACATACAAGGTTAATGCATATAACGAAGTCGTTGAAGAGATAGAGTCGAAAGAGCCGTCGTCGCACCACGATTTGGTGACTTCTATAGATATTAGGCTACAAAGGTTTATCTCTGAGCTTTACATCGGTAAAAGCGGAGCGATAGTGGTTATGGATATAAATGACGGCTCCATACTTGCGGCCGGTAGCTTCCCGGAATATGACATAAATACTTTTGTCAAAGGATTGAGTAACGAAGAGTGGGCTGCCATGATGAACGATCTCAATCATCCTCTTACAAACAGACTTACAAAAGGTCTTTACCCACCTGGGTCGGTTGTCAAGCCGGGTGTGGCGCTTGCACTCCAAAGAGCAGGGGTGGAACCTAGCGAGAGTATTAGTGATGCCGGTTTTATAGAGTTTGGCGGCAGAAAATTTAGGGACTGGAAAAAAGAGGGTCACGGAACAGTGGATATGCGAAAATCTATAAAAGAGAGCTGCGATACGTATTATTACAAGATGTCTCTTCGCGTAGGAATTAGTATCATATCAAAAACACTTAGCGAGCTTGGATTGGGACAAAAAACAGGCGTTGATCTCCCCGGCGAGTCCAACGGTATTATGCCCTCTCCTGAGTGGAAGAAAAAAAGATATAAAAAGCCTTGGTTTGCAGGTGAGACTTTGAATACGGTAATTGGGCAAGGCAGTACAGTAGTTACACCGTTGCAGGTTGCCAAATTTACCGCTTCGCTTGCGACCGGTAAAGATGTCACCCCAAAATTTGCCCTAATGGTTGGTGGCAAGCCGACGGCTTCAAGCGTGAAAGAGCTAATCAAAAAAGAGGAGATGGGTAGATTGTTGCCGATACAAGAAGGTATGTATCAGGTGTGCAACACCCCGGGCGGTACGGCTTACGGCTCGCTAGGATATTTGCCTATCAAGGTTGCCGGCAAGACTGGAACAGCACAGGTATCCTCGATTGCACAATCAGAGGTCAATCGTATGAAAGAGGAGCAACTAGACTACTACAAACGTTCTCACGCATGGCTTACAACCTATGCGCCGTATGAAAATCCAAGATACGTAGTTACGGCGATGGTTGAGCACGGCGGACACGGCGGTTTGGAAGCCGGACCAATAGTTGCTGCAGTTTATAGAAAACTTATAGAGCTCGGATATATCAAGCCCGCAGGGGATTCACCTAGATAGCATAGTCTCTGCTAGACCAAGGATTGAAGCTATCTGCGTCTCTTTTTCCCTCATTTGCCCGTTGTCTATCTCGTGGTCAAAACCTATTGTGTGTAACAGACCGTGAATAAAAAGTATCTGTAACTCTTTTTCAAAAGAGTGTCCAAGTTCGTCCGCAACCCTCTTAGCCGTATCGGCGGATATTATAATCGAGCCTATAAAATTAGTTTTTGATTCTTTAATCGGAAAACTTAGTACGTCCGTTGCCTTGTCAAGCTTGCGGTATTCAAGGTTAATCTCTCGTATCTCGTCATCGCCTACTATGATTAGCTCCAAATTTTTGGAAGGAGCGACAGTTTGTAGGATTTTTTCGAATACAGTCTCGTCGATTTTATGCTCGGTATGATTGTCAAAGTCTATCATCTACGCTCCGTTTTTAATCGATTATATCAAATACAGCCCTTAAGCGCCGCGCTGTTAGAATAAAATAAAAAGCAATCGTTTTAGGAGCTATATTTGATAACTAAATGTTTATTTCCGGCTGCGGGATACGGTACTAGATTTTTACCCGCCACAAAGGCTATGCCAAAAGAGATGTTGCCCGTACTGACAAAGCCGCTTATACAATACGGCGTAGAAGAGGCTATGGATGCAGGGCTTACGGAGATGGCGATAGTGACCGGAAGGGGCAAGAGGGCGATCGAGGACCATTTTGACATATCTTATGAGCTTGAGCATCAGATAAAGGGGACTGAAAAAGAGAAATACCTAGCCGACATACGAAATATTATCGATGTTTGTTCTTTCTCATACACTAGACAAGTCGAGATGAAGGGGCTTGGACATGCCATACTTACCGGCAGGACGTTAATCGGTAATGTTCCGTTTGCCGTACTTTTGGCTGACGACTTGTGCGTGGGAGACGACGGCAGCAGTGTTCTTGCTCAAATGGTGGAGTTGTATAAAAAGTATAGATGCTCCATCGTCGCAATAGAGGAAATAGACATAAAAGACTCCTCAAAATACGGAATAATAAGCGGAAAAGAGATGGAGAGCGGCGTATATATGGTTAGCGACATGGTCGAAAAGCCGTCTCCTGCAGACGCACCGTCAAATTTGGCAATCATCGGCAGATATATACTTACTCCGGATATTTTTGAGATACTAGAGAATACCCCAGTCGGCAAAAACGGAGAATTGCAGATAACGGATGCGCTCAAGATGCAGGCCAAAAACAACATGGTAGTGGCCTATAAATTTAAGGGCAAACGCTTTGATTGCGGTAGTGTGGAAGGCTTTGTGGAGGCTACTAATGCCTTTTATGAAATGGATAAAAATAAATCTTGACAACACTTCACTAAAGATGTATAATTTCATTAGCACTTAAAAATACAAAGTGCTAAATACTAAAAAAGATGGCTAAACAATGGCAAGAGTTGATAAAAGAGCCGCTATTTTGGAGTGTATCATATCGGAGTATATTAAAACTACTTCGCCGATAGGCTCACAGCGTTTGCAGTCCATTATAGATATGGAAATATCTTCGGCTACGATTAGAAACTATTTCAAGCAGATGGTTGAAGACGGTGTGCTTGTGCAGTTTCATATCTCCGGCGGTAGAGTGCCGAGCCAAAATGCTTTAAAAGAGTTTTGGTTTGAAAGGCTTGCCCCTATAAATACGGTTTGCATAGATGATTTGGAACGTGTTGCCGAAGCCTCAAAAGAATACAAAATAGCCTCAATTTTGAAGATAAATGAAAGCGATAAACTTTTGAATGTCTTTGTGGCCGGATCTAAATATATAATTGCCGAATTTGAGCAAGGTGAAGTATTGTTTCGTGGCGACGCTCATCTAAAGTCATTTTTGGATGAGTTTTTGGGGCTTGAAGCTTCACAAATTAGAGTGCTTTCTGCCCATTACGGTGTCCAAGAGGCGTATGCAAAATTATCGGAATATATCTTCTCCAAAGAGGCTGCCGTCGTAAACCAGGACGAACTTCTTGAGATAGCAAAAGAAGATAGAGGCTGGGCAAAAGAGATGATGCCACACTTTATGGACGGCAAAGTGGCGGCAGAAACACAGCTTGGCATATATTTCGGCAGCCTAATTCCGGAAGGCTACATGGCCGTTAAGACCGAAGCCAAGATAGGCGACAAGAGCGGGGAAATGATGTATGTTGGTCATCTCTCTCGTGACTTCAGCAGCTTTTTGTGTGCGCTAAACTAGAAAAAGGAGATAAATTTGGAAGATATAAAAAATGAAGAAACTATAGAAAACGTTGAAGAGGTGTCGGCTCCTACAGAGGTGGACGCCGAGACAAAATACAAAGAGCTTGAGGATAAATACCTAAGGGCTCACGCCGACTTTGAAAACACAAAAAAGCGCCTTGAAAAAGAGAAGCAAATGGCCATCGATTACACGAACGAGAAGTTTGCAAAAGAGATGCTTCCTATCATTGACTCACTTGAGCTTGCCCTTGCCCATAGCGGCGAAGCTACCGAGTGCGACAAGCTAAGAGAGGGCGTTTCGCTAACTCTCGATACGCTTGTTAAAACATTTGAGCGAAACGGTATCAAGCAAATAGCGGTAAGCGGCCCATTTGACCCTGAAATGCACGAGGCTATCATGCAGGCTCCGAGCGACGAGGTGGAAGAGGGGCATATCGTGGCTACCTTGCAAAAAGGCTATATTTTTAAAGACAGAGTGATTAGACCCGCTCTTGTCAGTGTTTGTAAAAAGTAAAGTTAAAAATACGAAATTAAAACTAAAAAAAGGATAAGAAAATGGGAAAAGTAATTGGAATTGACCTTGGAACAACAAACTCTTGCGTAGCCTTTATGGAGGGCGCAGAGCCGAAAGTGCTAACGAACAAAGAGGGCGCTAGAACTACGCCATCAGTAGTAGCATTTACCGACAAAGGCGAAGTGCTTGTAGGTATGACGGCAAAAAGACAAGCTATCACAAACCCGGAAAAAACAATCTACTCTATCAAGAGAATTATGGGTCTTATGACAAATGAGACAAAAGCGAATGAAGCAAGAAGCAAAGTTTCGTACAAAATAGTAGACAGAAATGGTGCTTGCGCAGTAGAAATCGGCGACAAGATATATACGCCGCAAGAGATTTCCGCAAAAATCCTTATGAAGCTAAAAGAAGACGCCGAGAGCTTCCTAGGTGAAGAGGTAACGGACGCTGTAATTACCGTGCCTGCATACTTCAATGATGCTCAAAGAAAAGCGACGAAAGAAGCGGGTATTATCGCCGGCCTAAATGTGCTTAGAATTATCAATGAGCCGACGGCTGCATCACTGGCTTACGGACTTGATAAAAAAGCGCAAGAAAAAATCCTTATCTATGACCTAGGCGGCGGTACATTCGACGTTACTGTGCTTGATGTGGGTGACGGCGTATTTGAAGTTCTTGCGACCGACGGTGACGCATTCCTAGGCGGCGACGACTTTGACAATAGAGTTATCGACTGGCTAGCGAACGAGTTCAAAGCGGAGCAAGGCATAGACCTCAAAAACGACAAAATGGCGCTCCAAAGACTAAAAGAAGCGGCTGAAAACGCCAAAAAAGAGCTATCTACTGCGATGGAAACGGAGATAAATCTACCGTTTATTACGGCTGACGCAACAGGCCCAAAACACCTTGTAAAAAAACTAACAAGAGCGAAATTTGAGTCTATCATCGGCGACCTTGTAGACAAAACAAAAAACAAAATCGTAGAGGTGCTAAAACAAGCGGGACTTGACAAGGGCGCAATCGACGAAGTAGTAATGGTGGGCGGCTCAACTAGGGTGCCAAAAATCCAAGAGATGGTAAAAGACTACTTTGGTAAAGAGCTTAACAAAACGGTAAATCCCGACGAAGTCGTGGCCGTGGGTGCGGCAATTCAAGGCGGCGTACTAAAAGGCGATGTAAAAGATGTGTTACTACTTGACGTAACTCCGCTAAGCCTAGGTATCGAAACACTCGGCGGCGTAATGACAAAAGTAATCGACAGAGGTACGACTATACCTGCCAAAAAATCGCAGACGTTCTCGACTGCCGAGGACAACCAGCCTGCGGTAACTATCCATGTACTACAGGGCGAAAGAGAGTTTGCAAAAGACAACAAATCGCTAGGTATGTTCGAACTAGGCGGCATCATGGCAGCTCCAAGAGGGGTGCCTCAAATCGAAGTTACATTTGACATTGACGCCAACGGTATCCTGAATGTGTCTGCAAAAGACAAAGCAAGCGGCAAAGAGTCAAATATCAAAATCACGGGTTCATCGGGTCTAAGCGAAGATGAAATCAATAAAATGGTGCAAGAAGCCGAGGCACATAAAGAAGAAGATAAAAAGAGAAAAGAAGTTGTCGAAGCTAAAAACCAGGCGGACGCCCTAATCCACCAAACGGAAAAAACTCTTGCGGAATCAGGCGACGCTGTAAGTGCCGACGAAAAAGTGAAAATCGAAGCGGCTATCAAAGAACTAAAAGGCGGCCTTGCAGAAGAGGGTGCAGCAAAAGACGAGATAGAGGTAGCAACCAGAAATCTAACATCTGCCAGCCACAAACTAGCGGAAGCTATGTATGCAAAACAAGGCGGCGACGCAGGTGCGGCAGGCGGCGCACAAGGCGGACAAGCCAAAAAAGATGACGATGTCATCGACGCTGAAGTAGAATAAAAGAACTCCTAACTCCATAAGGCCCCGCAACTCGGCGGGGCAAAATTCCACAAAATAAACTTGACCTCATATACCTGTAGGTCCAAAAAAACTTCCTTGTGAGGTAGAAGCTAAAAGACTATCTATTGGAGGAGAGTAATTACTCTCTTCTTAGCACTTTGTCTACTATCTTCTCAAAAAACGGTATCGGCTTGTACTCTCTCTCTAACTTCTCTCTGTCAAGCGAGGCGGCGAAGTCGGCAAGGTCGTGTGGAGCATCTGCGCCTCTCTTTGTGTAAAGCTCCACAAACATATCGACAAGTCCCGTGCGAGCGTACTTGATATGACCGTAAGGCCAAAATTTTAGCTGGTTTGTATGTTCTAGCGGCACACCTTTGTGGTAGTGAAGGTAAAGCATACTCCCTATTCCGGCCCTGTCCGCCCCCGCTTTACAGTGGATTAACACGGGATATTCGATGTTTTTGTAGATTTCCTTGAACTCTCTTAGCATCTTCTCGTCTGGAATTTTGCGTGAATAGGCGTTTACGTATACAAGTTTCACATCCATATCTCTACACACCTTCTCCTCAAGCGCACGAAGCGGAGAGTTTTTCTCATATCCTCTTAGGTTTAGCACAGTTTTGATGCCGTGCTTTTTGATAATTCGTCTTAGCTGATATGTTGTCGGTTGACTGGAGCGGAATGCGTGCTCGTCTATGCGGTGAAAATTGCGACGGAAGATATTCGTAAAGTTGTGCTCCACTATCATGGCATAAGCTTGCGCGTACAGATACCCCCAGAAGCTATTTATGTTTATCGGCTTTTTCAATAGGACTCCTCTTTTCCGTATAACTTGCGGTACTCTTCGCACGACTCCAGCAGCTCTTCTTCGCTACCTTGACACACTATCTGCCCATCTTTGAAAAGGGCGATTTTGGATGCGGCTTTCACTGTACTTAGCCTGTGTGCGACAAGTATCACTATCCGCTCTTTTGCGATTTCCGCCGTTGCCTTCATAACTTCGGCTTCACTTTCGTTATCAAGAGCGCTCGTCGCCTCATCCATAATGAGAATCGACGGATTTTTGTATAGGGCTCTGGCTATAGCTATTCTCTGTCTTTGTCCGCCCGATAGATTTGCTCCAAACTCCTCTAGTACCGTGTGCATTCCCTGTGGGAGATGTTTTACAAAAGCGTACGCATGGGCAGCCTTTAACGCTTCATTTACGCGCTCTTCGTCTATTTCCTCTCCGTATGCTATGTTTGCCGCTACCGTATCATTCATTATGTATACCCGCTGGCTTACCATGGCGACTTGTGATCTGAGTGAATCAAGGGTAAACTCTTTTATATCGTATCCGTCTATGTAGATTTCACCGCTTGTGGCATCATAAAACCTTAGAAGTAGCGATACAAGAGAGCTTTTGCCACCTCCGCTTTGTCCGACCAAAGCAGTGATCTCCCCTTTTTTAAATACGATAGAGACCCCCTTTAGCGCCTCTTTGTCTTCGTATGATAGTTTTGCGTTTTTTAGCTCTATCGTCGTCGGGCTAAAATCGAGTTTTTTTTCACCACCTTTAATTGTCGGTTTGATGTCAAAAAGTTCTCTTATTCTTTTGTTGGCGGCTATGGCGTCCTGGAATTTATTGAAGACGCTCGATAATTGTCTGATTGGAGTGTACAGCAAAAACAGAGCCGTTAAAAATGAGAAAAACTCACCGACGCTAAGTTTGCCTTCTAGCACCTCTAGTCCACCGATGTATATTACGGCTGCCGCCGCTACGGCGCCGAGCGTTTCCATTAGAGGATTGACGGCTTCGGCCGTTTTGACGCTTTTCATATCTATTTTAAGAGAGTTTGAGGTGTGATTTTGAAATCTTTTCCCTTCGAAATTTTCTGTGCAATTTGCTTTTATCATCTCTATATTATTAAATATTTCACTTAGATGTGCCGTGATATCAGAGTTTATCTCTTGCGATTTTTTTGAGAGCTTTCGCATTCGATTTGCTAGCAGCGTCAATGGGTAAAAAGCGATGGGCAGAACGACAAGTCCTATAAAAGCAAGCTTTGGACTTTGATAGATTACCATCCCTACTAGTCCTATCGCCGTCAGACTCTCTTTGATTATTGAGGCAAGATAGCTTGATACCGCCGATTGTATCCGCCCGATGTCGTTTGTTAGACGGCTGATAAGCTCTCCACCCCTGGCACGGACAAAAAACGATATATCCGCCTCCATAATACTTGCCAAAAGACCGTCTCGCACACGTCTTACTATATCCTTGCCTATAAAAGATATAAAGTATGCTTCCAAAAAAGCCCCAGCGCTTTTGGCAAAATATACCGCCACTACCGCAAGCGGCAATATTGATAACATTGCGGCATCTTTTTTTATAAATATCTCATCTAGGAGGGGTTTTATTAGGTATGCTGTTGCAGCCGTCGCAAGTGAGGTGATTGTGAGCCCTATAATAACAACCGCAAACTCTTTTTTATAGTCTTTGTAAAAATGCGAATATGATTTCAAAAACTCAAACATTTATCCCTTCTCCCAGAGTGTGCCGCTAGCAGTGTCCATCAGCTCCACCCCTTTCGCTTTGAGCGCATCTCTGATAGCATCCGCCACCCCGAAGTCTTTTGCTTTTTTGGCTTCAGCTCTTTTGTTTATCAGCTCTTCTATCTCTGCTTTTTCGGCCTCATCTACACCTAGTTGGAAATATTCCGTAGCGTTTTTGCCACCCACGCCAAGCGTTTCAAAAGTGAGCGACACGGCATACGCCGCTTTTGCCTTTGCTTCTTTGTTTTTTGGGTTTTTATCTATCGCCTCATTTGCCGCTTGTATCCTCTCATCTAGGCACGCAAGTGCTTTTGAGATATTCAGGTCGTCTTCAAGAGAGCTCAAAAACTCCACTCTAAACTCGTTATCCATAGTGGCTTCAGTGCCGTCCACCCTTTTTTTGAGGCGATAGAGCTTGTCGAGCCTTTTTTTGGACGCTTCCAAATCTTCTAACGAGAAGTTAAAATTTGCCCTGTAATGCGTAGTTAGCAGATAAAATCTGATAATTTCGCCGTCATACTGTCCAAGTGCGTCTCTGAGGAAAAAGCTATTGCCGAGGCTTTTGCTCATCTTCTCCCCTCCGATAGTCACAAAGCCGTTGTGCATCCAAATTTTTGAGAGTTCTTGAGCATAAGCACATCTAGTTTGCGCCGCTTCGTTCTCGTGGTGGGGAAAGAGCAGGTCACTTCCGCCACCGTGAATGTCTATCTGATATGCCCCCTCTTTTGCCAAATGTCTTTTTATCATCGCCGAGCACTCTATGTGCCACCCGGGTCTGCCACGCCCAAAAGGAGAATCGAAGCTTACCGCTTCGCTTTTCTTTGCGCTTTTCCAGAGGACAAAGTCTTTGTCGTTTCTTTTTTCGCTCGCCTCTATGCGGCTCACCGTCTCCTCTAGCGTATGCCCTGAGAGGCTCAGGTATTTATCGTCTTTTGCGGCGTCAAAGTAGACATCCCCGCTAGGTGTGGCATACGCAAACCCTTTGTCCATGAGTGTTTGTATCAGCTCTACCATATCGCCTACCGACTCCGTGGCCTTTGGCTCAATGTCGGGCGAGACACATCCAAGGGCGCGCATCTCGGTGCGGTAGCTCTCTAGGTATCTTGTCGTTATCTCTTCTAGGCTTTTACCTGTATCATTCATTTTTTTGAGGATTTTGTCGTCGATGTCGGTGATGTTGCGGGCGAAGGTGACTTTTTTGCCGAGTGCTCTTAGCGTCCGCACTAGCAGGTCGAAGGCTACCGCACTTCTAGCATGCCCCAGATGTGCATCGTCATATACGGTAGGACCGCAGACATATAGCCTGATGTCGCCCTCCGTTATCTCTACTTTTTCTTTTGTCTTAGAATCGAATATACGCACCAAAAATCTCCCTCAAAAATAAAAGCACGGCTACTTCAATCGCCAAAAACAACACCAGTAAAGTGGCATATTTGGCGTTAAAAAAGCTCTTAAATCTTTCAAAACCAAACGAACGAAGCGTTAGACTAAATAGTATAAGACCCGTTAGTGAGCCTGAAAGCGCAATGCCCGCCGCCCCAAAAAACTGCATCAGTACAATACTAAGCACGGCGTTGCACGCCAAAGATATTGCCGATATTTTAGCGGCTTTTAACTGCTGATGTTTGGAGTAAAGCCAGAGTGAGAATAGGCGAGACAGTCCGAATGGCACAAGTCCTATCATATACATCGCCATCACCACCGCTGTGTTTGTGGTGTCGCTCCTTGCGAAGTTGCCGTGTTCGTAAATGAGCCAAATGACTTCGTTTGAGAGGATGATACCACCCACCGTGAAGCCAAAAAGTAAGAACGATAAAAACCAAAACGCTTTTTTTAGCTGCGCCAGAGCCGTCTCCTCTTCGCCTCTGTTGAGTGCTTTTGCGACGGCCGGAAATAGCGCCATTGATGTTGCGATGGCAAATACGGCTAGAGGGAGCTGAAAAATACGATTCGCATAGTATAAGTAGCTAATGGCCCCAGTTGCCAAAAATGTAGCCAGCCATACGTCCACAAAAGCGGCTATTTGCGCTGTGGAGCTACCGGCAATGGAGGGCAAAAAGCTGCGATTAAATCTCTTTGCGTCGTCCGTAGCGCTTCTGTCGCCCCTAAAAAACTTTATAAATCCTATTTTTAAAAGTCTTAATGCCCCTTTATTTTTAGCGGCGTATATGTGTACTGCAACCTGCAAAGCTCCGCCGGCTAATACCCCCCAGCTTAGGGCGTACACGGCGCTTAGCTTGTCCATATCTTTTGCTATAAAAAGCGCAGTTATCATCGCTACGTTTAAAAGTGCGGTAGAAAAAGCCGTCGTGGCAAAGTGTTTACGGTATTGGAGGAGTGCGCCGAGGAAGGTGACTATAAAAATAAGATCTAAATAATAAAAGTTTATGGCGACTATCGGAGCGGCTATTTTTTTGATTTCATCAGAGTAGCCAAAAGCCGTAAGTGCGGTAAATGCACCCTGAAAAACGGTCACCAGAAGAGACATTAAAACGATAACGCTCATTAGCCTGACAAAAATAACTACACTAAATAGCGGCTTGTGCGCAGATGCGGCAAATGATGGAATAAATGACTGGCTAAAAGCCCCTTCCGCAAAAATATTTCGAAAAAGATTTGGAAGTTTGAAAGCTATAAAAAATATATCGCTAAATACCCCTGCGCCGAGTACGCTTGCGGTCAACATATCTCGTACGAAACCCAAAACTCTTGATGTTAGTATGCCTGCAGAATTTGTAAATATTGATTTAAACATTTTGCAATTTTACCGAAATGGTGTTAAAGCGGATATGTAATAGGTAGTCACAAAAACAATTTATACTAAATACATTAGAATCCTTATTGTTAAATAATTTATTTATGAGGTGACAAGTTGGTCGACGATATAAGTGGCATACAAAATTTTGAGCCTTTTGACGTTGAGACCGAAGACGTAGGTAAGGCTCTTGCAGATTTTGCAAAAGAGCAGAATATCGACCTTAAAAATATAGATTTCAAAATCCTTTCCATAAATACAATCGCATACAATCAAGTCAACAAAAGCTTGGCTATGTTTGATACTTCTGCGGGAGAGCACGTTCATCATGAGCTTTTTGCCGATCCAGACATAAAGCTTTACCAAAAACTTACAATACGGATAAGACCCAAAGAGGAACAGCCGGTAAAACTTGATATAACACTATCGGCCGATAAAATTTTTACAAAAGTCATAGCAACATTAAAAAAAGAGTCCAAAATAATTTACTATCCGTTTTTGGATCAATATTTATATGAAGAGTTGTGCAAGAGGCTTGTTAGGCACAAAATATTGGTCGTGCTTTTTGAAAATGATTTAAAAAAGCAGATTGACGAGTTTGTCCAAAAAATAAAAAACGGTGCCAAATTTGACGAAGACTATAAATTTGTAGTAGCCGAAACTACAGATTTTATCCCAAGCGAAGACGACAAAATAGTATTTTATTTTGAAGAGAAAAGAAAGATAAATGAAGAAAATCCAGATTTTTACAATCGCGGATTTATCGTGGATGTGGATGACGGTGAAATACTAATAGAGTACAAAAAACCGAAAATAGGCAAAAGCGGCAGAGATGTACGAGGCCATTTTATTGCGGTAAAAGAGCCGAAAAATGAAAACGAACCGCAATTTGCGTCGTCTTCCAATATAAAAATAGAAGAAACAGCCTCCATAGTCAGGTATCTGTCGACAAAAAAAGGGTTTGTCGTATATGACGGCAAGCTCCTTGATATACAAGAGGAGCTAAAGGTAAAAGAGATTAGCTTCAGGCAGACCGGCTCTATCGTTGTCGATGAAGATAAAGACATTACCCTTGATATAGCAGAGTCAAACCCTGTCGTAGATGCCATAGGCTCTAATATGACGGCTAGGGCTACGGAGGTGATTGTACGCGGAAGTATGGGGGATAATTCCAAAGTTTATGCGGATAAAGCCCAGATACAAGGACTTACCCACGCCACAAGTAAAGTTTTTGCGAAGGATGCTACGATTGCTACGCATAGGGGTTATTTGGAGGCCAGAGAAGCTAGGATAGAGAGGCTTGAGAGGGGCGAGATAGTAGCGGACGTTGTTCATATAGGTCATGCGAGCAGCGGCAAAGTAAGGGCAAAAAAAATATATATCACAAACCTCGGTTCAAATTGTGAATTTACGGCATCCTCTCTCATAGATATAACTAGCATTTTGGGTACGGACAATAAATTTTTCTTTGAGGTCGGAGCTACTCCAAACGAAAAAATACTGTTTGAAAAGGCGGTAGCAAATAAGGCAGAGCTTGAAAAAGAGTATGCCGAAAAATATGATAGTTTCAAAAAAATGATAAAACTTGTCGAAGACAACAAGCCGAGCGCCCTTAGAATTAAACAAATGATAGATGAAGACATCAAGAAGGGGTTTGCACCGAAAGAGGCTTTTGTAGTAAAATATAGACAATTTACGCAGATGTTGGCAAAGGCAAAAACACTAAAAGCTGATTTCGATGAAATAAAATCCGCCTTGGACGATATTAGTCACGAAGTTGCCACGTTTGAAGATAAGTTACTAGATGCTAGACTGGTCAATCATGGAGTTTGGAAAAATTACCAAAGCGTGGTATTTAGGGCAAACGGCGGCAAACACGAGTGTAAATACAACCCTAGAGAGGGCTCGAAATTGAAAGCGATAGGGCTTTTTAAGATAAGCGATACGGAGTATAGTGTAGGGGAGACGAATTAAAGGAGGCCTAGTGGAAGCTTCGAAGCAAAAAGGGGTACGACTTACTACATCTTCCGTCTCACAGACGATTGAGCGGTTTTGTCGAGAAAAAAATATAGCTCCGCAGAAAATAGATTTTGATTTTTTGGGTGTCAAGACGGAGGTTTTTTCTACGACCGAAGATGAGAAACCGAAAGTCGTTTCGCTTCCGATAGACCCAACCGTTTGGCTCGATGATAAAATATCTATTAGACAGACATATGAGATATTTTTGCATTTTGCCAACCAGGAGGACCCCGTAGTTTTGAGTCTCAGGTTTGCCGGCAATAAAAATCTCACGTCCGTAGTAGCTTTCATAAAGCCGGCGTCCAAATTGCCAATTACCGATGATATGGAGCTGAGACTAGAAGTCGAGATGAATAAGCGCAAGCTTAAGATGGGGCTTCTTATCGGCGTCTATGACGAGGGGATGAAACGGGATATTGCCGCATTTTGCGCACAAGTCAGAAAAGACGGCAAAATCGCAAGAGAATACAAAATAGAGCTTTTCCATGGTCCGGACTTTGTTCCTTCGAGAGATGATAGCCTTGAACTTGTATTTCAAAAGCACTCTGCAGAAGAGGCAAAATCCGGCGTTTTTGCTACAAAAACAGGAAGTGATTTGGTTGTTTACCAAAAAGCCAGAATGGGAACTCTCTCGAGGGATGCCAAAGGCAGATTGCTGGAGCCGTCCGAGCCAAAAACCACCAAACAGGTAGATTTCAAGGTCGGCGAGGGGATAGAGGTTATCGACAGCGAAAATGAGACTGTATTTAGAGCCAAAAAAACAGGGTTTGTTATTTTTGGGAATGGTGAAATCGATGTCAAAGAGGAGATGGCCCTACAAGAGGTCAGCCTCAGAACGGGCTCGATAGATGCAGGAATGGACTCTGATTCAAAGCTTGACATAACGGACGATAATCCGGATTCGGAAGCGATAGGCGACAACATGTCCGTAAGGGCGGCAGTCGTCAACGTACAAGGAAGTGTCGGCGCTAATGCAACAATAGTTGCAAAAGAGGTCTCCATAGGCGGACAGACCCACAAAACCTCTAAGATTACGGCCGCAAAGGCTCATATAAAAAATCACAAAGGCTATATAGAGGGTGATGATATCGAGATAGACACTTTGGAGGGCGGCGAAGTCGTAGCCAAAAAAGTGACTATAGGGGTGGCCATAGGGGCAAAAATCAAGGCCGACGAGTGTCACATAAAAACTCTCGGCTCAAATAACGTAGTTAACGCCACAAGGCTTATAGAGATAACAACCCCACAAGGGGGGGAAAATAGGCTTTCGATAGAAGCCGCCGCAAACGCTTCGGATATGAAAGCGCTAAACGAACTTGAGGCGAAAATATCTAATTTGCAAAAAAGCGTAGAGGAGAGAAGTGAATTCGTCGGACGTGAAAAAGAGGCGGCCGTTGCACAGAGCAAAACAGTTGAAGAGATAAAGGCCAAAATAGAAGAGGAGAGAAAAAAGAACTCCCCGCTCGCAAACGTCCTATTGGCAAAGCTAAAACATTTTGGCGAAAATGTGGATAAGCTGAAAAAAGAGGAGGCTAAGCTGACGGAAGAGAGGCAGGAGCTCAAAACGCTACTGCAAGAGGCCGATCTTTTGCGGTACAAGGTATTGGATGCCAAAGTGTTGGCGCTATCCCCGTGGCAAGGATATAATACGGTGTCTTTCAAACTTATTTTTCCGCCTAGAGAGTTTAGTTACAAAGTAATGGAAGGCTCAGACATCAAAGAGATAATACTCCGAAAAATTTCAGATGTGGACTACGAGGTATTTACTCTATAGCTAATTCCAGCCGTTATTTGTTAAAATTAGCGGCAAAAATTGGGATGTGCGAATGATAGCGATGCTTGAGGGTAAGATAACCCGCAAAGAGCCTATGCTCCTTTGGCTAAAAACAGGCGGCATAACATATGAAGTCAATATATCCCTCAACTGCTACAACGATATAAGCGGCGATGTTGCCGAGCTTTTTATAGCGCAAATCATCAGGGAAGATGCGAATCTGCTGTACGGTTTTTTGGATAAAAACGAAAAAAAAATGTTTGACAATCTCATCAAGATAAGCGGCGTAGGCCCAAAAGCGGCGATGGCGATATGTTCGACGTATTCCCCGACAACTTTTTCCGACATCATCTCAAGGGGTGACGTAACCAATTTAAAAAGGGTGGTGGGCATAGGTCCAAAAACTGCCGGTCGGATACTTGTAGAGCTTGGCGGCTTTAGTGTTGACGACGCCGCTCCAAAAAATAGCGCCGCAAGTGAGGCCGCAATGGCTTTGGAGTCTCTAGGATTTAAAAAAGAAGAAATTGCAAAAGCGATGCAGGGTCTAAGCGGAACCGATACAGGCAGACTCGTCAAAGAAGCATTAAAAAAACTACAGAGGATATAAGAATTGAAACTAGCTTTACTTTTTGGCGGAAATAGCTATGAACATGAAATTAGCATCGTCAGCGCAATAGCTCTCAAAAAAGTAATAAAAAAAGAGCTTACTTTTATATTTGTCGACGAAGCCGGTGAATTTTGGTTGATAGATTCCTTAAATATGAAATCAACGTATTTTGCAAAAAGAGGATACAAAAACAGTAAAAAACTATATCTTCAAAAGGGTGGATTTTTCACCAAGGGATTATTTGGATTCTCGGAGCTCGGCAAAGTATGTGTAGTAAATCTAGCGCATGGCGGCGACGGTGAAGACGGCAAAATAGCCTCGATGTTTGATTTTTACGGAGTCCCATATATCGGACCTAGGACGGAAGCGTGCGTTATGAGCTTTAATAAGCTTCTTACAAAATCTTTGGCCGAGATTTGTGGCGTTAAAGCGCTTGAGTACAAAACGATATTTAAAAATCAAAGAGACGCCAAGATAGAGCTGACATACCCCGTAATAGTTAAGCCGTCCCGTCTTGGAAGCTCTATAGGCGTAAGTGTCGTAAAAAGCGAAAAAGAGCTTGATTATGCGCTAGACGTGGCTTTTGAATTTGACGATTCGGTGCTTATAGAGCCGTTTATCGAAAATGTAAGAGAATTTAATGTTGCCGGCGCAAGAGTAAAAGGTGAAATTCTATATTCAAATATTGAAGAGCCGAAAAAAGACGGCTATCTCGATTTTGAGAAAAAATATATGGACTTTGCCAGAACGGACGAAGTGGCTGCTGCAGGCATCGACGAAGATTTGGCGGCAAAACTCAAAGCGGCGTTTGCCTCAATATACAATTTCGGCTTTGACGGAGCTATCATCAGATGCGACTTTTTCGCAGTTGACGGCGAGGTATATCTAAATGAGGTAAATCCTATACCGGGTAGTCTTGCCAACTATCTATTTGCAGATTTTAATACCTTGCTTGAAGGGGTTGCGCACTCGTTGCCGCACCAAAGAAGGGTGAAAATTGATTATAAATACATCAATGAGATAAAAAGTGCAAAAGGCAAACTGTAAGTGGCTCTAAAAACCGTCGAAGTAAGCGGCAGGAGTTTTGATATTGCCTATGACATAGTAAACGTGGGCAAAGAGCGTCAAATACTATTTTTGCATGGCTGGGGAAGCAATAAAGAGGTTATGAAGGCTGCTTTTGCAGATAGATTCAAAGGATTTACGCTCGTTTTTGTGGATATGCCGGGATTTGGGAAAAGTCCAAATGGGTATATACTGACAACCATGGACTATGCTCAGATTATCCGTTCTTTTTTGGAGTCTATCCAAATACGCCCATTCGCCATGTTTGGGCATTCTTTCGGCGGTAAAGTGGCTACGCTGCTATCGCCAAATATGCTTTGCCTGCTTAGCTCAGCCGGAATAGTAGAAAAAAAACCTTTTAAGGTTAGAGCCAAAATTAAGATATTCAAGTTTCTAAAAAAACTATTCGGCGACTCGATGTATAGGTTTTTTGCGACCAAAGACGCAGACGGAATGCCAAAAAATATGTACGAAACATTGAAAAATGTAGTTGATGAAGATTTTTCTGAATATTTTGCCGCTACAAAGTCTAAAACGCTTGTGTTTTGGGGGCGCAACGATGCCGCTACTTCGGTTTTGAGCGGGAGAAAAATAGCCTCGCTTATCGCAAATTCTCATTTTTATGATTTTGACGGAGATCATTACTTCTTTTTGAAGCACTCTTTGGCTGTTGAAGAAATTTTTTTAGCCAACATCTAACATATAGACCGATACAAGACTTTCATTCCAAAAAATACTGACAAATTTTAGTTACAAATTGTGCCTAGGTCACTAATTAGTCACGTAAAAAAACGATAAAGTCTATATTCTATCGGCGATTTTCGTTAAAATATAATGTAAAATTAAAAAATAAATAAAAATATAAAGAGGGTTTGGGATGCCAAAAAATTTTAGATCCATTTCTACGAAAGTTTATATACCGCTGATTGGATTGTTGGCTGTAATTATAGGGCTTACGATTGTGCTTGGCATCAGGAGTGTCGATAAAATAGAAGATGACGTCTATTCTCAGACTAAGCAAAGGATAGATCTTTTTTATACTCAGGCCATAGCCGAAAAAGCATCGGTTGGCGTATCCAATGCGATAACTCTATCTTTTAACGATGCCATCAAAGAGTCTTTGGCTACGGGAAATAGGGAGATAGCCATCAATGCGGTTAAAGATATGGGTAAAAAGTTTAAAGATGATACCAAATTCAAAAATATTCAAATTCATCTTCACGATAAAGAGATAAAGTCCTTCGTCCGATCTTGGAAGCCGGAAGAGTTTGGTCAGGATTTGAGCTCTTTTAGACATACAATTAAAGAGGTGCACGCAAATAAAAAAGCTTTTGCCGCTATAGAGGTCGGAGACAAGGGTCTGTCTATGAGGGGACTTGCTCCTGTTTTTTCAAAAAGCGGTGAGTTTGTCGGTACGGTAGAGTTTATACAGGCTTTTATTAGTGTTATCAAGGATGCAAAAAAAGATATCAACGCTTCAACTCTATTTTTGCTAAAAGACCAGTATGCGCCTATCGCAAAAGCGTACAAGGATAATCCAAAATATAAAAACTTTTTGATTGCACAGGATGTGGACACTATAGACAAAAAATTGGTAGAAGAGATAGCTTCGATTGACTTTGAGAAAATCGGTGATTATTACATAGGAGATGACTACTATGTAAGCTCAAGAGCTTTAAAAGATTTTAAAGGCGAGACTATAGGCTATCTCGTTTGCGGAAAAGAAATCGGCCAAATAAACTCGGCGATTAACTCCGCAAAACAAACGGCATATATGCAAGTAGCCCTGATGGCTATCGTAGGCTCTTTGATGGTCGGTATGATAGCCCTTGTTGTTAACGTTGCGGTTAAAAAACCTGTAACGGAATTCGAGGTCCTTGCCGAAGATTTGGCTAGCGGCGAAGGAGATTTGACAAAAACGCTTAAGCTGCAAAGCAACGATGAGTTGGGGCTTACGGCGACGGCTATTAATAAATTTATAGAAAAAGTCCGCTACATCGTTGCCGATGCAAAAAAATCTGCAAACGAAAACGCCGCCGTTTCTAGCGAGTTGTCTTCAACCGTTATAAACATAGGCAAAAGAGCCGAGGATGAGATGAGGATAGTTAATGCTACTAGCCAAAAAGGCGAAGAGATGAAAGCTATGCTGTCCATGTCAATACAAGAGGCTGTGACCACAAAAGAAGAGATAGCCAGAGCTAGACAAAATCTGGAGACCGCAAGGGGCTCTATCGTTTCTTTGGTCGGCAGAGTGGCCAATAGCGCCCAGGCCGAATCGGAGCTTGCCGAGAGACTTAATCATCTTAGCCAAGAGGCGGAGCAGGTCAAAAATATACTTACGGTTATTGCCGACATAGCAGACCAAACAAATCTCTTGGCTCTCAACGCTGCAATAGAGGCGGCAAGGGCAGGGGAGCACGGCAGAGGTTTTGCTGTTGTCGCCGACGAGGTACGAAAGCTGGCGGAGAGAACTCAAAAGAGCCTAACGGAAATCAATGCAACCATAAATACAATAGTTCAGTCAATCATAGACGCAACTGAGCAAATGAACAAAAATTCTGATGAAATAAGCGAATTGACTCGTGTCTCTACGGAGGTCGGCGAAAATATAAATACGACGGTAAACATAATGTCTACCGCCACCGGATGTGTGGAGAAAATGGCGGAGGACACAATCAAAATAGCCAAAGATACGGAAGAGATAGTTGCCAAAGTCGATGAGATAAATAAAATATCGTCGTCAAATACAAGAAGCGTAGAAGAGATAGTGTCTGCGGCAGAGCATCTATACAAGCTAACCGAAGAGCTAAATTCTAAACTAGGCGAATTTAGAACCTAATAACCTCTTTTACCGTTCCTAGGGGCTCAAAACCCCTCAGGGAGTTCATAATGGCAATATCGTCAAAGCGGTCGATATCGGAAATTTGTACATCCCCTTTAGTTAAAAATCCATTATTTAGTAGTTTTTGCCTCATTGTCCCTTCTAGCAGTGGATTGTTTGGAGTTATCCATTGTCCATCCGATAAAAAAGCTATATTGGCTATGCTGATATCCGTCACAAGACCATTTTTAACTATGAGTACGTCGTCTGCATCACCTTTTTTTGCAAAGAGTTTGTCAAGCGCCGCCCTATCTGTTGATTTTACACGGTAGGATATATCCGAAAATATTATTTTTAGGGTTTTTATCGGCCGTTTTACATATGGCGTATACTCTACGCTTATTATGTCATTGTCGTATATCAATTTACATCTAAATATGCCGTTTTGCGGCGGCGTCAAAAATGACAAACAAAACTCCTTGCCCGTACTGTTTTTCATCCGCCTTTCATGCATGTCTATATTTTGAGCGAGTCCATCTACGCATAAAATTGTCTCAAAAAGCAAGGTAAACCTTTTTTATCATCTCTTCATATTCTGCTTTCGGATTGCTATCCGCCGTAATTCCCCCGCCGCTTTTGTATATGTACCCATTGGATGTTTTTTCTATGTATCTTATGGCTACTGCACTACGAAGCGTAACGCCGTCATACTCTCCGAATATTCCGCAATAAAACCCTCGTTTGTAATTTTCTGTTTTTTCTAGTATTTCGACGCATTTTCTTTTTGGGGTTCCGGTGATGGAGCCAGCCGGCAAAAGGGAAAAAAGTATATCCCCAAACCCCTGTTCGTAGCCGTTTGCCAGCTTACCGCTTATTTTGGAGACGGTTTGGATTAGTTTTTTACCGTCCGCTTCGATAATAACCGGATATCTAAAATTATCGACCCGCACCAGACTAGATACCATCGAGAGATCGTTTCTTAGGAGGTCTACCACCATAGTATGTTCCGCTAACTCTTTTTTATCGTCTATTAGCATTTTTATACTGTTTTCGTCTTTGAAGTCCGCAGTGCCTTTCATGGGATACGTGCTTATGACGCCATTTTCTATCTTCACGAACTCCTCCGGCGAATTAACTACAAAAGATCCATCTACAAGCAGTTTAAATTGAGCCAATGACGCATCGAAGATATCCGAAAGAGAGCCAGAAAATTCGATTTTACTTTCGCATGTTAGATTTGCCAGATATATGTCGCCGTTTTTAATATGCTCTTTGATTGCGTCTATTTTATCAAGATATTGCGCGAAGGCTATTGGGGTGCAGTTTGTTATCGTCGGCTTATTTTTCGGCTTGGCCGCTCTTTTTTTGTCGATACTTATTTTTATATTGGGAGGTATTTTATCTTTTTCATATACGAATCCATCTGTTTTATCGTAGTTTATACAAAAAATAAACGGTGTTTTGGCGGCACCTAGAGCGTTAATTTTTTCTCTTAGGCTCATCGGTTATCAGTTTTTCTATTACGGCCATTCTTATGGCAACACCGTTGCGCACCTGTTCTAGTACCTTGCATCTAGGGTCCGCTAGCACCGCATCGGTTATGTCGATATTTCTGTGTATCGGCCCGGGGTGGAGTACTATAAGGTCTCTATCTCCTATCAGCTCTTCGGTGATACAAAAATCTGAAGCATAGTCTTTTAGGCTTGCGTAGCTGACGGTTTCGTGTCTCTCGGTTTGCGTCCGTAGGCTCATTATCGCGTCTACGTCGTCTATAACCTCTTTGATATTATAAGTTTTGGGGAGTTCCGATTTTGGCATAAAATGCGGCGGAGCCACCAGTATTACTTCCATCCCGAAGCGGCTTAGAAGTTCTATATTTGAATTTGCGACTCTTGAGTTTTTGATGTCGCCTACTATCGCTATCTTTTTCCCTTTTAGCTCACCCAAATTTGACTTTAATGTAAAAAGGTCAAGCAAGGCCTGTGTTGGATGGGCATGCGCTCCATCTCCGCCGTTTACTATCGAGCATGAGACGTATTCTGAGAGGATTTGCGGTACACCTGAACTTTTATGGCGAACGACTATGACGCTAGGGCCCATGGCGTTGAGATTTGCGGCCGTATCGTAGAGAGTTTCCCCTTTGCTTGTGGAGCTGGTACCTACATCAAGATTTACAACGTCAAGCCCAAGTCTTTTTGCCGCCACCTCAAACGAGCTTCTTGTCCTTGTAGAATTCTCAAAAAAGATATTAATCAAAAGCTTATTGGTATGCTTTTTTTCATCGTCTTTCTTTGTCAAAAACGCCTCAGCCCGCTTTAATAGCGCCTCTATCTCGCTTTTATCGAAGTCTTTGGTCGTCAAAAGGTGTCTTTTTGTCATGCTCTTTTACCTAAATATTAGATGTAGTTGATTGGCTTTTTGTAGTTTATCTTTTAGCTCTTCCCAGTTTTCGTCCGCAACCGCTTTTTTTAGCTCTTGCAGATTTTTTTCAAAAATATCTATAGACTCCAATAGATTTGCCCTGTTTTGTCTAAAAATCTGAGTCCAAAGGTCGGGCCTGCTTTTGGCTAGTCTGCTCATATCGCGAAAACCTCCTGCGGCCATCGAGAGAATATCATGCGGGTTTTCTTTGCTTAAGACCGCATTGGCCAAAGAGAAGCTGATAATGTGCGGCAAATGGCTTATATATGCGGCATGTAAATCATGAGTTTTTGAGTCCATCTCTATGATTTTTGTCCCCAGCGCTACAAATATTGTTTTTGCGATTTTTACCTGATGGCTTCCGCTTTTTTCAAGGTCGCACAATACCACAGTACAGCCCGCATAAAGTTCCTCTTTTGCTGCCGAAGGACCGCTGTATTCGGTACCTGTCATTGGGTGAGCTGCGACAAAGTTGTAACGTATTTTTGGGTTTATAGATGATGAGATTTTTTCTTTGGTACTTCCGAGGTCTATAATTGTTTGAGATTCGTTTTTTGCGGTAAAATCGCCCAGAATCTGTATGCAAACGTCTACAGGCGTCGCCAAGATTACTACGTCTTTTTGAAGCCCCTCTTCAAGGGTAACGGCTTTGTCTATTAATCCCAGCCGAAGCGCCTCTTCTAAGTGCGATACATTTGAGTCGTAGCCGTATATTTTTGACGCATGGGTTGTTTTTTTGAGCGCAAGCCCCATTGAGCCGCCCATAAGACCGAGACCTATTATAGAGATTTCCATATTTTCTTGCACTTTGAAAGGTTGTGTTTTGTCAAAATTATACCAAGGGGAAACTTTTTGGGCTCCGTGGCTTGGAGGCTCGCTTTTACCGCCGATTGGTTTAAAACAAAAAAAGTTAAAATCTACCAAAATACAGTGCTTAATTTAGAAGGTAACAAGTGAAAAAATTTTCCGCCGCAATGCTACTAGCTTCAGTATCAAGTTATGCTCTCGTTATTCAAGACGTAAGATACGAAGGGCTTTCAAGAATATCCCCTATGATGGCCGAAGAGATAAGCGGTATACGCAAGGGTGAGCAATTTGTATACGACAAGATAGGCAAGTCGATATTGAACTTTTATTCGCAGGGATATTTTGATGATATCTGGGTCGAAGAAAAAGACGGCGTGCTGATATATCATTTCAAAGAAAAGCCTGTCATAGCGAAAATAGAGTTTGCCGGAGAGTCTGAGGGCGACATAGAAAAGTATATGAGCGATCTTGGCATCAAAAAAGGCGATAGCTATGATGAAGAGAGAATAGAAAAAAGCAAAAAAGCGGTTATGAAACATGTCGAAAATGAGGGGTTTTATAACACCGTCGTAGAGGTGGATAAAAAAGAGATTAACGACGGTAGTGCGGTAGAGGTGACGTATGTTATCAACAAGGGCGACAAAATATACATAGAGAAGCTAACCACGGTCGGAAACAGCAAGCTAAAAAAGAAAAAAATATTGTCTCAGGCTGCAAACCAAGAAAGGGAGTGGGCTGGGTGGCTTTGGGGTAGACACGATGGAAAGCTCAAGCTTGAAGAGCTAACTTACGATTCGGCCAGAATTAGAGACGTTTATATGCAAAACGGATACCTTGACGCTACCGTTAGCGACCCTTTTTTGACCGTCGATTTTAATACCTATACGGCTACTCTTGATTACAAAATAACAGAAGGTGAGCCTTATAACGTCATCGATATCAAAATAGAACAAAAAGAGAAAATCCTTGACGACAATGTTCTCATGGAGGGGCTCAAGCTAAAAAAAGGCGAAGTATTCAATATCGAAAAACTCAGAAAAGATATGGATGCTATAAAAAACAAAATAGCCGACAAAGGGTATGCTTTTACGAGGGTAACACCTGATTTTTCAAAAGACGAAAAAACACACACTACTACCGTTACCTTCATGGTTGATCCTGGGCAGAAAGTTTATATAAACAACGTATACATATCCGGAAATAGCAGAACTCTCGATAATGTCGTAAGACGCGAAGTTTTTCTGGCTCCGGGCGATTTGTATAGCCTTACGGATATAACGGATTCAAAAAATTCGCTCAAAAGAACCGGTTACTTCGAAGATGTAACGATTGAGGAAAAAAGAGTTTCTGCGGATAAAATGGACCTTCTCGTCAAAGTAAAAGAAGCGCCTACCGGGAATATCATGGTCGGTGGCGGATACGGTACTTACGACGGTCTTATATTTAACGCCGGGATTAATGATAAAAACGTATTTGGTAGCGGGCTCAACCTCGGGTTTAATATGGAAGTATCGGGTAAACAGTCAAATTACGATATATCGTTGGCCAATCCAAGACTTAGAGACGGTAAATACTCCCTTAGCGGCAATATATTCTCGAGAAAATATATAGCTTACGACTACACAGAAAAAAGCACGGGCTCAAGCGTTACTCTTGGCAGACAGATAGGCAGGCATCTATCGGCGGGCGCCACATACCAGTATGCTACTATCAACTACTCAGAGCTTTCTACAAACATAACCAGACCTGAGGATTTGGAAAGTACCACAAAATCATCGGTTACGCCGTTCATAGGATTTGACAATACCGACGATTATTATACGCCAAGAAGCGGTATATCGGCAGGGACAAGTATCGAATATGCCGGTGTCGGCGGCAAGGAAAAATACGCCAAAAGCTTCACTAGATTTAGCTATTTTTACGGCTTTGAAGATTTAATCAGTTATGACGCGATATTCAGATACAAAGCTAGACTCGGCTGGATTATGAACGATCAGAAGATATCAAGAGGAAGCAAATTTTACATGGGCGGCCTCTCGACTGTAAGAGGATATCAGTCAAGTTCAATCGGCACAAAAGATGCCAACGACTATCTACTGGGAGATACAAAAACCTTCTCAAATAGTGTTGAGCTGAGTATGCCGCTAATAGAAGCTGCCAAAATGAGATACTCTCTATTTTACGACTACGGTATGATAGGTACTTCAAGCCTAAATGAGAATACAAGAGCCGGTTATGGTGTGGCGCTCGAGTGGATATCCCCGCTTGGTCCTATACAAATAATATATGCAAAACCTCTTAATGAGAAAGCAGGCGACAAAACATCTAATATAGAGTTTACGATAGGTACGAGATTCTAAGAGGGCACCCTCTTAGATAGTAGTGATACGGAAATTTAATCCGCTCCCTTTGAGGAGTAGTTTTAGCTTTTCGCCGGCTAGATACATTTTTTTATCAGATTTTATCTCTATACACCCTTTTTCATAGCTTATCTCTAGTTTCGCCCCGCTCCTGTCTACAGTAAGCGCCTCGGCTACAGAGAGTATAATCGAGAGCCATTTTATCCTCTCTTCGTGCGGTTTTAGCATATTATAAAAACAGTCCGCATCAAGACCAGAAAACTTTTTGCCGTGGTATTTGACTATCGAGGCAATAATGAGTTTATCTATATGCGTAAAGCCGTAATCGAGGTTGTTTAGAACCATATAATGACTATGGTATCTATGGCTATAAAAATTTAGATATATCCCTATATTTAGTAGTTTTGCAGCATGAGACAGATACTGAAGCTCTTTGTCGTCTAGCTTGTGAACATTTTTCATAGCCGCAAACAACATTTTTGCGGCCTGTGTTAGCTGTTTTGTAGCGTATTCATTTGAGCCAAACCTGTCAAGCAAACTTCTTAGGCTGGGACTAAAATTCTTCGGGAATTTATTATTTTGGTTTCTAAGAAGGTCGGATAAGAATACTCCTTCCCTTACGCCGACGCCGCTGGCTATCATTTTGGATGCGCCGACTTCATCTATGACGGACCTAATTATGAGAGCCCCCTCTCTTATTACGTCATATCGCTCAGGTTTGATGCCGAAATTTTTTAATTTTCCGACTTTTGAGGATATCAAGGAGTCTATAAAGCCGGAATATTCATCGAGAGAAAATTCAAATCCATGTAATGTATCTACGGGGTAGTCGCTGATACTCATAATGGCGTTAGAAAGAGCTCTGTTGGTTCCCCCTATTCCTATGACTGTTTGGGATTTGAAGTGGCTCGGCACCCTCTCCAATTCTTTTCTGACAAATTTTATTGCCTCATCCAGTGGTAGATTTTTGTCAAAAACAAGCTCTTTAAGCCTTACCGTGCCTAGATTTAGCGAAATTAAATCCTCTATTTTGCCGTTTTTTATTAGCGCCATTTCCGTAGAGCCGCCGCCGATATCAACGGTAATTGCATCTTCTATTTTGAGCATATTTAGCGCCGCTATCGCACCATAATGAGCCTCTTTCAGACCATCTATTACCTTGATGTTTATCCCGGTTTGTCGTTTGACTCTGGCTAGAAAATCCGATTTATTTGGAGCATCTCTTACCGCCGACGTCGCAACGCAGAGTATTTTTCTTGCGCTATACCCGTTTGCTATTGATAAAAATCCCTCTATAGCATTGACGGCTCTATCCATGGCCTCTTGTTGCAAGGCGCCGCCGTTTTCGTAAGCGCCTTCGGATATTCTAACTTTTGATTTTATCTCTTTGAGTAGATGGAAGCCAAATCTGCTGGTCCTTTCAAATACGACCATTCTGGCAGAGTTGGAGCCGATGTCGATAACGGCGGTTATGCGGGCCATCGGTTATTGTTTGTTTTGGAGCTGTTTAAATTTGAATTTAAGTTCTTCTAGCGTTTCTTGCGTATCAGGGTCTAGCTTGATAGCATCAACAGGGCAGACGGCGACACAGGCTGGCTCGTCGTAGTGACCTACGCACTCCGTGCATCTATCTGGATCGATAACATATATCGGATCACCTTCCGAAATAGCCTCATTCGGGCACTCGTCTACGCACGCATCGCATGCTATACATTCTTCTGTTATAAGTAGAGCCATTTTTTACTCGCTTTTTGGTTCGTTATTTTAATCGGGTGAAGTTATACAAAATCAAAACTTAAGTCTTATAGTTCGGCTGCCGGTTTTGGATAGCAAAACCTATAACCTCTTCTTCTTACGGTCTCTATAGTAGAGATTTCGAGAGGTTTATCCATTTTTTGTCTGATTTGGTTGATGGCGACCTCTATGACGTTTGGTGTAACAAGCTCGGGCTCCTCCCAAATGGCGTCAAGTAGCTGCTCTTTGCTTACTATCTGGTCTCTGTGTCTTGCTAGGTGTGTTAGAACTTCAAAAGGCTTGCCTTTTAGTTCTATCTCCACCTCTTTGAATGTTATCTTTTCTTCATCCGGGTCTATCACCAAATCTTCTATTTCAATGATGCTTGTGCCGCCAAATCTGAGTCTTGCCTCTATCCTTGCCACAAGCACGTCAAAATCAAACGGCTTTCTGATATAGTCGTCGGCGCCAGCTCTTAAGCCCTCTATCTCGTCCTCTTTGCCTGTATTGCATGCAAGGAGTATTACGGCTGTTCTGTTGGATTTTTTCTTGATTGCCTCTATCAGCTCTCTGACGTCTCCGCCATCCATAAGCCAGTTGATAATTATAAGGTCATAGTTTCTTATACTTATAAAATACATAGCATCTTTGATGCTTTCTGCGTCGTCTGTTTGGTAGCCTAGTTCACTTAGGCCTTCCGTTACCGTTTTGTTAAGTGTGATTTCGTTCTCAACCACCAAAATTCTCATATGTAGCCTTCTAAAATTTTTTGGTGGATTATAGCAGAAAATTTAAACTTTTTATAAGGTTAGGAGAAATTTTTTTCAAAAAAATCAGGTTTGCATCAGCCATTTTGAATTCTTGTTTTTTAGCTAAAATTGCACTTTAGAAAATACAAAGTATCGGAGATTTTGCTTTTGAGATTGTTCGTAGACGGTGATGCATTCCCTAACTTATTAAAACCGATTGTGGTACGAGCCATAGAGAAAAAATCTCTGCAAACGATAGTTGTCTCAAATAAAAAAATCTATCTAGGAGACTCGGCGCTCATTGATCCGGCTACAATATTTGGTACAAACAGCCTACAATTCCCCCAAGCTAAAAAACCAGCAAAGGAAAGCTAAATGCCAAGAGGCGGTAATCATCTAAAAACATATCCAAAAGACTTCAAGCAAACAGCGATAGAGATGGCTCTTATCGGCGATAGACCGATGAGCCACATCGCAAAAGAGTTAGGAATTAACGACAACACCCTATATAACTGGGTTGGCACATATAAACGCAAACACAACATCAATGATACCGCCGCCCACAAAGAGCCGCTATCCGAACAAGAGGGGTTAAAAAAACTCAGAAAAGAGAATGCTAGGCTAAAAATGGAGTGCGACATCCTAAAAAAGGCAACGGCGTACTTTGCAAAAGAAACCCTGTGAAGTACGCCTAGATTCAAGATAATGCAAAGATGTGGTCGATAAATATGATGTGCAACAAACTAAATGTCAGCCGCAATGGATATTACAACTGGCTCAAAGGCAAAGAAAAACCAAAAGATATAATGTTGCCTCATCTAGTCAAGCTCGCATTCGATGAATTCAAACAAACCTACGGCACAAGGCGAATCAAACGCTTTTTATTAAAAGAGTACGGCTGGGTACTCTCCCGAAGACGCATTGCAAATACAATGAAGCTCCTCGGACTTAGAACAAAAAATAGACAACGCTTTAGGGTCGTTACTACAGATTCCAAACACAACTTTACAATATCTCCAAATAGGCTAGGTCAAGATTTTTATGCCTCTAGTCCAAATGAGGTATATGTCGGCGATATAACATACATTTGGACCAAAGATGGGTGGCTATATCTTGCTACGACAATAGATTTATATTCAAGAAGCGTAGTCGGATATGCTATGGATGATAGATTGCATACGACAATTATAATGGATGCCTTACAGGCAAGCAAGATGAGACGAGAGAGTCTGAGCGGGGCTATATTTCACTCGGATAGAGGTAGTCATGTAGCGAAGCGGAATTCCGGAGCAAAGCGAGGACAATATGCATCTGATGAGTTTAGGTCATATCTATCGGCCAACGGTATAATTCAAAGTATGAGCGCCAAAGGTAATTGTTATGACAATGCCGTAGCCGAGAGCTTCTTTCATACGCTAAAAACAGAACTAGTTCATCATATGAAATTTCAAACCAAAGAGGAGGCAAAAAGAGCAATAAGCGAATATATCGCATTTTACAACACAAAAAGAATGCACTCGTACAACGATTATTTATCGCCGATGGAAGCAGAGATTAGGTGGTGGCTTGATGAGAAAAGCAGAGCCGCTTAGAATTATTGGGGATTTTATGAATTGTTTGTACCAAAAAGGGTTGACAGATCATGATTTGTAATCAAAGTTTTGATAAAACATTTAAAACAAAAAATTATCAATAGCATAAGGATGTGGCAATGTTTGACATATTTACAAAACAGTATCAGCTCTCAAAAACACTCCGATTTGAACTCAAACCGATAGGTAAGACCAAGGACTACATTGAGCAAAAAGGGCTTTTAAGCCAAGACGAAGAGCGGGCGGAAGATTACAAAAGAGTCAAAAAAATTATTGACGATTACCATAAAGATTTTATACACAAGTCTTTATCGGGTGTTAAGCTTGAGGCTTTGGAGGAATTTGAAAAATTATATTTTTTGCCGTCAAAAGATGATAAAACACAAAAAGAGTTTAAAAAACTACAAGAGTCTTTGCGCAAGCAAATAGCATCTGCTTTTAGAGTGCATCCAACTTTTAAAAATCTTTTTGCAAAAGAGTTAATCAAAGACGAGCTTACCTCTTTTGTGACCGACGAGTCGGACAGGGCATTAATAGAAAAGTTCAAAAATTTTACGACTTATTTTACGGGTTTTCACAAAAATAGAGCCAATATCTACACGCACGAGCCAAAACATTCCGCCGTCGTCTATCGCATCGTACACGAAAATTTACCGATATTTTTGTCTAACAAAAAAGCTTTTGAGAGTGTGAGACGAGATTATCCACAGCTTTTGGAGCAGACGCAATCATCGCTACTTGAGCATTTGGAGGGCGGTATCGTCGAATATATGTTTTCACTCGAATACTTCTCTTTTACGCTATCTCAAAAATACATAGATTTGTACAACACTATGCTAGGCGGCAAAACGCTAGAAGACGGCACGAAGATACAAGGGTTTAACGAAAAAATAAACCTCTATAGACAAGCAAACGGTATCGACAAAAGAAAACTACCAAATTTTAAAGCCCTGAACAAACAGATTTTGAGCGACCGTGAATCACTCTCGTGGTTGCCTGAGGCTTTCAAGACCAAGGAGGAGCGAACGGAGGCGGTCAGGGTATTTTATGCCGAGCATATTGCAAAATTCCAATGTTGCGACGGCGTTGTTGATTTGCTGGAGCGTATTCCTGAGCTATTTACGGCAAAGAATATGTATGAGCCGTCAAAGATTTTTGTCAAAAACGACCTATCTCTTACTGCCATATCTCAAAGTCTCTTTAGCGACTACCGCACAATCCGTGAAGCTTTATGGCAAAAACACTTGTCTCAAAATCCAAAAGCCCAAAAGTCAAAAGACCTTGCGGGCGATGAAGAGCGATTTTTCAACCGCAAAAATTCGTTTTTCTCAGTTGCCGAAATTGAAGCGGCGCTAAGTGAATATGCAAGCGAAAAATCTATGTTTGATTATTTTTACAAAGGCGCAGAGCAAGCGGCAAGCGAAATCAAAGCCGCCTATGCTTCGTGGGTAAATAATCCAAATGACACAAAAACTACAAAAAAGCTATTAGATGCGATTTTGTCGATGCAAAGACATCTCAAACCTCTATATGTCAAAACCGACACAGACAAGGATATTGCTTTTTATGCGATGTTTGACACATATTTTGAGAGTCTAAACGGCATATCAAAACTCTACGACAAAGTCCGAAATTTTGAGACCAAAAAGCCGTACTCTCTTGAAAAATTTAAGCTCAATTTTGAGAATAGCACCCTGCTTGACGGTTGGGATGTAAACAAAGAGCCTGACAATACGGCTATATTGTTTCTCAAAGACGGACTGTATTATCTGGGTATTATGGACAAAAAACACAATCGTGTGCTCAAAAACATTCAGCCGACGACAAAGGAAGGCGGATATAAAAAAGTAGAATACAAGCTTTTGCCGGGGGCAAACAAAATGCTTCCAAAGGTGTTTTTTTCCAATTCTCGTATAGGTGAGTTTGCGCCGAGTGCGCAACTGCTAGAAAATTATAAAAACGATACGCACAAAAAAGGCGACAAGTTTAGCCTAGCCGACTGCCATGCTCTGATTGATTTTTTCAAGGCTTCAATACAAAAGCATGAAGATTGGAAGCATTTTGGATTTAATTTCTCCCCGACTTCATCATACGAAGACCTTAGCGGATTTTATCGAGAGGTTGAACAGCAAGGCTACAAAATCGCATACAAAAATATTGAAGCCGAGTATATCGACACTCTTGTAGACGAGGGCAAACTCTACCTATTCCAAATCTACAACAAAGACTTCTCGCCGTATAGCAAGGGTACGCCAAATATGCATACGCTGTATTGGAGAGCGCTTTTTGACGAGCAAAATCTAGCCGATGTGGTCTACAAGCTCAACGGACAAGCGGAGATTTTTTACCGTAAAAAATCTCTTGACTATTCGGAGGAGAAGCTAAAAGTAGGTCACCATCCGGAGCTAAAGACCTTTGCTTATCCTATCATCAAAGACCGCCGTTTTGCCTTTGACAAATTCCAATTTCATGTGCCCATTACCCTCAATTTCAAGGCTACGGGCGGCGATAATATCAATGCGCTTGTCAATGGATTTGTTGCAAAAAACTCTGAAAGCATCAAAATCATAGGCATAGACAGGGGCGAACGCCATCTGCTGTATGTCTCACTAATCGACGCAAAAGGTTGTATGGTGGAGCAATATTCGCTAAATCAAATCATAAATAGCTATAACGGCAAAGAGCATATCATCGACTACCACGACAAACTCACCAAAAGAGAGGATGAACGGGCAAAAGCTAGGGTAGAGTGGGGAAATGTGGAAAATATCAAGGAGCTAAAAGAGGGATATATGAGCCATGTGATACATCGTATCGCCACGCTCATGGTAGAGCATAATGCTATCGTCGTCCTCGAAGACCTCAATTTTGGTTTCAAGAGAGGGCGTTTTAAGGTCGAAAAACAGGTGTACCAAAAGTTTGAAAAAATGCTCATAGACAAGCTAAATTATTTAGTAGACAAGCAAAAATCACCAGACGAAATCGGCGGCGTGCTAAATGCGCTTCAGCTGACAAACAAATTTGAGAGCTTTGAAAAGATGGGCAAACAAAACGGCTTTTTGTACTATGTACCCGCATGGTACACCTCAAAGATAGACCCTGTGACGGGATTTGTCAATCTCTTTGATGCCCGCTACACTAGCGTTGAAAAGGCAAAAGAGTTTTTCGGTAAATTCAAGTCGATAAGGTACAGCGAGACAAAAGGCTACTTCGAGTTCGAGTTTGACTACAAAGATTTTACCGACAAAGGGGCGGATACCCGCACGGCATGGACGCTTTGCACGCACGGTGAGAGGATAAAGACATTCAGAAATCCAGACACAAACAACCAATGGGATAGCAAAACCGTTCATCTAACGACGGAGTTCAAAAATTTATTCGGCTCTTACGGCGGCGATCTGAAGAGCTACATATTGGCGCAAACCGAAAAGAGATTTTTTGAGGAGTTACTCTATCTTTTTAGACTGACCTTGCAAATGCGAAACTCGGTGCCGGGTACAGATGTAGACTATCTCGTCTCTCCTGTGGCTGATGCCAACGGAGAGTTTTATGACTCTCGCAGGGCTGATGCGACGCTCCCGAAAGACGCAGATGCAAACGGCGCATACAACATCGCACGCAAGGGTCTTATGCTTGTGCAAAAAATCAAAAATGCCGACGATATGAAAAAAATAGACTTCAAAATAACAAACAAAGAGTGGCTCCGTTTTGCGCAAGGGCTAGAGGGATGAGATGGAACCATACATTCCTATCTCGTTTCTAAACGATTTTATTTTTTGCCCTCGTTCTATATATTTTCATCAGCTTTACGGGCAAAGCGACGAGAGCTTGTATCATTCGACAGACCAAAGAGACGGCAAAGCCGCACATGCTTCGCTAGATACAAAGACTTATACGACAGCCAAAAAGGTACTGCAAACGATAGAAGTGTATAGTGAGACATATGGTATTGGCGGCAAGATAGATACCTACGATAGCGCCAAAAAGCTCCTCACGGAGCGCAAAAAGAAGATAAAGGTTATCTATGACGGCTATATCTATCAGCTCTATGCACAATATCACTGCCTCACAGAGATGGGTTACGAGGTCAAATCTATGAAGTTATACAGCCTTGATGACAACAAAAGCTATCAGGTAGCCCTACCGCATGACGACCCGCAAAGACAGATGGGTTTTGAACAGCTTATTTATGAGCTAAAGACTTTTGATTTGAGCGCCCCTTTTGTCGCCAATCCAAACAAATGCGCTCACTGCATCTATAGCCCGTTATGCGATGTTGCCGCATGTTGAGCCTGCCTGATTTCAAACACAAACAAATTATCATCGCTCTACTGAGTCACGGCGAGAAGCTTAGCTTCAAAAACGACAATATAGTCGTGACAGACATCGATGGCAAGATAAAATACCAATCCACCTGCTACAAGCTTTTTGCGCTTTTTGTCGTCGGACACATGAGCGTGACGACTGGGCTTTTGCAAAGAGCCAAAAAATTTGGTTTTAGTATTACATTTTTGACCCACGGGCTTAGCCCGTATGGGAGCTGGCAATATCGTATCGAGGGTAATACGCTTTTGCGCCAAAAACAGTATGCATACAGTGGCACGGCTATCGCTCAACATATCGTAAAAAACAAAATTGCACAGCAAATAGCTTTTTTGGAAAAACGGCGTGATAAATCCAAAAAACTAAAAGACGCAATACTAAAACTTCACGAATACAATGAACGAATGCCGGATGAGACGCTATCTACGCAAGAGATATTGGGGCTAGAGGGCGTATCTTCTAGGCTTTATTTTGCCCATATGTTTGACAATGTGGATTGGAAAGGGCGAACGCCTAGAACAAAAAAAGACGCTACAAATCTGCTACTAGACATCGGCTATATGCAACTATTTCACCTCGTGGATGCGATGCTAAATCTCTACGGATTCGATACGTACAAAGGCGTCTATCATAAGGAATTTTACCAACGAAAATCACTAGTGGCGGATATAGTAGAGCCGTTTCGTCCGATTGTAGATTATCGTATTCGCAAAGCCTACAATCTAGGGCAAGTAAACATGGATGATTTTGACATCATAGACGGTCAATACCGTCTTTTGGGCAAAAATGCAAAGCCGTATGTCACATGGCTTTTGGAAGCGATAATGGAGCACAAAAATGATATGTTTGTGTATATCCAACGCTACTACAGGGCATTTATTCAGGACAAGCCGATTGGAGATTTCCCAATTTTTAGCACGGAGGTGACAGTATGATTATAGTTTCATATGACATCAGTGACGACAAGCTACGAACACGGTTTGCAAAATATCTATCAAAGCATGGTTTTAGACTCCAATATTCAATGTTTCAAATCAAAAATAGCAAACGGATTTTGTCGCTTGTATCCTCTGACATAAAAAACAAATTTGAGAAGAGATTTTCGCAAACCGATAGTATAATGATTTTAGATTTGAGCGAGCAATGCAAGATAACAAGATATGGCTATGCCAAAAATGACGAGTCGGATCTGGTGGTAATAGACTAAAAATTGCAAACCTCGGTCTTTATGAAAAAATAAGCCGATTTTTTGACAAAAATAGCGCCTTTTCGTGTAAAAAATAAGCTAAAATGTTACCTATGGTAGCCAAAATGGCAGTTTATCTGTCTAAGAGCACCGATAAATTTCTACTGTTGTAGATAGAAAACAATATTGGGGAAAATTCTAGTCTAAGAGCACCGATAAATTTCTACTGTTGTAGATATAGCGATGATGTCGGCTCTTATCGCGTCTAAGAGCACCGATAAATTTCTACT
>CAZVTM010000008.1:16577-61808 GCA_964630205.1 uncultured Helicobacter sp. | reverse complement strand
AAAGATGTGGATACTCCTACGAAGAGGCGTTGCAAGGAGTATCACTAGAGATGAAGCATTTTAGAGCAAGCATTACGGAGCATTATTTGGCAAGGTAAGGACAGCCCGGTGAAACCGGACTGCTTATTTTAGATTTTTAATGGTCTCGCACCGCCTAATCGGCGATTTTTATCACATATTTGGCATATATTGTAACACGTAGTGTAACAATGTTTCTGTAACTCAGGCCGAGTATTTTTAAAAGTTAGTTTTGTATTTTTAAAACAACATACTCGATAATATAGGCTTTCGGGGCACATTTTTTTATCACATATATACGCTGGTTTATCACATATATGGATATATAACTCTTTATCACATAGACCTCTACTCTGTAGACAAAAAATTCTTTTAAAAATTTTCAAAAAAATCCACTTCAAAATTTTTTTTCAAATTACATTATATAACTAGTTTTGGTTGGCAAAGCTAAATTAGTAAAAAGGAAAAATGATGGCTGATTTTTCTAGAAAAAATAAGAAAATACAAAACAATTCAATTCATCAGGCTGTTCCATATTCGCTAAGGGTGTGGGCCGCCGAGAAAGACCGCAAATATTGGAATCATGAGAAGGCAGGACGAGGCATTTATAGCTATGTGCATGCTCTAAGTGACTTGATTGACTACTTTGAAAATGTCAAATTTGGCAGATTATCACCGAATTCAAAAACTATGTCCTACTGGGCATACCGATGGAGCTGGGACTGGCGCAAAGTAATCCGCTTTTTTGCGCACTGTCTATCGCAAATCGAGATGATGTGGGCCAGCTTTTTTGTGCGCAAATGGGTTCAAAAAGCAAAAAAAGTAACAGAACAAGTCAAGAAGAGAAGAGGTAAGGCGTATGAACCGGCCCCAGATATGAAGGAGTTAGAAGAAGAGTTTGCTATAGCCATGGCGGATGCCACTGGTGCTCGGAATAAAACTAGTTATCTTTTAAAAATAAAAAAAGAGCTTGCCGCTAAAGACCCTGAGACCTGTAGGAACTTTCAGACTTGGCTTGAGAACTATATGATTAAGGCAAAAGAGGCGGCCGAGGCTGAGAAAATAGAGAAGTTTGATTTTGCGGGCACACTTGAGAAAATAGCCAAACATGCCGGAATAGTGGCGATCAGAATAGGTAAGACCGTTGATTTAAAAATGGTCGATGGTACAAGTCGTGAGTACAGTAAAAAAGACCTCTACGGTAAGCTGGTAGAGCAGGGTGTGATTGAGGCCGCATAAATAATATGTCCACAGATCAAAAACTAGACCTCTTACTTTCTGAGATTGCAGAGCTTAAGGCTGCGTTATATGGACAAAAGCCAAATCAGATGTTACATAAAGAGAAAAAAAGAGAAAAGAAAGAAACAAAAGAGGAAATCACTAACCGACTTTTAGCTAAAATCCGAGGCGCAGCGGAGCCTGAAAAGGCACAAAAGTGAAATCCAAAAAGAAAGAGTTTGCGATTCGTGAACGGCCGAAAGGCTGGTGGCAAATCGACCTTCGTGCTATCGGTGGCGGTCGTATTGGTAGTGGTCTTGAAGCCACTATCGCCAATAAAAAGCTCTTGGTTAGCGAAGTGATTCCTCTAATGATTGCGGAATTGAAAGCTATTCAGGCAGGCGAAGAGCCGCCGAGTTCTTTAAAAAGCAAACCCCAAAAAGTTGCAGATTTTGGGGTGCAGAGTTTGGCTAGACATGGGAATGATAGACAGCCTCATGTACAAAGGCAATACGAACTCGTTTTTCAAAAGCATATTTTACCGTATTTTGGCAGGAAAAAACTCGTTGATATAAAAGGGCTTGAGCTGGTTGATTGGCAAAATGTAATCAATCAAAAAGCTGGTTTTGGTACTCTCAAAAAAGCTCGTATTATCATGTTTCAAATGTACGACGATGCTTTATTGGATGAGGAAATCGGACTAAAAAGAAATCCGCTTACTAGTATCAAGTTACCTAAGCGTACTATGCCGGAGCGGGAGGTTATGCCATTTTCAAAAATGGAGATAGCCACTTTACTCGAAAATGCCGTCGGCTACATGCAAAATCTTTTGGGTGTTTTACTTTTTACAGGTATGCGCCCGGGCGAGCTTGCGGCTTTAGAATGGGGCGATATTGGCTTTGAGACTGGAGAGATAGCTATTGTAAAAACGCTTAAAAGGGCAACAAAAGACAATACGAAAGTTGTCGGCTTGCCAAAGACCGATTCTAGTCGTAGGACTATTGAAATGCTGCCTCCGGTGCGTGACTTTTTAAAAAAACAGTTTTTGTTGACGGGACTTAAAAACCGACATGTTTTTTTGAACCGATATGGGGAAATGTTTTCCAGTACAGACTACTTGAATGAAGAGTTTAAAAGGCTTTTGAGGCGTTGTGGCGTTATAAATCGCAACATTTACCAATGCCGACATACTTTCGCCAGCCAAATGCTTTCAAATGGCGAGGATTTGATTTGGGTGAGCAAATATATTGGACATAAAAACCCAAATATCACTCTCCAAAAATATGCTAGATTCATTCCTGGAGACAAAAAAGTGCGTGCAAAATTTCTTGAAAATTGGCACACTTCTTGGCACACGGAAGAAAGTGAGGTGGCGAAAGCCCAATAAAACAAGGGAAGAGAGATGAAAATTAGGATTTATTACGAGGATACCGATGTCGGCGGCGTAGTGTATCACTCCAATTATCTCAAATTTTGTGAGAGAGCCAGAAGTGAGCTTTTTTTTGAGAGAGGGATGTCGCCTATCCTTGACGAGGGGGCTTTTGTCGTGAGAAGTCTAAAGGCTGATTTTTTGAAGCCTGCAATGTTTGGAGATTTACTTGACGTGCAGACCGAAATGTTAGATATGAAAGCGGCAAGCCTGACTCTGAAACAGACTATAGTAAGAGGCGAAGAACGGCTCTTTGAAGCCGAAATCCGCCTTGCTTTCGTGAGCGGCGGCAAACCCTCTAAAATACCGCATAAGATAGTGTCTATATTTAGATGCTAGATATTTCACATTCGGACATAGCATTACTCCAAGACATATCGAATATTTTTTGTATGTATTCTTTTTCGTGAGGGACGGTGCAGGCGGAGCAGTCTTGATGAATTTTACCATCAAAGTCCACCTGCCGCCCATCCTCTGATTTTATAGAGCATTCACTGTAAATAGTCGAATGTCCATCTTTGGATATTCCAGTGTCGGCAAAACGAAAGTTTGGGCAAGCGCAAAAATAACAGTTTAAATCCTCCATATCGTGACACTTTTTGTTTTCACGGTACAAAAAACAGAACTCCTCTTCGCAAAGTCTCATGTTTTTATAATCGAAATACTCTATTATCTGTTCTTTTGAATAGCAAAGTATCGATAGCTTTTGTATTATTTTGGCATGCTTTTTTGCATGCTCGTCCACCCATTCTTTATAGCTCAAGGTAACCTCTTCTTAAACGCCTTAAATAGGTAAAATATTATTGCTGTCTGTACAAAAAACAAAGCCGTATATATTGCCCATACTTGATTCCATGCGTCGTTTTCACCGGTAAGCTTGAGCGCCTCATAAAAAAGATAAGACAGTATGAGCCCTATTATGTATCCCTTTTGTTTTATCCTGTCTATCATAGAGAGCAAAGAGACTTTGTTTAAAAAATAGCTCTCCACCCTGACTAGATATGTTCCAAATATAAAGACTATCTGATAAATCCAGAAATATACCATGGATACGGCGTATCCTTTTGGCAAAATCAAAAAAATAGCTATTGTTGCCAATGTAAGGGCTTCGGTTAGCAAAGAGACCTCAAAAAACCTTTGCATATTCATAAAATAAGAATAAAGTTTTGCCACGATAAATATCCCGACCGCCACAACGATACCGCCGACAGAGAATAAAGACGGCTCAAGTAGTCCATAAACTGTAAAAACAGAGCCCGTGACGGCTCCGTTGAATACTGAGTTTAGAAGTTTATAGCCCAGATAGTTTCTAAAATCTATTTTCATTAGAATTTGATGTTTGCCCCTAGATATATTGAAGCGCCATATCCGTTATAGCCGTCTATAGTTTGATAATACCTGTTTAAAATATTTTTTGCTTTCGCAAATATATCTATGTTTTTTGATACTATCGTCGTAGCCGTCATATCGACAAGAGCGTAGTTTCCCGTTTGGGCATCGCTATAATCAACTCTGTCTCCCACATAGCTTATATTTGCTGCAATAGTTGATTTTGTATCGTAATAGTATTTTATAAACGAGCCGATAGTGTAAGACGGTCTTGCTTTTAGTTGTACCTTGCTGGCATCTTTTGCGTCCAGTCTTTGATATGAGGCGCCAAGAGTGAAGTTTTGTATTGATTTTTCATATGACGCTTCATAGCCTTGTATTATGGAGTTTCCACCCTTGTTATAGTAGTATCCCGGTAGTGGACCCCAGTTATCCGGATCCGTGTAGTCTATCAGGTTTTTGATGTTGTTATAAAAGTAGGTTACCTTTAAGCCGCCGTATTCGAAGCCTACGTCAAAGCTTCGCGAATTTTCCGGATTAACGTTTGGATTTGGAGCAATCCATACTCCGCCGTCACCGTATAGCTGATAAGATGTCGGAGTTGTATACGCTACAGCGTAGTTTGAAAATATTGCGGCTTTATCAAACAGCAGTTTTGCGCCTAGTTTTCCAGTGATTTTATCGTCAAAGTTGGTGTAGTAGTCTTTTCGGATGTTCTCTGTTAAAAGGAGGTTTCCAAAAAGGTTTGTGTTTGATATGAATGCGCCGAGAGATGAAAATCCTTTGTCTATGTCGGTTCCCCCGCTTGTTTTAACCGTGCTTATTAGTCTGTTGAGACCGTAAGATAGATACGAATCTTTTAAGTAGCTATTTTTGCCCTCTATCCCAAACTCTTTTTGTTTGCCGTTATATCCGCTAAATTGAGTTCTTTCAAATCCAGATTCATTGTAGAAGCCCTTCAGACTCCCTGTTTTAAATGCATGTTTGTAGCTAGCAGATATGAATGTCTGCCTTGCATTCGTATATTGCGAACCGTCATTTGGATTCCACGCAGGCCAAGCATTGTCGTATGCCGTGAAAGAGTCTATTTTTTTGTAGCTTGCCTCTATGGTGTCATTTTTTGTGGGTGTAAGCCCTAACAAGAAAGAATTGTAGGCATTTGAATATCTATCAGACTCAAGCGAGCTATCGAATTTTCCATATCCGGCAGTCCCTTTTTTTGGGGCCATAGCAGAAAAGCCCGTAGCTATTGTTTTTGAGCCGTTCGCTTTTGCGTACAATATTTCATTTTTGTATGATATGGAGAGGGCATTTGATTTATAGCCATAGCTTCCGAGCGCAGACGTTAGTTTCGCATGGAGACCGTCTTTTGGTTTTTCCGTATTTACAGAGATGATCCCAGCTACTGCGTCGGCTCCATATATACCTGATTGCGCCCCTTTTATGATGTTGATTTCTTCCATATCGTTTAGAAGCAGATGTTGCGAGAATGCACCGGCGGTTATCCCGGTTATATCGTTTGCCCTGACACCGTCTATCAAGAATAATGTTTTGCCGTTATCCATTCCCCGTAAATAGATATTTTGAGTTTGTCCCAGACCGCCTTGGGCGCTAAACGGAATTTTATTTTCGAGTGCATCCGTGACGCTTCTGTATACGTTTTCTTCTATTTCGTTTTTGCCTATCTTATCGGTATCTGCCGTTAGAAGATGTTTTTCTACCGTTTCGGCGGAGGCTTTGACGGTTATTGTTTCTATGTTTATAGTTTGCTCGGCAAGCAGTGCCGTGCTTGCCAAAATTGACAATAATATTGCTTTTTTCAAGAAATTCCCTCTAAATTTTAATCGTAAATGCGTGTACTATATAGAGGTTTGTGTAGGTGGAGCCAGTCCTGTTGAGGTTTTGGAGAAGTTGCTTTTGGTAAAAATAGCGCATGAAGAAGCCGTAGCGCTTAGCTTTGCCGTCGATACGGATGCCAATATACCCGCATGGGTAAAGTAATTATTTCTTCTCATAATGCAATTGTAACATATAGGCTATTTGCTTTTTGAAAAGCGAAAGATTATATAATTCAAATAAAAAAGGTTTTGATTGAGGGCGCCGAGAGGGTTTGGAAAAAGGTATTTTACGCTTGCCGCTATACAGGCGTATAGTGTCCAAATTACTCTTGATAGAATCGACTCCGTCTCGTCACATCTGTGCCGTCTAAAACTTCCGTCTTTGGAGGATGAGGAAGAGGACCCGCCTCCGGTACTAGAGTGTGCATCCCTTTTTGTGTTACCCCAAGGCTCAAAACCGTGTCATTGTAATTGTTACTACAAAAGAAAAGCAAAACAGGCTCTTATTGCCTCAAAAAAACTCAAAAAATGCCTCTGCCATTCCAAATACTTTAGCTTCAGACGAACAGGAACCCATCCTCCGCAACTACCCTTGTCGGTATAAAAATTAACACAAAATTAGTATCAAAATAACAAAAATACAACAAGGATAAAGTAGTGCCAAAAAATAGCGTAGTAGGATTCCCTAGAATCGGGGAAAAAAGAGAGTTAAAATTTGCTTTGGAGAGATATTGGGCGGGAGACATAGAGTTTGCCGATGTGGAAAAAACCGCCGCAGAGCTGAAAAAAAGACATTGGGAGTACCAAAAAAATGCGGGAATAGAGCTAATTAGCTCAAACGATTTTTCGTTTTACGACGGTATGCTGGATACGATAGTCATGCTTGGCGCAATTCCACAGAGATTTGAAGGTATAGCCGACGCTACAAAACGGTATTTCGCAATGGCTAGAGGGTATGAGGGCGGCGTGGCGATGGCGATGACAAAGTGGTTTAATACAAATTATCACTACATAGTTCCCGAACTGCATGCCGCTCAATCGTTTTGCCTTGATTGCTCAAAAATCGTGAACGAGTACAACGAGGCAAAGACGCTAGGCATAAAGACGAAAATCAACATCATAGGTCCGGTAACCTTCCTTGCGTTATCGCAGATGATTGACGGCGGCGACAGGTTTTCTCTTTTTTCAAAAACTATTGAAAAATATGCGGAGCTTTTAGGAGAGATTGCAAAGCTTGACGACGAGGTAACGATACAGTTTGAAGAGCCGTATTTCGCAAAAGATGTAGACGCTTCGCTACTTGAGCTGCTAAAAGAGGCTTACGATATGCTCTCATCGGTATCCGCAAATATCAAAATCATCGTGGCTACATATTTTGAACACTCAAACGAGGCTACAAAGATACTTGTGAATACGCCTATCTGGGCGCTATCTCTCGACTTTGTGGCGGGCGGCAAAAACATAGAGTCGTTGGAGCTTATAGCAAAAAGCAACAAAACGCTGGTTGCTGGGGTTGTAAACGGTAGGAATATTTGGAAAAACGATTTGCAAAAAACGCTGGAGCTTTTGGAAGCTATTGGCTCAAAAATCGAAAAAAACAAAATCATCGTTAGCAGTAGTTGCTCGCTTTTGCACTCTCCGTATTCGCTAAAATATGAAGAAAAGCTTGATAGGGAGACGATAAATTGGCTTAGCTTTGCGCTCGAGAAACTGGATGAAATATCAATACTCTCAAAACTGTTTTTCGGCGGGGATTTTAGTGCGGACGAAAATGAGTTTGTTCTAAACAACAAAAAAGCGATAGATTCTAGGCGAACATCCCAAAAAATACACAATGATACCGTCAAATCGAGAGTTTCGTCAATCAAAAAATGGGAAAGAGAGGGGGAAGCCAAGGAGAGGCTAAAAATTCAAAGAGAGGCTTTGAGGTATCCAAATCTAGCAACGACTACGATAGGCTCCTTCCCGCAGACCGCAGAGCTTAGGAGTGTCAGAAAAGAGTTCAAAAACGGCACGATAGACGAGGCAAAATATAGCGAGTTTATAAAATCATACATAGACAACGCCGTTAAAATCCAAGAAGCGATAGGTCTCGATGTGCTCGTTCACGGTGAGCCGGAGAGAAACGATATGGTCGAGTATTTCGGCGAGCTTTTGAACGGTTTTGCGCTTAGTCAAAACGGCTGGGTGCAAAGCTACGGCACTAGATGTGTTAAACCGCCTATACTTTTTGGCGATGTGAGCCTTGACACCCCGATGACTACGGGTTGGATTGCATATGCGCAAAGCAAAACGCAAAAAATAGTAAAAGGCATGCTAACGGGACCGGTAACTATCATCAACTGGTCGTTTGTCCGCGACGACATTCATAGAAGCGAGGTGGCGTATCAGATTGCACTATGTCTAGCCGACGAGATAGACGATTTACAAAAAAACGGTATCAAAATAATTCAAGTGGACGAAGCGGCGTTCAAAGAGGGGTATCCGCTAAGAGCCGAAAATATAGGCGACTATGAGGAATGGGCTGTAAAAAGTTTCAAACTTTCCGTAAGCTCGGCAAATAAGCAGACTCAAATACACACCCATATGTGCTACAGCGAGTTTAACGACATTATCCATACTATCGAGGCGATGGACGCCGATGTTATCACGATAGAGACGGCAAAAAGCGGCAACAGGCTACTTAAAATCTTCAAAGAAACAGGGTACACGAAAGAGATTGGACCTGGGGTGTATGATATTCACTCTCCGAGAGTTCCATCGGAAGAAGAGATTGGGGTACAAATAAAAGCGCTTTTGGAGGTCCTGCCAAAAGAGCAGCTATGGATAAATCCCGATTGCGGACTAAAAACTAGAAAATGGGAAGAGGTCATTCCGGCTCTTGAAAACATGATCAGGGCTACCGCTAAATTTAGATAATAAAATTCGCCGCACACATTTTTCGTCGTGCGGCGTTTAAATCTTTTCCAAATAGCTTTTGACTAGCAGCATATCAGCATATGCGGGTTTTTTGGCGGTATTTGGGTTGCGGATGATAAAGCTAGGGTTATAGGTCGGAATGAGTGGTATACCGTGATAGTCCAGTACGCTTCCTCGCATCTTCATGATGGAGTAGTTTTGTCCCGTAAGGGCGTTTAGCGACGTGCCGCCGAGGGCCACTATGAGTTTTGGCGAGATGAGCTCTATCTGTTTTTCTAGGTATGGCTTACAGCTAGCGCACTCCGATGGCGTCGGTACTCTGTTGTTTGGCGGGCGGCATTTGACGATGTTTGCAATGTATGTCTCTTCTCGTTTGATACCGATGACATTTTCTATCATCTTTGTCAGTACCTCTCCAGCATTACCGACAAAAGGTCGCCCCGTCTTATCCTCGGTCTCCCCCAGATCCTCTCCGACGAACATTATCTTTGCTTGTTCGTTCCCTTCACCGAAAACTACGTTTGTCCTAGTCTTTGCCAGTTCGCACAGATGGCAAGAAAGACATGAAGCCCGAAGCGTCGCCATATCGGACGGTAGCTCAAAGCTCTCTTGTATCTCAAAGTCTTTTAGCGGTGCGGTGTATGCAAACCCCATATTTCGCAAGTAATGCAGATATTTTAGCTTTAGCGCTAGGTTTAGGTTTTTCAAGTTCTATTGTCTTTGTGTGTAAATTACGGCAGATTTTCTCTAAAAATATTTGCTATCTCTATTCTATTTTTTGCTTCATTGATGCGATAAAGTATCGAGTAGCCTTGGTATACAAGCTTTCTGATATTTTTGCCGTACCCATCGGCTTTTCGTCCCGCTTCTGGAAATCTTATAAGCACATCTGACATGTACTCTTTTAGTCTATCCATATACGCTAGTGTTAAATCCTCGGAGCGACTCTGTTCGTATATGTAATCCGCGATTTTGCCTAGGCGATATGCGGCTTTTTTGGAAAATACTATTTTGTCAATTTGCGGCATATTTTGCGGTCGCCTGCCTGAATGCTTCCTCGAACTCCACGATGTCGTCTCTGTCTAGCTCGTCTAGCGACGCTTTGACTTCACTTTTTATCTTTTGAAGCTTCAAAAACTCTACAAACTGCCGCATAAGGGAGCTGTCATCGCCCTTATACTCGTCGTTGATAAAACCCTCAAGTTCTGGATTGTCTATGCGTATTGACAACATTTTGCGTCCTGTTTTTTTGTTATTTTAACATATCGGTTTTGTGGTCAAGTTTTTAGAGGTGATAAGTCTTGGTTTTAGTGGAAATGTTGATTATCGCCTTTTACTGAATTTTGGAACGAATCAGCCAAGAGGAAAAGTAAGGCTTAATATGTGCACCCATTGTATTTCTAATCAAGTTTATAAAACGCAATTATTAAACCAAATATTCCAATAAGTGTACTCACTATCCACTTCCAATGATTTAAATAAAAATTAGTAAAAACACTAGCAGCTTTTGCTGTCCAATGTCTTTTGTAGCGAATACCCGGTAAAACACCTTCTATGAAGTATTTTTCGCCAATCCACCAATTTTTTATTTTATTTAACATTCTTGACCTTTTTAACTATTTGCCCCACAATATAAGCATATGACCTTTTAAAGCTTGGCATCAATGGGATTTGTTGTGCGTATGTCGATTTGCATTTATCCGTTAATAAGGCGTTTGAAATCACCTTCGCCAATTATTCGAATAGATTGCCCTTTTTTTATAAGCTCTTCCGCTTTTCTGTGCTTTGCAGATTTCTCGGCACCTGCCAATACACGAATGTCTTGATTGCCAACCACAAGTAAAGAGGTATGCTTGGTAACACCTGCTTCAACCTTGCAACTAGCAAAAGTGGCAAGTTTAGCAGCTTCTTGGCGTGATATCGACAAGGTTCCTGTAAATACGATAATATTTCCAAACAATGGACCGTCGGGATTGGCTTCTAATGCGGTGTAAGACTTCGCCGTAGTTGAAGATTTTAATGAACGCACACACCATTCTGAAGCATTTGTTTTGCTTTCTTGAATTGCTAGTAAAAGTATTTCACCTGCTAGACGGGCATCTTGTTCAGCATCGTGATGTTTGAATTGAATTCCAAAGCGTTTGGAAAGATTTGAAAGACCATATCCAGACTTTGAAAATTACAACCATGTGCGTCGAACGACTCGTGCAGTATCTAGCCACTGGCATTCAAATGGTTCTAATCCATTTTTTCCACAAGCTCTTCGAATTGCTGTTCTGTCGAAAGGTGTATGGCTAGCAACTATTTGATTACTATAGTTGGATTTTATTTTTTCATGAACTTCTGTCCAAGTTGGAGCAGATGACACCATTGCCTCAGTTATTCCGTGTATTGAAACATTGAGCTCATCAAAATAGTCCTTTGGGTTTACCAAGGATGACCAAGACTCTGAAAATTTACCATCGGAAAAAATTGCAATTCCTACTTGGCAAATACTCCCCAGATCTGGATTAGCGGTTTCTGTATCAATTACAACGAAATCCATGTTTATTCCTTGTGCAAAATAATAAGTATCAAGTGTTTAATATTTGCTTTTGGACTATGTCAAAAAAGACAATAAAATATCAAAATTTTTTAGCCTTATAGTGTTGCATTCTCTCTCAGAATTTCCAAAAACCCATCTATGCTTATCGCCTCTCTTTCCAATACCCCGGTTTACGGCTGTTGTGCATCACGGCGAGCATATAGACTACTGTTGCGGTCTCTTTGTAAATAACGGAAAATGGAAAATGGGGCAAAATATAGCGACGTAAACCGTACTCAAAAGAAGCCCAAGTGTGCGGGAAGAAGCTGATGGCTTCATGGGCGTGTTCTAGTTCTGAGATAAACCGAACCCCAAGCCCTTTTGAGCGCTCCTCGTACCATTCGTACGAGCCTTTGACATCAATGCCGACATCAGGGTGAAAATGTAGAGGCTTCACTTATGCGTCAAGAATCTTGTTTTTGATACTATCCCAGCTTACCGCTTCGACCTCCCCGTTTTCAAGAGATTCAAAACGCTTTAATGCCAAATCTGCCCACTCTTTTTTCGCATCTGCATCCTCTGTGCTATCAAGTGAAGAGATGAGATATTGCGCCACAAACCCTTTTTCCAAAGGCGTCAGCTCTTCGATGTCTCGAATGGTTTTATTCATTGCAGCAGTCATAATATCACCTCACATTTATTGCTTTTATTATACTGGAAATTTTTTTTACGGCTGTATCTTCTCCCTCAAAATCTCCAAAAACTCCCCCCTAGCTATCCCCTTTGCCCCTAGTGAGAGCAGGTGTGAGGTCTCTTGTTGGCAGTCGATGATGTCGATGTTTAGCTTATCGGCGTTGGCGCACAAAAACCATAGTGCGGCTTTGGAGGCGTCGGGGGTACGGTAAAACATTGACTCACCAAAAAATACACGCCCTAGCTTCACCCCGTAAAATCCGCCGACAAGTTCGCCCTTAGCGTAGCATTCAAAACTCATCGCTGCCCCGATTTTGTGGAGTTTTGTGTACGCTTCGATAAACTCTTTGCTTATCCATGATTCACCGCTCTCTTTTCTGTGCGGGCTTTTGGCGCACGCCGTTATCACGCTCTCAAAGTCTTTGTTGATTGCAAACTCGAAGTTTTGTTTTTTGATGGATTTTGAGAGGCTTTTTGTGAGGCGAAACTCTTGCGGATATAGCACCGCCCTAGGGTCTGGCGAATACCAAAACACATATCCACGATCGATAAACCAGGGGAAAATACCCTGTGAATACGCCGATATGAGCCGCCCAGGCTCTAGGTCTCCGCCTACCGCCAGTAGCCCATCCTCGTCGGCGGTGTCCGGGTGTGGAAACTGATACTGCGATGGGCAAAAGAGGGCTAGCGGATTTTCCAAAACGGTCATATCTTGAAAGTTAATGCGCCTTGTTTTACGCCTACTGCCACCTTACCGCCTTTTGTTAGTTTGCCAAATAGCAGCTCGTCGATGAGTGCGTCCTTGACCTCTCGTTCGATGAGCCCAGCCAGCGGTCTAGCACCCATTTTCGGGTCGTATCCTTTTTCGGCTAGGTACTCTTTTGCTTTTCTATCGAATGTGATTTCGACATTTTTTTGTTTTAGGAATGTGCCCAGCTCGCCTAGCATCTTCTCGACCACTTTTATCATCGTCTCACGAGCTAGCGGGGCGAAGGCTATAGTGGCGGTCAGACGGTTGCGAAACTCGGGGGTAAAAAAGCTTTTTACCGCCTCTTCACCTCTAATTCCCTCATCTGGTGCAAAGCCCATTACCGGCGCCTCACTGCTTCCTAGGTTGCTAGTCATTATGAGCACCACATTGCGAAAGTCTGCTTTCATCCCCGTGTTATCAGTCAGTGAGGCGTTGTCCATTATCTGGAGTAGTATATTTGCTATATCGGGATGCGCTTTTTCTATCTCGTCGAGCAATACCACGCAGTATGGATTTTTGCGTACTGCTTCGGTGAGTAGTCCACCCTGTTCAAAGCCTACATACCCCGGAGGTGCTCCGACTAGCCTTGATACGGCGTGTTTTTCCATGTATTCGCTCATGTCAAACCGTTCAAAATGTACGCCAAGCGTAGAGGCCAGCTGTTTTGCCACCTCTGTCTTGCCGACCCCCGTAGGACCCGTAAAGAGGAATGAACCTATCGGTTTGTCGGCTCTGGTTAACCCAGCTTTGGAGCGTTTGACCGCCCTTGTGACTTCTTCTATCGCCTTATCTTGCCCGAATACTTGTTTTTTAAGGTCGCCCTCAAGCTCTCTTAGGCTCTCCAAGTCATTTTTTTCCATCGTTTTGAGCGGGATTTTCGTGATTTTGGAGATGACGCGCTCTATGTCTATCTCTTTGACCGTCCGTTTTTGCTTTGTGGGTGCAAGTAAGCGAAACGCCGCCCCCGCTTCGTCTATTGCATCTATTGCCTTGTCGGGAAGCTTTTTGTCTTTGATGTATCTATCTGTCAAATCTACAGCCGTTTTCAGCGCTTCGGGCGTGTATTTGACATGGTGGAACTCTTCATATCTTGTTTTGAGCCCTTCTACTATTTTGTAGCAATCCTCAAGGCTCGGCTCGTTCACATCTATCTTTTGAAAGCGTCTTCCAAGCGCCCTGTCTTTTTCAAAACTTGCCTTATACTCCGCAAAGGTCGTAGCGCCCACGCATCGCAGCTTGCCGTTTGCAAGAGCTGGTTTGAGGAGGTTTGCGGCGTCCATAGAGCTACCGTTTGCGCTTCCGGCTCCGACTATCATGTGTATCTCGTCGATAAAGAGTATGACATTTTCCTTTTTTTCAAGTTCGGCGAGCACACCCTTTAGCCGCTTCTCAAAATCACCTCTGTACTTCGTCCCTGCAACGAGAGAGCCGACATCCAGGGCAAATATTCTTGCGTTTTTGAGTGGGGCAGGTACGCTGTTATCGGCTATTCTTAGGGCTAGCCCCTCTACGACAGCGGTTTTACCCACACCCGGTTCTCCCACGAGGATTGGATTGTTCTTTTTGCGGCGGCAGAGCACTTGCGTTGCCCTCTCTATCTCCTCGGCTCGTCCGACTACGGGATCTATATCCCCTTTTTTGGCTAGAGCTACAAGCTCGGTTGTGAACTCTTCTAGGTACGATTTTTTGCGTTCCGCTTTTTTTGGGCTATCGGTGGTCGGCTCCATCTCAAAATTAGAGATGGCTTCTAACACATCAACTTTTTCGATTCCGTAAGATTTTATGAGCATTACCCCAAAGCTTCCATCTTCGTCAAAAAGCGCAGCTAAAAGGTCATTTCTATCAGCCTCTTGTTTGCCGGCGCCTTGCACTTGAAGTATCATCCCTTGCATTACACGCTGAAAAGCCGCTGTCTGCACGGGCTCAATCTTGAGGTCTTTTGGCATCTTCTCTATTTCATTGTCAAGAAATTCAGAGAGTGCCACCTTGACTTCGAGTGTATTTACCCCTATTTCAAGAAGTAACTTATCTATATTGGCATCATCGAGCAGGGCATAGATGAGGTGTTCAACCATGATGTATTCGTGGTTTCTATTTCTAGCCTCTCTAAAGGCGTTTACGAGAATAAGGTTTAGTTCTTTGCTTATCATTTTACTCTTCTTCCATTGTGCATCTGAGTGGAAATCCGTTGTCTCTGGCTAGCTCTATCGTTTGGGCAACCTTGGTCTCTGCTATCTCTAGCGTATAGACGCCACATATCGCTTTGCCTTCTGTGTGAATTTTGCGCATAAGCTGTACCGCCTCCGCTTCGCTTTTGCGAAAAATAGTAGTCAATACCTCCACGACAAACTCCATCGAGGTGTAATCGTCGTTGTGCATCAATACTTTATACCGTTTTGGCTTATCAAGCCCGAAAATGGTTATATCTTCGGTTTGGCCTTCTGTTTTAAAGCTCATGGTTATTCTTTTTTGTTTGAAGTTGTTTGTGGATTATAAAATGAAAGCTTTTAAGACTCTCTAAGCCGAAGTGGCTTAGAGGGCGAATGCAGGGGCTACGATGTTGTGTTTTAGTCCAAGCTCTTCTGCGCTTAGACCAAGGGCAAGACCTATCACTTGTGGCAGGTGTAATACCGGAATATGAACATCTCTTCCTATTGCCTTGCCGGCTTGCTTTTGCTTGATATCCATATTTAGATGGCATAACGGGCAAGGTGTGACTATCATATCTGCGTTGTTGTCCATCGCATCTACAAGGGCGTTTGCGGTCATTTGTATAGCGGCTTTTGGCGCTTGAAGGTCGGCATGGAAGCCGCAGCATCTATTTTTTGATGAGTATTCTACCGGCTTGCCGCCTACTGCCCCTATCACTTTTTCCAAAGATGTAGGTTTGTATGGGTTTTCGCTACCGTTTGCCTTGTCTTGTAGTGCACCAGGTCTAATATTGTGGCAACCGTAAAATGGCGCTATGTTAAAGTCTGCAAGCGGTTTTTCAACCATTTCACCCAGCTTATCCATGCCGAAATCTTCGATAAGGATGTACAAGAGATGTCTAACTTTGCTTGTTCCTTTGTATTCTAAACCGACTTCGGCAAGCTTTTCATTTACCCTTCTTCTTAGGTCTGCATCGGCTTTTAGAGCTTGATCAGCCATCAAAAGATTTAGATTGCAGGTGTTGCATATTGTCACGAGGTCAAGCCCTAGTTTTTCGGCATAGCAGATATTTCTCGCATTAAGCACTAATGACAAGAACTCGTCAAAATCTTGAAGATGGGAAGCCCCGCAGCAAGAAGCCTCTTTTAATTCTATTAGTTCAATACCGAGTTTTTCTGCAATCGCATTGGTTGATTTCAAAAGTTCAGGTGTAGAGTTTTTAGCCGTGCAACCTGTATAAAGAGCGTATTTTAGTCCCATCATTCCCTAATCCTAATCAAACTTTTGTGTAGAAGAGTTCTTGACAAGTGTTTTTATCTCGTCAAGGTTTTCACTTTTTGGCATATCCCAAGGGAGCACTATTTTGCCGTGTATTAGCATATCAAACGCCTCAGGCAAGTGCTTCATCACGCCTATGTTGCCTTCAGAATATCTAACTAGTTCGCCTTCATCGAGAAGACCGTGTTTTTCTATCGAGTGGGCAAATCCTACTGCATGCCTTGTGGCTACGTTACTACCCGCTATGCCTTCCGCAAATATCTGATTGTGCAGTCTTGTGATTTTGCCTATCGGGTCGACGCCTTTTGGACACACTTGGGCACATTCAAAGCATTTGACGCAATCCCAAACACCTTTGCCAATCTCGTTTACCAGCGACAACCTCTCTGTCTTGGCCGTATCTCTCTCATCGCTTGTAAACCTATAAGTTTTGGCCAACGCTGCAGGCCCTAGATAATTTTCGTTGTATTGTACAGATGGACAAGCGTAGTAGCATGATCCGCATTGGATACAGTAGTCTGCTTCGTCGATTTTTTCGGCGCTATGCGGCGATACGATGTTTTCGCATGCCGGATGCTCCTCTATTTTGGCTTCCAGATATGGATTGACGGCATCATATTTGCCCCAGAAGTCTGCTTTGTCGATAATAAGGTCTTTGATAGCTCTTTTGATATTTTGAGGCTCAATTGTCAACTCATCCCCAAATATCTCTACTAGTTCAAACAGATTTTGCTTACAGGCTAGCACGCCTTTTTGGTTTACTTTGATAGCACAGCTGCCGCAAATACCGTGTCTACAGCTTCTTCTGTAGCTTAGAGACCCGTCTATATCCCACTTGATTCTGTTTAGGATATCCAGCACTACTTCGTGGCTTTCGACTACCATTTCGTAAGTTTTGTATGCAGGTAGATAGTCGGTCTCGGAGTTAAATCTAAAGACCTTAAAGGTTACCTTTTTTGATTTTTTTTCAAACATTTTTCTGCGCCCTTTACTTAATAACTTCTGGTCTCAGGAGCGTATTTTCCGAGTTTTACCGGAGCCAGCTCTAGCTTTATCTCACCATTTTGCATGTACGCAAAAGTATGTTTTAGGAAATTTTCATCATCTCTTTCGGTATAGTCTTCCCTGTAGTGTGCTCCGCGACTCTCTTTTCTATTGATAGCCCCTTCTACGATAAACATAGAAAAGTCAAGCATGTGTCCTAGTTCTATCGCCTCTTGTAGTTCGGTGTTAAATGTTTTTGATTTGTCGAAGATAGCGATATTTTTGTATCTCTCTCTAAGCCCTTTTAGTATCTCTTTTTGAGTTTCCAAAGTTTTGTGGGTTCTGAAAACACCGGCATTCAGCGTCATACTTTCTTGCAGCTCATTTCTTAGTTTTGCTACAGACTCTTGGCCTTTGGAGTATAGTATCCTTTCGACCTCGGCAATTGCAGCTTTCGCATCATCTTTGCTGACTGCCCTAAAGGATATATTGCCAACCTCTTTTGCCATCTGTTCACCTACGTGTCTTCCAAAAAATAATGCCTCAAGTACAGAGTTCGCACCCAGCCTGTTTGCGCCGTGTACGCTTACGCATGCACATTCGCCTGCGGCATAGAAGCCCTCTACCGTTTCATTGATATTTTTTCTGACGTGTCCGTTGATATCGGTTGGTATACCACCCATAGAGTAGTGCGCCGTCGCTTGGATAAGGATAGGCTCTTTAACCATGTCAAGGCCTAGGAACGTTATGGCAAGGTCTCTAAGCTCCGGAAGCTTTGCATTGATAACCTCTTCACCTAGGTGCGTAAGGTCTATATATACTGAGTCTTTGTTTGGGCCTACGCCTCTGCCTTCCATAATCTCTTTTGTGATTGCGCGGCTAACGACGTCTCTTGAGGCAAGCTCCATTTTTTGAGGAGCGTATTTACCCATAAATCTCTCGCCGAGGCTGTTATACAGTAGCCCACCTTCGCCTCTTGCCGCTTCCGATATCAAGATACCAGTACCTGACAGACCGGTCGGATGAAATTGTACGAACTCCATATCCTCTAGCGGCAATCCGTGTCTGGCTACGATAGATAGACCGTCTCCCGTATTTGCAAGGGCGTTAGAGTTGATTTTGTACGATCTTGCGTAGCCGCCCGTTGCAAACATTACCGCTTTTGCGTTAAACAGCCTAAATTCCATATCTCTTAAGTTGTACGCCACTACGCCACTCACTTTGCCGTCTTTGTATACGATGTCGCATACATACCACTCATCAAGGAATAGTACACCTTCTCTGTGTGCTTGTTCATAAATGGTTTGAAGTAGCGTAAGACCGGTTCTGTCTTTTGCGTAGCAAGCCCTAGGTTTGCTTTGTCCGCCGAAAGGTCTTTGGGCTATTTTGCCGTCATCCGTTCTAGAGAATACGGCACCCATTCTCTCTATCCATCTGATGGTTTCAGGAGCCTTGCTGCACATGAGCTCTATAGCGTCTTGGTCACCGATGTAGTCACTTCCCTTGACGGTGTCAAACTCGTGTAAGCTCGTATCTTCTTCGTTTAGAGCCGCATTGATGCCGCCTTGAGCGGCGCCTGAGTGACTTCTAAGCGGGTGAAGCTTTGTAAGTACCACCGTTTTTAGCCCGGCTTTTTGGCACTCTCTAGCTGCCGCACATCCCGCAAGGCCTGCGCCTACGATGACGGCATCATATGTTTCTATTTTTATATCCATTTAAACCTCTATCCGTTAGCATTGCTTGGATTATATCATCTAATATTTTTAAAATAAGACTAAAAAATGCGTAGTTTTTGGGCGGCGGACATCGATGTTACAAAAATGCGCACAAAAGAAGCGGCGTGAATAAAGAAAAATTTTTTATCAAAAACATATCAAACTCGAAAATTATTGGAGATGACGGGGCTTATATAGACGGCTTTGTATATTCACAAGACGCTTTTTTTGAAAATATCCACTTCAAAAAAGAGTGGATGAGTTATGAGCAGATTGGTAACAAAGCGATGCTTGTAAATATCTCGGATGCCGTATCTATGAACGCCGTACCGTTATATGCGCTTATTACCGCCGCTATTCCACCCTCAATGAGCGAAGCGGAGATACTACAGCTTCAAAAAGGACTCAAAAAAGCCGCCCGAAAATACAACATACAAATAATAGGCGGCGACACGATAGCAAACACAAAGCTAGACCTATCAATTACTATAATCTCCAAAACCGACAAACCTATATATAGGAAAGGGCTCAAAAAAGGTCAACTGCTGGCATACACAGGCACGCTGGGCGGCTCTTTGAGGGACTTGAACGCTCTTTTTGCGGGCGAGAAGGTGTCTGCAAATTCAAGATTTTACATTCCAAAGCTCCGTGATGCTTTTATGTATGAGGCGGCGCAGCATTTGAGCTTTTGTATGGATATCTCAGATGGACTTTTCAAGGAGCTTGAGAGGGTGAGCGAGATAAACGGGGTAGGGTATGAGTTTTTAAAGTCTATCTCAAAAGAGGTTGGATGCAGCGGCGAGGAGTATGAGCTACTTTTTGGGTTTGATGAAGTCCACTTGCCAAGAATAATGGAAATATCCAAAGCCACAAAAACAAAAGTAACCGTATTTGCCAGAGCCGTCAAAGGCTCTTTTGTATCAGAATGCAAAGAGTGGCATTTTTAGTTCTTGACCCCAAACCCCTCTTTTTTCAAAAGCTCTCTTAGCCTATCTCTATGTTCGCCTTGAAACTCCAGCTTTCCGTCTTTGATTGTGCCGCCGACCGCAAGGGATTTTTTGAGTTTTGTGAGTAGCTCTTTTGATTCTTTTTCGTCTAGATAAAAAACTCCAGCAAGCGTGACTGGCTTCCCGTTTCTTTTTTCCATAGATAGCGCTATTTGGTATTCGTTTTTGGGTTTTGTCTCTGCCTTGGCGTTGCATACGCATTCGCTTTGCAACTCTCCGCACTTTTTGCACACCGTGTCTATTGTATTACCGGAGCCTTGTAGTCCCTCTAGTTTGAAGCGCATCTAAAAATCCTTTGAGTAAAAAAGTAACAAATGATAGTTTTTTGATAAAAAAAAGATTACTTTTTGAAACACTATTATCGAAAAAGAATTCAAAAAAAGCTAATATTATCAAAACCAAAAATAAAAAGGAACTAAAGATGGGCTTTATGGAAAACTATAAAACACATTGTGACGAGAGAGCAGCTCTGGGCGTGCCTCCTCTTGCGCTTGACAAAGGGCAAGTGGCTGAAGTGGTGGAGCTACTAAGAAGCGAGAAAAAAGCAAATGCGGAGCTTGCAGACCTTCTTGAAAACAGAGTAAACCCAGGCGTTGATGACGGCGCAAAAGTAAAAGCGGAGTATCTTGCAAAAATCCTTGACGGTAGCGAAGAGTGCGCTAGTATCTCAAGACTTGACGCTGTAAGAATGCTTGGCAAAATGCTAGGGGGCTACAACGTAAAACCTCTTATCAACGCCCTCGGCACTGATGATACGAGCGTAGCAAAAGCGGCGGCAAACGAGCTAAAAAACACGCTTCTTGTGTATGAGGCGTTTAACGACATCGTGGAGCTATCAAAATCAAATATGCTTGCCGAAGAGGTGCTAAATAGCTGGGCAAATGCGGAGTGGTTTACGAGCAAGCCGTCCGTGCCGGATGTTATGGAGGTCGTGGTGTTCAAAGTGCCGGGAGAGACCAATACGGATGACCTATCACCGGCTAGCGAAGCCTTTACGAGAGCGGACATTCCGCTACATGCAAACTCTATGCTAAAAGCAAAAATGCCGGATGGACTAGCGACTATCGCAGAACTAAAGAAAAAAGGTATGCCTATAGCGTATGTAGGCGATGTCGTGGGTACTGGAAGCTCTAGAAAATCAGCGGCAAACTCTGTGCAATGGCATTTGGGTGTTGACATTCCCGGTGTGCCGAACAAAAGAACAGGCGGCATTGTAATCGGCGGCGTTATCGCTCCGATATTTTTCGCAACTTGTGAAGACTCAGGTGCGCTTCCGATACAAGCGGATGTTACGCAGATGCAAACGGGCGATGTCATCAAAATAGATATCAAAAAGGGAGAAATCAGCAAAAACGGAAGTGTAATATCATCGTTCAAACTTGTCCCAAATACCATTCTTGACGAAGTAAGAGCGGGTGGGCGCGTGCCGCTAATCATCGGTAGGGGTCTAACTACAAAAGCCAGAAACATCAAAGGCATGGGCGCCGAGGAGATATTTAAAAAACCGGAACAACCAAAAGACACAGGCAAAGGCTACACGCTAGCGCAAAAAATAGTAGGTAAAGCGTGTGGCGTAGAGGGTATCAGACCTGGAACATATTGTGAGCCACATACTATGACGGTGGGCAGCCAAGATACTACGGGGCCTATGACAAGAGATGAGATCAAAGAGCTTTCAGCGCTTGGCTTCTCTGCGGATTTTGTGCTTCAAAGCTTCTGTCACACGGCAGCGTATCCGAAGCCATCCGATGAGATGCTACACAAAACGCTTCCAGGCTTTATCACATCAAGAACAGGCGTGAGCCTAAAACCTGGCGATGGCGTAATCCACAGCTGGCTAAACAGAATGGTGCTTCCTGATACCGTAGGTACGGGCGGCGATAGCCATACAAGATTCCCGATAGGCATATCTTTTCCTGCGGGTTCTGGGCTTGTTGCGTTTGCGGCGGTTACAGGCTCTATGCCTCTTGAGATGCCTGAAAGCGTACTTGTAAGATTCAAAGGCAAGATGCAACCTGGAATCACGTTAAGAGACCTTGTAAACGCTATTCCGTACTATGCTGAAAAAGCGGGACTACTAACGATAGAAAAACAAAACAAAAAAAATATCTTCAACGGCAGGGTGCTTGAGATAGAAGGCCTCCCGACTCTAAAAGTAGAGCAGGCATTCGAACTAAGTGACGCATCTGCTGAGAGAAGTGCGGCGGCTTGTACGGTAAGACTTGACAAGGAGCCTGTAATCGAATACCTAAAATCAAATATTACCCTGATAGAGGCTATGATAGAAGCCGGATACGAAGATAAAGCGACACTTCAAAGAAGAGCCGACAAAATGAAAGAGTGGCTAAAAAATCCGACCCTAATGGAGCCGGATGCAGACGCCGAGTATGCGGCGATAATCGAAATCGACCTTGATAACCTAAAAGAGCCGCTAGTGGCTTGTCCAAATGACCCTGACTTCATAAGACCGCTTAGCGAAGTGGCGGGTGATAGTATTCAAGAGGTGTTCCTAGGCTCTTGTATGACAAATATCGGTCACTATAGAGCTGCCGGAGAGGTGATGAGAGGGGAGAGTAAAATAGCCGTCAATACTTTCTGGATAGTGCCCCCAACCAAAATGGATGAAAAACAGCTGATGAACGAGGGTTACTACGAAGTGTACAACGCTATAGGCGCAAGAACGGAAATCCCTGGATGTTCACTATGTATGGGTAACCAAGCGCAAGCGGCGGAGGGGGCGACGGTATTCTCGACAAGTACAAGAAACTTTGATAACAGACTTGGTAAAAACACAAGAGTTTATCTAGGAAGCGCAGAGCTTGCCGCAGTTTGCGCAAAACTAGGCAAAATACCGACGGTTGAGGAGTATATGAGTATTGTACCTACTGCTATAAAAGGTAAAGAGGGCGATATTTACAAATACCTAAACTTCAACGAAATTGCAAACTACAGACTCTCCGAGAGATAATTCCTTTACTCCGTCTCGGCTATAATAAAGCATTAAGACGGAGTAAAAACCTTGAAAAAACTACTACTTTCCCTACTTATTTTTGGCTCACTACACGCTAATGAGCTTGTTGATGCACTAAAAGGGAAAAAAGCCAACCCGCGACAACAACCAAATCAAAAGAGGCTAGACAATTAAAAGCTGCATGCGATGAAAAAATAGTTGAAGCAATAGAGAAAAATAATTTAATTTTTTTTAGAGATAGAAAAGGCGAGTTAAAAAGCATGAATGAGTGTCTCGTCTCAAATGATTTAACCCCGATGATGATGGCAGCATATTTGGATAGGGCAAAAATAGTTAAATTATTTTTGGATGACGGCGCATTGCCAGACGAGACAAATATCAAAGGCTATACAGCTCTCCATTTTGCCGTATTTTACGGTAATTATGAGGTGGCAGAAGTGCTTTTGGATGGTGGCGCAAATATAGATGCAATAAATGACGCAGGACAAACCCCGTTGATGATAGCGGCTTACTACGGTAATGTCAAGACGGCAAAGCTACTCATATCAAAAGGTGCGGATACGATGATACGAGATAGGGCTGGATTTAATGCAAGAGAGCTTGCCGAGAAAAAAAATAAAAAAGATGTGTTAAAAACACTCAAATAAAATCTAAATATACGCATTTTTTTTAGCATTATTTATAAGTTATTATAATTTTTTACATAGCGGTCGTTTCAGATTATAGCATATAGTAATCATGGAGGATAAATATGGCTAGTAATACAACGGGCGTAGGCTCCGAGCTTGGAGGGGGCGGATTGTAATTACGCATACACAAAACCGATACAATCCGAGCAAAAAATCAAGGAAGATACTAAGCAAGAAAGCATATCAGAGGTAAAGACTGCTTCAATAGCTGCACCTCAAACCTTGCGACAAACTCAAAAAAACGATGACGTAAAAGAGTCTCAAGAGGCTAAAACAATCTATGAGGAAGAGCTGGAAGTCGACAAAAAAGACGAGGAAGAAAAAAGCCCTAGTGCAAGGAAGAGGCTAGAAGCGAGGGGATACAAGAGCTTACCGATGAGCTCAATAAAAGAATGAATAGCTTTAGCGAAAACATAAAGTTTGGGATCAACGATAAGTCGAACTCAATAGTCGTAAGCGTAATAGAGCAGAACAATGAGAAAAAAATAAAAGAACTCTCAAAAGAGGATGCTGAAAAACTATTTAAAAGACTTGACTATGTGCTTGGGGTGCTATTTGATAGCAAAGGGTAGGGGATAAAAAAGAAGGCGATGGATTTTACTCCATCGTGCATCCCTTGTCGTTGCAGTTTGCTTGATATGTTTTACCACTTAGTGCGTCTGTTGCATATTTCTCGCCTAGTTCATAGGCTTTTATATTAATATCGTGAACTTTTGTCGGAACTTTTGAGAGCATAACTTCTTTTAGCGTTTCCCTGTCGATTGCTTTCATAAAAGTATTTGCAATCGCAAGCGCTATAACCGACTGAGTAATAACGTTTCCTACTTCTTCTTTTGCAATCGTTATGATAGGTATCTCAACTATATTCCATTTTTTTCTATCTTCATCCGTCGGCTTTACAAGGTTTGGCTCTATTACTATAGTTCCGCCCTCTGATACACCGTTTTTGAACAGATTATAGCTCACCTGTGCGACGGAAAGCATAAAATCTATCTCCCCATCGTTTGCATACGGATAGAATATCTCTTCGTCGTCAAGCGTGATGTCAACAACGGTAGGCCCGCCTCTTACCTGCGATGTGTATGTGGCTGTTTTTAGACCGTATCCACCTGTTTTTATTTTTGCTGCCGCGAAGATTTCGCCTGCAAGAAGTACGCCCTGACCGCCGACTCCGGTAAATCTCATTAATGTTCTAGCCATCATCCGTCTCCTTATATCTTCTTAGCAAAATCATCTTGGGTAATAGTTTTCCTCTTACCTTGATGAACAGCGATTATTTCTTTATACATATCGCAATACTCTTTTGCCTCGGTGTCGTGTTTTAGTACCCCGGTGGCAAAAGTATTCATTTGCTCTTCAGGTGGTAGTTTCTCCCATTTTGTTTTAGAGGTGGTGATAGAATCAATCCACTCGAGATTTTTCGTCGCCGAATCCATCTTATTTTTCCTGCCTAGATTTATGTGGCAGTTTGAGAAAATGTCAAAGAAGCTAAATCCTTTATGCTGAAAACCTTTTATCAATGTTTTTTCCAGTTTTTTAGGATCAAGCACGGTTTCTCTTGCCACAAACGAGGCGCCAGCCGCTTCTGCGAGCTTGCAAGCGTCAAACGTAGGGTCTATATTTCCCGCTGTCTGACTGACAGTCCACATACCTTGCGGCGTAGTAGGAGATGTTTGTGAATTTGTAAGACCGTAGATAAAGTTATTGATAACGATAAAGTTAAGGTCAATGTTTCTTCTAGCTCCATGAATAGTGTGGTTACCGCCTATCGCAAGAGCATCGCCGTCACCCGCAACTACGATAACGTGTTTATCTGGGTTTGCCAGTTTGATACCTGTCGCAAACGGTATAGTTCTACCGTGTGTCGTATGTACCGTGTTGCAATTGATGTACGAAGAGAATCTCCCAGAACAGCCGATACCGGAAACGACACATACGTCGTCCATATTCCAGCCGCAAGCATCTATAGCTCTAATAACGGCCTTCAAAATAACGCCGTCGCCGCATCCCCAACACCAAAGTGTCGGCATTTTCTCCAGTCTTAGGTATTCATCATAATTAAATGCCATTGTTACATCCCCTTCACTTTTTCTACGATTTCGTATGGAGAGATTGCTCTACCGTTTACTTTGTATAGGCCTTCTATATCTAGTCTGCCCGATACTCTCTCTACTTCTTCGGTGTATTGTCTGATGTTTAGTTCTACGCAAAGCACTTTTTTTACTCTACTTGTTAGCTCTCTAATTCTTTTGGCAGGGCTTGGCCATAGCGTGATAGGTCTGAATAACCCTGCCTTGATACCATCTCTTCTTAGGTGTCTTATCGCTTCTTTTACCGCTAGAGACACCGAGCCATAGGCTATTATAAGTACGTCGTCCGCACTTAGGTCATCACACATAAACTCTTCGTTTAGTTCGATTTCGTCAGTGTGCATCATGACTTTGTCTTCAAGTCTTTGAATCAGTTTTCTGCAAGTCTCTATCTCTTCCGTCGGGAAGCCTTTGGCATCATGATGTAGACCGGTGAAATGGTATCTATATCCTTTGAACATCGGATTTAGTACCGCAGGCTCGTCTGCGCCAACACCATAAGGTCTATAGTCTGCAGGGGCTCCGGTAAACTCCTTTCTTGGCTTAATGCCGGCTTTTACCTCTTCAACTTCAGGTATTATAGCTTTACCGTGCATATGACCTAGCGTCTCATCGGTCAGTACGATAACCGGTTGCATAAATCTATCGGCGAGATTGAAGGCTCTTACGACTTCGGTGTAACACTCAGCTAGATTGCCCGCACAAAGTGTAATAGAGCGATAGTCGCCGTGTGAAGGGTTTTTTGATTGTCTAACGTCACCCTGAGACACCCTTGTTGGAAGACCTGTTGACGGACCGCCCCTCATAACGTCTACAAGTACGAGCGGTACTTCTGCCATTTGAGCGAGACCCAGATTTTCCGCCTTCAAGCTAACGCCCGGACCGGATGTTGCCGTCATGGATCTGACACCGCTCATTGCGGCGCCGATGGCGGCCGCGATACCGGCTATTTCGTCTTCCATTTGTATGCACGTACCGCCAACCTCAGGTAGAAGGTCGGAAATGGTGTGCATAATTTCGCTTGACGGAGTAATAGGGTATCCTCCAAAAAATCTACATCCTGCATCTACGGCGGCCATTGCCGCTAGATCGTTTCCTGTCGATATTATCTCTCTAGTTGCCATTAACTTCTCCTCACCCAACGCTTCTATATTTGTTTTTTACTATCGCCTCTTGTCTGGCACGTGCCTCTTCCGTCAACTTTGCAAATTTGAACTCTTCTTTTGTGGAGACGCTTATCGCAAAGTCCGGACAGCTAAGTTCGCAGTCGGAGCAGCCGATGCAGCTCTCCGGATGAAGCACCTTAACCATTGTGCCGAGTGTATTTGACGGGTCTGGAACCATCGCAAGAACTCCGGCCGGACATACCGACACACATACGTCGCAAGCCTTGCATCTTTTTTCGTCTACCCAAACAGGGGTATTTGACGGAGCTGTTAAAACGCCCATTACTTATCTCCTTTTATGGTTTCAAATTTTCCTATCGCACGAGAGACAAAGTTTTTGGCCTTGTCCATAATACCGCTCTCTTCACTAGCCAAAGGGTAACCTAGTTTTTTTAAAGCTAAAGCACCTTTTGCTATATCGTGTTCATCTTTTATCTCTATTGTTACTATTTTACCCGCAACATCTACAACAACACAAACAAATTCGTCGGTAAGTGCTTTGGCTATGGTATTTGCATGGCCTTTGCATCTTATATTTTGAATTTTATAAGCGTGTTTCATTTTGTAATTTTTTAGTTATTAAAACTCTCTTTTACCGTTTTGCCTATATCTGCAGGTGAACGAACGACTCTTACGCCGGCCGCTTCGAGTGCCGCCATTTTTTCAGCCGCAGTGCCTGCGCCGCCTGATATGATAGCCCCTGCGTGACCCATTCTTTTGCCTGCAGGTGCGCTTTGTCCAGCGATAAAAGCGGTAACAGGCTTTGTTACGTGCTCTTTGATGTATTTTGCCGCTTGTATTTCAAGGTCACCACCGATTTCACCTATCATTGCTATAGCTTTTGTCTCAGGGTCGTTTTGGAACATTTCAAGAAGCTCAATGTAGCTTAGACCGATTATCGGGTCACCGCCGATACCGACAGCCGTAGATATACCAAGACCTTCGTTTACTATCTGGTTTGACGCTTCGTATGTCAGTGTGCCCGATTTTGAGATAAGGCCGACACTCCCTTTTTTGAAAATCATCCCAGGCATAATCCCGATTTTTGCCTCTTCAGGGGTGATGATACCTGGGCAGTTAGGGCCTATTAGTTTCGCCCCCATTTTTGTTGCGTAAGGCTTGGCTATCATCATATCTTTTACGGGCGTACCTTCCGTGATGGTAACGATTAGCTTGATGCCAGCTTCCGCCGCTTCCATAATCGCGTCAGCCACAAACATAGGAGGTACGAATATGAGAGATACGTCTGAACCGGTAGCCTCAACTGCATCTTTTACGGTATTGAATACAGGTCTATCTAGGTGTGTTTGACCTCCTTTGCCCGGAGTTACGCCGCCTACTATGTTTGTACCGTACTCTAGGCATTGAGTAGCATGAAATGTCCCCTCTTTGCCGGTAAAGCCCTGAACTATTACTTTTGAGTGTTTGCCTACTAGTATCGCCATATTAAAACTCTCCCTTTGCCGCTTTTACCGCTTTTTTAGCGCCGTCCGCTAGATTTTCGGCGGCTATTAGATTTGCTATATTTGAATTTTTAAGTATCTCTTTTGCTTCTTCGGCGTTTGTGCCGTCAAGTCTTACGATAACCGGAACACTTACGTTTGTTAGTTTGGTCGCTTCGATAATGCCGTTTGCGACACGGTCACATCTAACGATACCGCCGAAGATGTTTACAAATATCGCTTTTACGTTTTTATCTTTTAGAATGATTTCAAAGCCTTTTGCAACAGTCTCGGCCGATGCGCCGCCGCCTACGTCTAGGAAGTTTGCAGGCTCGCCGCCTTCATGTTTGATGATATCCATAGTACCCATCGCAAGACCTGCGCCGTTTACCATGCAGCCGACATTTCCATCAAGTTTTACGTAGCTTAGGCCGTATCTGGAGGCCTCTATCTCCGTAGGCTCTTCTTCGCTTAGGTCTCTTAGTCCTTCTATCTCGTGGTGTCTTGATAGGGCGTTGTCGTCAAACCCCATTTTTGCATCAAGCGCTAGGAATTTGCCTTCTTCCGTTAGGATTAGAGGGTTTATCTCTACTAGGTTTGCCTCTTTTTTTGTGTAGCATTCATAAAGCGCTTTTGCAAACTTGATAAACTCAGGGATTTGCTCGTTTGCAAGCCCTAGTTTAAACGCAAGTTCTCTGCCGTGGAAACCTTGAAATCCCGTAGCTGGATCGATGGCGACTTTGATGATTTTTTCAGGGGAGTTATGAGCGACTTCTTCTATCTCCATCCCTCCTTCTGTTGATGCCATCATTACGTTTTGCTCTTTGCTTCTATCAAGGGTCATGCCGAGGTAATACTCTTTTTTGATTCTAGCACCCTCTTCGATATATACTTTTTGTACTAGTTTCCCCTCCGGCCCTGTTTGGTGGGTAACGAGTCTCATCCCTAGGATTTGTTTTGTTAGCTCTTCGACTTCAAGGGTAGATTTAGCGAGTTTTACTCCGCCCCCTTTGCCTCTTCCGCCTGCATGGATTTGGGCTTTTACAACCCAAACGCTTCCGCCGAGTTCTTGCGCCGCTTCTCTAGCGTCTTTCGGGTTTGATACGACTACGCCCTTGAGGACGGGAACACCGAACTCTTTGAAGATAGCCTTGGCTTGATACTCATGTATATTCATCTTTTATATATCCTTTACTCAAGATTTATTTGTCATTGCAAGAGGTACTACCCACTCGTCGAATTGCTCGGAAGTGACAAGCCCGAGAGCTATTGCCTCTTCTTTTAGGGTGGAGCCGTTTTTGTGGGCCGTTTTGGCTATTTTTGCCGCATTTTCGTATCCGATATACGGATTTAGAGCCGTAACCAGCATTAGTGAATCATTTAGGTATGCCGTTATTTTCTCAATATTCGGCTCAATTCCTACTGCACAGTTGTCGGCGAAGCTCACCATCGAGTCGGACAGCAATCTAATAGACTGAAGTACGTTGTATATAATGACCGGCTTAAATACGTTTAGCTCAAAGTTTCCTTGAGATGCCGCAAAGCCTACCGCCGCATCATTGCCCATCACTTGACAGGCCACCATTGTGATAGCCTCTGACTGTGTAGGATTGACTTTACCGGGCATGATTGAGCTTCCCGGCTCGTTTTCAGGGATTGTCAGCTCACCTAGGCCGCATCTAGGGCCGCTGGCTAGCCATCTGATATCGTTTGCTATTTTCATTAGGTTTGCCGCCAGGCCTTTGAGCGCTCCATGCAGGGACGTTAGGGCGTCGTGGCTTGTAAGGGCGTGAAATTTATTTGGCGCGCTCACAAATCTTTTGCCTGTTATCTCGCTGATTTTTTTTGCCGCAATCTCTGATAGTTTTGGATGAGCGTTTAGCCCCGTACCTACCGCCGTGCCGCCGATAGCAAGCTCTCTTACGAACTCCAAAGTTGCTTTGATTTGAGCCTCAGAGTTTTCTAGCATTGCCACATATCCGCTAAACTCCTGTCCAAGCGTCAAAGGCGTAGCGTCTTGGAGATGCGTTCTCCCTATCTTTACGATATTGTCAAACGCAGCCATCTTCTCGGCTAACACTTTTTTGAGGTGATTGAGAGACAAAAGAAGCGTATTTTCAACTTCTACGACTGTCGCTATGTGCATTGCCGTTGGGAATGTGTCGTTTGAGCTTTGAGACATATTTACATGGTCGTTTGGGTGTATCACTTTTTCTTTTGTAAAATCAAGACCCATATTTTGCATAGCCCTGTGAGCGATGACCTCGTTCATATTCATATTTGTTTGCGTACCGCTACCGGTTTGCCAGATAGAGAGTGGAAATGCCCCTTCAAGTTTGCCTTCTATAATTTCATCACAAGCTTTTACTATTGCATCTTTTTTTGCCTCATCCATTTTGCCTAGCTCATGGTTTGTAAGAGCTAAAGCTTTTTTGAGGACGGCAAAAGCACTGATAAGTTCAAAAGGCATCTTTTCGGTGCCTATTTTGAAGTTTTCAAGGCTTCTTTGGGTTTGGGCTCCCCATATCGCATCCATTGGGACGCGTACTTCGCCCATCGTATCTTTTTCTATTCTATATTCCATTGTTACAGCCCCTTGAAAAAATCTGCGTTTTCTAGTTTGTCGACGAGGCTTTGCACGCTTGCTACGGAGCGAGAGAAGGCCTCTTTTTCATCTGGTAGCAGATTTACCTCTATTACCTTCTCCGCACCTTTGGCTCCTATCATTATAGGCACACCGCTTACGATGTTGCTATATCCGTATTCGCCTTCTAGCATGACCGCACAAGAGTGTATTTGTCTTGTATCTCTCATTATCGCTTCCACCATCATCGCCGTGGATTTTGCTGGAGCGTAGTATGCGGAACCCGTTTGGAGTAACTCCACTATCTCTGCACCGCCGTGTCTTGTTCGGTGAACTATCTCATCTATCTCTTCTGGAGTCAATAGATCAAAGAGGCCAACACCGGCAACCGTTGAATAACGTGGTAGAGGTACCATGTCGTCACCGTGTCCGCCCATTACTGAGGCTCTTATCTGTCCGGCGCCGTAGCCTAGTTTTTGCTGGATGAAGCTCGCCATCCTAGCGGCGTCAAGTATTCCCGCCATTCCAAGCACTCTGCTTCTGTCAAAACCTGTAGTTCTAAGCGCAGTGTAAACCATTGCGTCAAGAGGGTTTGAAACGACTATAATTGTTGCGTTTGGAGCATATTTTTTGATATCAATACATACGCTTCTCATAATTTCGGCATTGATAAAAAGTAAATCATCCCTGCTCATACCAGGCTTTCTAGGGCTTCCGGCGGTTATAACCACAATATCGCTGTCCGCTATATCCTCAGGGTTTACGACCGCTTTGACTACCGCATGGCTTCTTGCGGCTTGCGCCGCTTGGCTCATATCAAGCGCTCTTCCTTTTGCTACGTCTATTTTGTTGTCTCTCATCCATATCTCATGGCATACGCCGTTCATGGCTAAAATAAACGCAATTGTTGAACCGACGTTACCGGCTCCGATGATTGTTACTTTTCTACCTTCCATCTCTTAGTGCCTTTTCAAAGTTATAGTGCGTTTCTTTGGTCTAAAGTTTTTGGCAAACTTTACACGAAAAAACTTAGTTTGGCCGCCCCCGTAAAGGAGCGGTGTTATGTTACTTGATGTTATCTATGATAGCGTTTAGCGTAGCGGATGGTCTCATTGCCGCACTCGCTTTCGCAAAGTCTGGTCTAAAGTAGCCGCCGATATCTTGCGGTTTGCCTTGAGCGCCTATTAGCTCGGCATTGATTTTCTCTTCGTTTGCTTTCAAATCGGCATATACCTTTGTAAATTTTGCTTTCAAATCAGCGTCTTTATCTTGGTTTGCAAGAGCCTCTGCCCAGTACATCGCAAGGTAGAAATGGCTTCCTCTGTTGTCTATTTCGCCTACTTTTCTAGCAGGGGATTTGTTTTCGTCTAGGAACTTACCGTTGGCTACGTCTAGTGTCTCAGCCAAAACAGCCGCTTTTTTGTTGTCAAACGTATTGGCAAGGTGCTCTAGAGATACTTGAAGCGCTAGGAATTCACCAAGTGAATCCCATCTTAGGTAGCCCTCTTCTTGAAACTGTTGAACATGCTTAGGAGCTGAACCACCAGCACCTGTTTCAAATAGACCGCCACCTTCTAGTAGCGGAACTATTGATAGCATTTTTGCACTTGTTCCAAGCTCAAGGATTGGGAATAGATCTGTTAGGTAGTCCCTTAGAACGTTACCTGTTGCAGATATAGTATCCTCTCCTTTTCTGATTCTCTTCAAAGAGTAAGCCATAGCTTCTCTTGGAGCCATTATTTCGATAGTTAGACCGCTTGTATCGTGCTCCGGCAGGTATTTTTTCACTTTTGCGATGATTTGTGCATCGTGCGCCCTGTTTGCATCTAGCCAGAATACAACTGGAGTATTTGAAAGGCGGCTTCTTGTAACGGCTAGTTTCACCCAGTCTTTTATCGCAACATCTTTTGTTCTCGACATTCTCCAGATATCGCCAGCTTCCACTTCGTGGCTCATAAGCACGTTACCGTTATCGTCGACTACTTTTACGGTGCCATCTGCAGGAATTTCAAAAGTTGTCGGGTGTGAGCCGTACTCTTCAGCTTTTTGAGCCATAAGACCTACATTTGGTACGGTACCCATAGTCGTTACGTCAAATTTGCCGTTTTTCTTGCAATCTTCCATGATTTCTGCGTACATAGTAGCGTAGCATCTGTCAGGGATTACAGCTAGACAATCTTGTAGTTTGCCATCAGAGTTCCACATTTTGCCACCGTCTCTTACGACAACAGGCATAGAGGCGTCGATAATTACGTCGTTTGGAACGTGTAGGTTTGTGATACCTTTATCTGAGTCAACCATTGCGATGGACGGTCTTTTTGTGTATACAGCTTTGATGTCGGCTTCGATTTCAGCTTTTTTGTCGGCCGGAAGTTTTGCGATTTTCGCATATACGTCACCTAGACCGTTTTTGACGTTTACGCCTAATTCTTTGAATGTAGCGGCGTGTTTTTCGAATACGTCTTTGTAGAATACGGTAACGAAGTGACCGAACATAATAGGGTCAGAGACCTTCATCATTGTAGCTTTGAGGTGTACAGAGTATAGTAGTCCGTCTTTTTGTGCAGCTTCGATAGATTTTTCAACAAACGCCCTTAGAGCTCTTACACTCATAAATGTACCGTCTAGTACTTCGCCGTCAGATGATTTTAGGCCGTCCTTTAATGTGATAGTCTCACCTGATTTGGTAGCAAGTTCGATTTTGAATGCACCGCCTTTCTCCACCGTTACGCTTTTTTCGTTACCGTAAAAGTCTCCGCTATCCATATGCATGACTCTAGCTTTTGAGCCCTCAGAGAAATCTCTTAGTTTGTGCGGGTTTTTTCTAGCGTAGTTTTTGACCGACGCCGCACATCTTCTATCTGAGTTACCCTCTCTAAGAACCGGATTTACCGCAGAGCCAAGGCATTTTGAGTAAGCCTCTTGGATTTTTTTCTCTTCATCAGTGTTTGCAACTTCCGGATAATCAGGAAGTTTGTAACCTTTTGCTTGAAGCTCTTTGATTGTAGCTATAAGCTGTGGTACGGATGCTGATATGTTCGGAAGCTTAATGATATTCGCCTCTTTTTTTAGCGTCAACTCGCCAAGTTCAGATAGATAGTCAGGGATTCTTTGCTCAGCCGGTAGCCACTCAGCCATATTTGCTATAACTCTACCAGATAGAGAGATGTCTCTCGTCTCAACCGCTACGCCTGCCGCATTTGTAAATGCATTTACGATAGGAAGTAACGAATATGTAGCAAGTGCGGGAGCCTCGTCGATTTCAGTCCAAATAATCTTTGTTGTTTGTGACATGGTTAGAATCCTTTTCTAATTTGCTTTACGAGTATAATTGTAACAGTTTTTTTGGGATTAGAGATTAAGTGGGTCAAAAAAACACACCAAAGCTCCCAAAAATGATTTATCTGTTACTTTTTTTCACATCATTTATATTTGACTTATGTTCAGTGTAACTATTTGAAAAGTTATGCCTACCTTCCTTGCTTTTCATAAAGTATAAATAGTCGGTATGCGCAGGGCTAAAGGCCGCTTTTATAGCCTCTTTTGAAGGGTTGCATACCGGATACTCAGGAAGACCTCTATTTTTATAAGTATTGTAACTGCTGTCATCCTCTCTGATTCTTTGCGGTGTTACTTTTTGGTGGCTATATATGCCGTAATTAAGGGTACCGTCCATTTGTAACGGCATATTGATTTTTAATCTATTGTATATGACAGATGCGACGAGCGGCATCTCCTCTTTGCTTGCCGCCTCTTTTTCTATGATGGAAGCTATGATTAGTTTTTGCGTAAACTCTGTTTCGTTTGCGCCAAACTCTTTTTGCATATCGCTAAAGCTTTTTCTTGAAAAGGAGAATAGGTGTTCGATTATTTTTGTTTCATCGGCGTTAAGCGGTAGACTGTATGTTTCTGGCACCAGTTCGCCTTCTGGGGATGATGTTTTGGCGTAATATGCGGTTTTTAGTTTATCGAGACTTAGCCCCTCTTTTTTGGCGATATTTCTCAAAAATACCTCCGTAGTTTCTCCCGGTATTAATGTTACGGTGATATTTTTTTGTTTTCCTTTTGCTATCGCCTTTAATATCTCAAGTTTCGTGCCGGCTCCATCCAACGAAATATCCCCGCTTTTTGCTCCACCGAGCATGGATAGCGCTATTTTGTCTATAAAATTTGTTTTTATGCCGAGTTTATCTAGCGCATCGAGGGCGTTTTGGCTTGACACCTTTTCAATTTTGATTGAAGCCGGAGCGGTAATTTGTTCATAAAGATGAAGGTATCCGTATCCGCCGATTGCTGCGGCGGACAATATGACTATGAGTAATGTATAGAGGATGCTTTTTAAGAGTAAGTATTTAAAATTCATAGTTAGATTTTATTATAGGGCGTATTTAAAGAGGTTTAAATGGAACAAAACGAACTTATACCGGGGCTTGCCGGCGTGGCGGCCGCCAAATCGGAGATTAGCTACATAGACGGAGAGGCTGGGCAGCTGGAATACAGAGGTATCGACATATTAGAGCTTACCGAATGCTCAAATTTTCTTGAGACGGCATATATGCTAATTTACGGCAACTTACCCAATGCCGCAGAGCTAAAAAAATGGAACGATACTATAGTTCGCCGCCAAAAGCTTAAGTTTCGTATCGTGGACATCATGAAAAACCTCCCGGACTCCACCCATCCGATGAGTGTCTTGCAGGCGATGATAGCGATACTTGGCGCATTCTACACCGACGCCAACTATTCGGAGGATTTTGAGTACGACACTATCACAAGACTAATAGCCAAGATGCCGGTCGTCATGGCAAACTGGATGCGTATGCGAAGGGGCGACGAGCCGATACGGGCTAGGGAGGAGCTGACATTTAGCGAAAATATACTGCTGATGTTTAGCGGCAAGACCCCTGACGCCGAAATCGCAAAGATACTAGACAAATGCCTCATACTCCACGCCGAACATACGATGAACGCCTCTACATTTGCCACGCTAGTCGTAGGCTCGACTCTTGCCGACCCGTACAAGGTTATATCGGCGGCTTTGGGCTCGCTATCGGGACCTCTGCACGGTGGGGCAAACGAAGAGGTCATCAAGATGCTTATGGAGATAGGTGAGCCCAAAAATGCAAAAGCCTACATCGCTAAAAAGCTCAAAAACAAAGAGAAAATAATGGGCTTCGGACACAGGGTGTACAAGACCTATGACCCGAGGGCGGTGGAGCTAGAAAAACTGCTCAAAAGGGTGGTTGAGATAAAAGGGGAGAGCAGGCTCTACAAAATAGCAAAAGAGGTTGAAAAACACTCCCTCGAACACCTAAGACAAAAGGGCGTATATCCGAATGTCGATTTTTATTCGGGGTGCATCTATCATCTGCTCGGCATCCCGACCGAGTTTTTTACTTCCGTATTTGCGGTGGCCAGGACTGCGGGGTGGCTGGCGCACTGGAGAGAGTACAAAGCCGACAACAAACTCTTCCGCCCTGTGCAGGTATACACAGGCAAAAGAGGCGAAAAATATAAGTTTATGGATGAGAGGTAGTCGCTAAGTTCTAAATTCACCTATCTTTAGGTTTAGCTCACCCGTTAGCTCCGAGAGATACTCGCCTGCTGTGGCGACCTCTTGGACGCTTCTGGCGTTTCTAGCCGAAAACTCATTGGCGCCTTTTAGTTCTAGCGATATTTGGGAGGCTAGGGTGCCTATCTGCTGAAGGTCTTTGAAATTTGCGTTTGCCGTTATCGTTATCTCTCTCATGAGCATGAGTGTTGTTTTGATCTTGTCCTCCACGATTACCGATATGTCCGAGAGCTTGGCGCTGTCATCTGCATTTTTGCCCATCATCTCGGAGGACTCCTCTACGCCTTGGACTATCGTCGTGACCGTGGCGTTGATGTCTGTTAGGCTCTTTTGGGTTTTTTCCGCTAGTTTTCGCACCTCGTCCGCCACTACGGCAAACCCTCGTCCCGCCTCTCCCGCTCTCGCTGCTTCTATTGCGGCGTTTAGTGCTAGTAGGTTGGTCTGGTCGGCGATGTCTTGGATGATATTTAGGATGTTTCGCACCTCTGCGGCGTGGGCGGTTAGATTTTCAAGCTTTGAGGATAGCTCCGACTGCTCTATCGAATTGGAACGTATATCTTTTGCCATTTTAAGCACTAGATTTCCGGCGTCACTTAGCTCTTTGTCGGCTTTTATTATACTTGCTAGTGATTTTTGATTGTTTATTTCACCTTTTTTGACGGTTGTGTCTATCTCTTCCCCCATTTGCGTGATGGAGTTGATTAGCCGCACTTCGTCATCTACTATCCTTCCTATTTGCGCAGCCGTTGCGCTGAGCTCCGCCGATATTTGAGCGTTCTTGGCAGATGATTCCTTGGCGTCGCATATAACGTTTCTCAGATTTGAAAGTAGTTCAAAAAATCCGTTTGAGATGAGTGATATTTCGTCTTTTGCATCGGTTTGTCTACTTAGCGTCAAATCTTTGTTCGCGGTTACTGATACCATATCGTTTTTTAGTCCGTCTACGACTTTTAGCATCGAAGTTGTTACCCAAAAAACCAATATGCCGACTAGTGCTACGCCAATCAAATAAACAATAGCCGGAATTGAAAGAGACATCGCGTATGCCGCCTTCGTGTGCTCATATAGTTTTTGCGATTTTTGCATTTGAAACGACATTATTTTATCTATGACCGGAAGCATGGGGTCTATGGAGTAGGGCATATCACTTTCGGCATAATCTAGCAGAGCGGCAAAATCTTTTTTTTCCGCCGCTTCGCTTAGGCTTTTTAGTCCTATATTTACCGATTTTAGCCCTTTTTCAAGCTCCGATAGAGATTCTCTTTCGTTTTTTGACATTTCTATATTTTTTAGAGCTGCAACTTTGGATAAGACTTTTTCTTCGCTATTTTTAAGTTCGTTCGATAGCGCCGCAAAGTCCCCTTGCCCCTCTTTTATCGATAGGACGTTATTTTTTATTTTGACCTCTAAATATTCTTTTAGCTGCCTCATATTCTCGGTTGGAGCCATACTGTCTCGGTACATTTTTTCAACGGAACTGTTTAGGACGTATATCCCTATATATCCGGCCACTAACGCCGCTATGGCCAATATTTGCGATATGCTCACTATGAGAAATATCTTTTTTCTGATTGGTGAGGTTATTAAGTAGTTTCATTGTGCTTTTCCGTGATGTTTTTGAGACTTGAATATACGACATAAAAATCAAAGAACGGTTTCAAAAAAACCGCTTTAAGCAAAAAATAAGACAATAAATTAAGTATGTAGCCAAACGGTAACAAGAGTGTCATAACGCTTTTATAATATGTCGACAAAATTACAATCGGTTAAAAACAAAAGAGTATGCCCATACAAATATCATCAGGCTGGAAAGCTTTTTTTATCTTTGTGCCGCGTATGTCGTCGGCGTAATAGTTTATGGATATATCATATATCTTGACGACAAAAAACAGCTACAGGAAAATATAGACGCAAGACTGCGAATAGCAGCCAAAAGCACGACCGTAATATTGGGCGACGATTATCACGATACGGTTTTTGAAAACGAGATTGACGCAAAAACAAACCATGACGGCGTGCGTGGATTTTTGAATGAATTTGCCCAAAATCAAAAAGTAAGATACATATATACGCTTGTCACCAGAGACGGAAGATTGTATTTTGTTAGTACTAGCAATTCCGATACTGAAGTAATGGCCGGTAGCGATGCGAAGTTCATGGAGGAGTATCTGAGCGCCCCTAAGGAGCTTGTGGAGCTTGCAAAAAACGGCATAGAAAAAGAGGTTTTTGCTGAGTATACGGATAAATGGGGGAGTTTTAGGTCTGTATTTATCCTCAAAAAAACAAAAAAAGGACACGTGTATATAGCCGGGGCGGATGTAGACAAAAATGAGCTTTTGCATCTTATATACGATAGCGTGTGGCTAGCCGTAAAAACCTCGGCTTTTTATCTGTTTCTTGCTTTGCCTGGGATGTATTTTTATGTTAGAAGCGTCAGGAAGAATAAACAGGATTTAATGAGGCAGTTCCTCAAAGATCCGCTGACCGGGTTTAACAATAGATTTGCGATGATAAAAAAAATAGGAGAGGTGAAGCCCTATGCTCTTATGCTCTTAAATATCGATTCGTTTAGAGAGATAAACGATTTTTACGGGCACAAGACAGGCGATAAAGTGTTGCGTCAGATATCGGATAGGCTTTCAAAGTTTATTCAAAAGGGGATTAGCGAGGTAGCCCCAAGCGTAAGGCTGTATAAGCTTCATGCCGATGAATTCGGTATATTATTCAAAGAGCGAATAACTAGAGATGGACTAGAGTTTGTTGCGGAAATATTAGTGCAGCACATATCTTCGGCTCCGTTTTTGATAGACGGACATGAGATAACGGTCAATGCTACGATAGGTATATCTTGCATGGATGACAATGACGAAGAAGAGGGGGCAAAATATTTTATGACGGCCTCCAACATCGCCCTCAAAGAGGCGAAGCTGGCAAAGAAACCTTTTATGTTTTATGATGAGTCGATGCATATAGAGCAAAGATACGAACAAAATTTGACGTGGTTAGGCAAGCTCAAAAACGCAATTGCGGAAGATAGGATAGTTCCGTACTATCAGCCAATCCTGGACAATAAAACAGGCGAAATAGAAAAATACGAGTGCCTTGTCAGGCTCATAGATGAGAACGGCAAAGCCGTTAGCCCTTATTTTTTTCTAGATGTTGCAAAAAAAAGTAGACTATATCACAAGATTACGAAGATAGTCGTACAAAAATCGTTTGAAAAATTTGCCGGCACAAACTATTCCTTCAGCATTAATCTATCGGTGTTGGATATTTGCGACAAAGAGATGTCCGAATTTATAATAAGGAAACTATCGACAAGCGGGCAGGGCGAAAACGTCATATTCGAAATAGTCGAGTCTGAGGGGATAGATAGCTATGAAGAGGTTTATACGTTTGTAGAAAAAGTCAAAACATACGGATGCAAAATCTCTATAGACGATTTCGGAGCCGGATATTCCAATTTTGACCATATATTGAGATTAAAACCTAATTACATCAAAATAGACGGTAGCCTGATTAAAAATATAGACATGGATGAAAACGCTCGCATTATCGCCAAGTCGATAGTCGGTTTTGCTAATGAACTTGGAGCAAAAAGCGTTGCCGAATTCGTACATTCGCAAACCGTACTCGATACCGTAATGGAACTTCGCATAGACTACTCTCAAGGATATCATATCTCCGAGCCTATACCAGAACTGTCAAAACATTAAACATAACGCCAATTTTCAGCATTTAATTAGCATAATCTGTGCAATTAGTTAAAATACCAGCAATATTTGTAGATTTTTGTAAGATGCAAAAGCTTTTTATGGTGTGAAGGTTGAATGATGAATATCCGTGGTCTGGCGAGAGTTTTCGTTTTTGTTGTTTGCGTATCCCAATATCTTATAGCATCCGTCGGACATATCACCGCCCTTAGCGGAGAGGTTTTCGTACAAAGGGGTGCAAAAACACAAAAAGCTACCGCAAATTTTCAGCTTGAAGAAAAGGATGCCGTCAAATCATCCGCCGGAGCCGTCGCTCAGCTTGTATTTAAAGACAAAACAGTCATAACCGTCGGCTCCAATACTACGTTTAAAATCGACGAATATCTTTTTGGCGAAAAAGACGTAAAGGTCAAATTTGGGGTCGGCGAGGGGACATTCAAGAGCGTCACCGGAAAAATAGGCAAAATAGCACCCGAAAAATTCAAGATAGAGACAAGAACGGCAACGATAGGGATAAGAGGGACTGTTTTAATAGGGTATGTTGACAAAAACGGAGTTTTGACGGTTGCTTGCACCAAAGGGGCAATATCCGTAACTCCCAATACCACCATGGCGCCTCCGGTTATCGTAAATCAAGGAGAGTTCACCAGGGCCGACACAGGCGGTGTGGAAGCTCCAAAAACTCTCAATCAAAACGATCTTAGGAATCTTGAAAAGCAGCTCGTTACCGACAAAAAAGCACAAACCAAAGAAGGTTTACAGCAGACCGAGAATGCTTTTGTCGCCATGGATACCGATGCGGTTGAAAAACACCAAAAACGGCAAATGCGGATGCCCCTATAAGCAATATACAAAGTTTTATTAGCGGAGCGACGGAATCAGAGAAGAAAACAGATATTTTTACTAATTTTTCGGAGCCTGTCGCAACGGCTTACGCCAATAAAAATATTCGGTTTTTGTCGAGTCTTATAAAAGACGGCTCCATACATGCAAAACAAGCTGAGACGGCTCTTGTTTATTTGGCATACAAGGCTTCGATTGGCGATGTCGAATTTTTGAGCGAGATAAAATTGGTTCCTCTCGCAAGTGTGAGAGCTGCAGTTGATGATAAGATGTCCGCATCAAATGGCGGCGGAAGCTCCTATGTCGTCTTGTCTTCGGCTGATACCTCTCTTTCAAATAATGCTCTGAAGGTAACATATGGCGGCATAACTAAGTATTTTAAGTATGTCGGTAACGCCAACTCGTATGGAGCCGACGAAACGTTCGGTTCTATAGGCGAATTGGTTGTGAAGCTAAACACCTTTCTGGGTGCGGATGCCGGCTTTTATTTAGATAGCACTACAAATCAAATATCTTATGGAGTCATTAACGGTACTCAAAATTCGTTGATGATTTCAAAGGCAAACCCGTCGTTAGATTTTTTGGGTTTTTCAAATACGCCGCTCATAAAAACCTCTGATACTATTTCTACGATGCACAGATCTGCCATGACGACTCTAAGTGACGGTAGAGTATTTGCGTATGGCGGATTTGACGGCTCTAACCATCTGCCTGTTTCCCAGATATACAATCCGTCTACCGGCGTGTGGAGTGCGGCTACAAATACAAACGTACCTACTATTGGAGAGGGGGTGGGGATAGTTGCGCTGGATAACGGAGGAGCGATGCTAGCCGGAGGATGGGGTAACGCAATCAACTACAATACATGGTTTTGGAATGATTCTACCGGCTGGACTCAAGGCGCAAATAGTATGCTAAACACGGGCGATTTCAATACCGGAAGCCCTACCTATGTAGACGTTGCGGATCAGGTGTTCGCAAAATCCGGCGGCAAGGTGTATTCTATCTCAAAAAATAGTTATGTACAGTACTACGATCCAGCCGACGGTGCATGGCACTGGTTTGATCAACAGACAAATACGCCTAACTTTAGCGGACACTCAGGTGTTGCGCTGAGCGGCCTATATTCCGATAAAATTTTTGTGTTTGGCGGAAATACGGCCGCCGCATATATGTTCAATCCAAGCGCAGGAAATACGGCCGCCGCCTGGAGCCAAAAGGCAGACATGCTGGCCGCTTCAAGTTTCGGTACCTCTGTTCTTTTGGCAGATGGTAACGTGCTCGCTATTGGCGGCTTAGGTCTAAATATCATACAGTCATACAACCCGTCAACCGATACTTGGAGCTACAAAACTCCACTACCTTTTACCTTTGGGTTTGGCTCTGCAGCTGCGATAAATAACTCGACAAGCGTTTTGTTGGCGGGCGGTATGCAAGACGGTATCTATTCTCAAAACTCGTATATATACACCCCTTCTCTTGATGCTACTAGGCAGACAGGCTCTATGGTCTATAGTAGGGTAGGTTTTGCTATGACGAAGCTGCAAGACGGTAGTGTGTTTGCGGTTGGTGGTTTCAATTATGACCCGATTAATTATGATGTCCCAAATCCGGAAAAATACAATCCTGTTACAAAACAGTGGACACTTTTGAATCCGAGTGGCTCTTTTACGCCTAGGATGGGATTGGCAGCCACGACTCTTAGCGGCGGGAATGTCCTTGTTGCCGGAGGTAATGACGGCTGGGGGCAGTATTTGGAAATGTGGATTTGTATGACGTAAACAATAACTCTTGGATTGCGAAGGCGACACTGCCTACTACCAGATGGGGATTTGCCCTTGCTCCGCTCGCAAACAACAGAGCCATTGCCATAGGCGGTCGTGATACGGATAATAGTATAGACCTCGGCGATACGCTTATATTCGACTTGACTACAAATAGCTGGACGGCTGCCGCTCCTATGGATAGCGTCAGGGTTGGATTGGCTGCAGTTACATTGCAAAACGGTAAAGTATTGGCTATGGGCGGTGGAGATTCCGGCGGCTCAACACATCTAAGCAGTGTCGAAATATATGATCCAAATACAAATAGTTGGAGCTATAGGGCAAGCATGCTATCCCCTAGAAGCAGCCTATCTTCCGTATTGCTATCCGACGGCAATGTTTTGGCAATAGGCGGCGTAACAAGCGGCGGCGCATCTTTGAACTCGGTCGAGCAATACAATGTGTCTACCGACACGTGGCAATATAAAGTTCCGCTTCCATTTACATTTAACGGCGGCGCAGCGACAACCCTAAATGACGGCTCTGTATTGATTGCTAGCGGTATACAAAACGGTAACATAACATCTACTGCAAGCTGGCTATACAATCCGGGCTCCACTATAGCATCTGTGCCTGCGATTTTGAGCGCGGATTATAACGCCGGACTAAATAACGGTTTTTTCATCGGCGACGGTAGCGGCTCAAAGGTTGTGGGAAATATCAACTCTATGCTTTTCAATGCCAATCTATCATCTGTAAGTAGTGTTTTTGGAGAGCTTAACGGGGCAAATGCAGCAACGGTATGGAGCGGTTATGAGCCGGCCAATACCATAAGTTTTTCACAATATTCCAATCTGCCGTCAGGCATGAGTTCGACGGTTAATTATGCCGGAGAGGACAACAAGATAATATGGGGCGCCGCCTCTATAGCCAATAAGGCTGGAGCTATTGGTTTTGCCTCATTGCCGGATAAGGTAGCCAGCAATAACTCTCTGTCAAACGTTAATGATTTTAGCTCATGGGGATATTGGGAGGCGACGAGCGCCGACGGTACAGAGTACTTTAGTGGGTATTGGGTTAGTGGACAAAAGACCGATACGTCTTATATGCAACAGATGATTAATCAACATCAGGTCGTAAACTACAATGGGCATGTTATAGGGGATACATTCAATGGAGCCGTCAAGGATTCTATAGTGCTTGACGGCAACAATAAGTTAAGCATGAGTGTAGATTTTGGCTCTGCCTCACCGGTAAAAGTAAATTCTATGAGTTTTAATACCTCTAAAGGTTGGAGCTATTCAAATAATAGCGGATTTAGCGGAGCGAGCAGTATAGCCGTTGCCGATTCAAGCTATGCCGCCTCATTGGCGAATGGGAGTCAAACCTTAAATATGCAAGGTAGATTTTACGGGCCGCAGGTAAATTCTACAGGCGGGGTATTCAGCGGAAGTTTGGCCGGTGCCGATGGGGTCCAAAGAAATGTTCAAGGGGCGTTTAAAGCTTCAAAATAATTTAGATTTTCTAATCTTATTTTAATCATAGTTGATAGAGAATGGACTATCTTGAAAAAGGGTCACAAATAGGTCACATGATAAATTCAGAGATAGTTTCCAAATATAGCGTTTTATACGTTGAAGACGAAAAAGATACAAGAGAAACAGCCATCAGGAGCCTTAGCAGGGTCGGCTTTGCAAATATATATCAAGCCGAAAACGGACTAGAGGGGCTTGCGGTTTTTAAAGAAAAGAGGCCGCAAATTGTCATAAGTGACATTCAAATGCCTATTATGAACGGTCTAGAGATGGTTAAAGAGATACTTGAGGTGGCAGACGATACCCATGTGGTTTTGACTACCGCTTTTGGCGATCAAGAGTATTTTATGCGCTCTATTGAGCTTAGAATAGACAAGTACCTTATGAAGCCAATCGATATAACACAACTATTAGAAGCGCTATATGAGGCGTGTATGCAGATAGAGCAAAAAAAATTAGCTTTTGCATATCTCGCAAAAGAGTCTCAAGAGAGGCTTAATGCTGCGGTTAATGATGCTATGAAGCTTGTTATGGATGCAAGCCCATATCCTACGGTCATATTCAAAAGAGACAAGCTCTCGTATATTAACGATGCGTTTTTGGAGCTATTGTCTCACAAAGATTTGGAGTCCATAGACCGCGGTATTTTGCCGAGTGTGTTCGAACAAAAAAAACGGCTATCTCGGCGGTCTCGATGGATACAAAGAAGGCGAGCATAATAAAGTATGCATCAAAAACTCAAACGGCAAAGACAGAATATTTGAATTGCACAAAAAAGAGGTCTTATTGGACGGTGATTCGATAGGAATATATTTTCTTAGCGATATTACGCTCCTTGAGTATCAACGCAGAAAATTAAAGCTTTTTGGAAATGCCGTCCAAAAAGAGTTGATATCAAAAAGATTTGAAGAGCATAAAAACGGTGATACCGATACAAAAGCACCGTCAGCGCCGATAGAAAAAGTAGCGCATAGAAAAATAGCAGCTTTGGAGTATGCGTCCGAAGTTG
>CAZVTM010000008.1:9982-16477 GCA_964630205.1 uncultured Helicobacter sp. | reverse complement strand
ATAGAAAAAGTAGCGCATAGAAAAATAGCAGCTTTGGAGTATGCGTCCGAAGTTGATCATGCCATCTTTGAGCAAATGGATGAGCTCTCTGAACTAGAAAATGAGCTTGCCGATGATGTCGCTCTTTTTGCTGAAAGAAAAGACGGTGCGTATTTGAGGGCTTTTGCCGAAAGACTGGAAAAATATGCTTATACGATGAAATTATTGTTTGAGTTTGAAGAACTTTCATTTGCAATCAAGAATATTGCCCAGATGTTATATCAAAACTCAACCAATTTGGCGTCATTGAATGCGGATAAGGTTGCGGTGTATTGCGGTGCGATATCTGAGGATTTGGCAAGCTGGCGAAACGGTATTTTTGTAACCAAAAGCGCAATCGACATACATTATCTCGACGATTCGCTATATTCTTCTTGTTTGCAACTTGAATTCGAGCTCAAAGGGATAAAGCTGGAAGATGACGGCGGAGAGTTGGAGCTTTTTTAGCAAGGCTCTTTTGGATAAAATTTCGGCTGGCGCAACGGGTAGTTGCTTTTGGAAACAAAAGAGGAAAGTCCGGGCTGCAATAGGGTAAGGATTTCGTCTAACGGACGGCCGCCGAGAGGCGAGGGAATAGTGCAACAGAAAGTAAACTGCCGATGTGAAAGCGTCGGTAAAGGTGAAACGGTGGGGTAAGAGCCCACCCGTCTCTTGGGTAACCAAGAGGCGATGTAAACCCAATCCGCAGCAAGAAGAGCATGGTAAAAGCCCTATATTTCGCTCTTCGCTTGATACCGCTTGGCGACTTGCGGTTTTAGATAAATAACTACCGACTACAGAACTCGGCTTATAGTTGCGCCTACCGCTAAACTTCAACAGATATAATTTCGCATGCAAAAATCAAACAAATATGATGTAATCGTCGTCGGAGCAGGGGCTGCCGGGCTTATAGCCGCTATCGCTACTGCAAGAGGCGGCAAAAAAGTCCTGCTACTTGAGAAGCTCTCATCCATCGGGGCAAAGTTACGAGCCACGGGTGGCGGACGGTGCAATCTGACAAATACCCTTTCAAACGCCGATTTTATGGAGCGGTTTGGGCGAAACGGTAGATTTATGAGCGACGCATTAAGTGCATTTGACCAGAGCGATTTGAGAGAGTTTTTCGGCTCCATCGGCGTACAGACCCATGCGCCGGACGGCTTTCGTGTTTTTCCGACCTCGCACGACTCTGCACATATAGTCTCGGCCCTAGAGGGTGAGGCAAAAAGGCTAGGCGTGGAGATTGTGTGTGATACCAGGGTGGATAGGCTCACGGCGGATGAGGGCAGGGTGATCGGCGTATGTACAAACGGCGTGGAGTATGAGGCGGACAGCGTGGTTATAGCCGTGGGCGGTATGGGCTATCCAAAGCTCGGTGCCGAGGGTGACGGCTACACGCTCGCTCAGTCTGTAGGGCATAGCGTAGTTACGCCTAGTCCGGCGATGCTTCCGCTACATACCAAAGAGCTACAGTTTGCCGCTTGTCGTGCCGATACGATAGCAAAGGCTCATATCCGCATAGACCTGCCAAAAGCCAAAGGGCTAAAAGCTGTCGGCGACCTGATATTTACGAGTAGCGGCATTAGGGGGCCCGTGGTGTTAGACTTTGCCAGAGAGATAACACCGCTTTTGGATAAGCACGGCGAAGTGCCGCTACTTGTCAGCCTGACGCAGGGGATGAATGAGGAGCAAATCAGAAATCACCTCAAAACAGAAACGGTCAAAAATCCACACGCAAGCACGCTGGAGTTACTCGCATCGCTACTCCCGACAACTGTCTCCCGTGTATTGTGTGAGATGTCGGGTGTGGATGCGGACAAGCCTTTGGGGAAGGCGGACGGTGCAAAAAGGGATACGCTTATTAGGCTGCTAGTGTCCGTGCCTTTGACCGTGACGGGGAGTGACGGGTTTAAAAATGCGATGATAACTAGAGGGGGCGTATCACTAAAAGAGATAGACCCAAGGACGATGCAAAGCAAAATAATAAAAGGGCTTTACTTCTGCGGAGAGGTGATGGATATAGACGGACCTTGCGGTGGATACAATCTGCAATGGGCTTTTTCTAGCGGTTATTTGGCTGCCGAGTCGATAATCAAATATCCCTAAGCGAATCCCTAATCTCCAAAAACATATCTAGATTTTCAAAAAACAAATCCACTAGACGTGGATCAAAATGCTCGCCCCTTTCGGCTCTAAATAGCTCCAAGATTTTGTCAAGCCCCCACGCTTGCTTGTAACATCTATCCGAACTAAGAGCATCAAACACGTCCGCTATTGCTGTGATGCGCCCGTAGATGTGTATCTCTTCGCCACGTTTTCCGTGCGGATACCCTTTGCCGTTGTATTTTTCATGGTGTTCGCCGGCGACTATTGCGGCTGCTTTTATGATTTTTCGCTTTGAGTGTGACAGTATCTCTCTGCCTATTTCGGCATGGGTTTTCATAATCTCAAACTCTTCGGTAGTTAGCTTGCCCGGTTTGTTGAGAATTGCGTCGGGGATTGCTACTTTGCCTATATCATGCATAGGAGAAGCTATCTCTATAAGCTGGACCTCATCTTCGTCCAATCCAGCAAGCCTTGCTAGTGTTGATGAATATTTTGCGACTCTTTTGACATGGTTTCCGGTCTCTTTTGAGCGGAACTCTCCGGCTTCACCCATCGTTGCGATAATCTCTTTTTGAGTCTCCTCTATATCCCTATACAGATGCGATAGTTCTAGCGTACTCGCCATATAGCCGCCTATCATTTTCATCCGGCTCATATCTATCGATTTAAATTCGCTCTTTTTGGCTATTTTGTTGACACATTGGAATACCCCTATTTTTTTGCCCTCCGTCGTTTTTAACGGTATAGCTATAATGCTTTTTGTCGTATATCCGGTTCTTGCGTCTGTCTCTTTGTGGAATCTTGGGTCGTTGTAAGGATCGTTAACTATCAATGATTTCTGCGTCGTAAATACAGCTCCAGCTATACCGTTATCGGGCGTTATTTCGAGCCTGTTTACGCCGTGCGCTACTTTTGTCCATAGAATATCCCTCTCTTCGTCATAAAGCCACAGCGTTGCTCTATCTGCCTTGACTATATCTTTGCCCATATCCGCAAGTAGAGGGAGTAGCTTATCCGAATCGGTTTCGTCGGCTATTTTTGCCGTATAGTCGAATATGGTATTTATACGATAGTTGAGATATATGACATTGAGTATACTTGTAGCGAAGTTGACGGCAAATGTTACGAGCCTCAAGTCATTATCGGTAAATTCAGCGTTCCCACTCAGTTTATTGAGTACTTGTAGTGCCCCTACTGTTTCGTCATTTGGATTTTTTATCGGAACTACTATAGTATTTTTGAGCTCATAGCCGCTTCTTTTTTCGATAACGTCGTAAAATCTAGGATCGTGGTGCGCATCATTGCACATGACCGGCAGCTCGTTCATTACGGCATATCCAGCAAATCCTTTGTCCATGGGTATAGTCTCTATACCGAGTCCATCTGCGGTACTCGTCCAAAGAGAAAAAGCTTTTTCGTCGCAAAACCATATCGTGGCACGCTCGGCTCCGGTCAGTTTTTTGGCAAATTCGCACAGCATCCCTTCTAGCGTAGAATAATCTCTTTCATTCGCTATCATCTCGGAGTATTGCATGATTGTTTCTAGCTGTTTTGTACCGTCTAACATTTATATCAACCTTTTTGCCGCATATACCCCGATTAAAGCAAACGAGAGGCCAAGGATATTTGAAAGAAGTATATTGGCTATTGCGCTTTTGAACTCTCCGGCGTGGAACATTGCGACACTCTCGTAGCTAAAAGCGGAAAAAGTGGTAAATCCACCCAGAAATCCTACGACAACGATTAGTCTGATTATCGGATCAAACTCAAATCTTTCAATGTAGAGTACCATAAAAAAAGTAACGAGAAAAGAACCTATGCAGTTTACGACAAGAGTCCCGTAATGCGTATAATTTGAACCAAAAATTCTTGCGGATAACATAATAACCGAATATCTGGCTATTGAGCCTACGGCGCCGCCCAGACCAACGGCTAAAAGTTCTTTTAGCACTCGCTATACCTCTATATAATCCAAGTCTTTATGGAATGTCTCTTCAAGCTTCCAAAGTGCTACAAATCCAATGATAAACACAATTGCGCCGACCACTGAAGCCGCGAAGATAACGCCTCCGTAAGGCTTGAGCGCTAAAAATGCTAGGCTCATCGGGACCACCATTCCTCTGACAAAGTTTGGCACAGTGGATGCTACCGTGGAGCGGATATTTGTACCGAATTGTTCGGCGGCAACAGTGATAAATAGCGCCCAATAGCCACAAGCTACACCGATACCGAAACATAATGTGTAAAACATGGCAGAAGAAGCCTCGGATGTGTTGAGATACAGGAGTGTAAGCGCCAATGCGGCCCCCATAAATACAAACATAATTTTTCGTCTGCTTTGCGCCTTTTGACTCATGTAGCCGCTTGCAAAATCGCCGACCGTAAGACCTATATAACAAAGCATTACTGCATGCCCGGCATTAACGCCGCCTTGTATCCCTAGTTCCTTTGCAAATTCAGGTGAGAACAGTACGAGAATGCCCACACAAAACCAAAGCGGTAAGCCTATCATGATAGATTTTAGATATTTGACAAAAAGCGCTTTTTTTGTGAATAAGTCAAAAAAAGCCCCCCTTTTTACGTTTTGATGTTTTAATGTTTTGAACATCTCCGATTCTATAAGCCCGACCCTTAGAAGCAAAAGCGCAAAACCCAAAACTCCTCCTATGATATAAGCGGTTCGCCAATCGAAACTTTGAGCTATGAAGTTTGCCGCTATGGCACCGGTGACGCCGACGGAGGCTATTATCATCGTACCATATCCTCTGATAGCCTTTGGTAGTAATTCTGATACGAGTGTCACCCCGGCTCCAAGTTCCCCGGCCAAACCTATGCCGGCAATAAATCTAAGAGCCATATAGCTTTCCACGTCTTGTACAAAACCGTTTAGGAAATTTGCCGTAGAATAAAGGATGATAGAGCCAAGAAGTACAGACATTCTCCCTTTTTTGTCGCCAAGTATCCCCCATAGTATCCCGCCTAATAGCATTCCGGCCATTTGCATATTGAGTATCTGAGCTCCGACATCCGTTATCTCGGAAGGAGATAGGCCAAGTTCTTTGAGGCTGGATACGCGGACTATTCCAAAAAGTATCAAATCGTAAATATCTACGAAGTATCCGAGTGCCGCTACGATTACGGGCATTGAAAAGAGAAGTCTAAAATTGCTTTGAGTATTTGGCATAAAGAAAAGTTTCCGTGTGAAGATTTGTTTTATTTTATCAAAAAAACGGCTCAAAATTTGCTTTTGTAGCATCAAAGCGGCTAAAATAAAGGTCGTCTTTTCCGATTTACACCAAATTTTGATTTGAGGACAACTGCCTATGCTTAAAAAAACACTACTAACCGCTGTCTGCCTCGCCTCTTTTTGTTATGCCGACAACTTCATTATCGATTCTATTCAAGGAAACGGAGTAAAAAAACAGTCTGCACATCAAGAGTCTGAGCAAGCGGCAGAGCATCCGCAAGAGAAGCTTCCGCAAAGAATTGTGGTTGAGGATATCAATCCATCAAGCGAACTTGGACAACTCGTCGGTACAATGCTCAAAAATGAGCAAAAGAAGGCTGTTGTTGTGGCTAAGCCAAAGCCTAAACCAATCGTAAAGAAAAAAGTCGTTAAGAAAAAACCAATCGTGAAGAAAAAAGTAGCTAAAAAACCGGTCGCTAAAAAAGACGTAGTGATGGAGATAAAAAGCGAAGAAGCTTCAAAAGTTGATGAACATCAAAAGAAAGAAGCGGAACATAACGAAAACAATTCGAGCTTGAAAAAGGTTTCAAGCTCGAGTGTCTGTGACTAATCACTCCCTACTTCAAAAGTTTTAAATCCCTATTTTTGAACGCCGCCACACTTATTGCCGCCATTACTGCTACCGAGATATAAACAAAGCCTGGCACCGGGATAGGATCCCCTTGTGCGTAAGAGTGTAGTCCAGATAGATAAAAGTTTACCCCAAAATATGTCATTACTATAGAGCAAAACGAAAACATCGAAAGAACCGATAGGGAGTATATAGAGCCCATCTTCGGTATATATTTAGAGTGCACTACGATTGTATAAACAAGTATAGATACAAGAGCCCATGTCTCTTTCGGATCCCAACCCCAGTATCTACCCCAACTCTCGTTTGCCCATACTCCTCCAAGGAAATTTCCTATCGTAAGCATAAAGAGGCCTATTATTAGAGTCATTTCATTAATAACGGCAAGCTCTCTTATTTTTTTGTCTATCAAAGGCTTTGTTTCGTTCCTTAGCGTAAATAGTATCAGGCTCACAAAGCCGATTAGTGCACCAAGACCCAAGAAGCCGTAGCTTGCCGTAATCATAGATACATGTATCGTTAGCCAGTGAGACTTTAGTACCGGAACTATATT
>CAZVTM010000008.1:0-9972 GCA_964630205.1 uncultured Helicobacter sp. | reverse complement strand
GAGCCGTTGGGCCCGGTGCTGTGTTTGTGAGTTGCGGGCGCAGGCCGCCGAGATGCGCAACAAAAAGCACTACTCCGGCAAGTATTGACGTTAAAGCGAGAGTAATGGATGATTTTTTTGCAAATAATATACCGGCCAATACAGTTGCCCATGCTATGTAAGTCATTGACTCATAGCCATCAGACCAAGGGGCATGTCCTGATATATACCATCTAGCGATAAGGTTAGCCGTATGTATCGCAAAACCGGCCGTTAGTATCCAAAGAGATATTTTTGTTGCCGTCAGTGTAGCTTTTGACTCTCTAGATAGCGAAAAGAACTCAGCCGCTAACAATACAGCCCCTATTAGCAAATATATGTAAATTAGGTTTTTGAATATATTTAGCTTGTTGTATAGCAGTTCCGTGCTTATTTTTGTTTCACTTGGAATTACCGAGGCGCCGTATTTTTCTTGCATTGCTTTTATTTTCGCTATTTCCGCTATAGCCGCGCTTGCTTTGCTTGGGTCTTTTGCTGCAGCGGTCGCACTTGTAAATAATGCGCCCAAAACGTCTTTTACGGATGTATCGCCGGACATAACCGCAGAAGCCGGATCTAGCCATGTGTTATTCGGATCGTTTGGCTTTGGAAATATGCGTAGTAGCTTTCCGCCGTATACCATATAGCAAATGTTTAGCCTCTCGTCTAGCTTTAGTATCTCTTTGTCGAGAGTTCCTCTCTCTGATGGTTTTTTACGGTTGGCGTCTTCTACATACATATCAAGCTTATATCCACCTTGTCCGGCAGTGTCGAAAAAGTCTATAAACGCCGCCTTTTTATCGCTTTCGTTCAATCCTAGCAGCTTTTTTACTTCCGGATGAGACACTTTTATCATTTTGATTAGTTGCCAGCTTTTAGGCTCCAATAACATTCCAAACATAACTTCATCCGCACTCATTCCGTCAAAGCTATTTGAGCCGGATACCTTGTCCAAAACTTCGATTGACAAAGTATTGACCGGTTTTATGCGCCCTTGAGCGTCTTGAACCAATAAAGTACCGAACTCCTTTGCTACGGCCGGATTGATAGCTTTTGCGCTTTCTAGTATGTTGGCGGCTTGTACAGAGTTTATATCGCTGTTATTTGCATACAGGTTAGGTGTCAAAAATGTAAATACGAAGGCCATGGCTGCTATTGCGGCTGTTTTTTGAACTTCTAGCGTTTTGGCAAGCTTTCTAAATCTGCCGTTTTTATCAAATAAAAGCCACCCCATTCCAAGCGCCATCATGATATAACCCAAATATGTGGGTAGTTTGCCCGGGTCTTTTGATACCGACAGGACGGTCCCTTTTTCGTCAGTGTCATATGATGATTGAAAAAATCTATATCCGTTTGCGTCTAGTGTGTGGTTCATGTAAATCTCGTATTCATAACTTTTTTTGTCTTCAGTTACCGTTACATTGCTCTCGTATGAAGAGGGGCTCATTGAGCCTGGGTATCTAGATAGGATGAAATCATTGAGTTTAATCGATATAGGCAAATTAAGTAGTTTTGAGCCATATGATATAGATACGTTGGTATCCCCGAAAGCTATGCTTGATTCTTGCCCCAATGCTTGAGGTTGACCCATTACGGTTAGAGATTTCGTCTCCTTGCCGTCAGTTACGTCAAAAATAAGTGCGCTGTCAAAACTTTGACCTTTCATTTTTGACGGAGAAGGCATCAGTTTTACCGCTCCCGATAGTGTTACATATCTAGGTACGAAGCTGACACCTTCTATATTAAAGAGTTTTCCTGTTGTAAGTTCGTTAATTTCATTTTTCGCATATTTGCCGGTTTGTCTGTCGGACATCGTCATATACTCCACGTCTTTGTTGGCTATGAAGTATATTTTTGACCCTTTGACAAAGAATTTTACGGCAGGCTCTTCGCCTTCTACGATGCTACCGTTGTCTGCTATTTCGAATTTTACGCCGTCACTAGCTACTTTTTCGCCTGCTTCGAGAAGTTTTTGCGACGGAGCCACGCCTTCTGCGGCGATAACTAGTGATATCATCGGCTTCCCACCTTTAACCTCTTCTATCTGCTTGACCGCATTTGGAATAATCTCTTTTAGCTTTGCAGAATAAGTCTTGCCGTTGTTTTGTAGTGCTATGGCAAGCTCTTGTTTTGAATTTTTGGCGATAATCACTTTTTGTTCCGCACTATCGCTTCTCCCGTTTGCTATTGCGGTAAGTTTGATGAACGCTTCCGTCGATAGCATTTGGTTCGTGGTTTCACCCTCTCTTATGTGCATAATCCCTTCATAGCCGAAGTATCTCGTAAGTCCGGCGCCAATGAGTATGACGATAAAAGATGAGTGCATCAGGAAACTGCCAATTTTTTCTCTTGTATATAGTTTTTGTTTGATTATATTTGCCGTTAGGCTCACGGCAAGCAAAACCATGACCGCTTCAAACCATTTCGCATTATATACGAGAGCTTTTGCGGTCTCTGTGCCGTAGTCGTTTTCTATGAAGGTGGCTACGCCGGAGGCGACTGCAAAAATAAGCAGAAGTATGGCTGTAAGGGACATGGATGAGATAATGTTGTAAAGCTTGGACATTATTGTTCCTGTGATTTGATTTGCGAAATTATACAAAAAAACTCTTGTTTGCTATTTGAGTTCGCCCCAATTTTTTCCGAAGTTTAAAGATGTGTTTAGGGGTACTTTGAGCGTTACTACCGATTCCATTATTGAAGATAGTTCTTTGGCAATACCGTGCGCCTCTTTTTCATCGGCTTCAAATATGAGCTCGTCGTGTATTTGCAATATCATTCTTGCCGCAAGATTTTCACCCTCTATCTTTTTGGCTATTTGTATCATCGCCAGCTTGATTATATCTGCCGCCGAGCCTTGAAATACCGTATTTACAGCCTCGCGCAGATACATTGCCTCATCTCGTGCGCCGGCGTTTTTGAAATCAAAAAATCTTTTTCTCCCCATCATTGTTTCGACATATCCACTCTCTTTTGCGCCCTCTTTGATGGACTCCAAAAAGTTTTTAACCGTCGGGAAAGAGGCAAAGTAACTATCTATCAACTCTCTTGCCTCTTTAGTCCCAATATTTAAACTATCGGCTAGTTTTTGGCTACCCATTCCGTATAAAAGTCCAAAATTGATTGTTTTTGCCTTGTTTCTGTTTTCTTTTGCCGCTTCTGCTCCGAATATTTTTTGTGCCGTCTCAAGATGAATATCTCTACCCTCCAAAAATGCATTTACCAATGTCTCATCGCAGCTAAAGTGCGCTAGCAGTCTAAGCTCTATCTGGGAATAGTCGAGCCCTATAAATACTTTTCCCTGTGTTGGTACAAAAGCATATCTGATTTGTCTTCCGGACTCTGTTTTCGTAGGTATGTTTTGGAGATTTGGATTTTTGCTAGAAAGCCTGCCCGTAGCTGTTCCTGTTTGCAAAAAGCTTGTGAATATTTTGCTTTGCGGATTTTTTGCGGATAATTCAAGCAGCGGCTCTATGTATGTGCTTTTTAGTTTGAATGCCTCTCTATAATCCAGAATTTTGCCTATTACCGGATGCACACCCATCATTTTTTGCAAGCTTCTTTCATCCGTACTGAGGCCGGTTTTTGTTTTTTTGACAGATTTTAGCCCAAGCCTTTCGAAAAGTATATCGGAGAGCTGTTTTGTAGAATTGATGTTAAACTCAAAACCGGTAAGGGTAAATATCTCGGACTTTGCCGCCTCTATCTCCGCCTCATTTTTGATTTTTAACTCTTCAAGCTTCACCCTATCAATCGCGATTCCCTCTTTTTCCATCTCAAGAAGTAGTCTCATAAAGGGCATCTCTATCTCTAAAAACTCCTTATATAACGCAATATCTTGTGTGTTAAATTTTTTTGAGAGAGTCGCAAATATCTTCAGCGTAAACACGGCGTCTTCTGCGGCATATCTGCAAGCATCCTCTACCGCCACCTTGGAAAAATCCTCGCCTGTCTTGACTGTTTCTTTGAACTTTATCATCTTATATGAAAACAGTTTGTCCGCCATAGCGTCGAGACCTACCGCCCCTTCCGGATTGTCAAGCCAGCTTAGTAACATAGTATCCGCAAAAACATTTATCCGCTTACCCAAAAACCTCTCTATTACGGCTACGTCAAACTTTAGATTGTGTCCGACTATTTTGCGCATACAAAGCTCGGTGATTGCTTTTTGCGCGGCTTGTTTTGATATTTGACGCGGAGCGCCCAAATATGAGTGTGCTAGCGGTACATAAAATCCTTCTTTTTCATCGTACGAAAATGAAAAACCGACCAGATTTGCGACCTTGGTGTCAAGCGAATCGGTCTCCGTATCGAGCGCCACTATCGCTTCATCCGGTATTTTTGAGATGAGTGCAAGTAGTTGTTCGTCATCTGAAACAAGGGTAGCTTTGAATTCGTTGCTATCTTCTTTTTGCACCTCTCTTGTCGGCATCGCTACCATAAGGCTGTCTTTTTGAAGTAGATGCTTAATGTCAAGAGCAAGCATTTCGTCTTTGATTTTTGAAAAGTCGATAGCGGATGGGAGGGCGCATGACTCATAGTCGATAGAATCTAGTATATCAGCTCTTAGCGTCACTAGTTTTTTGCTCATAAAAGCGTTTTCTTTGCCGGCCTCTAAAAGTTCCTTAGTTCGCCCTTTGATCTCATCTAGATGTTCATATATATTTTCTATTGTTTTATATTCATTGATTAGCTTTTCTGCTGTTTTCGGACCTATCCCCTTGACGCCCGGCACATTATCTACGCTATCGCCGATAAGAGCTTGAAAATCGATAAAAAGCGATGGATGTACGCCAAACTTTGCTATACACCCCTGTTCGTCTACGATAATTTTTTTGGACGGTTCCCACACTACGGTTTGCCCGTCTTTTATGAGCTGGTAGAGGTCTTTGTCGTGGCTTACTATTCTGGCATTTAGACCGTCTTGCTCGGCCAGGCGGCATATGGAGGCTATGATATCGTCCGCTTCGAAGCTGTCTATCGACATCGTCTTCAGTCCAAGCTTGTGTAGCCACTCTATGGCAATGGGAAGTTGAGCTTTAAAATCCTCGGGTGCGTCCGGACGGTTGCCTTTGTAATCACCGTAAATATCCTCGCGAAACCCTTTTGTCTTACTTTCTAGGCAAAATACCATGAAGTCCGCTTCATGTTCTTTTGAGATTTTGGATAGGAAATTTAAAAAGCCGGTTAGAAGTCCTGTCGGAAATCCGCTTTTGCTTTTAAGCGGTGGCATGGCGAAGTAGCTGCGGAAAAAAAATCCGAATGTATCTATGACGGCTATTGTTTTTGGCATTTCATTTGTCTTTTTGGTAGTTTTTGATTACTCGTATTATAATACACTCAAGTTTTTATAGGCGGCAGAGATTGGATAGCAGTTGTAAGTTTCAGGTAAGTTCAAAGTGTATAGATATTCAAATATTTGATAACAAAAGTATAATCACGGCCTCAAATGACGGGGCAATCAAGATAATCCAAGAGTGTCAAAGCAAAGATTACCGAATTCAAAATATATCAGGCCAAAAACAAGGAGCTTTTAGGAGCTTTGAGCGGGACGGCTCGATATTGTTTGCTTTTTTATCCGACAGGGGGAGCAAGCTTATAGTATATGATTTTGACAACAAAACGCAGGTTGCGTCTTACGTCAGCGATAAGCCTATTATAATGCTAGAAGTTGACTATAGCGGAGAGTTGATACTTTTTTATACGTCCGACTTCAGGCTGAACGTCTTTAACGTCGGCGAAAAAAAGCTTACAAGCTCAATACATATAGACAACAACTTTATCCCTTCTAAAATAGTATTTAATTATGATTTAAGCAAGGTAGCCCTTCTATCCGAATCAGGGCAGGGGTATGTCTGCTCGCCGATACTGCTGAAGCTAATGGGGGCATTCACAACCGCCGGACAAGATACGTGCTTTAACGGCTTTTTGGATGAAAAAAGCTTCGTATCCGTATCCAGAGAGGGGCAAACAACCATTGTGGATACCGATACCATGAAGTCGTCCAGATATAATATGCGATTTCCCACTTTCTGCAAAAAAGGATTTTTCCTAAACGATAACGCACTTTTTTTTGGAATATTTAGAGATGCCGGTTTTACCGTATTTGACATACAGAGCGAAAAATATATATGTTCCGGCAAGCTTGATGGGGTTGCGGAGCCGCAACTAGCGAGATTTGATGAAAAAACCCTTGTCCTTGGTATTGAAGATTCAAAGGGTGGTTTATCCGTATTTGACGTTGGAGCCGCTTTTGCGATATTTCGTTCTCTATTTTCAGGCAAGGATTTTCACGGCTGCTATAAGCTTTTAGCGGAAAATGAGCTTTTAGTCTTGACCGATGCTCCAAAAATGCTTGAGGATGTGTTTTCCGCATTCGCTATGAGCGCACTCAAAATGGCTGAAGCGGAAAACTACGACGGTGCGATTAGACAGCTAACCCCTTTCTTAAAAGTCATACAAAAGAAAAGCGAATTAAAAGAAATTGTTGAGTCGATAGAAACAATGCGTTCTTTTGTTGGGTTTATCAAGGCCAAAAAATATGCGAACGCGTATAATCTGTCGGATAGATACCGCTTCTTAAGATTGACCGGATATTACAAGATTATGGAAGATGAGTGGCACGCCATAGTGGAGCAGGCAAAAAATCTTGCCGTTGCGGGCAGGCTTGAGGAGGCGAAAGAGAGTTTTGCGGCTTTTATGGGGGTTGGTTCAAAAACAGAGCTAATCAAACAATTACTCGCCGAGAGAGAGACTATTAATTTGTTTCTAAAAAAACTGGCTTCCAAGGACTTTAAAGCCGCTTTTGAGCTTGCAAATCTGCATCCGTTTTTGAAAGAGATCAAAGAGTTTAAAAGCCTTAAGGAGCTTGGCGAAAAAGGGATCCAAAAAGCACATCTTTTGCTAAAGACCGGAGAGCTGCAAAAGGCCGCAGACACTATCAATACTCTTAAGGCTATCCCTCTATTTAGGGCACAAGCGGAGAGTTTGGAGCTTCGAGCCGGAGTTTACCATAAATATTACGCATATAAAAAAGCGGGGGATAGGACGAAAGTAAAGATACTCGAGAAAAAATACCCTTATCTAACAGAATCAAACTCTTGCCCAATCTAATCTTTTTGTAACCACCTAGCCGTAATCATTTTGTAACACCCCATAGCTACAATCAGCCCGCAAAAAAAATCTAACTACAAAAGGGCTAAAATGAAACTAAGAGCATCACTTGTTGCTTTGGCAACTCTTGTGTCTATAGCTTCGGCTAGCGGTCTTACGCTATATGAAGATATTACGACAAAACAAATCTTTACTGAGCCGGGCGAAAATAGACAAAAAATCGGCTCTTTCATTCAAGAAAACAATCTTGCCGAAGCTATGAGCAAAGAGGTAAAAGGTATTCCGGTAACTTCAAAAGCTAAGTCTATAGAGTTTAGCGGTACTCACTACTTTGGTTTTACTAGCAACAGCTACGGCGCAAACAATGCCGCTAAAGGCTCATCTTCCGCCGGTTTTGAAGCTAGAAGAAACTATGTGCAGCTAAAAGCTTTCTTTAACGATAAGGATTACTTCAGGGTAACCCTGGACGCTACAAAAGAGCTTGAAAGTACCGGAACTACTTATGCTAATGCGTACGTAAAATACGCATACCTCTGGCTTGATAAAATCCTTCCGTATACGGGTGCCGAAATAGGTATAGCGCATAGACCGTGGATAGATTACGAAGAGCACAACGCTTGGTACTACAGATCAATTAACAAGGTTATTGTAGAGGATAAATTTTCATGCATGACCGGAACATCTACTTGTGTAGGCCCGGATCTTGTAAACTCAGCCGACCTTGGCGTTAACTTCAAAACAAAAACTGACTACTTTACGTCTGAACTAGGCATATTTAACGGCGAAGGTTATCATGCCGATAAAAATGCAAAAAATCAGCAAAACTCAAACGAAGGCCAATTGTCTTATGAGTGGAGGCTAACGGCGCACCTTCTTGGCGACGGTAAAAAAGTGGGTAAATACGATAGAATGAAAGATATGTACGCAAACATCTCTTTTGCCGGCCTATCTAGCAAAAATCATAAAGATAATAACGTGACAGTTGGCGATAGCGGTGAATACGATAGAGATATGTATATTATCCACGGCGTATTCAATCATCCTTACGGTTTGATAGCGGCTCAATATGTTGACGCCAAAGATAGAGGGCATAACGATGCGGCTAGCGCCGTTACTACAAGAGCGAAAGACATGACTATGTGGTCTATTAACGGTGAAGTAAGGCCTGTTAAAGACTGGACAATTCTTGCTAGATATGATGATATGAAAACAAAATATCCGGATCAAGCGGCAAGTGTAACAGGCAACAATGAGCTTAATGTCGGCGATGCTACTCAATGGATAGCAGGTGTTGCATATAAGTACAGCAAAAATATCAACTTTATTGCAAGCTATAAACAAGTCGACGCAAAAGACAATACTGCCGTTTCTGGGCAAACATATAAAGTCGGCGATCAACTAGACAAAAAAACGTTCATGGTTACGACGGAAGTTAAATGGTAATCGCCTAGGCGCATTTTCGTAAACTTACTCTCCTTCCTTCTTCTTTTGGGCCGGTTTTTACCGGCCTTTTTTATTTTTTGTGCTATTTTTCTGCCATCTGTTTTTAGGAAAAGCTTGTGAAAAACGTAATCGTTACCGGCGTATCGCACGGGATAGGCAAAGAAATAGCAAAAACTCTATCCGCAAAATATAATATTATCGGCATAGATGTTTCAAGCTCCGGCGAGCGCTTTGTGAATCATTTTTATCTATGCGATTTGTCCGATAGAGCCTCTTTGCTAAATACGGTTTCGCAGATAAAAAAAGAGTTTAGTTCGCTTTATGCTCTTATAAACAATGCCGGAATTTTTATCCATAAGCCTTTACCTGAACAGACAAACGACGATTGGGATATGGTGATTGCCGTCAATCTAACGGCGCCGTATATCCTTTCAAGAGAACTTTCGTCGTTGCTATCAAGCCCAAGAGGGCATATAATCAACATATCTTCAACTAGGGCTTTTATGTCCGAGGCCGGTACGGAACCTTACTCCGCATCGAAGGGCGGATTGGCCTCCCTTACGCATGCGCTAGCCGTTTCTCTTGCTCCAAATATTAGCGTCAACTCTATATCTCCCGGATGGATAAATACTAATGATGATTATATACCGACAAAAGCCGACAATGATTGGCATCCAAGCGGCAGGGTAGGGGTTCCAAGCGACATAGCTAGCTTGGTTATGTTTTTGATAGAATGTGACGACGGCTTTATTACTGGCAGCGATTTTGTGGTTGACGGCGGCGTTACAAAAAAGATGGTCTATCCGTAAGAGCGCTTCGCAAAGCCCCTTTTTGATAAAATAAGCCAAAAACTTAGAGGCTTTTTATGCAATTTATCGAAACCAGAGGCAACGACGGCAATAAGCCAAAGCAGGTTACTTTTTCATACGCCCTTTTAAATCCTTCGGCGAGTTTCGGAGGACTATACTCTCCGCTGCATCTACCCACTATCGACGCAGAGTTTTTGCTGGAGGCAAAAAGTCTAAGCTACAAAGAGCTTGCTTGCAAAATTTTCAAAATATTTGATATGGATATATCCGACGCATCTCTCAAAAAAGCTCTCGATAGATACGATAGCTTCGATAGCGCCGACTCTGCGCCGCTCTCAAAAATAGAGGACGACCTGTTCGTATGCGAGCTATATCATGGCCCTACGAGAGCGTTTAAAGATATGGCGCTTCAGCCTTTCGGCTCTATTTTTTCTGATTTGGCGAAAGAGCAAAACCAAAAATACCTGGTCATGACGGCGACGAGCGGAGATACTGGTCCCGCTGCGCTCAAAACGTTTCAAAACGCGGATAACGTAAAGGTTGTTTGTCTCTATCCGGAGGGCGGCACTAGCGACATCCAAAAGCTTCA
>CAZVTM010000007.1:0-63381 GCA_964630205.1 uncultured Helicobacter sp. | reverse complement strand
GGAAGAGATGAACGGTACTCTTATTTATGTGTCTACTCCGGTGGGGCAGTTTAACGCTTATACAGCAAAATGCTCACAGATAAAAGAGGGGGCAAATACGCTATACGTCGGCAAAGCGGCGGCAGAGGCGGCCTCACTGAAAGATGGCGACGATGTAAGCCTAAAAACAGGAAGCTATAAGGTCAAAATAGACCAAAAAATATCATCAAATATTGTTTTGGCACCTGCGTACGAACCAAATAATCCAGGATTTGAGACCCTACGAGATGGGTACAAATTTAGGCCAACCGAGATCATCAAGGGGTAATAATGGAAACTTACATAATAGAGACGATAGTCAAAATAATTACCGTTGTAGCCGTATTTTCCGCACTAGCAGGTTTTGCTACTTATGTAGAGAGAAAAGTGCTGGCTTTCATGCAAAGAAGGCTTGGGCCTATGCATGTCGGACCATACGGGTTACTGCAAATTTTAGCTGACGGTATCAAACTATTCACAAAAGAGGATATCGTTCCTCAACACGCCATCAAACCTATATTCAAAATAGCTCCGGTAATTACTGCAGCTACTGCTTTTATAGCTATGGCCGCAATACCATTCTTGCCGGAATTTAAACTTTTTGGGCACACGGTAAGACCTATCATTTCCGATGTCAATGTCGGTATTTTGTTTGTTCTATCGGTTATGGCTACAGGTATGTACGGTCCGCTTCTAGCCGGTGTATCATCAAGAAGCAAATGGGCTCTTTTAGGCGGCGCTAGAACTGTTATTCAAATGCTAAGCTTCGAGGTCGTATCGGGCTTTGCGCTACTAGCACCCCTCATGATGATAGGCTCTCTTTCGCTAATAGACATCAACAACTACCAATCAGGCGGTGTATCAGACTGGCTTATCTGGTATCAACCGGTTGCATTTGTGCTGTTTGTAATTGCAGGGTATGCCGAGACCAACAGAACCCCGTTTGACCTTCTTGAGCACGAAGCGGAAGTTGTATCAGGTTACGCTACCGAGTATTCGGGTATGAGATGGGGTATGTTCTTTATCGGTGAATACGCAAATATGTTCACGATAGCATTCCTTGTATCTATCGTATTCTTCGGCGGCTTCAATCCAATGTGGTTTATTCCGGGCGGACTTGCCATCATACTAAAAGCGTCGTTTTTCATATTCTTGTTCCTATGGGCAAGGGCTGCTTGGCCGCATGTTAGACCTGACCAACTTATGTGGCTATGCTGGAAAGTGCTTATGCCGCTTGCGGTCGTAAACATACTGGTTACCGGTTTATTTATTCTGATTTAAGGGTTTGTGATGGGATATAAAATTATAGAAGTAGAAAAGTACCCTACCAAGCCTCTCGCTAGGTTTGCAAGGGTAGTCAAACGCTCTTTAAAACTAGAGTTGTTCGTCGGTCTTTGGATAGTTCTAAAAGAGATGATCAAGTTTGACATCCATACCGTACAATATCCAAAAGAGAAGCTCCCTATCGGCCCTAGATACAGAGCCGTGCACGAGCTTCTAAGACTACTTGAGAGCGGCAACGAGAGATGTATAGGTTGCGGACTTTGCGAGAAAATCTGTATATCTAAGTGTATCAGAATGGATACCTTCCAAGACAAAAACGGTAGAAAAGCAGTCGGTGAGTATACGATAAACCTCGGCAGGTGCATATTCTGTGGCTACTGCGCTGACGTATGTCCTGAGCTTGCAATCGTACACGGCCCAAGATACGAAAATGCAGCTGAGCAGAGAGCCCACTTTGTCATGAAAGACGATATGCTAACCCCTATCGACTTCCTAAAAGCCGGCAAACAAAAAGAGTTTGAAGGTTTCGGCGCCATTAGCGCAGACGCCGACAAAAATATCAAACAAACGCCTCTAGCGTACTAAGAAGGATAAAGATGTTTGAACAAATAGCTTTTTATACGTTTGCAGGCCTCACGGCGGCAATGTTTCTAATCACCGTTACTAGCAAGAACATACTATACGCGATGACTGCGCTTGCTGCGGGGATGATATTTATCTCTGGATTTTTCTTTATCCTAAATGCAGATTTTCTCGGGGTCGTGCAAATAGTTGTATATGCGGGAGCAGTAATGGCTCTATATGCGTTTGGAATGATGTTTTTTGACAGTGCAAAAGCAACGGAAGAAAAAATCAAAAATCCAAAAAAGATACTGTTTATGTCGGTAGCTACTGCGGTTTTGATAGTACTTATGCTAAGCGCTCCTATAGCGGCAGGTAAACCTGAGATAATGGATAGCGTACAGGGGATGCAAAATCCTCAAGCGATAGGCATGGTCTTATTCACGAAATATCTAATTCCTTTTGAGCTAGCCTCTTTGATGCTTCTTATAGCGATGATAGCAGGGATTATACTTGCGGGCAAAAAAATGGATGTTAGCGCAACTACAAGTAACGATGAAAATGAAAACGTGGAAACTTTTGAAGAGTTTAGACTTGACGGCGGTACGGAGGAGCACAAATGATTACCCTAAACCAATATCTTATTTTGGCGGCCGTCCTCTTTTGTATAGGGCTTTTCGGTGTCATTAGAAGAAAAAATCTGCTAATGCTATTTTTTGCCACAGAAATTATGCTAAATGCGGTCAACGTAGCGCTTGCGGCTATTAGTTATTTTATGCACGATTTAACCGGTCAGATTTTTGCGTTTTTTATCATAGCGATTGCGGCTAGCGAAGTAGCGGTAGGGCTAGGCTTTTTGATACTTATGTACAAGAGAATGGGCTCACTCGATCTTGACAATCTACAGATTATGAAAGGGTAAGCTGATATGGAAAACTTGCTTTATATAACTCTTTTTGCTCCGCTTGTCGGCTCTTTGTTTGCCGGCGCTTTGGGCGGCTATAAAAAAAATATTCTTGCCGGGATAGTGCCAAGCGCACTTTTGTTTATTGCTACCGTATCTGCGCTTATTCAACTAGGTGCCGTACTTGACGGACAAGTAATTAGCGCAACGCTGTTTGAGTGGATAGCTTCGGGCAACTTTAGGGTAGATTTTGGCTTTACAGCTGACCAAATCTCTATCGTTATGATGTGCGTCGTTACTATTGTTTCCACGCTTGTACACATCTACTCTATAGGCTACATGAGCCACGACGAGGGTTTTAATAGATTCTTTAGCTACCTGTCTTTGTTTGTGTTCTCGATGTTAGTGCTTGTAATGAGCGATAACTTCCTCGGTCTTTTCATCGGCTGGGAAGGGGTCGGTCTTTGTTCTTGGCTGCTTATCGGCTTTTGGTACAAAAAACCTTTTGCAACTTGGGCTGCAAATGAAGCGTTTATTATGAACCGTGTGGCAGACCTTGGTATGCTTGTGGGTCTGTTTATCATATTCTGGCAAACAGGAAGCCTGAAATATACTGAAGTTTTTGCCGCAGTAAAAGGTATTGACTCTACAGTTTTATCTGTAGCGGCGGTATTTTTGTTTATCGGCGCGATGGGAAAATCAGCTCAGTTTCCATTCCACACTTGGCTTGCAGATGCAATGGAGGGTCCAACCCCTGTTTCTGCGCTTATCCACGCAGCCACAATGGTTACGGCGGGTGTATACTTGATGGTTAGGAGTCATGAGCTATTTGCACTTACACCTGAAGTTAGCTTCTTTGTAGCTTGTCTCGGCGCTTTTGTTGCAGCATTTGCCGCCACCATGGGTCTTGTCAATCGCGATCTCAAACGAATCATCGCCTACTCTACCCTCTCGCAACTAGGATATATGTTTGTTGCCGCTGGTCTTGGGGCGTATTGGGTTGCACTGTTTCACCTAATGACGCACGCATTTTTCAAGGCCCTACTATTCCTTGGCGCAGGTAACGTAATGCATGCGATGCACGACGAACTTGACATCAAAAAAATGGGTGGACTATACAAACCGATGAGAGGAACGGCTATTATGATGATACTAGCCTCCGTTGCTCTTGCGGGTATCTATCCGTTTGCCGGCTTCTTCTCAAAAGACAAAATCCTAGAGGTGGCATTTGGCACACACCACTACATCCTATGGGCCGTTCTTTTGATGACTGCAGTACTTACAGCGTTTTATAGCTTTAGACTTATCATGCTTGTATTCTTTGGAAAAGAGAACTACAAAGAGCATTTCCCAGGCCTTCATCCACACGAAGCTTATTGGTATATGCTTGCCGCCATGGCTCCGCTTGCAGTTCTTGCCGTAATTGCTGGCTTCTTTGAGCACTCTTTGACAACGCTACTTGAAAAAGTAATGCCGATTTTACATCCTCATATGTCAACAGATACTATAATGGCGCTAATAGCCGTAACAACTGTTGCCGTCGTATGCTCTATAGCGTTTACGGTCTACAAATACAACAAAGGCGGATTTAGCAAAGATCTTGAAAACGGGTTTTTCTATAAGCTATTTTATAACCAATATTACATTCCTGAGTTTTACAACAGATTTTTGGTTATTCCATACACCAAGCTTTCAGAGTTCGCATGGAAAAAAGTAGACCTAAAAATAATAGACTTCGTTGTTGACACTATTGCCCTTGTTATTTACAAAAGCGGTGAAAAATCGAGACATATTCAAAGCGGTAATCTATCTTCGATGCTCAGATGGATGGTAGCCGGTATTTTAATACTAATAATTTTTGCGGCTCTTTATAGCCCGATTAAGTAAGGAGAGCAGATGGAAAATATCTTATCGTTGCTACTATTGTTTCCGGCTCTCGCCGCAGTAGTCGGGGCATTTGTCTCAAAGCAGAATATAAAAACTTTCGGTATAGCCGTAACGGGGTTGGAGTTTTTGCTTACAATTCCCGTACTGCTTGGCTTTGATCCGAAAAATCCTGGCTTTCAATTTACAGAAAAGCTGCCGCTGATACCTGATTACGGCATATTTTACTATGTTGGAATAGACGGTTTCTCTGTTTATCTCCTCGCGCTATCGACATTTATATCTTTTATAGCGATAGTTGCCTTGGAAGAGCTAAAAAACATGAAAAACCTCATTATTACGCTCCTCTTTATGGAAGTAACAATGGTAGGCTTCTTTATCGCTCTTGACGCCATAGTGTTTTATGTATTCTTTGAGCTTTCACTGGTACCTATGCTGTATATCATCGGCTCATGGGGCTCGCACAAAAGGGTATATGCTGCCGTCAAGTTTTTCCTATATACATTCACCGGCTCCCTTATCATGTTTCTAGGTGTTATCTATCTTGGATACGCATTTCACGAAGCAACAGGAGTATGGAGCTTTGCGCTTCCAGACTGGCATCTGCTTATCCTCCCTATGGATGTTCAAATTTGGGTATTCCTTGCGTTTTTTGCCGGTCTTGCGGTCAAAGTGCCTATGTTCCCTTTTCATACATGGCTCCCGTATGCGCACGGTCAAGCCCCTACGGTAGGTTCGGTCATACTTGCGGCAGTACTACTCAAAATGGGTACATACGGCTTCCTGCGACTTAACTTCCCTATCATGCCGGATGCAACCCTATACTTTGTGACTCCAATTGCGATACTTTCTCTTATCATGGTAGTCTATACTGCCATGATAGCTTTCGCTCAAAGTGATATGAAGCAAGTCGTAGCGTATAGCTCCGTTTCACACATGGGCGTTATTATGCTCGGTATGTTTGCCCTAAATGTAGAGGGTATAGCAGGTTCCGTATTTTTAATGATTAGCCATGGTATCGTATCGGGTGCGCTGTTCATGCTCGTAGGGGTCATATACGAGAGGTTGCACACCAAAGAGATGAGCGAGTTTGGCGGCATCACAAGCGTAATGCCAAAATACGGCGTAATATTCGGTATCGTACTTATGGGCTCTGTCGGCCTTCCACTTACTATCGGTTTTGTCGGCGAATTTTTGGCGCTTCTAGGCTTTTTCAAAGTATCGCCTATCTTGACGCTAATTGCCGGAACTACGATAATTCTCGGCGCAATATACATGCTAAATGTCTTTAGAAAATCTTTCTTTGGGCAAGTTACAAACCAAAAAATATTTGAACTAAAAGACTTGACAAAAAGAGAGCTCGCAGGGCTTATTCCATTAACGCTTCTAGTGATTATATTGGGTATTTATCCAAAACCTATTTTGGAGCCGGCGGAAACAAGCGCAAAAAAACTTGTTGAACTAATGTTCAAAAAATCACAAACTTTTGATGCAAAACTCAGTATCTTAGACTACAAATCAATCGTAGGAGGTGCGAAATGACGCCTATTTCTATAAATTTCGCAGACCTCAATCTGCCTACGCTCTATCCGGTATTTATTACCACGATAGGTGCCCTTTTGTTGCTGGTGATAGATCTTATCAGGCCTACGACAAAGATTTTTAACACCATGTTTTCGGTTGCAATAGTACTGCTATCGCTTGTGGTTTTGCTTGATTCAGGGATAAATCAGGTCGGTTTCTTTGGTGTAATATCGATAGACGGCGTTGCTATAATAGGACAAGCAATTATACTTATAGCATCTGCGCTATTTTTGCCTCTCTCTCTTACATCTCATAGGTTTCACGAGTTTGAGTACTCTGAGTTTTTTGCCCTATTCTTGTTTATGCTTTCAAGCTTCCAGGTAATGGTATCGACAGACAATATTATCCTTATGTTTATAGCGCTTGAGGCGGCATCTCTCGCACTCTATACGATTATTGCTATGCACAACAGAGACAGATCTATAGAGGCTGCGATAAAGTACTTCACTATGGGTGCCTTGGCTGCGGGCTTTTTTGCGTTCGGCGGCGCCTTATTTTATCTTGCGACGGGAAGCGTCGAACTTGAAAAGTCATTCTTTGCTCTTGAAAGCATGGGGACAAAAAACTTTGAAGTTCTTTTAATATCTCTAGCCTTCATGATGGGCGCTATCGGGTTTAAACTCTCCATGGTTCCGTTGCATACCTGGACGCCAGACGTTTACGAAGGAGCTAGTGCACCTCTTGCCGGATATATGTCCATAGTTCCAAAAATTGCTGCATTCGTTATAGCAATCAGAATATTCGAGTTTTTGGTAGCATCAGACCTAGAGTGGGTCAAAACCATGCTATGGATAGCGGCGGTTGCCACAATGACGATAGGTAACATCCTTGCTCTTGTTCAAGAGTCGGTAAAAAGAATGCTAGCGTTTAGCTCCATTAGCCACGCCGGCTTCGGTCTTGTTGCGATACTTGTAGCCACGAATGAAGCAAATACCGCTTTATTTATGTACTGGACTCTATTTATGTTTGCCAACCTTGGCGCATTTACGATGTTATGGATTTCAAGGCATAAAAGCAAGATATTCCACAACAGATTTGACCACCCGTACACAAAATTTAGCGGCATGGTACATATAGCTCCTATTCCTGCAGTAATTATGGCGATTTTTATGCTAAGCCTTGCAGGGGTGCCTCCGTTTGCTTTATTTTGGGGTAAGTTTTATTTGATTAGCGCGGCAATGTCTGCAGGATATATAGGATTGGCGCTTGTTATGGTGCTTAACAGTGCGATAGCGGTGTACTACTATATCAAGCTTATTGTTTATATGTTCCTTAGAGAGCCGTCATATGCCAACAGAACAATATACATGCACAATGCAACAATGCCGTTCAAATTTATACTGGCGATAGCCGCATTCTTCTCGGTATTCTCTATCTTTATCGTAAACGATATTCTCAACGGTTACGGTGCTATTCTGAAAAGTTCAGGTTTCTAATTTCCTCCAGCCCCCGACTTTTGGGGGCAAAACTACAAAAAACTTCCAAAATTTTAAACATTTTTTAATATATGAGGGCTACAATACCTATACTTTCGTATATTAGGGGGACCCAATGAATCTAAGTATAGTTGCAAAACAAATAGAAATGACCGACGCCATCAGGGCGCATATCGAAGACAAGATATCTTCGTTTGACAAGTTCCACTTAGATGTTATTGCGGTTAAGGCTATCGTTTCCAGCGCCGACAAAAACGGTAAAAAAGGATTTAGCATAGAATTTATCATCCAGCTTGCCGGCAAAGATACTGTTGTTATCAAACAGCTAGATAAAGATCTTTATGCGGCCGTGGATCTCGCCGAGGAGAGAGCAAAAAAAGTCCTAAGACGTCACCACGATAAAGTATCTAGTCATAAAGCGCACGCCAAAATGTCAGTCCCGCTTGTAGCTTTTGAGGCTGAAGAAGACGAGGATGAGATAGTTCCGGCAGAGCTCGATATAGACAAACCTGTTGAGATAGATGAAGCCCTTGAAGTATTCAAAATGAAGGGTTGCATGTTTATGATTTTTGAAGACAAGGCCAAAAAAACAAGGGTTATGTACAGAAGAAAAGATGGAAAAATAGGGCTATACTAAAACCTACAGGGGGGGTTTTATAGCTCCCCGTTTACCCTTGCCAACACGCTCTCCTTGTGAGCAAAAAGCCCCTCCACATCCGCAATCGTCGCACACTGCACACCAAGCTCTTTTATCGCCTCTTTTGAAAACGAAATAATTGACGATTTTTTCATAAAATGTTCAGTAGATAGCGGCGAGAAAAATCTCGCACTAGCACCGGTCGGCAAAGTATGGTTCGGTCCCGCCATATAATCACCTATCGCCTCCGGAGTATAATGCCCTAGAAATATCGCTCCGGCGTGTTTGATAAAAGGGAGAAATTCCAGCGCATTCGTCACGCATACCTCAAGGTGCTCAGGCGCTATATCATTCATAATATCTATCGCCTCTTTCATATCCTCACACACTACGATAATGCCGTTATTCGCAATAGACACCGAGCTTATCTCGTTACGAGGCAGCTCACGCAGATATCTCTCTATCTCTTTTGCGGTGTCGTTTGCAATTTTTTCGCTTGTCGTTACAAGATATGAGCCAGCAAGCTCGTCGTGTTCCGCCTGAGAGAGCATATCCACTGCAAGCCAAGAGGGATTTGCGCTCTCGTCAGCGAGGATGCCTATCTCGCTAGGACCCGCTATCATGTCGATATTTACATCCCCAAATACCAACTTTTTAGCGGTCGCCACAAAGATATTGCCCGGCCCCGTAATAACATCTACCCTACCTATCGTCTCAGTGCCGTAAGCCATTGCCGCCACTGCACTAGCGCCTCCTATTTTGTACATTTTTTTGATACCGCATAGGTGCGCCGCCGCCATTAGGAGAGGATTTGGCTCGCCACCAGGGGTTGGGGTGCATACCACTATCTCCTCTACGCCGGCCACTATCGCGGGAATTGCGTTCATAAGTAGCGAACTAGGATACACGGCTTTGCCACCGGGAATATATAGCCCAGCCCTATCTACCGGGGTCACTTTTTGACCAAGTATCGTGCCGTTTGCTTCCGTTGTTATCCAACTTTTTGGTTTTAGCTCTTTGTGATACACCGCTATTCTGCCGTATGCCGTGTGTAGTGCCTCTTTTAGTTTAGGCTCAAGAGCGTCGTACGCCGCTTTCATGTCAGCCTCATTTACGGCAAGTTCTGCGCCGCTTTTTGGCCTCCAACCGTCAAACTTCGCCACCGCATCAGTAAGAGCTTTGTCTTTATCTCTTTTAACATCGGCTATGATAGATTTTACTATCGCTTCTACTTTTTCGCCTTGCGTCTCGCCCCTATGTAGGGTAGCTTGCAACTGTTCTTTGAAGTCTTTGTCTGTAGTTTTTACTATTTTAATCATCTCAAATTGCTCTAAATGTTTAATTTTGTGGAATTATAGCGTAAAAGTAGAAAGTAGAAAAAGCCCCATCGGGGCTTGCGGATTTTAGTTTCGCTCTATGCAGTTTAGGTCTGAGAATGCTTGTTTTAGCCTCTCTACCATACTTTTTTGACCCTCTCTTATTATGACACGCGGATCATAGTATTTTTTGTTAGGTTTCTCTGCACCTTCAGGATTACCTATTTGTCCTTGCAGATAATCATGGTTTTTGGCTTCATAAGCCCTTATACCATCCCAAAATGCCCACTGCGTATCTGTGTCGATATTCATTTTGATAACGCCGTATCCGATAGCGTCTTTGATGTCTTTCGGGTCTGAGCCACTACCGCCGTGAAATACGAAGTTTACCGGTTTTGCGCCTAGCCCTCTTTTTTGGCTGATGTATTTTTGAGAGTTATCCAAAATCGCAGGACTTAGCTTGACATTGCCAGGGGCATATACGCCATGCACATTTCCAAACGACGCCGCAATGGTGAAGTTAGGGCTTATTGCTGAAAGCTTTTCATACGCGTAGTCCACATCTTCAGGCTGAGTGTATAATTTTGAATTGTCGATATTCGTATTATCCACGCCATCCTCTTCGCCACCCGTGCAGCCAAGCTCTATCTCAAGCGTCATACCCATTTTGCTCATACGAGTTAGGTATTTTTCGCATATTTCTATATTTTCTTCCAAAGGCTCTTCAGAGAGATCAAGCATATGCGATGAAAACAGCGGTTTACCGTGCTCGGCAAAATATTTTTCACTCGCATCTAGTAGTCCGTCTATCCAAGGAAGAAGTTTTTTTGCCGCATGATCGGTATGTATGATTACAGGCACACCATATGCTTCGGCAACATTGTGTATATGTAGAGCACCCGATATTGAACCGAGTATTGCCGCTTTTTCGTTTTCGTTTTTTAACCCCTTACCGGCGATAAAGATACCGCCGCCGTTGCTAAACTGAACTATTACAGGCGACTTTACCGCTGCAGCAGCTTCGAGCACGGCATTTATACTATCGGTTCCAACGCAATTTACGGCAGGTATAGCGAAGGCGTTCTCTTTTGCAAGATTGAATAGTTTTGTTACATCATCGCCGGTCACTACGCCCGGTTTTACTACATCAAATACTTTCGACATACGGCTTACCCCTTATTTCTTGATTTCTACTTTTGCTTTTTCTCTTAACGACTTAGCTTTAGATATCATCGCATCTTTATATTTTTCAGGCTTTATAATTTGCTGTTTGATTTGCTCTTTTGCGGCTTCAAAGGATACTTTTCCGGCCGGTTTATAGTCTGAGATAAATATTATGTGGTATCCAAATTGCGTTTTAACTGGCTTTTTGCTCATCTCCCCCTTTTTTAACGTTTTTGCTGCAGAGTAAAACTCTTTTACTATTCTACCTTCCGCTAGCCATCCTAGTCTTCCCCCGTTTTCCTTTGTCCCGTCTATGGAGTATTTGCCTGCCGCAGCAGCAAAGGCATCTTCAAGCTTGGCTTTAGGAGTAGCTTGCAGCTCTTTTAGAATTTTAGAGGCCTCAGCTTCTGTTTTTACTATTATGTGTCTAGCGTTAAAAAGTTCAGGCTGATTGAATTTCTCTCCGTTTGCATCGTAGAATTTTTTTGCCTCTTCATCACTTACGGCAACTTTGTCAAATTGTTTGCTTAGCCAGATATTAAGAGCTAATTCTCTACTTACTCTATCAAGTTCTTTTTTGTATTCTTCAGACCCTTGGATGCCCTCTTTGATTGCCTCTTCAAGCAAAAGCTGATTGTCTATTAGCTGGTTAATTACTTTTTCTTTTGCCTCTTTAGGCATAGAAGCATAATCACTAGCCCCCGGAATAGCCCTCAAAAACGCATTCACATCGTCCATTGTTATGCTTTTGTCGTTAACGGTAGCCACGGTTTCAGCAGCCAAAACGCTACCCGCAAGAACAGCGGCGGCACAAACAGAGAAAAGAAACTTTTTCATCAAATGAAATCCTTATATATTTTTGTTGGAGTATACAGCCAAAAAAAGACGGATATGTTGCATCCACCCCTTACCTATAACTACAATTTGATTATACTGCGTAGTAAATTAATGAGGCGGTTGCTTTAAACGGCTTTAAATATAATTTCGGCTTTAAAAAATGAGATATTACGGAGTTTTTGGTCTATGCTTAAAAAGGGTTTGATTTTACTGTGCGGAGCTTCGTTTGCATTCGGCGCACCCGACATTATAGAAATGTATAGAAAAAAGGGGGTCGATGCGGCCATTGCCGAAATAGAAAAAGAGCTTGCCACAAAAGATTATTGGCAGGGTTATCTAAAAAATTACGATACGTCGCTTGGATTTTACGAAACCGACAAATACATCATCGTAACAGACAAATCAAAGCCCGAAGTTACCCTTTATACCTACAAAGACCACAAGCTAGTTCAAGTAAACAAATCAGCCGCTAGAGTCGGCGGCCAAAAAGGGGACAAAGAAAGGCGAGGCGATTACAAAACCCCGACCGGCTCCTACGATTTTGTCAACAAACTAGAGAAACTGCCGCCTCTTTATGGTCCATTTGCATTTGCCACCGACTATCCAAACCTATATGACGTAGTAAACAAAAAAGACGGTTACGGTATTTGGCTGCACGGTATGCCACTTGACGGCAATAGAACGCCATCTACAAGAGGGTGTGTCGTAGTAAACAACGACTATCTATTAAACCTAGATAAAAAAATCACATACCAAAAAACTGTCCTTATCATAGACGACAAACCGCTTCCAAAAACATCAAAAGACGATATAGCGACCATACTTTCTTCTATGTTTCAATGGAAAAAGGCATGGGAAAGAAATGATCTCAATGGCTATCTAGACTTCTATGACAATAATTTCCGAAGATTTGACGGAATGGAAAAAAAAGCGTTTAGCAATTACAAACAGAGGATTTTTGCAAAAAAAGAGGCAAAAAAAATAGTATTTAGAGAGTTTGAAGTAACACCGAATCCGACAAGCAAGAATGAAAAGATTTTCAAAGTTAAATTTTATGAAGAATATTGGGCTCCTTCTTACAAATTTAACGGCGTAAAAGATTTATTCGTAAAAGTAGAAAACGGCAAAATGACCATAATGGCGGAAAGATAGTATTTTGAAAAAGTTTCTTATTGCCGCTTTAGTGGCACTCTCGCTTAACGCCGCCAACCTACACTTCACGCTACACAAAATGGAGAGCGGCAAAGGGGATACGCTATTCATCATAGGCGGTATCCACGGAAATGAACCAAGTAGCTATTTCGCTTCTGCACTTTTCATAAATCACTACAAAATTATTGATGGCAACGTCTGGGTTGTCCCAAATCTAAACTTCGACAGCATCACTCAAAACCAACGTGGCATTTACGGAGATATGAACCGCAAATTCGCCGTAATCAAAAACGACGACAAAGATAAGCAGATAGTAGCCGACATTAAAAAGCTTATTTTGGAACCAAAAGTAGATTTGATACTAAATCTGCATGATGGGCATGGATTTTATAGGAAAGAGCACAAAAACAACCTATTCAATCCAAAGGCATGGGGGCAGGCTTTTATTATAGATCAACAAGCGCTTGCAGGAACCAAATACGGCAAACTAGATGAAATAGCATCAAAAGTTGCTCAAAAAAATAGGGTTGTATTACAAGAGGATGTCCACGAATTTAACGTCAAAAACACCGAAACAAAAGACAAAGACGAAGCTATGAGGCAAAGTCTGACTTACTTTGCTATCAAAAACAAAAAACCGGCATTTGCCGTAGAAACTAGTAAAAATATCTCCGACCTACCTACAAAAGTCCTTTATCAGCTAAAAAGCTTTGAAGAGTTTATGCAGATAATGAATATAAAATACAAAAGGGATTTTGAGTTAAATCAAAAAGAGGTTGCAAAGCTTTTAAAAGATTACGGCGATATAGAAATACCGCCGCTAAAAATAAAACTTCCGCTAGGCGACTTACGCCCATCAATAAAATACTTTCCGGTCGACACAAAAGGGGTGACCTATAAAAGCCAAAACCCTATAGTGGCTGCCGCCAAAAGCAAAAACGGTTACGATATCTACAATGGAAATATAAAAATAACATCCCTGTCAACGCAAACGTACACGTTTGACGATTCACTCAAGGAGGCAGACGTAACGGCTGACGGGAAAAACGCCAAAGTGGCTATAGGCTCGTATATAAAGACAAAAAATAGCGCCAAAATAACAGTACCTCAAGGTTATAGACTAAACCTGATAGGGTATAGCAAAAAAGGCGTGGATAACGAAAGCGGCATAGAGGTTGCAAAAACCGCTTTTGATAAAAACTATTCTCTTGATAAGTCTGGCAAGCTATACAGGGCAGAGATATACAAAGGCGAAAATTTTTGCGGCATGATAGTCATAAATTTTGAATAAGGAAAAGAGATGCAGATAGGTACAAAAGCTCCGGAATTTTGTCTCAAAAACCAAGACGGCGTAGAAGTATGTAGCAGAGATTTTAAAAATAAATGGGTAGTTATATATTTTTACCCGAAAGACGATACCCCTGGGTGCACGACTGAGGCGTGCGAATTTACCGCCGAATTTCCAAATTTTATAGATATGAATGCGGTAGTGTTAGGTGTAAGCGCCGATACTGTCGAAAAACACAAAAAATTTGCCGACAAACATTCACTTACCATAACTCTATTATCCGATACTGAGCATAAAATGATAGAGGCTTACGGCGCATGGAGAGAGAAAAATATGTGCGGCAAAAAATATATGGGGATAGTCCGCTCGACCGTTCTTATAAACCCCAAAGGCGAGGTGGCGTTTTATTGGGATAACGTAAAAGCCAAAGGGCACGCCGAAAAAGTAAAAGAGCAAATCAAAAAACTACAGAAATAACTTCAGCAACAAAAAGATATAATTTAGCCCTCGTTTTACGAGAGGGCTATCCATAACCCACACGCAAGAATCCTTGAAAAGGTTGCGAGGCAGAGTCTCGTTGATGCTTGCGGAGGAAAAACCAACATTTTATTTTTATGCAAGGAGCATTCACCACATGGTTACAATGAAAGATTTGTTGGAGTGCGGCGTACACTTCGGTCACCAAACAAGAAGATGGAATCCGAAAATGAAAAAATTCATATTCGGTGTTAGAAAAAACATCCATATTATCGACCTACAAAAGACGCTAAGATATTTTAAATATACGTACAACGTAGTTAGAGACGCTGCTGCCGAGGGAAAAACAATCCTTTTTGTCGGTACGAAAAAACAAGCTAGCCAAATGATAAAAGAGCACGCTACAAGAGCGAACTGCCCGTATGTAAATTACAGATGGCTAGGCGGTATGCTAACAAACTTTAAAACTGTTAGACAATCAATTAGAAAACTAGAAATTATCGAAGATATGATCAAATCAGGTCAAATCAACCTTCTTACAAAAAAAGAAGCTCTTATCCTAAACAGAAAAAAAGAGAAACTAGAAAACTATATCGGCGGTATCAGACACATGAAATCTGCGCCTGATATGATATTTGTTCTAGACGCACAAAAAGAAAAAATCGCCGTTCAAGAAGCAAACAGACTACACATCCCAGTTGTTGCACCGCTTGATACAAACTGCGATCCAGACCTAATCACTTACCCAATCCCAGGAAACGATGACGCTATTAGAGCGATTGAACTATTCTGCAAAGAGATGGCAGACGCTATTATCGAAGGTAGAAGCTCAAACGAAAAAGCGGAAGAAGCTGTTGAAGAAGTGACTGAAGCTGAGGTTGCGGAAGTGGTTGCGGAAGTTAAAGAAGAAGCAAAAGCGGAAGAAGGAGCTGAATAATGGCTGCTATTACAAGCGAACTAATCAAAGAACTTAGAGAAAGAACTGCGGCCGGTATGCTTGATTGCAAAAAAGCGCTTACCGAAAATGACGGCGATATGGATGCGGCGATAGATTGGCTAAGAAAAAAAGGTCTCTCTGCCGCCGCTAAAAAAAGCGGTAGAGTTGCTACTGAAGGTACTATAACTATCGAATTAGCAAGCGATGCTAAAAAAGCGACAATCTCTGAAGTAAACTGCGAAACTGACTTTGTCGGTCAAAACGAAAACTTTATAGAGTTCTGCTCAAGCACGACTTCTCATATTCACGCTAACGGCATCAAAAATGTTGACGACCTTTTGGCGTCTAGCATCAACGGCACAACTTTCTCCGACCACCTAAGCATCACTATAGGCAAAATCGGTGAAAACATCGTTGTTAGAAGATTTGCTGAAGTTTCCGTTGGCGAAAACGGTGTGGTCAGTGCATACAAGCATGCCAATGGTAAAATCGGCGTTCTTGTGGGCGCAGAGTGCGATAGCGCAAAAACTGCCGAAGCAATAACTAGCACGCTAAAAGACATCGCAATGCATGCAGCTGCTATGAATCCAAACTACATGGATGAAACACAAATCCCTGCCGAAGACCTAGAGAGAGAAACGGAAGTTGCAAAAGCTCAGCTAGAAAAAGAGGGTAAACCTGAGGCTATGTGGGACAAAATCCTACCTGGTAAACTAGCAAGATTCAAAAAAGACAACTGCCTTGTAGACCAACCGTTCGTAAAAGATGACAAAAAAACAGTTAAAGAAGCCCTTGAAGCTGCAGCAAAAGCTGTAGGCGGTACTGCTACACTAACTGCTTACGTTAGATTCGAAGTCGGCGAAGGTCTTGAGAAAAAAGCTTGCGACTTTGCAAGCGAAGTTGCGGCTCAACTAGCTAAATAATTTTTCCCCTATAATTTCCCCGCTGCATGCGGGGAAACTTTCATAAAAAGGCTCTAGATGCTCAGTGCCAAAAATCTCTCTCACTCTTTTGATTATGACTTATTCGACAATATAAATATCGACTTAAATCAGGGTACCTCAACTGCCATATTGGGTGTCAGCGGTAGCGGGAAATCTACATTACTGCACATACTATCCTCTTTTTTAAAACCGCAAAAAGGTCAAGTGCTATATAACGATAAAGATATATACTCACTCTCACTCAAACAACTTGTGGATTTACGAAAGAACGATATAGGGATAATATTTCAGTCACACTACCTTTTTAGAGGTTTTAGCGCAAAAGAGAATTTAGAGGTAGCCTCAATATTAACCGGGGAGCCGATAGATGAGGAACTTGGCCGCAAATTCGGCGTCTCACACGTACTATCCCAGCCGATATCGACTCTCTCAGGGGGACAGCAGCAAAGAATATCCATAGTTAGAGTGCTTACGAAAAAGCCAAAACTGATATTTGCAGATGAGCCGACAGGAAATCTTGATAAGGATAGCGCCGCCGAAGTGATGCAGACGATATTTGATTATATAAAGCAAAACAAAGCTGCAATGATGTGTGTTACGCACGATGAAAAACTAGCTTTTTCATGTGATGCGGTATACAGACTAGAGCACAAAATCCTAAATAAACTAAAATGAGCCAGCTACTCCCATTTTTAGCGCAAGAGTCGGTCATAACTTTTATGCTGCTTTTTGTCAGATTTTCTGCACTTTTTGCGTTTATGCCTTTTTTTGCGCATACGGCAGTGCCAATGTCTATCAAAGGCGCTCTGGCGCTATACTTTACAGTTATCTTTTACTCAGTTACACCTGCCGTTGCTATAGAGCTTGACGCCGGAACACTCATAGGAGCCATAATAATGGAAGGGGCTTTTGGGTTTATCGCCGGCTTTTTTGTATCCACGCTTTTTGGCGCCGTTGGGTTTGCGGGTGAGCAAATAAGCATGGTTATGGGGTTATCAATGGCAAGCGCATACGACCCCCAAACACAGCAAAGCTCGCAGGTGATAAGCACAATACTGAGTTTTTTTACGCTCATGATACTGCTTGCCGCAGACGGACATCATCTGATAATCCAATACATAGAGCACTCTTTACAAGAGGTCCCTATCGGACAATTCGTAATTACAAAAGCCTATTTCGAATATGCGATATTAACTGTAAAAAATATATTTTTGATAGGTTTTACAATAGCCTTTCCTTTAATGGCTCTATCATTGTTATCTGATATAATATTTGGAATGATTATGAAAACAATGCCGTCTTTTAACTTGCTAGTTGTAGGTATGCCGATAAAAGTAATTTTAGGGATAGCGGTTCTAATGGCAATTCTAGGCTCTATAGCGCTTATTTTTAAAGCTAGATTCCTCGAAATAATAAACCATATGCTGCTTCTATTATAAAAGCAAAAATAAATGTTTAAAAATATAAAATTAATAACCATTTAATAAAGCCAAGGTCAAAAAATATGCAAGTACTCCTAATAAATCAAAATGCAACGATAGAGAGACTAGTAAAGCTTAGCTCGGGGAAACTCGGCTACGAACTAGTAAGCGCAAAAGATATTCTTGAAGTTGAAAACGGAATATATGATTTTATAATCATAGACAGCGACCTTTATAACGACGATGAATTTGGGGCGTTAAAGGAAAAATTTGCAAACGCAAAGTATCTCCTAATTATCACGAAAGGCGTTGAAAGACCGGCGGGCTTTGATGTATATATAGAAAAACCGTTTCTACCTACAGAGCTCGTCGACATACTTGGATCTTTATCTTCCGGCGCAACTCAAGACGACAGCTCTGTTTTTGAAAACAGCGGCTTTGGGGACAAACTTGGAGAGCTTGACGAAGATGCGGTATTTGGAAGCGCCGCAGAAGATGACAAAGATGAAACAATGGAGGATTTGGGAGGCTTTGACGAACTATCTCTTGACGATGACAATCCATTGGATGACAATATCGCTTCAGAGAAAAAATCGGAAGATTTTGGCGACTTGGAACTCAGCCTTGACAACGATACGGAGCTCAATATTGAAGAGCCGGAACCAACAGTTCAAGAACCGGAGGATGAGCTACAGATAAATCTAGATGAGCAGATTGACGCAATAGCGGACGAGGTAAATGAAATAGACTTCGACTCAGATACGGACGACCTCGAACTTGGAGAGATGGACTCCTTGGAGCTTGATGTTCCGGCCGATGACTCAAAATCGGAAGAGGAGGAGGTTGTTGAATCTGCCGATGAGTTTGGCGAAGACCTTGAACTTGACGGCTTAGAAGGTTTTGACGAGGAACAACCAACGGAGAGTGAGCCTCAAATATTTGACGAAGACGAAGTAAACAAACTAAAAAACTTACTTGATGAAACGGAAGAGGATAAATTGGAAAACGAAGATTTCGACCTAGACAATGTAAAAATACAAAACGACGAACTAGGCTCCTTAACCGAAGAATCTTTGGCGGAAGCGCTTGGAGTAAACATAGATACCCAGCCTACTGCAGCCATTGACGATATGGGAGATGATTTAAATGTAGACGGCATGGTGGCCGATACATTACCTGACGTACTCCCAGATGCTGAACCTTCGACTCCTAGCCTTTCGACATCAGCATCTACAAATATTCCAGCCAATGCGATACAGCTCAATCCAAACCAAAGCATTACAATTTCTCTTGATGCGTTGAAAGAACTTCTGAATATGGCAGACGTAACAATCAATATAACGCTTAGCAAAAAACAATGAGCGGATCCATTCTCGTAGTATCGGGGCCTAGCGGCTCCGGCAAAACAAGCCTCGCAAAAAAACTCTTGAATATTGTACCCGATAGCTATTTTTCAATATCTACTACAACAAGAAAACAGCGTGAAAATGAAGAAAACGGAATCGACTATCACTTTATCGGCAAAGATGAATTTCTCTCAGAGATAGACGAAGGTGGATTTTTAGAGTGGGCGGAAGTTCACGGAAACTTCTATGGAACCGCTTTTAAGCCCATAGAAGCTGCGCTGAACGAAGGCAAGATAGTAGTACTAGATATAGACGTACAAGGGCACAAGGCGATAAGAGAGAAGTTTCCGAAGCTTGTTACGTCAGTTTTTATTACAACAAAAAATATGGGCGTACTAAAAGAGCGTTTAGCGTCAAGAGGCACCGAAACATCCGAGATATTGGAACAAAGAGTTATAAACGCTATTAGCGAAATGAGACAAATAAGCGAATATGACTATTTTTTTGTAAATGATGATTTTAACGAGTCGCTTAAGGCGTTAACGGCGATAGCTATAGCTTCAAAATTCAAACAAAGCTTAACGGATAACGAGTCTTTCATAAAACACTGGAAGATATAAAACAACTTTTTGTATAATTTAGCAATTTAACATAGGGGTCTTCATATGGGTTCATTTAGCATTTGGCACTGGGTAGTAGTACTACTTATAGTCCTTCTCTTGTTTGGAGCAAAAAGAATACCTGAGCTTGCCAAAGGTCTTGGAAGCGGTATAAAAAACTTCAAAAATGCGATCAAGGAAGACGAAAACGAAGCTGCAAAGACAGCTGAAAACAAGCCTGTAGAAACGACTGCTACAATCACTACGGCGCAAGCTTCGGAGCAAAAACCGACAAACACAGACGCTAATAAAGCTTAATAGCATTCAATGAAGAAAAGCGTCAAACATCACATATCCTCAAGGCTTTCACACAACAAAATCCCGGAGCTACAAAAACCAAAAGATATAAGCTTCGGGCATTTTGCCTCTCCGGTAGCTTTTATGATAGCCAAAGAGCTAAAAAAATCACCGAACGAAATAGCGGCAGAACTAGCGCAGACTCTACACGATCCAGAGCATTTTGATAGCGTAGAGGCTGTTGGTGGGTTTATAAACTTTAAACTCTCTTCCGAATTTCTCGATAGATTTGCTACAGAAGCACTAACAAGCGGCGTCTCTTTTGCAAAACCAAAAGAGATTGATAAAGAAAAGATACTTCTCGAATTTGTCAGCGCCAATCCTACCGGACCATTACACATAGGGCACGCTAGAGGGGCTATATACGGCGATGCACTGCTTCAGATAGGTAGATACCTGGGGCACGATATAACAAGCGAATACTACATCAACGATGCAGGAAGACAGGTATATCTGCTAGGCGTTTCTATATATCTCAGAGCAAAAGAGGACATTCTAAAAGAGAGTGTCAAATATCCGGAAGAGTTCTATAGAGGCGAATATATCTACGAGCTTGCCGAAGAGGCAGTAAAAGAGTTCGGTAGAGAGGCTTTTGCAAACGAAGAAATCATCAAAACCTTGTCGGTATGGGGCAAGGATAAAATGATGATAGAGATTCGCCAAAATCTATCAATGGTCGGCATAGAATTTGACAACTTTGTTAGCGAAAAAGAGGTATTTGCGAACTGGGAAAAAGCAAAAGCAAAACTAGACGAACACTCTGCTCTCTATGAAAACGAAGGCAAAATCTGGCTTAAAACAACGGAACATAAAGACGAAAAAGATAGAGTCGTCGTCAGAGAAAACGGAGAACCTACATATCTAGCCGGAGATATCACATACCACAAAGATAAGTTTGAAAGAGGATTTGACAGATATATCAATATTTGGGGGGCAGACCACCATGGATATATCTCAAGGGTCAAATCTGCAATAGAGTTTTTGGGGTACGACTCCTCAAAACTAGAAGTGTTGCTATCTCAAATGGTTGCCCTTCTAAAAGACGGTGAACCGTACAAAATGAGCAAAAGAGCCGGCAACTTCATCCTCATGAAAGATGTGGTTGAGGATATAGGCTCGGATGCGCTTAGATTTGTGTTTTTATCCAAAAAATCTGACACACACCTAGAGTTTGATGTATCGGATTTGAATAAAGAAGATAGCACAAATCCTGTATTTTACGTCAACTATGCACATGCTCGTATATGTTCTTTGTTTGAGAAAAAAGGGGTCGGTTTTGAGTATGCGAGCGGCATCAAGCTTCCGCATTTGACCGATGATGAAAAAGAGCTGCTCTTTACGGCAATGCTTTTAGGGGATGTGTTAGAAGATGCTTTTGTAACGAGGGATGCGCAAAAAGTAACAGAATACCTCAAAAATCTTGCAAACAAACTGCATAGATTCTACACCGAAAATAGAATTTTGGGCTCAGAGAGAGAAGATGTGTATTTAAAGATTTTTGCGGTCGTAGCTCTTAGCATAAGAACGGCTCTAAAACTACTCGGCATTACTGCTAAAGAGAAGATGCAAAGAGGGGAGTAGTCTACCCTCTTTTTTTAGCTTCAAACTCTTTTAAAAACTCTTCTAAAGTATATTTGATACGATACTCGCTACTCATCAAATGAACTAAAATATCACCCATATCTACAATAGTCCAATCATCACTATCGTCAACATTTAGGATATTCTCGCCCTCTTTTTTGAGCGTTTTTTTCATCTCATCCACAAGCATCATCGCATGTTTTGAGGCTATAGAGGTAGCAACCACTACGGCATCTACGAAATAACCGCTATCGGTTAAGTCAAAAATCTCTATATTTTCAGCTTTTTTATCATCTAGTAAATCAGCTATTTTCTTACATCGCTCGGTAATGCCCATTAAAATTTCCCTTTATAAAAATCTACTACTTCGTTTCTAACGCTTAGAGGAATCATCATCTCATTCGGTTTGTCCCTGAAAGCCGTAGAGGATATATCACAATCCATCTTTATCGTCTTATAGTTATCCGACGATACTCCGCCTCTACTAATCACAACCGGCTCAGCAATGCCAATAAGCTCTTTATGCCTATGCCATTTATCAAAATCTTTTAAATTATCGGAGCCGATAATAAGGTAAATTTTATCATAGCTTTGCTTGCCGATTTTGGCCGCTATATCTTCGACGGTTTCAATCATATATACGCTTCTTTGCTTTTTTATCTCGATGTCCAAAACCTCAACCTTTGAGCCGAAAGTCTCAAAAATTTTCTTAAGCCAGGCATACCTGATATCTGGTGGCGCAGTAAATGACGATTTAAACGGGCTTAAGAAAGTTGGAATCACAAAAATCTTATCCACGCCTAATTCGCCCAAGCAAAGCTCTACTATTTTTTCATGGCATATGTGCGGAGGATCAAAACTGCCGCCGAATATTGCATATTTTTTCAAATTAAAACACCAAAATTATTTACGCTATTGTGGCAGAGGAATGTTTTAAATATTATTTTAAAGCCCTATTTGAGATAATACGAAAGGATGTTTATGAAGCTAAATTAACGCCAAAAAGGAGTTCGCTTGAAGCTAAAGTCTATAAAAGAGCTGGATATTGCCGGAAAAACTATTTTTATTAGGTGCGACTTCAACGTTCCTACTGACGACTACGGCAATATCGCAGATGATAGAAGAATCTATTCTACGCTTCCAACAATCAATTACTGCATAGACCACGACTGCAAAGTTATTCTTGCAAGCCACTTTGGAAGACCAAAAGCAGGGACTTTTGATGAAAAAAACTCCCTAAAACCTGTAGCAAAAAGACTTCATACTTTGCTTAAAAGAGAGATAACGTTGGCGCATGACGTATGTGGTGATGACGCTATAGCCAAAATATCAAATATGAAGGCGGGCGATATAGTTCTCCTTGAAAATCTAAGGTTTGAAGAGGGCGAGACTAAAAACGACATAGAATTTGCCAAAAAACTATCCAACGGCGTAGATATTTACATCAATGATGCCTTTGGAGCAAGCCACAGAGCTCACGCATCGGTAGATGCTCTCCCATCGCTTTTTTCAGATGATAAAAAAAGTGCGGGCTTTCTTTTGCAAAAAGAGGTGGCATATCTAAGAGATGCACTTGCAACACCTACAAGACCCTTTGTGGCGGTAGTTGGCGGTAGTAAAGTGTCTGGCAAGCTAGAGGCTCTGACTAGCTTACTTCCAAAAGTGGACAAGCTCATAATCGGCGGTGGCATGGCTTTTACTTTTCTAAAAGCGCAAGGATATAACGTAGGAAAATCGCTCATCGAAAGCGAACTAATCGACGAAGCAAAAAAAATAATGCAAAAAGCACAAGATTTGGGCGTAAAAATATATCTGCCGGTTGACATCACAATAGCCGATAAATTCGCAGAAGACGCAAAAGTAGACCAATGTACGGCGCAAGAGATACCTGACGGCTGGATGGGTCTAGATATTGGCGACGCTTCGATAGAGCTATTTAAACTAGCACTGAAAGATGCCAGAACCGTTCTTTGGAATGGGCCTATGGGTGTTTATGAGATGGACAAGTTTTCAAAAGGGAGCTTCAAGTTGTCACACTTCCTAGCGCAAAGTAGCGCCACTACAATCATAGGCGGTGGTGACACGGCAGATCTCGTACAAAGAGCAGGCGATACCGAGGGGATGACCTTTATATCAACAGGTGGTGGGGCAAGCCTTGAGCTGCTGGAAGGCAAAGAGTTGCCAGGCGTTAAATCGGTTGAGGCAAAAAGATGATAATAGCCGGCAATTTTAAGGCCAATCACACTAGGACAAGTACCGCAGGATACCTAAAAGAATTAGACGCCTTATGCGAACAAAAAGGGTCTGGCGACTCCGTTGTCATATTCCCCCCTTTTACCGCAATGGATAACTATGGGCTCAAAAATATCAAGATCGGAGCTCAAAACGGTTATCCGGCCGAAAAAGGCTCCTATACTGGAGAGATATGCCTAGAAGCGCTATCTGAATTTGATATCGATACAATACTTATAGGCCATTCTGAGAGAAGACATATTCTCAAGGAATCCCAAGAGTTTATAGCAAGAAAATACGAGTTTTTCAAAAGAAATAGCTTTAATATATTTTACTGCGTTGGTGAGCCGATAGAAGTACGCCAAAAAGGGATTGAAAGCGTAATGAACTATATTGACAAGCAACTTGAAAATATAGATTTATCATATGTCAATTTGGTTATAGCATACGAGCCTGTTTGGGCGATAGGTACAGGACTAACCGCAAGTGTAGAGGATATAGAAGAGGTTCACAAAGCAATCAGAGAAAGACTCGATTCTAAAATACTTTACGGCGGTAGCGTAAATGCCGCAAATGCAAATGAAATATTGGGCAGCTCTTTTGTCGACGGCGTACTAGTCGGCGGAGCAAGCCTCATAGCGGAAGATTTTTATAAAATAATCAACATATCAGCAAATATTTAACAAACACAAGAGGAGAGAGAATATATGGTAATGAAGGGCAAAAAAGGTCTAATTATAGGCGTTGCAAATAATAAATCTATAGCTTACGGCATAGCAAAAGCATGTAAAGAACAAGGGGCGGAACTTGCTTTTACTTACCTCAACGAACAATTAGAAAAAAGGGTTCGCCCGATAGCAGAAGAGCTTGGCTCGCAATATGTTTATGAGTTAGATGTACAAAACCATTCGCATATAGAAGCTCTAGCAAAATCAATAGAAAAAGATTTCGGCAAAATCGATTTTTTCGTGCATGCCGTGGCATTTGCTCCAAAAGAAGCGCTTGATGGCGCTTTTATGGATACAACAAGGGAGGCTTTTGAGATTGCTATGAACGTCTCTGTATTCAGCCTTGTAGAACTAACAAAAGCACTTTCTCCAGTAATGAATGAGGGCGGTTCAATCTTAACGCTTAGTTACCTGGGCGGAGTAAAATATGTTCCTCACTACAATGTAATGGGTGTTGCAAAGGCAGCCCTTGAAATGTCTGTTAGATACCTTGCGGTTGATTTGGGGACAAAAGGCATTAGAGTAAATGCAATAAGTGCCGGTCCAATCAAAACTCTCGCAGCCTCAGGGATAGGTGATTTTAGATTCATCCTAAAATGGAACGAGGCAAACTCACCGCTTAGAAAAAATGTAACTATCGAAGAAGTTGGCAACAGCTCAATGTATCTGCTAAGCGACCTATCGAGCGGCGTCACCGGCGAAATTCATTATGTAGACGGCGGATACAACATAATGGGTATGTGTGCAGTAGAAGAAGAGAATGATAAAGCTACAATGGTTTGGGATAGATACGCATCACAAAACTAAAATAAAGCCCCTTTACGGGGCAAATAAAGCTATACTATACCCTATCTATTTGCCGTCAAAGTAAGCAAGACAACTTCCCCAAGTAAGACCTCCGCCAAATGCATCAAGAAGCATTAACTGTCCTTTTTTGAGTTTTCCGGCCTCATACATATCGTTTATCGCCATAGGAATAGACGCCGCCGAGGTATTTCCATATTTTTCAACAGTAAGAACCACTTTATCATCAGGCAATCCAACGCTCTCGCCGACAGCCTTTATAATACGATAATTTGCTTGGTGCGGTATGAAATGGTCTATATTTGACGAGTCCATTCCGTTATTTTCAAGTATGTTTATGCAGTCCGAGGAGAGTGTCTTTACGGCGAGCTTGAATGTTTCATTGCCTTTCATCTGGATAAATGAACTACAGATGCCACCTTTTTTACCTGTTGTTGCAAGTGGGGTAATAAGAAAATCCCAATATCCGCCGTCTGCACTCGTATGAATATCGAGTATTGCGTTTTCTTTTGATTCAGATGCCGTAACTATAGCGGCACCGGCGCCGTCTCCAAAAAGTATACAAGTAGATCTATCCGTATAATCAACCACCCTACTTAAAGTCTCTGCGCCAACAACAAGAACTGTTTTTTTCATACCGGACTCAATATATGCTTTCGCAACGCTGAGAGCATATATAAAGCCGCTACAAGCCGCGCTTATATCAAAAGCCGCTACATTCTTCAGACCGAGTTTATCTGCCAAAATACAAGCGGTGGATGGCATACAAAGAAAATCAGGGGTAATAGTTGCAAAAACTACGAGGTCTATCTCATCTTTATTGATTGCTGCCCTTTCTATGGCCTTTAGAGAGGCTTTTAGAGCAAGATCAGACGTCAACTCGCCATCGGCAGCTATACGTCTCTCTTTGATGCCCGTGCGCTTCATAATCCAATCGTCGGTAGTTTCAACCATCCGCTCTAATTCTGCGTTGGTCAAAATTTTCTCAGGAACATAAGCCCCTATCGATTTAAAAACGGCAAAGCTCAATTTTTTGTCTCTAGCGAAGCTTTTATATGCTTGTTGACATCCGACTTAACAAAGTTTATAGCCTGGAATATTGCGTTTTTAATTGCTTTTGGATTGCTCTTGCCGTGGCTTACTATCGCAGCTCCATTAATTCCAAGAAGCGGTGCGCCGCCGTACTCAGCGTAGTCAATTTGCTGTTTTAGGCTTGAAAATACTTTTCTCATAAATACGGAACCGAAGGAAGCAAATGCAGATTTTTTGATATGGTGTTTCATAAATTTGCCGATTGTATCGGCGACACCCTCGCTCGTCTTAAGAACTATATTGCCTACGAAGCCATCGCACACTATCACGTGGACAGAGCCGTCAAAGATATTATTACCCTCAACATTACCTATAAATTCCGGCATTGATTTTAGCATTGCGGCGGCTTCCTTGGTAACCTCATTACCCTTTGTATCTTCTTCACCGTTTGTGAGTATTCCCACCTTTACTTTCTTGATACCCATAATATCTTTAGCGTAGGCAAGCCCCATTACACCAAACTGATACAAATGCTCAGGTTTGCAGTCCACGTTTGCGCCAACGTCAAGCACAAGGCTTTTTTGCCCATCTATGACCGTCGGCATCAGTGTTGCTATTGCAGGTCTAGCTATACCGTCTATTCGCCCTATTCTAAGAGTTGCGAGGCTCATCGTAGCTCCGCTGTGTCCAGCAGACACTAACGCATCGGCTTTGCCTTCTCTTACTAGCTCAGTGGCAACATAGATAGAACTGTTTTTTTTCTTTAACGCATCGGTAGCATGATCATGCATAGATATTACATCGTCGGCATGAACAATGGTTATTAAAGAGTTAACACCTTCCGGCAACAACCCTTTAATAACACCCTCATCGCCAACCAAAATAGCTTCAAATTTAACCGCCTTTAAAGCGTCCAAAACACCGGCAACAATCGGAGCGGGACCGAAGTCTCCGCCCATAGCGTCAATAGCTACTCTAATCATCAAAGACTATTTAAGTGCGCCAGTAGTAGGACTTGCTCTATGAGGAAGTCTGTATGAGCCGTCTTCACATTTTACAGGCATAGGAAGTGTAACTTTGTAGTGTGTTCTTCTTTTTGCTGCTCTTGTGTGGCTCACTCTTCGCTTAGGTACTGCCATTTTCTACTCCTTATAGATTTTCAAAGACAAACTCTTTATCGCTTATCTCTTCTTTTTTATGGTAATCGTTTCTAAAAAGTTCGATTTCGCCATGTAAAAATGATTCAAAATCAAATAATGAATCATCGTTTTCAACTATGTCGTACTCTTCGTCAAAACCCTTATGGATACCTTCGACTACCTTTATTTTAACATCTTCGTTTAATGTGTCAAAAAACTCTTCGCCGCTAATATCGCACGCTACTTTTATTTTACCTTGAATATTCCCCGTAATAACTAAAAACGGGGGCTTACCGTAAAAACTACCATTAAATTGAGCAAAATCTTCACCGTTTTTATATTCGAGTGAAAACTCTTTTTGCTCTTTGGGTAGCTTTCTTAGGTCAACTTTCATTCAGAATTTTAGTTTATCTCTATTTGACTAAAGAAATAAGATATTTCTCTTGCGGCGCTAGCCTCAGAGTCACTACCGTGGACAGCGTTTGCATCGATACTTTCAGCAAAGTCTGCTCTAATAGTGCCGGCTGCAGCTTCTTTCGGGTTTGTAGCACCCATTAGCTCTCTATTCTTAGCTATTGCGTTTTCACCTTCAAGCACCATAACAACAACTGGTCCGCTAGTCATAAAAGATACTAGGTCTTTAAAAAAGCCTCTCTCTTTGTGCTCAGCGTAGAAACCCGCAGCAACCTCTTCTGATAGTTTGATTTTTTTCATAGCGGCAATTTTTAGGCCGTTTGACTCAAATCTATCTACTATTTTACCTATGACGTTTTTTGCAACCGCATCCGGTTTTATTATGGACAGAGTCCTCTGCATATATAATCCTCTAAAAATCTAAAAATAAATTAGGGGTGAAATTATACCAAAAAGTTTTTTTAAGTTATAAAATAAAAAAATGGTTATTTTGAAGCGGGGAGGAATTTATATCACTCCCCTTTGAAGTAGAAATGTGGGTCAGATTAAAAAATTAATCTACTACATTTGAGCCAGCGGCTTTACCTTTTTTATTTCCCTCATCCCAAACAATACATCCTTCGGTAGGGCACGCAGCCGCACATGCGGGAACATCGTGATAGCCATCGCACTCTACGCATTTATCAGGGTATACATAATAGATTGATTCGCCAGTCGGATTATCCTCATCATCAACTATCGCCTCAACAGGGCATTCATCTATACAGGCTCCGCAAGAAATACAAGTATCTAAAATTTTAACTGCCATTTTTAAATCTCCTATGTTTAAAAGCTAAAGGATAGTAACTATAGCCAACTAAAAATAAAACACAAATTAAGCATTTTTGTTAGAGGCCAAAAAATGCTTTAATAGCGTCTGCCTTGTCTGTTTTTTCCCACGTAAACTCTGGAAGTTCTCTACCAAAGTGTCCATAAGCAGCAGTTTTTTTATATATAGGTCTATGTAAATCAAGCGACTCTATAATTCCTTTTGGCGTAAGTCTAAATACGCTTCTTACACACTCTTCTAACTTATTCTCATCTACTTTCGAAGTTCCGTGCGTCTCGACCATCAAAGATATCGGCTCAACAACGCCTATCGCATATGCTATCTGAACAGTAGCTTTATCGCATACGCCGGAAGCCACTAGGTTTTTAGCAACATATCTAGCCATATACGCTGCACTTCTATCAACCTTTGTAGGATCTTTGCCGCTAAATGCGCCGCCGCCATGCGGGCAAGCGCCGCCGTAAGTATCAACTATAATTTTTCTACCGGTCAGACCCGCATCTCCTTGAGGGCCGCCGATAACAAATTTTCCCGTCGGATTAATGTAGTATTTGATGTTATCATCCCTAAGTTCTGCAGGGATAACTTTTTCTATAACCTCTTTAATCACATCTTGTTTTATCTGCTCTTGGCTTATATCATCATGATGCTGTGTTGAGACAACGACAGCCTCCACTTTTGTAGGTTTATCGTCAATATATCTCACCGAAACTTGCGATTTTGCGTCAGGCCTTAGATATGGGATAGTCCCGTTTTTCCTGCACTCTGCAAGTCTCTCTGTAAGTCTATGGGATAAATATATAGGGAGTGGCATAAGGGTTGGTGTCTCACGGCACGCATACCCAAACATAAAACCTTGATCCCCCGCTCCTATCTCGCCGTCAAATCTATCTACGCCCTGATTGATGTCGCTAGACTGCTTGCCAAGCCCGTCCAAAACGGCGGCACTTTTGTAGTCAAAACCAAAATCTGAATCGGTGTAGCCAATTTCCCTTACCGTCTCCCTTACTATGTCTTGAATAGGAAGCCTCATATCATTTTCAATTTTCATCTCGCCGGCAACGACACAAAAACCGTTTGAAACTAAAGTTTCACAAGCAACCCTTGCAAGAGACGGGTTTTTAGAGTGCGTTAGAATGTAATCCAGCACAGCGTCACTGATTTGGTCGGCCATTTTATCTGGATGCCCTTCGGATACAGATTCAGAGGTAAATAAAAAGTTTTTTGACATCAAAAAGCCTTGTTTTTAAAATTTTTCTTAATTTTACTTGCCATAGGCTTAACGCAGAGAGTTTAATATTCATTTAATTTTTTAAATAGTAAAATTTCCTAAATTAAAATATTTAAGGAGATTTCTTATGTGTACATTAGTAACAAAAAAAGCCCCTGACTTCACTGCAAATGCAGTTTTGGGGGATAATTCCATAGTTGCGGATTTCAATCTATATCAAAACATAGGCGACAAGGGTGCCGTTATATTCTTTTGGCCTCTTGACTTTACATTTGTATGCCCTTCGGAGCTAATAGCCTTTGACCACAGATTAAAAGAATTTAAAGATAGAGGGATTAACGTAATAGGTGTTTCTATAGACTCACACTTTACTCACCTTGCTTGGAAAAATACTCCGGTAGAAAAAGGTGGAATAGGAAAAGTCGGTTACCCAATGGTTGCGGACCTTGACAAATCAATCAGCCAAAACTACGGCGTACTTCTTGACGCAGGTATTGCCCTTAGAGGATCATTCCTTCTTGACAAAGACGGTACTGTAAGACATGCTGTTATTAATGACCTTCCGCTCGGTAGAAATATCGATGAAATGCTAAGAGTTGTAGATGCTATGCTATTTACAAACGAATACGGCGAGGTTTGCCCTGCGGGTTGGAATAAAGGCGATAAAGGGATGAAAGCAAGCCCTGAGGGTGTAGCTGAATACCTAGCATCTAACGCTGATAAACTATAATTAGACTACGGCAGGCGACTCAAACCGTCTGCCGCTTCTTAAAATGTTTCCTATTTTTTGAGCAAGCTGCTCAGGTAAAAGCCCTAACGACTCTTCCACTTTTGCTGTTTTCCCGTGTGTTATAAAATCATCCCCATACTCATAACTTTCGATTCTAACATCAGCGATACCCTCTTCTTGCAAAAATAAAGATAGTATCTCGCCTATCCCCCCCATTTTGGATGAATCGCTAAATATAAACCATTTCTTATATCTCTTCGAAACTTCCAATAAGGTATTCCTATCAAGCGGCTTTACAAACATAAGATCCAAAAGCCCACACTCTATCAATTCTTGTTTTAGTATACTGGCAGTCTTGTATGCCCTTCCTACCCCATTGCCATACCCTATAAACAATACATCGCTCGGCGCATCTATAAGTATTTGCGATTTTTTATTTTCAAAGCCGATGCAATCAAACTCGTCCTGCAGAAAAAAGGCCCCCCTTGGATATCTAAAAGCACACGGCTTATTTAGATTTGCCGCATAAGTTACGGCCGCAATAAGAGTTTTTTCGTCACGCGGAGCAAAAATTTCCATATTTGGAATACTTCTAAGATACGACACATCAAACACACCCTGATGTGTCTCGCCGTCCTCTCCGACTATCCCTGCCCTATCTATCGCAAATGCTACTGGTAAATTTTGAAGGGCAACATCGTGCACTATTTGGTCATATGCCCTTTGTAAAAACGTAGAGTATATCGCTACAAAAGGCTTAAATCCCTCTTTTGCCATTGCCGCCATAGATGTAACGGCATGTTGCTCGCAGATGGCAACATCCCAAAATCTTGTCGGATATGCCTCAAGTAGGCTATCAAGTCCTGTACCGCTCGGCATTGCAGCCGTCACACCGACTACTTTCTCGTCTTTTGCCGCAAGCTCCAGAAGAGCCTCACTAAATATTGAGGTAGCACTTCTGGCTTTTGACTTTGAAAGTTCACCTTTTTCTTTATCAAAAGGGGCAACACCGTGCCAATGTTCATGCTTACCCTCTGCGGGAGCATACCCTTTACCTTTAATAGTCTGCACATGTACAACAACCGGTTTTTTCATAGACTTGGCTATTGTAAAAAGCTCTACCAAGTCTTTTATATTATGACCGTCGGCCGGTCCTATATAATCAAGCCCAAGTTCTTCAAATATAATCCCGGGAGTAATAAGTTTGAAACCTCTCTCAAAACGCCTCATAATATAATCCACGGAAGAAGGCAATCTCTCTAGTGCCCCCTCAACCAGTTTTTTAAAGCCCTGATAAGTCTTTGAAGATAGGGCTTTGCTAAGATATTCACTAATGGCCCCTATTGGCTTTGCAATGCTCATTTCATTGTCATTGAGGATTATTACCATCGGATATTTATGATGCCCGAGCTCGTTTAACGCCTCATACACCATCCCCGACGTCATCGAACCGTCCCCTATTAGCACAACAGGTATTCTATCTTCGCCTTTTAATGCTATAGCTTTTGCCGCCCCTACAGCTGCGGATATCGACGTAGAACTATGCCCGGCAACAAAATAATCAAACTCCGATTCACTGGGTTTTGTAAAACCGCAAACTCCGCCAAACTGCCTAAGAGTGTCAAACCTATCCCATCTTCCTGTAAGGAGTTTGTGCGCATACGCCTGATGGCTAACATCAAATATGAAGGGGTCTTTTGAGACGTCAAACACATGGTGCATGGCAAGTATGATTTCTACAGCGCCAAGAGAACTTGTCAAATGACCACCGTTACGGCTTACAACTTCAAGTATCCTCTCTCTTATAGAGCTTGCCTTACTCTCGAGTTCATTTATATCAATATTTTTTACATCACTCATGATCGCCAAGCAAATCCTCTTTGACTTTCAAAAATCTAGCATTTATATTGCCGTCTAGATTGCCTATATCGCTCAAAACTACAATTCCGCCCTTTTGTATGGCGTCATCTTCTTCAATCGTAACTTTAGATTCTCCCGACAAGGCACTTCTTAGATACTCCGCATCTGTTTTGCTAACTTTTATTTTTATTTTAGAGGCGTCTTTTAGTTTTGACAAAAGCTCTCTTACAAGCGCTAGCGCAACCTTTGACGAGCCTTCATTTACCTCTTTTTTTATAACTTGCTCCGCTATGGAAACAGCTGTTTTACCAAGCTCTCTCTCAATTTCAAGTAGTTTATTTTCATATGCCAGAGCGGTTTCTTCAAGCTTTTTGACAGATAAACCAAGCATCCTCTCGCTCTCTTCAAACTTTGCTTTATATGATGCGTCAAGTTCTGATGCCGCCGCGGCAAATCCATCATCATAGGCTCTTTTTTTCTCCTCCTCAAGCCTAGCATTAAAATCTACCTGCTGACGCTCCATCTGCATTTCCATCTTAATAAGACTAGATGAAAGCTCATCTATTTTTTGTAGAAATGTTTCTACGTGAGCGTTACTAATTATACTTTCTTCCTGTGCACAAGGAGCTTCATATCTCTGCTGTGTCGGCTGTGGAGCATCATACTCTATTTGTTTGCTCTTATGGATTACTACGGATTGAGGCGTATCATTATCTTCGCTATCGAATGCCCTATATTGATACTTATTGATTGCGTATTTACCGCTAACGCCGCCGTGTATTACCTTTTCGGTCAAATCACACCACCGTCTCTTCTGCTTCGCCTAGCTGGATAACGCCTTGCTCAACTAGTTTTTGTACAGCCTCGACAACTCTTCTTTGCGCGCCTTCCACCTCTTTTAGCTTGACAGCGCCAAGGAATTGCAGCTCTTCTAGTAGCGCCTCCGCTGCTTTTTTGGACATATTGGTCATTACTTTCTCTTTCATCTCTTCCGATGCCGTTTTGAGTGCAAGCACAAGGTCTTTTTTGTCCACGCCCTTGAGGATTTCCTGAATTGCTTTGGAGTCGAGCTTTGAGATGTCCTCAAATGTAAACATCATATCCTTAATCGCATTTGCAAGGCTTTCGTCTGCCTGCTCTATATAAGAGATTGTCGCTTTTGCATTTTTCTGGGACAATCTATTGAATATGTCGGCAACTGCCCTCGGTCCTCCGACCTCGACCTTGTAAGACGTGAGGCTCTCTAGTTTGTTCTCTAGTATCGTCGAAACCCTTTTGATAATAGTCGGAGAGATATCACCTAGATTTGCCATTCTCATCGCAACCTCTGCCCTCAAATCGTCAGGGAAACGGCTAAGAGTCTCGGCTGCGCCCGTAGCGTCCATATGGGCAAGGATGAGCGCAACCGTTTGAGGATGCTCATTGACGATAAAGTCGGCAAGCTGTTGAGGTTTGATTTTTGACAAGAATGCAAAGTTTTGGCCGCTTTGCATACTTTTTGCAAGCTTGTCGAGAACTTTTTTTGCCTCTTCCGGCCCAAGAGCCTTGAATAGTATCTCTTTGGCGTATTCCATACCGCCTGATGAGATGTATTTGTTTGACTGCATGATGGCATGAAACTCTTCTAGTATCGCCGTGGCAACTTGCTTGTCAACAGTAGAGCTTCTGGCTATATATTTGGATATTTGCGTGATGGCGTCAATGCTCATATGAGAAAAGAGCTGTGCCGTAATATCTTCGCCAAGCAAGTTTAGAAATATTGCGACTTTCTCGGACATAGAAAGTTCGTCATATTGCGACTGGAGCTGCGGAGGTAAAATCATTTTATAACTCCTTCTTCATAGAGCCTATAGGATTCTGTGCGGCGGTTTCGTCAACGACCAACGTTTCAAGAAGATTGGATATATCTTCCGTATGTTCCTCTGCGGCGGTTTTCATTTTCTCAAGTAATACGTCATATTTAAGAGACTCTTCGTTAAATGGACCCGATATGCCAAGCTGCTGCTCCACCCTTTTTCGCATCTCGGCGAGCTTACCATGTGTATCCTCTAGCTCCTCTTCGTCAAACACGAACTCTTTTGGCTTTTGCATAGCCTCTTCCGTAGGAATTTCAAGCATTCTCTCGGCAAAAGGAGCAATAACTTTTTTATATAGAACAAACAAGACGACCGCGGCTATAATGTATTTTAAAACATTTGTAGCAGGACCTATTATATAGCCATACTCTTCCATAGCCCCTTTGATACCGCCCGCTTTGCCTCCAGAACCAGGATTGAATCTAAAGTTTGAGACGCTGACCTCATCTCCCCTTTTTTGCTCATAGCCTACCGCTTGCTTAACAAGGGCATTGATTTTATCAAGCTCGGCGTTGTCAAGTGCTTTATAAACAAGCTCTCCGCCTTTTTGCTCATCAGCCACATATCTACCGTCCACAACAACAGCGGCTGTAATCCTCTTGATGGTGGCATACTCCCCTTTGACGTTTGAAACAGTCTTTGATATTTCATAATTCGTCGTACCGGTAGACTTGCTATATTTTTCTGTCGCATTACCGCTCTCTATCCCCTGGACAGGACCTATATTACTAACGGCGCCCGGTACACCACCGATTTCAGGCTGCTTAAATCCTTCTCTTTTTTCCTCGGATGTTTGCTCGCTTCTAACCACACTATTTGGGTCAAAACTCTCGCTTGTAGTCTCTTTTTTAGAAAAGTCAAAATCAACGGTAACTTTGGCGACGACCCTATCTGAACCCCCTATTACAGGAGCCAACATATTGGTTATTTTCTCTTCATATAGCTTTTCAAAATCTTTTTTATATTTCATCTGCTGTTTTGCAGCTTCTCCGGCAACCGTATCCTCGTCGTCACTACCTAGCAAATCACCGTTTTCGTTGACTATTTTGACGTTTTCAGGAGTCATTTTGGTCACACTTGCGGCAACCAAATTCTTCACGCCCATAATTTGCTTTGGAGTAAGAACCATGTTTGGCTTGAGGGTAATCACTACCGATCCGGTAGGGGGTGTGTCTTTTTCTGCAAACAGTGACTCTTTTGGTCTGGCTATATGAACAACCGCTTTTTGTACGGCGCTGATACTCTCGACAGTTTTGGATAGCTCACCCTCTAGCGCTCTGTTGTATTTTACTTGTTGGTCAAAGTCCGTTGCACCAAACTCCTGTTTGTCAAACAGCTCAAAACCAACCCTTGAATCCTTCGGTAGCCCCATAGCTGCAACGTCAAGCCTTAGTTTATTTACTTTGTCTTCCGGCACTTCTATGACGCCGTCTCTTGGAATTCTGTACGGAATTTTTTGCTTATCGAGCTCAGCTACGATGAGTCCGGCATCTTTTGGGGCTATGTTTTCAAACATCACCCTGTATCCGTCATCTGCTTTTTTGCCGTTGACGTTAAACACGACAAGGAACATCACAAGGGCGATTACAGCCACTAGCGTAGAGGCAATAACAATCTTTTGCTTCGTATTAAGCTTTTTTAAAAGCTCGCTAATCTGCGCTACTAGGGCTTGTATATCCATCTGTTAAGAGTAAACCTTTTTAAATTCATCAAAGAATCTGTCGTTTTGTTCTTTTGTGCCTATCGTAACCCTGATACCGTTGAGTGCATAGCTGGTCAAATCTCTCACGATAACACCTTTTCTCAAGAGTTTATCGGCAATCTCTTTGGAGGATTTCTCCTTAAAAAAGTAGGTAATAAAATTAGTGTAGCTATCTATCGTCTCTATCCCGTTAGCTGCGGCGAACTCTTCGTATCTTTTCATCTCGGAAAAGTTAAGAGCGATACTTTTCTCTACAAACTCTTCATCTTTGAGAGCGGCCAAAGCGGCGCAAGCCGACAAATTCGCCACATTAAACGGAGGTCTTACTTTGTAAAACGCTTTTATAACGCCCTCTTCGCCGATACCGTAGCCGACCCTCATACCGCCAAGCCCGTATGCCTTTGAGAATGTGCCCAGATACACCGCATTTGGAAACTTCTCTATCAGCTCTTTCGGCTCTATCTTGACCGCCTCATCTTTATAGGCGGCATATTCCATATAGGCACAATCGACGACCGCCAGAGTATCTTTGTCAATGTATGAGAGAATATCGTAAACTTCGGCTCTTGTGATACATTCACCGAGCGGGTTATTTGGAACACAGATAAACACAATGCTTGGTTTGAGTTTATCATAAGTTGTTTTAAATTGTTGGACATTGTGAAGGAGTCCGTCGGTTCTTACGATCCCAGCTCCACACATCTTGGCGTATATCTCATACATTGCGAAAGTGACTTTGTTCATAAGGACGCTATCACCCTCTTTTAGCTTTGCCTTTGTGGCAAACTCCAGCACTTGGTCGCTTCCTGCGCCCATTATGATATTTTTACCCTCAACGCCGAATTTTGCAGACAGAGCGTCTTTGAGTTCAAAGTAGCTATCGTCCGGATATAGGCACATTTTTGTCGCGAAATCCCTTACCGCTTCCACAACCTTCGGTGAAGTACCGTTTGGATTTTCGTTGCTTGCGAGCTTCACCACATCTTTCGGCTCTATCCCAAACTCTCTAACCACAAGCTCTATCGGCTTACCGGCTTCATATACTTTTAAATTTTCTAAATTTTCGTTAAATTTCATTATATTCCCTTTACGAAACTACCGAGCCATTTGATTTTATCCTCAAACCCCTCTAACGCTTTTTGCACTTTTGCATCCTTGATATGCCCGTCAAAATCTATATAAAAAATATAGCTGAACCCCTCGTCTTTTGCCGGTCTGGACTCTATTTTCGAGAGATTGATACCGGCTTTTTCAAACGACGACAAAAACTTCGCAAGAGCCCCCGGAGTATTATCAAGATGAACCAAAACCGATGTTTTATCGTTGCCGCTAACGGCGTTTTCAAAATCACTGACGATTACAAATCTCGTCTCATTATGCGCATTGTCTTCTATGTGCTCATACATTACCGGCAAATTATATAGCTTTGCCGCTATGTGCGAACAAATCGCCGCGCTCGTCTCATCTTCGCTTGCAAGTTGCGCCGCTTTTGCCGTTGAGGCAATAGGGATTAGCTGCACGCCGTCAAGCCCGCTCTCACGGAGAAACTCTCCACATTGACCGAATGCGACATCTTTGGAGTATATTTTTTTTATCTGTGATAGATGCGAAGCTCTTGACGCCAAGGAGTGGCTAATTTTCATAGACATCTCGGCAACTATTCGCAGGTCGCTTCGCCCCAAAAGGTCTATGGACTCGCCCACTATCCCTTCTATGTTGTTTTCTATCGGGATGACGCCGTATTTTGCTTTTTTGCTCTCCACCGCACGAAATACGGAGGCTATCGTACCCATCGGTAGGTATTCTGATATTTGACCAAATCTACTCTCCGCCGCCTGATGGGTAAATGTCCCCTCAGGCCCCAGATACGCTACCGTTTCAGGCTTTTCTATGTTACGAGAGACCGCAAAAATCTCCAAAAATATCGCCTCGATAGCCTCCGGGGTCAATGCGCCGCCACTCTCTCTGCTCTGCTTTGAAAGTCTAGTTAATATCTCTTTTTCGCGTTCCGGTCTATAGATACTCTTGTCATCGCTTGAGTGTTTGATTCGCCCGACCTCTTTGACAAGTTCCATCCGCTCATTAAGGAGCGTTAGTAATTTGTCGTCTATTGCGTCTATCTTTACTCTTATCTCTGCAAGTCCGCTCATGCGCCCATCCTTATATCTGCTACGCTTTGGTATACGGCGTCGGGGAGTTCACAGCTTTTGAGAAACGGGAGTATCTGCTCTTTTTTGTCATACTTGCCGCTTAGTACCAGCACCGTTTTCATGCCCATCTGTTTTGCTCCGATGAGGTCGCCTATCGCATCGTCGCTAATGACCGTCACTTCGTCCTTGCCTTTTGAGCCTAGCATTGATAGAGCCTTTTTGTAAAAATCGCTACTCGGCTTGCCGACCGTCTTTGCCTTCACCCCCGTGGCAAACTCCAAAGCCTTGGCTATAGCGCCTAGCCCCGGATATTTGCGCCCGTTTTTTGCGTATATCGCCGTGGCGTGCATCGCAATGAGCTTTGCACCGTTTTGTATCGTCTCCACGGCTGTCGCCATATCATCGTACGAAAGATTTTCTTTGAGCGATATTACCAAAAAATCGGGGCTTTTGCTAAAAACATACCCTTGTTCTTTGAGAGCCTCTATAAAATTATCGTTACCTATCGCCGCTATCGTTTTGTTACCAACATAGCTTTTGAGGCACATGAGAGGGTCTATGTATGCCTTATCGTCAAAGCTAAACCCAAGCCCCCTGAGATAGCTTTTAAACTCATCGGATGAGAATTTTGTGTTATTGGTGATTAGCGTATACGGAATCTTTTTTTTGTTCAAATCGTCGATAAACTCTATCGCCCCCGGTATCGGCTCTCTTTTTTTATCGTCTATCAGCGTTCCTTGGATATCTATCAGGTACAACTTTGCTCACTTATTTCAAAAAATCTTTTTCCAGAGCAATGAGGTCTTCAAAGCTCTCTCTTTGTCTTATTATTCTGTGTTTACCGTCTTCCACCGCAACTTCTGCAGTTCTTGGGCGGCTATTGTAGTTTGAGCTCATAGAAAATCCATATGAACCCGCACTTTTTATCACCACAAGGTCTCCGTGCGCCGTCTCGGCTATCTCTTCATCTTTGGCAAAAAAGTCACCGCTCTCGCACACTGGACCCACTATGTCCGCTTTTGATTTCACGGTATCTTTGCCGACTACCTCTACGCCGTGAAACGCCTCGTACAAAGTAGGGCGGATAAGGTCGTTCATGGCGCCGTCCACGATAACAAACCGTTTTTCTTTGCTGTATTTTTCGTACAGCACTTTTGTTAGGAAATATCCACCGTTTGCCGTCATAAACCTGCCCGGCTCGCACACGATAGTCACATCGGTACCTGTCAGCGTGGAGAGGATGACCTGCGCATAGTTGTATGGAGGTATAGTCTCTTCATTGTCGTACACGACGCCAAGCCCGCCGCCGACATCGAAAAACTTAATATTTATTTTTAGAGCCAAAAGGGCTTTTAGAAGTTCTGAAACTTTTTGCGCCGCTTCATAGATAGGCTCAAGGTCGGTTAACTGGCTTCCTATGTGAAAATGCACCCCAACAGGCTCCAAATGCGAGCTTTTTGCGGCATATATGTACATTTTTTTGGCAACCTCTATATCAACGCCGAATTTATTTTCGGTAAGCCCTGTCGAGATATACGGATGGGTTTTCGGGTCAATATCTGGATTGACACGGATGCTTATACGGGCTTTTATCCCCATATCTTTTGCTATCATCTCAACACGGAGCATCTCCGCTTCACTCTCAAGGTTAATAAACAAGATGTCATGCTCAAGTGCCTCTTTTATCTCGTCGTCTCTTTTGCCAACACCGGAATATATTATCTTGTATTTCGGTACCCCAGCCATCAAAGCTCTTCTTACTTCGCCTATAGACACGCAGTCAGCCCCCGCTCCGAGGTCGGCGAATAGTTTGATAACGCTTAGGTTTGAGTTTGCTTTTACGGCGTAGCAAATGAGTGATTTTCTAGCGGCAAACGCCTCTTTTAGCTCCTCATATCTGCTTTTCATGTGGTCAAAATCGTATACATATAGCGGTGTGCCGTATGTTGCGGCGAGTGTTGAAAAATCCATAACATCCTCTTTTGGTGCAAAAAAATTGATAAATTTATTACGAAATTATTACGAAAAACCGTTTAAACGGTTAGGGTTTGAGCCCGTCAAAGTCGTCTTGTTTGTTTCTTTTGAGCGTATCGTAAATTTTTAGTAGCGAAATAAACAGCGCCGTGACCGCAGGACCGAGGATAATTCCCCAAAAGCCGTAAGTGGACATACCCGCCAAAATCGCAAAAAATATGAGTAGAGAGTTTGGTTTTGTCTGGGTGCGCACTAGATATTTGCTAATAAAGTCGATGATAACCGGCTTTATGAAAGTATCGGCAACGACCGAGATAACGACTATGGTGTACAGCGCCACTATTACTGCATTTGCGGTATTGCCGATGGAAAACTCATATATCGCCACAGGCACCCACATGATAGCGCCACCTATCACCGGAACGAGAGAGGCAAAGCTATACGCTATCCCCATAAAAAACGGGTCATAGCCTAGATACCAAGCCACGAGCGAAAAGAGTACCCCTTGGAATATCGCATTAAAAAGGGTGGAGTAAAGGACGACGCTCATAGTCTGTCCCATCTCGTCAAATATCATCTGGCTATCTTCGCCTTTAAGCGGCAACACTCGTTTGAAAAATAGCAAAATCTGCTTGCCGTAAAGGTTTGCAAAAAAGTAAAAAATCAAAATAAGGAGCATATTCGACAAAAATCTAAGGCTTCCTTGCCCCACTCGCTCCAACATCTCAAAACCTCGACCGATGTAGTCCTCGTATCTGACGCCGTGCAGATAGTTGATTATCATATCTTTGTACTGGAGCGGTAGCATATCGAGTGTTTGAATATTGAGGACAAAAAGATTTTTTATCCGCTCAAAAAACGCCATATCTACGCTTTGCAAAATCTCTGCTATTTTGAAGACAAAGTAGACCATCGGAATAAGGACAAACGCCGCAAGAAGCACGGTCAAAAAGAGTGATGCAAGCATCGAGCTATGAAACCGTAAAGTTAGCTTGTAATTCGTCGCCGATGTGGCAATGGAGAGAAGCCCTGCTATGACGATGTCGAGCAAAAACGAGTGATAGAGCACCCCTATCCAATAAATGGCAATGATAAAAACTATATGCAAAAAGTTAATAGGGCTAATCATCTATCTAATCCAGCTCAAATATATTTTGATTTTGCACCCTCGGTAGCCCAAGTGCGTCAAATGTCTTGTGTGTAGCCATTCTGCCTCTAGCTGTCCGCTCCAAAAAGCCGTTGGCCAAGAGGTAAGGCTCGTACACATCCTCTATCGTATCGGCATCTTCGCTAAGAGCGGCGGACAATGTATTTAGCCCTATCGGCTTGCCGCCGGACTCCGCTAGAAGTGATAGCAATTTCATATCCATCTCATCAAAGCCGTGTTCGTTGATCCCTAGCTCATCTAGCGCCTCTTTTGCGGTTTTCGGCGTTACCGTGTCTTCATTTTTATAATCCGAAAAGTCCCGCACCCTCTTTAAAAGTCTCAACGCTATCCTAGGCGTACCCCGTGAGCGAGAGGCAATTTCGAGAGCCGCTTTGTCGTTGCACGGTTTACCCAGCTTTACCCCCGCATTTTGAACTATACGGGAGAGCTCGGAGTGATCATAAAACTGCATCCGAAAGTGCATTCCAAACCTATCTCTAAGTGGAGAAGAGAGCATTCCCACCCTCGTTGTAGCACCTATGAGGGTAAATCTCGGAATATCTATCTTCACCGTCTGCGCCGCAGGACCGCTACCTATCACGATGTCAAGACGAAAATCCTCCATCGCCGAATAGAGCACCTCCTCTATTGCAGAGGAGAGCCTATGTATCTCGTCGATAAATAGCACATCCCCCTCACTCAGATTTGTAAGTATCGCCGCCAAATCTCCGCTTTTTTCTATCATCGGTCCCGCCGTGACTTTAAGGTTTGCCTCCATTCTCGTGGCTATGAGTCCAGCCATCGTAGTCTTGCCAAGCCCAGGAGGGCCAAAAAATAGAGCGTGGTCTAGCGGCTCTGAGCGTTTTTTTGACGCCTCTATCGAGATATTGAGCACTTTTTTGATTTTTTCCTGCCCGATGTAGTCATCCCATGCCGAGGGTCTAAGGCTCTTTTCGAGTTCGTTTTCAAACTCGAATTTTTCGACCTCTACAATTCGCTCCACTTAGTAGCTCTCTTTTTCGTTCGGGAAATCACCGTTTTTGACATCATTTGCGAATTTCTCAAAGGCGCTCTTAGCAAGAGCCGCCCCGTCCATGTATTTGCGGACAAATTTCGGCGTAAACTCCTCAAAAAACCCAAGCATATCCGACCAGACAAGCACCTGTGCGTCACAATCCACACCCGCACCTATGCCGATAGTCGGAATGGAGAGCGCCTCCGTGATTTGCTTGGCGACTTCCGATTTGACACCCTCTATTACGATAGCGGACGCTCCCGCCGCCTCGACTGCTTTTGCGTCAAGGAGTAGTTTTTCAATCTCCGCTTCATTTTTGCCTTTGACTTTGTAGCCACCCTCGGCTCTGGCAAACTGGGGCATAAGCCCTATGTGTCCCACTACCGCAACTTTGTTTTTGACCAAATGCTCGATGATCTCCGCCTTTTCAGCACCACCTTCTATCTTGACGAAGCACGCCCTAGTCTCTTTGTACGCCCTAACTGCGTTATTTAGAGCCGTCTCTTTGTCGGTCTCAGAGCCAAACGGCATGTCAAAAATAATTTTTGCCTCAGGGGCGCCCATGCCAACCGCTTTTGTGTGATATATCATCTCATCCATACCGATGGATAGCGTATCGCTCTGCCCGCCAAAGCTCATGGCAAGGCTATCGCCAACCAGTATCATATCGGCGTATGGCGCAATCAGCCTCGCAAACAGCGCATCATAAGCGGTAATAACAGTAAATTTTTTACCTTTTTGTAGTGTCAAGGTCTATCCTAATTCAAGCTTTTATCGTTAATTTTACCGAAAGAAACAAAAAAACTTTTTTTGCTAAAATGAAAATAAAAAAGGCAATTTTGTATGTTCGTAAAAGATATAAATTTTTCACTCTGGCTTGATTTTATCGAGAGGGACTACATCAAAAACGAGTTTAAAAAACTCATAAAAAACGGTGAAGTCAACGGCGCAACAAGCAATCCGGCGATTTTTAAAAATGCTATTTTGACAAGCCCCGCTTACAAATCAAGGCTTGCCGAACTAAACGGCAAAAGTGCAAAAGAGAAGTACGAGACGCTAGCAAAAGAGGATATCAAAGCAGCGGCCGAGATTCTAAGACCTTTATACGACAACGGCGACGATGGTTTTGTAAGCATAGAGATAGACCCGTTTTTATCGGCTTCCGTAGAGGATAGCGTAGCGGAGGGGGTAAGGCTATTTGAGGAAATCAATGAACCAAATGTCATGATAAAAGTTCCCGCCACAAAAGAGGGATACAAAATCATCGAGGAGTTGGCAAAAAGAGAGATAAACGTCAATGCAACTTTGATATTTGGACTTGAGCAGACAAAAGGGGTAATGGACGCCATAAAAGCAAGCGGGGCAAAAAAAGCGAAATTTGTAATATCCGTGTTTGTGAGCCGTTTTGATAGGCTTCTCAATCCATCCTTACCGCAAAATCTCAAAAATAGAGTCGGGGTGATGGGTGCGGCGGCGCACTACAATCTGGTGGAGAGCTACAGTATTTCAAACGTTAAAACCCTGTTTGCAAGTACAGGGGTAAAAGGGGACGGCCTCGCTGCACATTACTATGTGGATGAGCTGATAGCCCCAAACTCCGTCAATACGGCACCTCTCGATACCGTGGCGGCAGCAATGGCAAACAGTACGAGAAAAGCCAAACTCCCGGTAGCGCAGAGCGAAATAGACGCTTTTTTTGATGAATTAAAAGGGGTCGGGGTAGATTTTGAAAAAACGTGCGACGAGCTTTTGGCTGATGGGCTAAAACAGTTTGAAGCGGCTTTCAAAGAGATACTCAACGAGCTAGAATAGGAGGATAAAATGGAGCAGCCGCAAAACTCTCAATTTGACGACAAACAAATACCGATACTAAAGACATATTTGAACAAACTAATAGAGCTGGGCGGTAGCGATCTCCATCTAAAAGCTCTCGGGAGACCTTACGCAAGGGTTCATGGTGAGATGAACGCCATAAGCGAAGACGTACTTGGCAGAGACGAGATGATGACATTGGCAAAAGAGATGTTGCGCAGTAGATTTACAGAATTTGTTCAAAGCAAAGAGATAGACCTTACATTTCGTCTTAGCGACGATTACCGCTTCAGGGTGAATATGTTTTTCCAAAAAGACGGGGTAGGGATGGTATTTAGAACCATTCCTGTCAAAATTCTGACCGTAGAAGATTTGAAACTACCCGAAAGTGTAAAAGGATTCAAGGATGTAGAGAGAGGGCTTGTGCTTGTAACGGGGGTAACAGGGAGCGGTAAATCTACAACGCTTGCCGCCATTATCGATCTAATAAACTCTCACAAAAAAAAGCATATCATAACCATTGAAGACCCAATAGAGTTTATCCACAAGGACAAGCTATCTATACTAAATCAAAGAAGTATCGGCGAAGATAGCCTCTCTTTTGGAAACGCCCTTAGAAGCGCACTTCGTGAAGATCCGGACGTTATACTAGTCGGCGAGATGAGGGACCTTGAAACGGTAGAGATAGCTCTTCATGCCGCCGAAACAGGCCATCTGGTGCTCTCGACTCTTCACACCGCAGATACGAAAGAAACGGTAAACAGAATAGTCGGGATGTTTCCGACAAACGAACAAAATCGTATCAGGGGCGCTTTGTCTAGCGTACTTCATGGAGTGCTTTCGCAAAGACTCGTACGAACTATTGAAGGCAAAAGAAGGGCGGCAGTAGAGATACTGCTCAAAACGCCTAGAATTGCGGATATGATTAGAGAAAACCGTGATGGTGAAATCAAAGATGCATTGGCGGAGGGCAAAGAAATATACGGCACCCAAACATTTGACCAAGCGCTTTTGGATTTATACTACGAGGGGGCAATCAGCGAAGACGAAGCTATTAGAAACGCAACAAGCCCGGACAATCTCAAGCTAACTATTCACGGCGTCAGCGGTGTTGGCGAAAAAGCCAGGGGTGGCAAACTTGATAGCGAAAAAGAGGAATTGCAAATAAAATTAAAAATTTAAAGTGGGGCTTATCTTAAATCTTGTATAATTTCAGCCCATTTTTATTTTTAAGGAAAACACAATGCTAGAAGGCATACTTAGAGAGAGTATCGACAAGCAAACTGTAAAAAGCTTGAGACGAGATGGTTATCTAATCGCTAATATCTACGGTAAAGGCGCTGAGAATATCCATTGTGCGTTCAAAAAAACTGAATTCGTAAAATTTATAAAAAATAAACCGTCTTTGAAATTCAAAGTAAAAGTAGGCGGCAAAGAACACGAAGTAATTATCCAAGATTACCAAAAAGACCCGGTAACTAGCGACCTACTTCACGTAGACCTTAGAATCCTAAACTACGGTGAAGCTTCAATATTCCTAGTGCCTGTAAAAACAGTTGGAACACCTATAGGTCTAAAAAACAAAGGTGTTCTTATCATGAGCAAAAGAAGAATCAAGGTTAAATGCAAACCTGAAAACCTTCCTGAAGCAATAACTGTTGACGTATCCGGTCTTGATGTAGGAAACACGGTACTTGTAAGAGAACTTCCTGCGCTTGAAGGCGTAACGGTAAGACACCCTGGTTCTGACGCTGTTGTAGGCGTTATGAAGGCAAAATAATAAGCCTTGTGGCTAATAGTCGGACTGGGAAATCCCGGAAATAAATATCTTCACAATCGCCATAATGCCGGCTTTATGGCGATTGACAAACTACTAAGCAAACTATCAACGACTAATTTAACAAAAAAAGATTTCAAGGGCGAGCTTTGGCGAGCAGGCAACGTATACCTGCTAAAACCGACTACTTTTATGAACCTCTCCGGAGAGAGCGTTGAAACGGTCAAAAACTATTTTAAAATAGAAAATGTCATAGTAATCCACGATGAAATCGAACTGCCGATAGGGGCGATAAGGTTCAAAAAGGGCGGCGGGCACGCTGGACACAACGGTCTTCGTTCAATCGACAAGCACATCGGAGCAGACTACTACAGAGCAAGGGTCGGCATAGGCAAACCAGAGCACAAGGGTCAAGTAGCGGATTACTGTCTAAACGACTTTACAAAAGAGCAAAAAGCTATATATAAGTTGGTTTACGATGCAAAAAAAGCAGCTATAATTGAAGAGATATTAGAGGTTGCGGCCCAGGCATCGCTAGAGCTTACAAAAAGCGATTTAGCATCGGTGTGCAACAAGTTTACCAAAAATCCAAAAACGGCGGAATAGATGAGTCTTATCAAAACATATCTCGCAAAACTATACGCCAAAAATTTTTTGATTACCTTGCTGGGACTTGAACTGTTTTTTCTTCTGATAGACTTTTTACAAAACCAAAAAAATATCCCCTCATCCGCCAATTTGATAGTTCTTTATTTTTACTATCAGTCATTTGCAGCGCTAAAGGTGACACTTGCCCTGTCGCTTGTTTTTGGTGCACTTTGGAGCTTTTTATATCTTGTCAAAAGCAATGAACTAACGGCGATAGAGAGTATCGGGGTATCAAAAAAAGAGGCTTTGAAGCCTTTTTTCTTAATATCTCTTGCGGTTGCGATACTCTACATAATGCTAGGTTTTACCAAGGTTGGATACTACTACGACGACGCTCAGGCGATATTGCAAAAAAAAGACTCAAAAGAGCGCTCCGAGGACCTTTTTTTTAGATACAAGGATGAATTTATTTACATCAAAGAGATAGAGCCTCTTTCAAGGAGCGCAAAGAATATACAAATAATAGGCGTCGATGGAAATAGCGTCAAATACTCAATCAAGGCTAAAGAGGCGGTATTCGAAGACGATGGCTGGGAGCTAAAAGACGCCGAAACAATGACGCTAAACGAACAAAATGAGCCGCATATAGCCAGAAAAACAGAGGGTAAACTAAAAACGCTCGAGGGCTTCAAACCAAAAATTCTGGATAATATCTCACAAAGCGGAGAGGGTCTAAACATAATAGACGCAATCAAAGCTCTTTGGCTCCTCAAAGACCAAAGGCTAAGCCTAGACAAAATCAAATCGGCCCTTTTTAGCGCCATATCCTTACCGCTTTTTGCCCCATTTTTTATTATTATCCTTGGATATCACACCCCTGTCGCCTCTAGAAGCTTTATGCAGGCGAAGTTTGCCGCTTTTTGGATATTTTCCACACTTATCGGATGGGGTGTACTGATGGCACTATCCAAGCTATCTTTTTACGGCTCGGCCGGTTCATATGCTACTATATTCGCAATAGTGGGCATCGGCATATACGCTCGCTATCTCTTTAGGCGACTTGCATGAAAACATTAGCGTCAAAGATTGCGTATGCGCTTTTGATGCTACTGCTTATCTCCGTCGTCTCTTTCGTCGCCGTCAAAGCCGCGCCAAACAATTTCCTTGCCGCAGGCGAGTTAAACCCAAATATCACCGAGGAGTCTATAAAAACACTAAAAGAGGTGTATGGGCTAGACAAACCGCCGGTTGAACAATACATCGGCTGGGTCAAAAGTATGACGTCTTTGGAGTTTGGCATCTCTTTTTCTACCGGCAAAAGCGTCAAAGAGGAGATACTCTCCCGCCTTCCAATTACGCTAGCCATCAACCTCGTCTCAATGTTTTTTATATTTATTTTCGGGATTTGGCTTGGCATCTATGCCGCCTTGAAGCAATCGCAACAAGCAGACAAAGTTGTGACCACATCGTCGCTTGTCAGCTTTTCCATGCCATCGTTTTACTTAGCTCTTTTGTTTATTATGTTTTTTTCTTTGGCGCTTGGGTGGTTCCCGATATCGGGCGTATCGTCTGTTAGCAGAGAAGAAGCGGGGGCAATAGGATATTACGCCGATATGTCACACCATCTGTTTTTGCCCATAGCCGTCATAGTTATCACCTCTTTTGGCTCTTTGGCGCTATATATTAGGTCTCTCTCGGTCGAGATACTAAAGTCCGATTATGTATTTTTTGCGCTCTCAAGAGGTGTGAGTCGGACAAAACTAGTAACGCTCTACATACTGCCAAATCTTCTAAATCCGATAGTCACGATGCTTGGTCTATCACTCCCCGGAATTATCGGCGGTAGCGTAATACTTGAGAGCATATTTGCCATCAACGGCATGGGGCTTTTCTTTTATCAAAGCGTAATTAGTAGGGATTATCCGGTTATTTTGGGGGTTACGATGATAGGGGCGTTTTTGACGCTTCTTGGCAACATCCTAGCAGATGTCGCCGTAATGAAGCTAAATCCTTTTGCCAAAAGGCAAAATTAACTAAACAATGCCTCAAGAGCCGCTTTTGAGGATACTGTTTTTGCCTCTTCGCTTTGCCCTTCGGCACCTTCAAATGTTCCACCCTCTTCGATAAGCTCTATCTCAAATCCGGTAAGCATGGAGGCAAGTCTGATATTTATGCCTGATTTACCGATTGCTTTTGACTTTTGACCTTCAAAGACGCTAACTATCGCTTTTTCACCCTTAATAACGACACTTTTGACCGCCGCAGGGCTCATAGCTCTCGAAACAAATAGCTCAGGCACGTCGGAGTATTCGATAACATCTATATTCTCGTTTTTTAGCTCTTTTGAAACGGCGTTAATACGCACGCCTTTTACGCCAACCGCCGTACCTATCGGGTCTACTCTCGGGCTATTCGATAAAAGTGCAAGTTTTGCCCTCTCTCCCGGAATTCTTGCGCATTTTTTGATCTCTATGATACCGTCGCTTATTTCAGGCACTTCAAGAGCCATCAACTCTTCCAAAAATTTCGGGCTTGTACGTGTAAGCTCTAGCCCTATCCCTCTTTTTGAGTTTGTATTAATCGTCTTAAGCACCGCTTTTACGACATTTCCAACTTTGAAATTTTCACCTTTTATACGGTTTTTTCTAGGCATCAAGGCTCTAATTTCATCTATTTCGATATATGTATTGCCTTCAGTGTCTACACGGACCACCTGACCCGATACAATCTTGCCCTCTTTTTTGGAGTATTTTTTGTAGATTTCGTTTTCTATTAGTTTTTGGATTTCGTTCTCAAGCTCTCTGTGCATGATATTCACAAAGTTTCTGCCGTAATCTTCCATATTGATGTCGTATCTTAGCTCGTCGCCGATATCCAGACCCTCGTCTATCGTCTTTGCCTCTGTAACGTCTATATAATTTCTCTCATCCTCTACTCTTGGGTCATCGTCTGCCACGATAATCACTTTTTGATAGAGTCTTGTTTTTCTTTTGTCGTCGTCAAAATCAACGTCAAACATCAGCTCTTCGCCTATTACTTTTGCAGCGCTTCTTATAAGGGCTACCTTAATCGCCTCTTTTACGTCTTTTGGGTTGATGCTTTTTTCATACGCTATGGAGTCTGCAATATCAAGTATTTTTTCCAAAGAGCTTTCCTTTTGATTACTTTTTTTTGACAAAAACAGAAAAAATTTCATGGATTTTTTGTTTTTTTGAAGACAAAAATATTACTTAAAACAAGCTTTAAATCACATTAAGCTTTAAGTATTTTTTGGATATAATCGTCCCGGTTTTTATACACGAATTTCAAGGAAATGACGATGCAACTTAAGCTCGCAAGGGAAGATTTAAACTCTAACCCAAAATCAATAACAGTAGAAAAATTATTAGAAGAGGTCGCTGCAAAAAGACCTTGCATATACTATTTTGACAAATCAAACTCCCACAAAGACTTAATCGCCCTTGTGGAAAAAGTTGAAAAAATCAGCGCCAGCATATACCTCAGAGAGGTAAAATACGGCCTTGATGAACAAGATTATATGTACGAGGTACATATCATTTAATGTCCCAAAAACTCCTCTACATAGAGACGTTGGGGTGTGCGATGAATGTTCGGGATTCCGAGCATATCATCGCCGAACTAACCGAAAAAGATAACTACGCGCTCACTACCTCCCCAAAAGAAGCAGACCTAATCATCATTAATACCTGTTCGGTACGAGAAAAACCTGTCCAAAAACTATTTAGCGAAATAGGCGCATATAAAAAAATAAAAAAAGAGGGCGCAAAAATAGGCGTTTGCGGCTGTACAGCAAGTCACCTCGGAGACGAGATAATCAAAAAAGCGCCTGCCGTTAGCTTCGTAGTCGGCGCCAGAAACGTCTCAAAAATAAAGAATGCCATAGATACAAACGGCTTTGTAGCCACAGACATAGACTATGACGATACATCTTACCAGTTTGGCGAATATAGGGGTGAAGGCTTTAGGGCTCTCATCAACATCTCCATTGGATGTGATAAGGAGTGTAGCTACTGCATAGTGCCGCACACAAGAGGGGGTGAAGTGTCGGTACCTATGGAGCTTATCGTGAGCGAAGCGACAAAAGCGGCCGCAAAAGGGGCAAAAGAGCTCATACTGCTTGGGCAAAACGTCAATAATTACGGCAAAAACTTCAAAGATAAGTCCATTAATTTCACAAAATTGCTCAGGGAAGTTAGCAAGGTGGAGGGGATAGAGCGAATAAGGTTTACCTCTCCACACCCGCTCCACGCAGACGATGAGTTCATTGAAGAGTTCGCCAAAAATCCAAAAATCTGCAAAAATATGCACTTCCCGCTTCAGGCAGGCAGCTCTAAAGTGCTAAAAGATATGAGACGGGGATATACAAAGGAGTGGTTTCTCTCCAAAGCCGCAAAAATAAGAGAGCTGTGCCCAGAGGCGACCATCAGTACCGATGTTATAGTCGGCTTTCCCGGTGAGAGCGACGAGGATTTCATGGATACAATGGATGTGCTGCACAAAGTCGGTTTTGAGGCGATGTTTTCATTTGCCTATTCGCCTAGACCGCTCACAAAGGCCGCCGATATGCCGGATCAGATAGACGATGAAATCAAAAAAATGAGACTCATGATGCTCCAAAGCGCACAGCTAAAAATACAGGAAGAGGCACACAAAAGACAGGTCGGCAAAGTCGAAAAAGTGCTGGTAGAGGGCAGGGACGGCAATATCTACTTTGGCAAGACGGATGCGAATTTTGGCGTAAAATTTGAGAGCGAAAAAGAGCTAATGGGGCAAATCGTGGAGGTCAAAATCACAAGCGCCGGCAGACACGCATTAGGCGGCTCCCTTGTCTAAAGAGCAAAAAAGAAAAATCGTAGCTTTCTTGCTCCCACCAATCGCAAATCTACTCATCAGGCTTATCTATCTAACCTGCAAAAAAGAGTTTAAACTAGCAGGTAGCTACCCAAAAGAGCCGTTTATCGTCGCTTTTTGGCACGGTGAGCTACTCATGCAACCGTTTTTATACAAAAAATTTAGGGGCCGCCACAAAATATCGGTCATGATAAGCGAACACTTCGACGGCGAGATAATAGCCCGTATCATTTCGTTTTTTGGCTTTTCTACGGTGCGAGGCTCAAGCTCAAAAGGTGGTGCAAGGGTGCTCATAGAGGCGATAAAAACGTTGAAAGACGGCGAAGATATAGCGATAACACCCGATGGCCCCAGAGGTCCTAGACACTCCGTGGCTGACGGCATAGTGGCCCTAGCACAAAAAACAAACTCCAAAATAGTGCTTTTCAACTACCAAGCAACTGATTTTTGGCAACTAAAAAGCTGGGACAAATTTGTCGTCCCAAAACCCTTTTCAAAAATAACCTTTTTTGCCGATAAAGTACTTGACATTTCGCAGATGAATAGCGAAGAGGCAAAAGAGTTTATAAAAGGGCAGATGCTAATAGATGCTGTCAAGTGACGAGATAAAAGATTTTTTAGGTTTTTTGAGAGATATCAGAAAATACAGCGGCGCTACTGTAACTACATATGAGAAAGTGTTGTTTGAGGCGGCTGAAAAGATAGAGATATATGACGAAAAAGACAAAACCGTATACGATATCATGGCATACCGTGTTGCGATCTCAAAACTCGCCAAAAAAACAATAGCCAAAAAAATATCTGTTCTGCGCTCTTTTTTTGAGTATAAACGCTCCATGGGGGCAAAAATAATCACGAGGGGCGACGAGCAAATCAAAACCCCAAAAAGCCTTCCAAAACCGATACACCGAGAGCTAATACAAAAAGCACTGAACGGCTGCATATCCACCGATGAGAAGCTCCTTGTCGTCATGCTCTACTCTTTGGGGCTTCGTATCTCGGAGCTTGAGCATATGAAAATATCTGATATAAGCATGGAATGGGTCAAAGTAGTGAGCGGCAAGGGCGGCAAAGACAGAATGATACCGCTGTTGCCAGAGGTGAGAGAGATATTAACCAAACATCTAGAGGCTACAAAAAATAAGACGTTTGTTTTTGAAGATAAAGCTCAGCCGTTAAGCCAAAATTGTCTAAGATATAAGTTAACTAAAATTTTTGAGAGAGTCGGAGTCAAGGCTACACCGCATCAGCTGAGACACTCTTTTGCCTCAGATTTAATTAACAAGGGAGCAAGAATAGTGGATGTATCTGAGCTGCTTGGGCACAAAGAAGTGACGACAACACAGATATACACTAAACTAAGTATGAACAAAAAGCTATTTTCATATCTTGACGCTCACCCCATGTGTAAAGAGTAAGCGGTGTTTGGCGGACTAATCAAAAAATTTGTAAATACGGCATATATCTCGATAATAAAAGACGGCGATAGTTGTGACGTATGCGTAAAAGTCTACAAGAACAAAAATGAAATATCGTCTGAAAGCAAGAGGTTTTCGTTAGATACGAGAGAGTCTTCAAAACTTTTATATGAATTTATAGCCCACAAATACAACAAATACAAAATCGTCTACTCATCGTCACTAATAAACTCTATCAACCAAGGCGGGGTCCCTGGGTGTGACAAAAAAAACTTTCAAAAATATGAGGTAGATACCACAAACGCAAGCGTTATCTGCATAGACAAAAGTTGGTCCATTTTCGCAAGTAACTACGACATAGAAAATACAAAAAAAGAGTATGAAGAGCTTGGTGGGCTTGATTTTTTATTTTCTTCCTTAGTGGTTTTGAAGCGATTTTTTAACGACGAGCTTGACAATACGGCAACGCTATGCCTTCTAAGACAAAAAACATCCGCAACGATAGCGGTGCTAACGAAAGATAAACTGCTTTTTAGCGGCTATACAATACTCAAAAGCGAAATGCAAGAAGAGAGCGAAGAGGATAAAAAAGAGGATAAAATATTCGGCGAAGAGGGGCTTGACGAGGATATACTGGTTGACCTTGACGATATAGTGTTAGAGCTAAAAGACGGCGGCGAGTTGGAATTCGAGTCAATGATGGATGATAATAGCGGTAGCGCAACGGCGAGTATCGAATCTCTTGGTAGCGATTTGCATATTTTGGAGTTTGTCAAAAATGCAATGACACAATTTTATAAAAGCGATATATACGAATCGGCTTTTATAGAGAAAATATCTATAGCCGACCCTTATTTTGACTCACCAGACATCAAAAATTTATTAGAAAACGAACTAATGTTACCGGTTACCCATAAAAAAATTGAACTGTGCAGCATAGTAGCCGGTCTAGCAGTTGAAGAGGTGCTATTTTAATGGCACTATTTAGAACCAAAACAAGCTTTATCAAGCCAAGACCAAAAAGCATTCTCAAAAGAGATACAAAATTCTGGCTTTTATTTATATTTATATCTACTTCCATTTTGATGTCACTTTACGGTGCATTGGAATTTGAAATAGCAAACACCAAAGAAAAAACGAAAAAAGCCACTCTGGATAGAAAATTTTTAAGTGCGGAAGCCGTCAGGCTAAAGTCAAACCATGAAACGCTAAAACAAGAACTGGCGTTTGCAATAGAGATTAAAACATCCAACACATTACTCAAGGATAATATAGCAAACCTATTTGCGATTATTCCGGATCAGGTGACGCTCACAAAAATAGAAGTTTCGCATGACTGTATGGTACTGTACGGAAATACTCCGTCAAAAGAGCTTTACAATCTTCATCTAACGCCGGCTCTAAAGTCTATATTTACGACAAGTGAAACATCTTTCAAAAGAAACTACGACGGCGGTATGAAGTTTATATCTGTAAATAAACTTGAAAGCGAAAAGGTTGAAAATGACAGACACTAAAAAATTCGACCTCACTAAAGCCTTAACGTTTTTGTTGATATTCACTGCAATATGCGTGATATCGCTCACAACAATGCTAGTTCCATCAATACGGGATTACAAAAAACAAAACGATATATACAAGATTGAGTATTCGCTATATTTAAAAGCGAAAGAGAGGCATGATGAAGAGATTGCCAAACTTCAAAATCTTAAAGCGGCAAACTCAAAAATAATAGCCGCACTCGGCAGAAAAACAGACGAAACATCACTATTGCAGGTTGCCAAAAATCATTTTGCAAAAACTGATATTAAAAAAATCGGTGCCCTTCAAAAAGAAGGCGGTTTTTTTTATGAAGATTACAATGTAACTTCAACCTTTAAGACGCCAAAAGAAATATTTGGTTTTTTAAAGTCTATAAGCGAAGAGAACGCTGTGGTTAAAGTGCAGACTCCCCTTGTTATGGCTGGAAATGACGACGGTTTGATATCAAATTTTGCCCTAAGGGTTTACTATATGGACACCCCAAAAGAGGCTAAAGAGCAGAAAACGAACCCTCAAGCAAAACCGCAAGAGAGCGGACATCAATCCCACTAGCAAATAAATATCCTCTATTTTTGGGAGGTATATCAAGCCTTCTGCACGTATCTTTAAATTTTTCATCCATATCCACCTTGGCAAATGGTGAAACAAAGATGAGCCCTTTTTTGTTTTTTGATACCGCAAAATTTCCGCCTACAACGGCATCATAATTTTTTAAAATCTCAGCTCTTTGTTGCCCAGAAATCAAGTATCCCAATTTTTTTAATGCCAGTGCTATATTGGTGCCATCCACCACATCCCCGCTTGAGCAAAAAACGATAAGCGAATCCTGCTCAAAAAACTTCTGCACAAAAAGAGAAGCCTGTGATTCAAGAATATCAAAACTACGTCTTACTCCATTTTCGTATTTTTGTATAAAAGGAGTTGCAAACTCAGCCCTCATGGCATTGCGTTCATATTTTGTGTCTTCGTTGCTGGAGTCTTCAAAATATTTTTTATTTGAGGATTTGAGATAGTCGTAGATAGCCTCTCTCGAGGTTTTAAAAAGCGGCTTTACGATGACATATCCGCTCTTTTTTTGCACGCTTGTGCCGCCGATAAGCTCTCTTATGCCGGCCCCCTTGGCAAGCCTCATCAAAAACCACTCCAAACGGTCGTTTAGCTGATGTGCCGTCACGAGGTTGTGGTAGCTATGTTCTGTGATTATCTTTTCAAAAAACCCATATCTTATCCGTCTAGCTTCAGCTTCAAAGTTTTTTTCAGGCGGACTTACTGACAAGGTGAAGCATTTTTTACCGTATATATCTGCAAGCTCTTTTGCATACTCCTCTTCGTCTTTTGAGGAGGCTCTCGTGTTGTAATTGACTATTGCAATGTCAAACTCTATATCCGCCTCCATAAGCAAAAAAAAGAGAGCCGTAGAGTCCACACCGCCGGAAAACGCAAGCAGATTCTTTTTGCCTTTTAGCGCCTCAAGCGAGACGCCATCAAGCAACGCCGTCGATTCTTGCAATTATCTTATCCTTTGCCGCACTCGTAGCGGTCATTTTATATAGCCTGCCGATTTGCGGATTTTCCACTTCGCTCTCGTTTACCAGTATTTCGCCGTCTATTTCAGGCGCCCAGATTTTCTTTTTGGCTCTAAATAGATACTCATGCTCGTCGCTCACACCCTCAAACACCGCCTCAAAACTACTTCCGATTGCCGCTTTTGCCTTTTTTGCCGTCTTTTTGGCTACTGCTTTTTTGATTGAGGTTAGCCTTTTGGAAACTGTTTTTTTGTCCACCTTGTCCGCCATCTCATACGCCCCCGTACCCTCTTCGTCAGAGTACTCAAACACTGTTACGGCGTCAAAATCAAACTCATCGATAAATGAGAGCATTTCGGTAAAATCCTCATCAGACTCGCCCGGGTGTCCCACTATCACAGATGTCCGCACGAAGCTATTCGGTACGGCTCTCATCATCTCTAATAGTTTGACACTCTTTTCTTTGCCCGCCCCTCTTTTCATGAGGCGCAGCATTCTATCCGAGATGTGTTGCACCGGCATATCAAAGTAGTTTACGAATTTTTTGGCGTTCGCTATCGTCTCTATCAGCTTCTCGTCAGTCGTGGACGGATAGAGATAGAGGATCCTTGCGTAAAAATCACCATCAAGAGCATCTATCTTTTCGATTAGGCTTGCAAGACCGTCCTTTTCGCCCTTATCTCTCATATACGAAGAGCTATCTTGCGCAATAAGGCTAAAATCGAAATACCCTTTTTTATTTAGCGAAGCTATCTCTTTTAGTATCGACTCCTGCGAACGTGAGAAAAGTTTGCCTTTGAATGAAGGGATGGCGCAGAAACTGCAAGTCTGGTTGCACCCCTCCGCCACTTTGATGTAGGCGTGGTAGTTTGAGTTGATTACCACCCTCTCCTCTTCGTCGATAAGGAAAGTCCCTTCAGTAAATTCACTTTTTTTGCCCTCTATTAGCTCGTCTATCTTTGCGTAGTCGGCAACGCCGGTGAAAATATCCACCTCGCTAAGCTCTTTTTGAAGCTCGTCTTTGTATCTCTCGGAGAGACACCCCGCCATCACGAGTTTTGAACCCTCTTTTCGTCCGCCGTGAAGAGAGAGTACAGTATTGATGCTCTCCTGTTTGGCGGCGTCGATAAAACCGCAGGTGTTGACGATAATGGCGTCAGCTTCGCCGGAGTCGCTTGTCATCTCATAATTTTTGAGTCTCCCTAGCATTACCTCGCTATCGACCTGGTTTTTGGAGCATCCTAGGCTCACCATAAAAAGTTTTTTCTTTTTCATTTTAAATCCAAATATTATCTATAAGTCTTGTCGTGCCGACCTTTGCCGCCACTAGCACTATCGAGTTTTTGAGCTCAATTTTCTCTTGTTTTTTCAAGTTTCTATCGCAAAAGGCTATGTATTCGACATCAAGCTCTTTTAGCTCTTCTCTCATCTTTGCCTCTATTTTTGCGGTGTCCAGCTCGCCTGCACCAACAGCGGCTCCTGCTGCAAACAGAGATTTTGAGATGGCAAGAGAGGCTTTTTTTTGAGTCTCATCAAGATAGACATTGCGACTGCTCATTGCCAGCCCCTCTTTTTCCCTGACTATGGGACACTCTACTATCTCGACATCCATAAAATATCTATCCGCCATCTGCTTGATAAGAATCAGTTGTTGCGCATCTTTTTGCCCAAAATACGCCCTTGAAGCAGAGGAGAGATTGAGCAGCTTCATCACAACCGTTAATACACCGTCAAAGTGCCCCGGTCGCACAAATCCTTCGAGTATATACCCCGTATTTTTAGGAGCTTTAATGCTCGGCTCATCATCTTCATACATCTCGTTCTCGGTCGGCAAAAATAGAGCGTCCACGCCGGCAAGCTCGCATAGCTTCATATCCGCCTCTATCCGTCTTGGATATTTAGAGAGGTCTTCGCCCGCCAGAAACTGTGTGGGATTGACAAAGATGGATACGACGCAAAAGTCGTTTTCACTTTTTGCTTGCCTGACAAGCGACATATGACCGTCGTGCAAAGCGCCCATGGTAGGAATAAAACCTATAGTTCCTTGTAGGTTTTTTGTGTAGTTTTTAAATTCTTTTGCGCTCTTAAAAATTTTCAATTTAAAGCCTTGTTCCTCTATAATGAGCGGTTAATCTGAATAAAAATTATACAATAATAAAGAGGAAATCTTGGACGCATACGAATACTCCGAACTCATTAAAACACTAGATTCAAAACTCTCAAATATAGCGGCCCTAATAAAACCCGACGAAATAGCCGCAAAATTAAAAGAGATAGAAGTAGCCGAACAAGAAGAGTCTTTTTGGCTGGATGCCGCAAAAGCATCGGAAGTACAAAAACAAAAATCAAAACTAAGCTCATTATTCACAAAATACCAAAACGTAAGAGACTCTCTGACCGACTCAAAAGAGCTTTTTGAAATAGCAAATTCAGAAAATGACAACGATACAGTGGAGATGCTTTTTGCTGAAGCGCCTGAGCTTGAGCGGAAAATCAAAAAAATGGAAATCGAGGTAATGCTAAGCGGTGAAAACGACGGCCGTAACGCAATCGTTTCTATCCACCCAGGCGCAGGCGGCACAGAATCAAACGACTGGGCATCAATGCTATATCGTATGTACATAAGGTGGGCTGAGCGAAAAGGGTTTAAAGCTGAAATTATGGACTATCAAGAGGGTGAGGAAGCTGGCATTAAAGACGCTACGGTGCTAATAAGCGGCGAAAACGCATATGGATATCTCAAGGCCGAAAACGGAATACACAGACTTGTCCGTATATCACCTTACGATTCAAATGCTAGACGACACACATCCTTTAGCTCCGTACTCGTATCTCCGGAAATTGACGACGACATAGAGATAGACATTGACGAAAAAGACATCCGAATAGACTACTACAGAGCCTCCGGCGCAGGCGGTCAGCATGTCAACAAGACCGATTCGGCGGTCAGAATCACGCATATACCGACGAATATAGTCGTCCAGTGTCAAAACGACAGAAGCCAGCATAAAAACAAAGACAAAGCATTCAAAATGCTCAAATCAAGACTTTACGAGCTTGAATTGGAGAAGCGAGAAGCGGAACTCGCCGGAGTAGAAAAAAGCAACATAGGCTGGGGGAGCCAGATAAGGAGCTATGTACTCGCACCATATCAACAGGTCAAAGACACGAGGAGTGAACAGGCATACTCAAATGTTTTTGAGATACTTGACGGCAATTTGGACGATGTAATTGAAGATGTATTGGTGGCGCTTAGAAAATAAAATTGTAAAAATTGTGCTTTTTAAGACAAATATGTCACAAATATCACAAATACAAGTTAAAATAAAAAGATAAATTCAAAATAAGTTTGACAAGGAATTTACGGATGCTAAAAACGATTCACTCAAAAATTATTAGCGCAATGATTGTCGGCCTCATAATAGGCGGCATAGGAATAGTACTTTTTATGAGCGCCAACTCGCGAGACCTTGCCAATAAAACATCTCAAAAATCACTACAAATGCTAAGTGAATCTATATTCCAAACACTCCGGACCAGCATGTCAACAGGTGACCCTAAAGTGGTGGAAGAGACTCTAGCTAGGGCAAAAAAGATACCTGGTATCGACGCCCTCGCCATATCTAAATCAAAACAGGTAATAGAAGCCTTTGGTCTGCAGGCAGAGACCACAAAAGATCCCGATATTCTAAAAACATTTGAGACAAAAGAAACCAAACTCATAGAGATAACCGAAGGCAAGCACCAAGTAAGACTAATCAAGCCGCTTCTTGCAGAAAAAGACTGCTTAAGCTGTCACGTAACGTCAAAAGAAGGCGATGTTCTCGGCGTTATGGATTTGAAAATTTCACTCGAAGAGTCTGATAACGATATAGCTAAAGCGGGCTATATAATAACTGCAGCAATGATAGTAGCATCTATTTTTGCATTAATCGGGGTGTTGTTCTTCTTTAAAAACACATTGTTTACGCCGCTTCAAATTCTGACCGATACGACAAAGGATTTGGCAGAAGGGGAAGGTGACCTGACAAAGAGGCTGAAGGCCAAAAATGACGATGAGATAGGCGGCGTAACCGGATATATAAATAAATTTATCGAGAAAATCCAAACAACGGTCATAGGCGTAGGCAAAACAGCATCCGAGACAAAAACAATCAGCGAAAAAACACTGACAATTGCAAACGAAATATCCAAATCAGCCCACCTGCAAACAAAGATGGTTCAAGAGTCAAAAGACCTTGTAACAAAGGTTGAAAAAGAGATAGATTTGTCTGAGCAGCTAGCCATACAAACGACTGAGGATACGAAGGCTAATCTTGAGGTATTGACGCAAATGAGCTCTTCTCTAAACAGAGTTGTAGATGCTATCTATTTGGCAAGCGAAGAAGAGATGGGCATGAGTAGCAAGATTAATTCACTTGCAAACGAAACTCTAAAAATCAAAGATGTTTTAGAGATGATAAAAGACATAGCCGACCAAACAAACCTGCTAGCGCTAAATGCAGCTATAGAAGCGGCAAGAGCAGGTGAGCACGGCAGAGGATTTGCGGTTGTTGCCGATGAGGTGAGAAAGCTAGCCGAGAGAACACAAAAAAGCCTTACAGAAATCGACGCAACAATCAGCGTGGTTGTTCAAAGCGTAGGCGATGTAAGCGAAAACATGAATAAAAATGCCGAGAACATCAAAAATCTATCCAGCGACGCCTTGGATGTCAAAGAAATAGCCGATGAAACACAGCAAAAAATACTGACAACTATAGAGACAAGCAAAAAAGCCTCTCAGGCAGCCGTAGAAATAAGCTATATGACAAAAACGCTTATCACAAAGATGAACGACACAATGACGGTTGCTATCCAAAACCAAAATATATCCGACGAGCTGATAGGGATAGCAAAAGAGCTCGCAAGAGCATCCGATGATCTAGACAGACAAATGAAGGGCTTTAGGGTTTAATCCTTTCAGCCCAAAAGCGAGAGCAAAACAACCAAAAGTATCGGCGGAGTTACCAAAACACCAAATTTTGAGTACTCCGTAAAGCCTATCTTAATACCTTTTTTATCCAATACATGCAACCATAAAAGTGTAGCCAGAGAGCCAAAAGGTGTCATTTTTGGACCCAAGTTGCACCCTATAATATTTGCATACGCTAGTAGCTCGTTTGCATGCGGCTTTAAGGCTATATCCATCACCATAACCGTAGGCATATTATTCATAAATGCGCTAAGTACCGCGGCCAAAAATCCTACTCCTATGACCGCAATCGGCTCTCCAAGCTTAACAAGCTCCCCAACCGCAAACGATATCTCGTCAGTAAGTCCTGCATTTTTGAGCCCATACACAACTACGTAAAGCCCTATACTAAACCAAACTACTTGCCACGGGGCTGTCTTGATCGTTAAGTAAAACTTTGCGGCTTTTCTCTGCGAAGCTATTAGTAAAAATATAATTGCGCCGCCAAGGGCAAAAACAGAGATAGGTAAATGCAAGGCATCGCCCAAAAAATAACCGCAAAGTAGCAAAGCCAAAAAAAGCCAGCTAAAATAAAAAAGCGATTTATCTTTTAGAACGGAGTCGGGCTCTTTTAGGAGTGTTATATCAACCGTCTTCGGGATATCACGCCTTAGCACAATCCAAAGTACAAAAATTGAAATAGATACGCTTACAAAGAAAGGTATGGCCATATTCAACATATAGTCCGCAAATCCTATTTCAAAATAGCCCGCCGTAACTATGTTGGTTAGATTGGAAAATACAAAAGGCAAAGACGCGCTATCGGATATAAAACCGCCCGCCAAAAGGAAGGCAACTATAGTTTTGACGTTTAGCTGCAAAAGTCTCATTTTTGAAAGCAGTATCGGCGTAAGGATAAGGGCTGCACCGTCATTGGCAAAAAGAGCGCTCACAAAAGCCCCAAGTAGCAAAGAATAGACGAACATTTTTTGCCCGTCGCCCTTTGATAATTTTGCCATTTTGATAGCACACCACTCGAAAAATCCTATTTCATCCAATACCATAGAGAGAATAATAATACCTATAAAACTAAGCGTCGCATCCCAAACTATAGAGCTCACCTCTATCATATCTCCAAAATCTACGGCGCCGAGCACATAAGCAAGTGCAGCCCCTATCACAGCCGATGTCCCTATTTTTAGCCCTTTGGGCTGAAATATCACAAGCGCCATAGTAAATAAAAATATCAAAATCGCAAGAATCACAATATATTCCTAGCTAGCGCAAATATCAAGTTTTTTATCAATATAGATATCCATGTTTTTTATTTCTTCTAGAATTTTTTTATTTATTTGGGCTTTCGGCGCAAGGTAATAATAGGCATAGCTACCAACTCTCTCGACATCCAAAAAACCGCCGTCTTTGAGTATTTTTAAGTGGCGAGATAGCCTGGACTGTATCATTTGTAGCGAGCTCTCCAGTTCGCATACGCAGCTTTTGCCGTGAATAATTAGGAACTTCAAAATTTTAACCCTAGTTTCATCATTCGCGGCACCTATACATTTCAAAAAATACTCCATCTTACCCCTTCGGCATGTTTTCTATTATCTCTTTATTTTTCACACCGTTTAGAAATTCTTCTACTTTGCCCCTTATGGCATCTCTTATAGCTCTTGTTTTAGCCAGTTTTTCATCATGGGTGCCTTCAAAACCGCTAGGATCTTCAAAGCTCCAGTTGATTCTTTGTGTTATACCTGGAAACAATGGACATCTTTGCGCAGCCCCTTCATCGCACACCGTAATAACATAGTTAAACCTTTTCCCTTCTTTAAAAAACTCAAACACGGAATCGGTTTTATTTTTTGATATGTCATGCCCAACTTCAGCCATTGCCTCAACGACTATCGGATTTATTTTCCCTGGTTCAAAACCGGCGCTTTGTGCCTCAAAAATATCACCGCCAAGTTCATTCAAAAACGTCTCCGCCATTTGGCTTCTGGCACTATTATGGATACAGACGAACAAAACTTTTTTCTTAACCATAACGATAACCCCTCATATCTAAAAATCTTGATATGTTGATGTTACAAATATTTTTTGACGGTTTTGTGACGTAGACACAGCCATTAGTTTATTTTGCTAACGCCTCTTTGAATCGGAACAAAAAGGCACTCTTCTACATCTTCTTTGACTATCATATATCTGTTTTTTCGATATTTGGTGATTATTTGTTTATTGCCTCGAACTATCGGAGAGACTAAAATACCGTCGTTTTCACTTAGCTGGTCAAATATATTTTGCGGTATCTCATCTATCGATGCCGAG